>JBHJNQ010000084.1:0-24376 GCA_050330635.1 Acidimicrobiales bacterium | reverse complement strand
GGCGGTGGTGGTGGGGGCGGTGGGGGTCGGGGGCCGGGTCGTCGTCGGGGCGTGCGTGGTGGTGCTCGAGGGGTCGGAGGTGTCGGTGGGCGTTCCGGGGTCGGTGGTGGCCGTTGCCCCCGCCGCCCCCTCGTCACCCGCCGGGCCGGGGCCGGCGCCCCCACAGCCGGTGGACCAGGCGATGAGCAACGCCGCAGCGAGCGCCGTGCCCCGCCGCCGGACGGAGCCCGCCGGTCGGTCAGAGCTCCCAGCCGATGCGCTCGGGCCCGATGGAGTAGGGGTAGAAGACGACGATCCAGGTGACGCTGGGCCCGACCTCGGCCAGCAGGTATCGCCCGTAGTCGCCGTCACCGCTGAACACACCGTCCCAGTTGTAGTCGGTGGCACCCGGTCCCAGGGTGCCGGACCGCATCTGCACGTTGCGGCTACCGTCGCCGTGCAACGTCCACAGGTCGCCCGGCTGGTCGACCGCCCCGCCGTTCGAGAGGTAGTAGTCGGCCCACACCTCCCCCGTGAGGGGCACGACCTCGACGGTCTGGGGCCCGATGTCGCAATACCAGTGGGTGCCGTCGGGATACCACCGTCGGTACCCGGCCAGGGGCGTCACGGTACCGGTGGCCACGACGTAGTCGTACGACTCGGTGAGCGTGAGCATCATCGCCCCCCGCGGATAGCCGCTGGCGAGGGCCCGCATCCAGTAGTCGAGCTCGTTGGCCTCGGGCTCACGCCCGATCAGGTTCCGGTAGACCCACAGCACGAAGGTGCGATCGCTGACCAGGCCCTTCTGGGCGAACTCGGCGGACTCGGCGAAGTACTGCGAGATCTGGGGCAGCCCATGACGGCCGGTCCGGTACGACTCGGTCCAGTGGTCGAATCCGGTGGGGTCGGGCTCGCGCTGGAAGTAGGCGTGGTAGAGGCGGTCGATCGAGTCGGTCATGGCCGGGCAGAACAACGCGCTCCGTTGGGCCCTGGCCGGTGGCGACAGGACGGGAAGAGCGAGCAGGAGCAGAGCGCCGACGAGTCCGATCGCCGTCTTCCGTGCCATGACCTGGGGCTCCTTCAACGAGGGCCAACCCCACCCGCGCCGACACGATACCACAACGACGCCGTCGGACCTCGACCCCAATGGACCGACGTCCTGGTCAGGGTCGATCGCCGACGGCGACCGGTCGGCCGTCGTCGGCCGACCACTGCGACCACGATCCGACGTAGAGGCGGGGCCGGCCGAGCCCCGCGGCCTCGGCCGCCAGCACGTTGTGACAGGCGCTCACGCCCGACCCGCAGTAGAAGATGGTGTCACCGTCGACCCCTGCCGACCGGAAGCGCTCGGCCAGCTCACCTCGGGGAAGGAAGCGACCATCCACCAGGTTGTCGGCGAACGGGAGGTTGATGGCGCCCGGCACGTGACCGGCCCGGGCATCGACGGGTTCGGTCTCGCCCCGGTAGCGCTCGCCGGCCCGGCTGTCGGCCACCACCCCACCGCCCGCCACGTGGCGTGCCACCTCGTCGGCCGAGGCCACGGCCCCGGCCGGCCACGGCACTACCCGGCGGCGAGCCGGGAGCGGGGTGGCGGGTCCGGGCCCCACCACGAGCTCGTCGTCGTAGGTCTGGACCCCACCGTCGAGGAGGGCGGCGGGGGCGCCGATGATGCGCAACATCCACACCAGCCGCCCGGCCACCATGCCGCCCAGGTCGTCGTAGGCGACCACCGGGTCGTCGTCGCCGATGCCGGCCTCGGCCAGCCCGGCGGCGAACGTCTCGGCTGGGGGGAGGGGGTGTCGGCCGGCCACTGCGGTGGGGGGCGACGACAGCACTCGGTCGAGGTCGATGAAGCGGGCACCGGGAACATGGCCGGCCTCGTAGGCGGTTCGCCCGTCGCGTCCGTCCAGGTACCAGCGGACGTCGACCACGACCGGGGCCGGGCCCGCTGCCTCGAGCAGGCGCAGCTCGTCGAGGGTCATGATGGGGGGAAGCTCCGGTCGCCCGTCGGCCGTGGTGCGGCCCGTCGGGTCGGCAGGGTCGGCAGGGTCGGCAGGGTCGGTCATGGGCGTCGACGCTAGCGGTCACCGGGACGATCCGGGGCGGCCGGGGCGGCGGCCGGGGTGGCGGCCGGGGTGGCCCGGGCCGCCACCAGCTGATGGTGCAGGACGGACGGGTCGACCGATCCCCGGTTGCCGTCGCGCTCGGCCAGGTAGCGGGCCGCCGCTGCCTCGTCGAGGCCCCACCCCTCGACGAGGCCGAGGCCGACGACGGCCAGGTACGAGGGGTGGGCGGCCCGGAGGGGCTCACGTTCCGCCGCGGGGCAGGTCAGGGTGAGCACGGGATGGCCGCCCGGGCCCTGACCGAGGTGGAGGGCCCGCCCGTACCAGCCGGGATGGAGGTCGGCGTGACGGTGACGGCGGAGCTCGTCGACGTCGATCCCGATCGGGTCGGGATGACCGTTCTCCTGGGCGAACACGTCGGCGAACTGCTGGATCGACACGAGCCACAGCCGGCACCGGGTCGCCTCCCGGGGGTCGGGTTCCGGGTCGAGCATCGCCACCCCACCGCCGCCCCACCCTGCCGAGGCCCGGGCGAAGAACAGCCGGTGGGGGACGGTGATGGTGCTGGCCGACCTCGGTGGTGTTGCGTCCCGGGCTCCCCGCTGGTGGCGGCCCGACGGGGCGAGGGGGACGGGCCCGCCGGTCAGGTAGGTGAGGAACCGGGCCTGCCACAGGTTCGATCCGTAGGCGGCGTACCACACGAGGTCGTCGTCGCCGCCGTCGAGGGGGCCCGGCCCGCTCACGGTTCCCCTCCGGTCACGGCGCGGTGGCGGAGCACGAGGCCCAGCCAGTCGCCCCGGGTGGCCGTGGCGGTGACGGCGAGCGTCGGATAGGCCCGCTCGACCTGGGTCCGTTGGGTCGCCAGCACCCCGGTGGCGACGAGGTGACCGCCGGCACGGAGCCGGGCGGTCAGGCCCCGGCCGATGTCGGCGTGGACCGTGAGGAGCACGTTGGCCACGACCACGTCGAACCGGTCGTCGCCCGCCGAGGCGGCCACCACGATCGGGGCCCACGGCCGACCGTCGTCGCCAACCCGCCCGGCCACGGCGCGGACGTTGCGGCGGGCCACCGCCAGGGCCGCCGGGTCGTTGTCGACGGCGCGTACCGACCGGGCGCCGCCGCCGGCGGCGGCGACGGCCAGGACGCCGGTGCCGGTGCCGAGGTCGAGCACGTCGGCCCCGCCGACCCCCACCTGCGCCATCAGCTCGAGGGCCAGCACCGTGGTCGGGTGGCGGCCGTGGCCGAACGCCGGGCCCACCGCCAACGGCACCGTCTCCCCGGCCACGACGACAGCCCCGACCCGGTCGGGATCGATCCATGCGTCGTCATCGACCCGTTCGGCGACGGCCGTGGCCACCCCCGCGGCACCGGTGACGGCGCTCGCCGCCGCCGAGGCCTCGGGTGCGGTGTCGAACCCGGCCAGGAGGCTGTGGTCATGGAGTTGGGCCACGCCCGTCGTGCCCAGCTCCCACAGGAGCGACGAGACCCGTTCGGTCGTAGCGTCGTCGCTGCCTTCAACGAACTGCAGGCGGATCAGCCATGCCACAGTTGTCGAGGCTAGAGGTAAGGATGAGGTGATGAGCGACGTGCATGCCGCCATAGACGTCGGAACGAACTCGTTCCACCTGGTCGTCGCCCGGGCCCTCCCCGATGGCGGGTTCGACGTCGTGACCACCGAAAAGGACATGGTCCGCCTCGGTTCCGGCGGTGGCGACATGAAGCTGCTGGCTCCGGAGGCGATCGACCGGGGCATCGCCGCCCTGGCCCGGATGGTGGAGGTGGCGTCGAGCCTCGGGGCCGACGTGACGGCGGTGGCCACCAGCGCGGTGCGGGAGGCCGAGAACCGCGACGAGTTCGTCGACCGCGCCCGTGAGGAGCTGGGGCTCGAGGTGGAGGTCATCAGCGGATTCGAGGAGGCGCGGCTCATCCATCACGGGGTGATCCACGCCGTCCCCATAGGCGACCGGCGGGCCCTCGTCGTCGACATCGGGGGCGGGAGCACCGAGTTCGTCATCAGTGACGGTCCGGAGCTGATCGAGGCCCGCAGCCTCCGGCTCGGTGCCATCCGCCTGACCGAGCGCTATCTGGCCGAGTCGATGGCGGGGGGCCGGGCCCCGTCGAAGGCTGCGGTCGAGCGGTGCCGCACCTTCCTCCGCAGCGCCCTCGACGGGGTGTCGCGGGAGCTCGGTGGCCATCAGCCGGAGCTGGGTGTGGGGAGCTCGGGCACGATCACGGCGGTGGCGACGATGATCGCCGCCGCCGCCGGGGGCGAGCCCCGCCACATGAACGGGTTCTCCTTCGGCGCCGCCGAGCTGTCCGCCGTGGTCGAGACCGTCGTCACCGGATCGACCTCGGCCCGCCGCAAGATTCCCGGCCTCGAGGAGAAGCGGGTCGACATCATCGTCGGCGGCGCCCTCCTCCTCGACGAGATCTTCGCCGCCTTCGCCCTGCCGTCGATGACGGTCTCCGAGTTCGCCCTCCGGGAGGGCGTGCTCTACGACCGGTTCCCGACGGGCGATCATCACCTCGACGACCTCCGCCGGTCCAACGCCATCCGCCTGGCCCGCCAGCTCGACCCCGACGCCGAGCACGCCATGACCACGGCCCGCCTCGCCACCCAGCTCTTCGACCGGACGACCGCCCTCCACGGCCTCGGCCCCGACGCCCGCGAGCTGCTCGACACCGCCGCCATCATCCACAACGTCGGGATCTTCATCTCCCACTCGGGGCACCACAAGCACACGTGGTACATCGCCCGCAACAGCGAGCAGCTCACCGGGTTCACCGAGCACGAGACGGAGCTCGTGGCGCTGATCGCCCGCTACCACCGCAAGAGCCTCCCCGGCGACCGGCACCCCGAGTTCGCCACCCTGACGAAGAACGACAAGGCGCTCGTCCGGACGTTGGCCGGGCTGCTCCGGGTGGCCATCGGCCTCGACCGCCGCCACCAGGGGGTGGTGACGGCGGTGACGGCCCGCACGTCGGGCCGGGGAACCCAGCTCGTGATCGAGCCGGTGGTGGTGGGCGGGGCGGACATCGAGATCGAAATCTTCGCCGCCAACGAACGCACCGCCCTGCTGGCCCAGGCCCTCGACCTCGAGGTGGTCGTCCGGGCCAGGGCCGCCGACTGACAGTGAGACTGACATCGCCGGATGTCCGTCTCCCACCCACGGGTCGTGGCGTCAGGTCCCGATGGTGAACCGGGCCTCGTGGTCGAGCAGCCAACGCTTCACCGCCAGTCCGTAGTAGTAGCCGCCGAGGGATCCGTCGCGGCGCAGGGCCCGGTGGCAGGGCACGACGGGGGCGATGAGGTTGCGGCCGCAGGCCGTGCCCGCCGCCCGCACCGCCCGGGGCCGGTCGGTGGTGGCCGCCAGCTCGGTGTAGGTCCGCGTCTGGCCGGCGGGGATGGCTCGGAGTCCGTCCCACACCTGATGTTGGAGGGCGGTGCCGGGCTGGTCGACGGGGATCTCGTCGAGGGCGTCGAGACGACCGTCGAAGTAGTCGGCGACGAGCCGGCCGATGTCGCCCAGGTGGCTGCGCGTCACCAGCCCGGTCCGGCGGACGGGCGGCAATCGGTCGCACAGCGACTCCGGTCGGGTGAAGCCGGCCGCCACCACCACCCCGTGTTCGGCCAGCAGGCCGAGGGGTCCGGTCGGCGTGTTGATGGTCCAGGCGTCGATCATGTCGTCCTCGTGTCGGGCTCGGTCGTGTCGGGGTCGGTCGTGTCGGGGTCGGTCGGGGTCGTGGCGGGAGGCGGAGCGAACGTGGGGTCGCTGTGCCACAGCAGGACGGCGGCGTAGGCCCGCCACGGTCGCCACCGTTCGGCCCGACGCTCGAGCTCGGCCGGGGCGACGCCGAGCGAGCGGCGCAGGCCGAGATCCCCGGGCGGCCACCCGTCCGGGTCGGACAGGGCCCGCATGGCCACGTAGCCGGCGGTCCACGGTCCGATGCCGGGGACGGCCTGCAGCTGGCGGCGGAGCTCGTCGGGAGCGGTGTCGGGGTCGAGCACCACGGCGCCGTCGGCCACGGCCCGGGCCAGCGCCGTGATCGTGGCGCGCCGGCGTCGGGGTATGCCGAGGCCCCCCAGATCGGCGGCCGCCACCTCGTCCGGGGAGGGGAAGCCGGTCGGGGGGCCGGGCGACACGATGCGCAGGAGCCGACCGAGGAGGGTCCGGGCGGCGGCGACGCTGACCTGCTGGCCGACCACGGCCCGCACCGTCACCTCGAACGGGTCGAACACGCCGGGGAGACGGGGCAGGGGGTCGGCGGCCAGCCGGGCCCCCAGGTCGGGGTCGGTGGCCAGCTGGCGTTCGATGACCTCGAGGTCGGTGTCGAGATCGGCCACCGCCCGCAGCCGGGGAAGCACCTCGGCCAGGTCGCTGAGCTGGTCGAGGGCGCACGTGACGACGAGGGCGTCGTCGCCGGGCGCAGCCGGACCGAGCTCGATCCAGCCTCCGCCCACGATGCGGCGGAAGCGGTCGGCGGTCGCCTCCTCCAGGCCCGGCAGGGCCCGCTGGGCGAGGAAGGCGTGGACCCCCTCCCACCGCAAGGGGCCGCGGCACGGGAGGTGGAGCGTGACGGCGGTGTCGTCGCCGAGGCCACCCCGGCGCCGCCGGAGGGCCGATGGTGGGGCATCGAAGGCCCGTCGGATCGAGTCGTTGAACTGGCGGAGGCTGCCGAAGCCGGAGGCGTGGGCCACGTCGGTGACCGACAGGTTCGTCTGGTCGAGCAGCAACCGGGCCAGCCACAGGCGCCGGGCCCGGGCCAGCTGGAGCGGGCCGGTGCCGATGGTGGCCCGCAGCTCCCGGCGCAGATGTCGTTCGCTCACCCCCAGCCGGGAGGCGAGGCCGACCACGCCCGAACGTTCGATCATGCCGGTATCGATCAGCCGCAGGGCCCGTCCGGTCAGATCGGCCCGGCGGTTCCACTCGGGGTGACCGGGCGCCAGCTCCGGACGGCACCGCCGGCAGGGACGGAAGCCGGCCGCCGATGCCGCTGCGGCGTGGGAGAAGAACCTGACGTTGGACGACCGTGGGGTGCGGGCCGGGCACGACGGTCGGCAGAAGATGCCGGTGGTGGTGACGGCGGTGTAGAAACGGCCGTCGAACCGGGCGTCGCGGCGGCTGACGGCCTGGTAGCAGGTGTGGTGATCCAACGTCTCCATCGACCTAGTTGTACCCCTGGTAAGGGTCGCACGCTGGCGGAAATCGGACACGTAGGTGACGCGGTCACCGACCTTCGTGGCACCGCAGGGCCGTCGACGGGGACTAGCGTGCCCGGAGGTCGGCATGAGTCAGCACAACGCACAGAGCCCCGCCATGTTTCGCCCCCTCCGGGCGATCCTCATCCTGGTCGCCGTCGCCCTCGGTGCGGGGGCCTGTTCGTCGTCGCCCCCGGCCGGCGAGCCGGCGATCGACGCCAGGGGCGAGGCCGAGTCGATGATCGGTGGGGAGCTGGCGACCACGATCGGTCTCGGTCCACTGACGGGGGAGTGCGGCGACCCGGGCCCCCTGGGGGTCGGCGTCACGTTCGCCTGCACCGCCACCACCGAGCCGGGGCAGACGATCGACGTGGCCGCCACGGTCAACGCCGAGGGGCATCTCGAGCTGACCACCAGGAACCTGATCAGCGCTGCCGCCCTGCCCAGCTTCGAGCGCCAGGCGGCCGCCGTTATGAACGACACCGTCGGCTCCAACTTCACGGTCGACTCGGTCGACTGTGGCAACACGGCCATGGTCCTACCCCCGGACTTCACGCTCATGTGCGCGCTGGTCATGCCGGCCAGTGGCGAGGTCTTCGATCTGACCCTCACGATCACCGATCTCGACGCCCGGAACTTCAGCCTCGTCGTCGGCGACCAGCCCCGCCCCTGAGCGGGGTCCGGGGGAGTCACTCGGTGACGAACCGGACACCGGTGCTCAGGTGGTAGAGCGTGGCCGTCACGGGAGGTAGGGCGACGGCGAGGAGCGGGCGGGCCCGTCGGGCACCGGGGCGACGTCGGCCGCCGGCCCCCGGCCGTCAGCGGGGGAGCGGTAGCATGAAGGTCGCACCACCCCAGCCGCTGCGCTGGTCCCGTCCCTCGATCGTGACCTCGTCGACGGCGTCGGGAATGTCGACCCCGGACAGGCTCCGGGTGAACGGCTGCTCGTTGGCATGGTCGTGGAGCAGTTCCCGCACGCCGAACACGGTGCCGTCGGGGCCGAGCACCCGCCAGGCGTCGGCGTAGCGTTCGGGGCTGTCGTAGGGCGAGCTGAGGGTGGCCGAGACCGTCCAGGTCCCGTCGCCATCGAGGCGGGCGGTGGCGTCGACCACGTCCGGGTACCGCTCGGCGCTGGCCTCATCGGCCTCCGTCGTCTCCCCGGTGGTCCCGGTGTCGCCCGACGGTGCGGTGGCGGCGGTGCCGGTCGCCGCCGTGTCGCCCGACGGTGCGGTGGCGGCGGTGCCGGTGGCGGCGGTGCCGGTGCCGTTGATGCCGCTGTCCGGGGGGTCGGTGTCCGGGGGGTCGGCGCCGCCGCAGGCAGCCAGGAGCATCGCAGCCGCAAGGACGCCGGCGGCCGTGGTGGGCGACATCACACCACCTCGAACCCGATCGTGCGGGTGGCGGGGTCGGCCACCGTGAGCTCGAGGTGGAGGCGCTCGGCCAATGACCGGCCCTCGCCGTCCACCGTGGCCACGATCGCCGGGTCGGCGATCTGGATGAGCGCGTCGCCCCGGCGCTCGTCGACGTCGACCACGTGGCCGACGAAACGTTGGCCGACGGAGCCCTCGAGGACGACGGCCTCGGCGTAGTCGAGCAGGGCCCGCTCGAGCCGGGATTCCCGCTGGCGGGCCTGACCCATCAGCCCCGGCAGCTCGTCGAGTGCTTCGACCGCCCATGCCGGCGGCTCGACCCCGGCGTGGACGGCGAGCAGGATCTCGTTGCCGAAACGGTCGACGAGCCGCCGTAACGGGGCGGTCACGTGGGCGTAGACGGAGGCGATGGCCCCGTGCTCCGCTCGCTCCGGCACGACCCCGGCGAAGCCGACGTAGCCGGCGCCCCGCAACGTCCTCGTGGCCTGGAGGAGGAAGGCGTTGGTCGCCGGCGAGTTCGGACCCATGGCCCGGACGAAGTCGGCGTAGGTCATCTCGGCCGGCCACGCCAGGGACAGGGCGTCGGCCGTCCGGCGGAGTCGACCCACCGCCCGCTCGTCGGGCGGGGGCAGGGTGCGGAGTACGCCGATGCGGGCGTCGGCCATGGTGTGGGCGGCCACGATGCCGGTGAGGAGGGAGATCTGGGCGTTCCAGCCCTCGACGGGGAGGGTGGCGGCGAAGTCGAGCCCGTAGCTGGTGCCGTGCTCGACGATCTCCTGGGCCGGGAGGTTGATGCTGACCCCGCCCCGCTCGGCCTCCCGATCCTCCCGCAGCCGGCCGATCGTGGCCAGGAGGCCGAGGAGGGGAACCAGCTCGGCGTCGACCCCGTGCCCCGGGTGACCGGCGATGGCCCCCTGGGCCCGGGCGTAGGAGATGGCGGCGTCGACCCTGACGAGGGCCCGCTCGACCGTCCAGTCGACCGGGGCGGCCCGGTCGTCGAGGGCGATGGTCCACAGCAGGGCCGGCTTGTCGGTGCCGGCGAGAAGGCTGGCCCTACCCTCGCTGAGGATCGGCGGGTGCAGCGGGGTCCGCAGATCGGGACTGTAGAGGGTGGTGCCCCGCCGTCGGGCCTCGATGTCGATGGCGCCTCCGGGGGCGATGAAGGCTCCGACGTCGGCGATGGCGTAGCGGACCCGGTAGCCGGTGTCGGTCGCCTCCGCCCAGAACGCCTGGTCGAGGTCGGTGGTGCCCGGCGGATCGACGGCGACGAGGGGGAGGTGGCGGGCGTCGAGGCGACCACCTGGACCGATCCGGTCGGCGGCGCCGTCGGCCTCGGCCAACACGGCGTCGGGGAATCGGGCGGGGACCTCGAGCTCGGCCCGGATGCGGGCGAAACCGGACTCGAAGACCCGCGGGGCCCGGAGGGCGAACGTCGGCATCGGTCCGACCCTAGCGAGGGCCGCTGCCGTAGAGGCCGAGTGCCTCGGTCAGTTGGTCGTTGGCCCGGTAGATCTCGTCGTCGCCGGGGAACGAGCCCGAGCGCACGTCGGCGGCGTAGCGGGTCAGGGCCGCCGCCTGGTCGTCGAAGGCGGTGCCGTAGCGGCGCACGAACTTCGGCTTGAACCGGTTCTCGAGCCCGATGATGTCGTGGTACACCAAGACCTGGCCGTCGGTGTCGGGGCCGGCACCGATGCCGATCGTAGGGATCCCCAACTCGTCGGTCACCATGCGCCCGACCACGTCGGGCACCCCCTCGATGACCATGGCGAAGCATCCCGCGGCCTCGAGCTCGCGGGCCTCGGCCACCATCTGGCGGGCCGCCGCCCCCTCCCGGCCCTGGACCTTGAAACCGCCCATGACCTTGGCCGACTGGGGCGTGAGGCCGATGTGGCCCATCACCGGGATCTCGGCCGCCACGATGGCCTCCACCATCGGTCGCCGCTTGACCCCGCCCTCGAGCTTGACGCACGCCGCCCCGGCCCTGATCAGCTTCGCCGCGTTGTGGACCGTCTCGGCCGTCGACACGTGGAAGCTCATCCACGGGAGGTCGCCGACGAGCACCGCCGTCGGTTTCGAGCGGGCCACCGCGGCCACGTGGTAGGCCATGTCGTCGACGGTGACGCTGAGGGTGTCGTCGTAGCCGAGCACGACCATGGCCAGCGAGTCGCCCACGAGGATGAGATCGACGTCGGCCTGGGTGGCCACTCGACCCGACGGGGCGTCGTAGGCGGTGACCATCACGAGAGGGTCGGCGCCGTTGCGTCGTTTCGACTCCCGGATGGTGGGAACGGTTCTGGTCGTCACGATGCTGGTCCCTTCGGCCCGGCGGGGTCGACGGTGACCCCGCAGTTGTCGATCAGGCGGGTGGCGCCGACCCGGGCCGCCACCAGCAACCGCACCGCTCCCGCCAGTTCCGGCGGCTGGGTCAGGGTGGTGGCGTCCACGGCGGCGGCGTAGTCGAGGGCGGCCAGGGGTTCGGCCGCCACGACGGCGGCCATGGCCCGGTCGACGGCGGCCGTCGACCGCTCGCCGGCGGCGATGACCCGTTCGCCCTCGTCGAGGGCCCGCCGCAGCACGACGGCGGCGGCCCGCTGGTCGGGGTCGAGATAGACGTTGCGGCTCGACATGGCCAGCCCGTCCGCCTCGCGCACGATGGGGCAGCCGACGACCTCGACCGGTAGGGACAGGTCGGTCACCATCCGGGTGACGATGGCGAGCTGCTGGAAGTCCTTCTCGCCGAAGTAGGCCCGGCACGGGCCGACGATGCCGAACAGCTTCGCTACGACGGTGGCCACGCCGGCGAAGTGGGTGGGGCGGCTGGCGCCGTCCCAGGCGGCCGACAGCTCGGCCACCGACACCGTGGTCAGCACCCGACCGGCGGGGTACATCTCGTCGACCGACGGGGTGAAGAGGAGATCGACCCCGTTGCCGGCGGCCAGGGTGGCGTCGCGTTCCAGATCGCGGGGGTAGCTGGCGAGGTCCTCGGTGGGGGCGAACTGGAGGGGGTTGACGAAGATGCTGGCCACCGTGACGTCGTTGGCGGCGCTGGCCGCCGCCATCAGCGACCCGTGCCCCTCGTGAAGGTAGCCCATCGTCGGCACGAAGCCGATGGTGCGGCCCTGGCGCCGCTGCTCGTCGAGCGCGGTCCGCAGCTCGGCGATGGTGGTGATGATTCGGGGTCGGTCAGTCATCGGAGGGGTGGTCCCCGGTCGGCCGGTCGGATGGGGGAGCGGGATCGCTGCCGTCCGTCCGGAGGCGGTGCCATCGCCGGTCATCGTCGATCCCGCTCGTAGGTCGAGATGGTGGCCGGCCAGACGAGCAGCTTCGGAGGCGAGGGTGACATAGAGTTCGCGTTCGGCTTCGGGCAGGGCGGCCAGATGCATACGGAGCGTCGAGGTGTCGTTGCGAGCCGCCGGACCCGTGAGTGACGATACCGCACCCGCCCGTCGAACGTTGCCGAGGGTGGTCGACATCAGCTCCCAGTAGGCGTCGACGGGCACGCCGACGCCAGCCGCCAGCCGCTCCACCTGGGCGCAGAGAACGACGAGGTGGTTGGCGGCGACGGCCGCCGCTGCATGGTAGAGGGGTCGGATGGCGTCGTCCACGTCGACCGCCCGGCCACCGAGCGCCTCGACGACGGTGGCGGCGGCCCGGTCGCCGGCGACGGCGAACACGATGCCCGACACCAGCCGTTGGGCCCCCGTCGCCGGATCGGGCAGCGACATCAGGGGGTGGACGGATCCCCGCCGCTCGTGTCGGCCGAGTACCCGGAGCCCCTCCACTCCCGACGCGTGGAGCACGGCCGCCCGGTCGGGCGTGATGGCGGCGGCCACGGCGGCGATGGCGTCGTCGGGCACCGTGATCAGGACGACGTCGGTCGAGCGGGCGGCGCCCGACACGTCGTCGTGGCGTCCGAGCATCCCGTCGTTGCGCCAGCCCCGACCCTCGAGGGCGGCGGCGAACGAACGACCGGCCCGGCCGGCGCCGATGACGATGAAGCCGAGCACCGGGTACGAGTTCAGTTGCTCGACAGCTTCGAGTCCATTCGCGACATGATCCGACCGACGACCTCGATCTCATCGAGGTCGAGCATCTCGAAGAACCAGGTGCGGACGTCGGCCACGTAGCCGGGGGTGGCGGCGTCCAGGGCCCGGGCCCCGTTGGCGGTGAGGATGGCCCACAGGCCGCGGCGGTCGTCTGCGCATTCCTGGCGGGCGACGTAGTCGACCTCGACCAACCGGTCGACGCGGTACGTCAGGCGGCTGCGGGACACGAGGACCCGGTCGGCCAGTTCGCTCATGCGGAGCCGGTTGCCGTCGGCCGCAGCCAGCACCGAAAGGATCTCGAAGTCGGTGAGCGACAGGTGGGATCGCTGCTGCAGCTCGTGATCGAGCTTCTCCAGCAGTTGCACGTTGGCGGAAAGGAACGCGCGCCAGGTCCGCTGCTCCACATCTGATAGCCCCTCGTCCATGGTCGCGAGCCTACGATGTCGGCCACCGCCGTCGACGGTTCCGGGGTCGAGAATGAGGTCGTGATCTGAACGATCGGTCGATCGACCGGGTTCCGGTCACCGTCGCTGGCAGGCGCCGCACCACGTGGTCGACCGAGCGTCGATCACGGCCGACCGCAGTGGGGTCCCGCAGCGGAGGCAGGGCAGGCCGGCCCGCCCGTAGGCCGCCAGCGTGGCCTGGTTGCTGCCCCACCCGCCCTCGGCATTGCGATAGTCGCGCAGGGTCGTGCCCCCGTTGTCGATGCCCTGGGCCAGCACCTGGCGCAGCGCCGCCAGCAGTGCCGCCGCCCGCTGCGGCCCGAGCCGGGTGACCCGAGGATTGATACCGGCCAGCCACAGCGCCTCGTCGGCGTAGATGTTGCCGACCCCGGCGATGGGGCGTTGTGACAGGAGCTGGGTCTTGAGCCGCCGTCGGCTGCGGGCCAGGAGGGCGGCGAAGCGGTCGCCGTCGAGGTCGGGGTCGAACGGCTCGGGGCCCATGGCGGCCAGGGTGGGGATCGTCCGGTGATCGCCTCCCGGGACCACGCGGAGTCGACCGAACCGGCGGATGTCGCGGAACACGAGCTCGGCCTCGGCTGCCGCCACCGGGCCCTCGCCCGCGCCCTCGCCCCGGCCCTCGAGCGCCCAGCGGGCACGGACGTAAGGGTCGGTGGCCAGCGCCGCCGCTGCGTCGGGATCGGTGACGAGCAGGAGGGAACCGGTCATGCCGAGATGGACGACCAGTTCGCGACCGTCGGACAGGGCGAGGAGGAGGAACTTGCCCCGACGAGCCACGCCGTCGAAGCGGGCGCCGACGATCCCCACCGCCGGGGTGAACTTGGCCGAGGGGTGGGACCAGGCGTCGACCACGACCCGTCCCGGCAGCAACGGGGACAGCTGGCGTCGGATCGTCTCGACCTCGGGAAGCTCGGGCATCGTGCCGTCCCCTCGACCGGGGCCGCTCAGGCGGCGGCCGGGCCCGTCGGCCCTGGCCCCACGGCGATGGTCACGACGGCACCCTAGCCGACGCCGTCCGCCCGGCACGACGAGACCCGCTGGTTTATGGTTCCGGAAATGGTCGACCCGTCAACCGTCGAAAAGCTGCCCACCCCGGCCCTGCTGGTCGACGAGCCCGTCTTCGCCGCCAACCTGGCCGCCATGAGCGACGCCCTACCGGGCGACCGGCTCCGGCCCCACGTGAAGGCGTTCAAATCCACGGAGATGGCCCGCCGGCTCGTCGACGCCGGACACGACCGGTTCTGCGCCGCCACGGTGCGCGAGATCGAGGGCATGGCCGCCGCCGGTGTCGGCACCGATCTCCTGCTGGCCAACGAGGTGCTCGACTGCAGCCGACTGGCTCGGCTGGTCGACGGTCGCTCGATCGGCATCACCGTGGCCATCGACTCGGTCGAGACGATGCGGGCCGCCGTGGACGGCGCCATCTCCAGTGTGCTGATCGACGTCGAGGTCGGCCTTCCCCGCTGCGGGTGCCTCGTCGAGGAGGCCGGCCCGTTGGCCGACACGGCCCGGGCCGAGGGGCTCGAGGTACGGGGGGTGATGGGCTACGAGGGCCACCTCATGATGGTGGCCGATCCCGGTGAGCGACGGGAGCGGGTGGAGCGGTCGATGACCAAGCTGCTCACGGCCCACGAGGCCGTCGGTGGCGACATCGTGTCGGCGGGCGGGACCGGCACCTACGCCGTCAACACCTGGGCCACGGAGATCCAGGCGGGATCGTTCCTCCTGATGGACACCCAGTACGCCACCCTCGAGGTCCCGTTCCGCATCGCCCTGTCGGTTCTGGCCACCGTCGTCTCGGTCAGCCCCAAGGGGTGGTTCGTGGTCGACGCCGGGTTGAAGGCCTTCGGAATGGATCACGGCAATCCCACGTGGCCCGACGGGGAGCTGTTGTTCTGCTCCGACGAGCACAGCACCCTCCGCCCGGCGGATGGCGACCCGCTCCCCGCCGTCGGCGACCGGATCCGCCTCCTGCCGGCCCACGTCGACCCGACGGTGGCCCGTCACGAACAGTATTGGGTCGTCGACGGCGACCGCGTCGTCGACCGGTGGGCCATCGATCTCCGCCACTGGTGACGAGCGGGTCACGGCGACGCAGCCGGCGGGCGGTCAGCGGCCCAGGTACAGGCCGTCGCCCCGCCGGCTGAGCCGGGGTCCGTAGCGGGGAGCGGTCGTCGACGACTTGGCCAGGCGCAACACCCGCCACCGGTGCCCGGCGTAGGGCTCGAGCAACTCGAGCATGCGGGCGTCGTCGGCCCGGGGTTCGCCGGCCAGGAGCCACGCCACCGTGTTGGGGAGATGGAAGTCGCCGACGGGGACGGCGTCGGGGTCGCCGACCGTGACGGCGGTGACCATGGCCGCGGTCCACGGCCCGATGCCCCGGACGTGGGCCAGTCGTTCGGTGATGCGGGCAGGGTCGCCGTCGGCGAACACGGGGGCGAGTCGCGGCATCTCCCGGGCGGTGCGGATCAACACCTCGGCCCGCTTGCGCTCGACCCGCAACGGATGGAGGTCGTGGTAGCCGAGCCCGGCCACACGGTCGGGTGACGGCAGGATCCAGGCCGGTCGGGGCCCGGGGGCTGGGTCGCCGAACCGGCGGGCGAGGGCCCGGCGGGATTGGGCGGCGTTGGCCGTCTGGACCTTCTGGCCGAGGATGGCACCGACGAGGGCGTCCCACGGCCGGTCGGTGCGGGCCAGGCGGAACGGCGACCGCCGCCACAGCTGGCCGATACGACCGGAGGGGGCGAATCCGCCGGGGTCGTCGTCGGCCCCCAGCAATCGGGGCACCTGGTCGAGCAGCCATCCCGCCCCGGCGCCCCAGGCCGTGGCCTCGACGCGGTCGTCCGCCGTCCGCTGCAGGCTCAGGGCGCCCGTCCCCTCGGGGGTGCGGGTGCACCAGTAGGCCTCGGTCGGGCCCACGAGCACCGGGTTCTTGGCCCCCCGCACCGTCGTGGCCAGATCCAGGCGGGGATCGATGGTGAGCGAGCGGCTGACACCGTCGCCGTCGGAGGCGGCCACCCCGACGACGCTAGTGGGCCGTCACTCGGCCAGGAAGTTGCTGATTGTGAACTCGGCCCGCCGGTTGAGGGCGGCATCCTCGGGGTCGTCGTCGTCGGATGCATCCGACTCGCCCCGGGCGTCGACGCTGACCCGGCTCGGGTCGATGCCCTTGCGGACCCAGTAGTCGACGACCGCCTGGCCCCGCTGGCGCGACACCTCGAGGTTGACGTCGGCCGGGCCGACGGCGTCCGTCCGGGCCACGACCGTGATCTCGGCCTTGGGATTCTGGACCAGGAGGAGCGTGCCGAGGTCGAGGATCGGGAGGAAGGCCGACTGGATCTCGATGCTGTTGAACTCGAACAGCACGACGTCCTCGACGTAGAGGGGCGACGCCACCTCGATGGGGACCGTGGGGTCGATCTCGTATTCGTTGAAGACGTTGTCGGGGCCGACGACGAGGCCGGCCCTCGTCTCGATGGCCTCGCTGACCTCGGCCGACGGCACCCGCCCCCGGAGGAAGACCTGACCACCGTCGAACACGGCGTAGCGGATCTCGCCGTTCCGGTTGCCGGCGTCGGCGCCAGTCTGGTCGGTCGCGGCCTCCTCGGCTTCCTCGGCCGCCGTGGTCGTCGTGGCGTCGACGGCGGCGGTGGTGGTGGTGGTGGTGGCGTCTACGTCGCCGGCTGCGGCGGTCTCCCCGCCGGTCGCCTCGGTCGAGGCCGGTTCCGAGCCAACCTCGTTGGCGGCGGCGTCGCTGGCGTCGACCGGCGAGTCGTCGGCGACCTGTCCCGCCACCCAGTACCCGAGGGCGGCCATGGCCGCCACCAGGACCACCGAGCCGCCCACCGCGACCGGGAGCCACGGGCGCCGGCGGCGGCCATGCGGAGACCGGTCGGGGTCGGGGCCGTTGCTCCCCGGCTCGACCCGGGTTGCGGCCCACTCGGGCAGCTTGTCGAGATCACTCATGTCGTGCCGACCTCCGGGGCCTGTCGGATCGCTCCGCGCCGGCCGCTAAGGGTACCGCCGTGCGGCATCAACGGCCACGCAGGGTGCTGTTTGTCGAGGCCAAGGATCTCGCCGCTTCGCCAGCCGGGCGGACCCGGTTCAGCCGACGAAGATGGTTTCGTCGAACACGACGCCGGAGGCCAGGGTGCGATGGACAGGGCATCGGACGGCGATCTCCTGGAGCCGCGACCTGGTCGCTTCGTCGAAGTCGCCGTCGATGAAGATCCGCGACGTCACCCGCTCGAGCATGCCGACCAGATCGTCGTCGCACGTCTCGCAGTCGTCGGCGTGGATCCGATCGTGGGAGTACTCAACCGAGACTGAGCCGAGGGTGATGCCCTTGCGATCGGCGTAGAGCGCCAGGGTGATGGCGGTGCAGGACGCGAGGGCGCCGAGGAGGAGGTCGTAAGGGGTGGGACCGGTGTCGTCCCCGCCGAGCGCCGCCGGCTCGTCGGCCCGCCAGGTGTGCCTGCCGTTGGTGATGTCGACGCGATAGTTGCCGACCAGTTCGGCGATGATGGAAGCCATGGCCCACCAACGCCGACGACGGCCCGGCCATTCCCGGCCGTCCCCCGCCAATCCCCGCCGAGGCGACTACTCCTTGGCCGTGACCCGGTTGGCCTTCAGGGTCTCGATGATGTCGTCGAGGATGAAGTGGAACTTGCGTGATCCCGGGAGGCGGCTGGCGGGGAGCCTGCCGTCGCCCGCCATGTTGAGCACCGTTCGACTGTTGAGATCGAGCAGCTCGGCCACCTGTGCCGTGTTGAGGATGGGGGGATAGGCGGCCCGAACTGCGTCGTAGCCATCGTCGACATCAGCCATGGCAGGATGATAGCGCTCAACTACACTTGTTTCCCAAATCCTGGGACAGGTTTTTCGGCGCTCGATGGGGCGCTGAATCGATCAGCGGAATCGGGGCTCCCGCTTGGCCAGGAAGGCGTCGACCGCCTCCCGATGCTCGGCCGTGGCCAGGGCCTCGTGGAGTGCTTCCATCTCCCGCTGCTCGACGGCCTCGAGGTCGGATTCGGAGGCGTTGCGGGTGAGGAGATCCTTGATCATCCGCAGCTGGGGATCCGGGTTGGCGGCGAACTGGCGGGCCTTGTCGAGGGCCCGATCGAGGAGCTCGTCGTGGGGGACGACGGCGTCGACGAGGCGCATGGTCAGCGCCTCCTCGGCCTCGATGATGCGCCCCGTGAGGGCGAGGTCGCTCGCTGCGCCCCATCCCATGCGGGCGACCAGGTAGTGGCTGCTGGCCAGCTCGGGGGTGATGCCCATCCTTATGAAGCGGCACGACAGCTTGGCCCGGTCGGATGCCACGATGTGGTCGAACGGCAGGATCATCGTCAACCCGACCCCCACGGCTGCGCCGTTGACCGCGGCCACCAGGGGCTTGGACCGGCGGCACATGGCAACCCAGGCCGGCGTCTCCTGCGGATCCCGCTCCGGTGGCGCGTCGCCGGCGTCGGCCCGGTCGAGATCGCGTTTGAAGGCGTCGCCGATGTCGGCGCCGGCGCAGAAGCCCCGCCCGGCGCCCGTGACGACGATGGCGCCGACCGAGCTCTCGGCGTTGGCCGTCTCGAATGCGTCCGCCAGCTCGCGTCCCATTCGGGTCGTCCATGCGTTCAGGCGCTCGGGCCGGTCGAGGGTGACGAGGGCGAGATCGTCGCGCTGCTCGTAGCTGATCTGTTCGTAGCTCATGGTGCCTCCTGCCGGCACGCTACCCGCGCCCGGCCCGCGGCCTCCAGAGCGCCGCCACCGACCACCCGGTCGCCGTCGGCTACTTCGGCAGATCCTTGAACGGGGTGTCGCGATCGGGGCCGGGTTCCTTGGGCAGGCCGAGGCCCCGCTCGCCGATCACGTTGCGCTGGATCTCGTCGGTGCCGCCGTAGATGGGAGGCGCCGGGGAGAACAGGATCAGTTCCTGCAGCAGACCCTCGGTGGCGGCGTCGCGGCCGACGATGGTGGCGTCGGGGCCGAGGATCTCGCCGGTGAGGTCGCGGGCGAGATGCAGGATCCGGGTGTTGAGGATCTTGGCCAGGTTGCCCTCCACCCCGTGTGACGGGCGCCCGCTGCGTCGCTCGGCCGCCTGACGCTTGACGGTCATGGCGGCGATGCGGTGCAGCATGTGCAGCCGGGCCAACCCGTCACGCACCACCGGGTCGCGGTGGCGGCCCCGGGCCTCGGCCTCCTCGCTCAGCAGGCTCAGCACCCGCCGGCCGACTGCGCCCACCGAGATCGAGCCGCGCCGGCCGAGGAATTCCCCGACGGGGCGGTTGAGGTGACCGGCGATCCTGCCGGGCGATGCCGTGCCGAACCCGCCGCCGTGGCCACCGCCGATCCCGACCCGTTCGAACATCAGGGTGCTGTTGGCCACCCGCCAGCCGTTGCCCCGGCCGCCGATGATGTCGTCGGTGGAGACCCGGGCCTCCGAGATGAATACCTCGTTGAACAGGGCCCGGCCGGTCATCTCGGTGAGGGGCCGAACCTCGACACCGTCCTGGTCCATGGGGAACCCGAAGTACGTGATGCCCTGATGCTTCGGGAGCTCCGGGTCGGTACGGGCGATCAGCATGCCCCAGTCGGCCTCGTGGCCGTTCGACGTCCAGACCTTCTGCCCGGTGATGACCCACTCGTCACCGTCCTCGACGGCGCGGCACTGGAGGCTGGCGAGATCCGACCCGGCACCCGGTTCGGAGAACAGCTGGCACCACGACTCGGTCCCGTCGAGGATCCGGGGGACCCACCGCTCGATCTGGCCCGGGGAGCCGTTGGCGGCGATGGTGGGAGCGGCCAAGAGCATGCCGAGCCCGCCGGGCGGCCCGACCACGCGCCGGTCGGCGAGGGTGCGGCCGACCACCGCGGCCTGCGCCCCCGACCATCCCCGCCCGCCGGCCTCGATCGGAAGGGTGGGGTGGGTCAGGTTGGCTCCGGCCATCCGAGCCCACCACTCGGCAACCGTCATCTCCGGATCCCAGCTCTCGTCGACGAAGGCGTTGGTGAGGGCCTCGATCTGTTCCGGCGTCTCGCTCGACAACGGGGTCTCCAATCTCGGGCTCGTGGGGATGCCGCCGGCCCAGCGAACGAGCCGCGGTCCAAGTGTGCCGGCCCCGGGCCCGGTTGTCATCCCCCGGTCGACGGCTGGGCCCCTCAGACCAGCGGCCACGGGTAGCGGTGGCCGCCCGTGTCGTCGTCGGGATAGGTCCGCCGGTCGACCAGGCGGCGGGCCCGACGGAGCAGGGCGTCGTTCTCGTCGGCGTTGAGGAGGCGGCACAGCTCCAGGGGTGGGCCCAGGTCGAGGAAGCGGGTTACGTCGTCGACGATGTCGGCGGGGACGGGGTCGCCGGCGAAGTCCCACATCACGGTCCGCAGCTTGTCCTGGGCGTGGAAGGCGAGACCGTGGTCGATCCCGTAGATCCTTCCGTCGTGCCCCAGCAGGCAGTGCCCCGACTTGCGGTCGGTGTTGTTGGCGATGAGGTCGAGGGCGCACAGCCTCCGGAGGTCGTCGAGCCCGACGCCCTGGTCGAGGAGGGTGAAGTAGTGCTCTGAGAAGTCGGCGTCGACGAAGGCCTGGAGCGAGCCCTCGCCGGCGGGACCGGAGGCGATCACCGTCGGTGGGACGACCGACCAGCCCAGGGCCCGGGCCAACCGGTACGCCGCCACCTCCCTGCGGTAGAGGTCGGGCGGGAAATCCCAAAGGGGCCGCTCGCCGCGGCCGGGCTTGTAGATGGCCCGGTGGGCCCGGCCCCGGCCGTCGGTCACCTCGACGAGGAACGTGGCGTTGGAGCTGTAGGGCATGCGGCCCTCGATGGCGATCTCCCCGTCCTGCAGCAGGGTCTCCAGCTCATCGACCGGCAGGCCGAAGGCCGCACCCGACGGCTCGTCGCCGCTGGGACCCTCGGGTGGGGAGGACGGGAGGTCGGCCATGGACCTGCTCAGTTGAGCCGGGGGCAGGCGTGGCCCTGGGGGTCGAGGGGCTGCCCGCACAGCCGGCACGGGGGCCGGCCCCGTTCCATCAGCTCGTCGGAGGTGGCGATGAAGCTGGCGGCCTGGGTCACGTTGATGTGGGCCCGCAGCCGCGCTCCCTCGGCCTGATCATCGAAGGGATCGTCGTCGTCGAGGTCGTCGTCGAGGTCGTCGTCGACGCGTTCGTCGACCACGAGCACCACTTCGGCATCGGCCTCCGACACCCCGACCGCGATCTGCCCGACGACCCAGGCCGGGGCCGTGGGCTCGCGTAGGGGAACGGCCGCTGCGGCCGACGCCGCCGGTGGTGACGGGAGGTCCTCGAGCACGGTGCGCAGGAACTGGGCCAGCGCCATCACCTGCTGCTTCTCCAGCTTGACCGACACATGACCACCCTCGTCGCCCACCTGCAGATAGAAGACCCGCTGCCCCGGATCCCCGACCGCGCCGGCGGTGAAATGCGTCACTTCGCGGAACTCGAACGACTCGCTCATGGAATCAGCCTCATGGAATCAGCTGGGTACCAGGTGCTTCAGATCGTCGCCCATCGAGTTCACGCCGAGCACGACGGGGCCGGTCGGCGTGTACATGATGGCCGAGATCGAGCACTGGCCCACGACGATGCGTTGGAACAGGTCGAGGTGGGTGCCCATGGCCTCGGCCACGGCCGCCTTGATCGGATCGGCGTGGGACACCGCCACCACGAGTTTGCCGGGGTGTTCGGCCACGATGGCCTGGAGGGCCGAGGTGATGCGCTGCTGCATCTCCGTGAACGACTCCCCCTCGGGGAACCGGAACCCGCTGGGATAGCGCTGGACCTGCTGCCACTCCGGCAGCTTCATCAGGTCGCTCAGGTTGCGGCCCGTCCACGCCCCGAAGTCGGCCTCGAGCAGGCCCCGGTTGGACCGGACCCGAAGACCGAGGGCCCGGGCGATGGGGGCCGCCGTCTCCCGGGTCCGCTCCATGGGCGAGGCGTAGATGGCGGCAACCTTGCGCTTGCCCAGGGAGGCGATGCGCTCGGCCGCCCGCTCGGCCTGGGCCACCCCTTCGTCGGCGAGGTGCAGCCCCTTGGCCCGCCCGGGCAGCACCTGACCGGTGGTCGGCGTCCTGCCGTGGCGGACGAGCAGGACCGTCGTAGGTTTCGGGGCCTTGGAGCGTGCCATCGGCCCCCACGGTATCTACCGTTCGGTCACGTGCCCTCGGAACCACCCACGTACCCGTCCGAGTGGCCGCCGGCGGGTTCCACCCCGGCCGAACCGGACGTACCCGCCGACGGTGACTCCTGGTCGGCGATCGCCGACGGTGACTCCTGGTCGGCGATCGCCGACGAGGTGACCCGCTGTCGGGCCTGCCCCCGGCTCGTGGCGTGGCGGGAGCAGGTGGCCACCGAGAAGCGGGCGGCCTTCCGGGACGAGAGCTACTGGGGTCGGGGGGTTCCCGGTTTCGGGGATCCCACGGGTCGGCTCATGGTGGTGGGCCTGGCCCCCGCCGCCCACGGGGCGAACCGCACGGGGCGGATGTTCACCGGAGACCGTTCCGGCCAGTGGCTGTACCGGGCCCTCCATCGGGCCGGGTTCGCCAACCAGCCCGAGGCCGTCGACCGCCGGGACGGGCTGAGGCTGACCGGAGCCGTCGTCACCTCGCCGGTCAAGTGCGCGCCTCCGGCCAACAAGCCGACGACCGTCGAGCGCGACCGGTGCCGTCCCTTCTTCGCCCGGGAGCTGGCCGTCGTCGAGCCCACGGTCTTCGTGGCCCTCGGCGGCTTCGCCTACCAGGCCCTGGCCTCCCACCTCGGGCTGCGGCCCCGGCCCCGTTTCGGTCACGGGGTCGAGGTGGAGCACGAGGGACGGACGATCATCTGCAGCTATCACGTGAGTCAGCAGAACACGTTCACCGGCCGCCTGACCGAAGACATGCTCGACGCGGTGTTCGCCCGGGCCCGCCAGCTGGTCGACCGGTGACGGGCTACGGTCGCGCCGTGTCCCCCTCCTCGCCGCCGATGCCGCGACGGTTTGGCCGGGGCGCGGCCCGGGCCGTGGCCGTGGCCTCGGCGGTGGCGGTCACCGGTGTGGGGCTGGGCGGCTGCGGCTCGACCCCGCCCGCCGACGGCTACACGGCCGAGCACCGTGACGCCTTCCTGGCCGCCTGCACCGAGGCGGGGTCCGACCCCCGGGTCGTGCGCGACGTGTGTGAGTGCACCTACGAGCGGATCGAGTCCACGATGCCGTTCGACGACTTCGTGGTGCTCGAGGCGTCGCTCCGCCTCGACACCCTCGAGCCCCTGCCCGAGCCGATCGCCGAGCTCATGGCCGACTGCTTCGTCGACGAGGTCGACCTGTGATCGTCGGCCGCCCCCACCCCGCCGTCGCTCCGATTTCTGGCGACGGGGGTCGGGCCCGCTAGATTCCGAGCCATGACCGACACGGCAGCGGCGGCATCGGCGACCACGACCGAACGTTGGACGTTCCAATGGAAGGAGCTCTACGACGAGGTCATCACGTCGGGGCTCTGCACGGGGTGTGCCGGCTGCGTGATCGCCTGCCCCCACGACGTGATCGGCTACAAGCACGAGCCGGGGGCCTACAAGCCGTTCCACCTCGAAGAGGAGCTGGGAGCGGCCAACTGCCTCCATGGTGAGAAGGGGTGCACCTCCTGCACCAGGGCCTGCCCCCGCTTCCGTTCGTGGGAGACCGAGGCCGACGAGCATCTGTTCGGCCGTACGAGAGCCGAGGGCGAGGCGGCCGGCATCTACAAAGACATCCTCCTCGTGCGGGCGGCCGACGACGCCGTCTACGACAAGGGCCAGGACGGCGGGCTCGTGTCGGCCATCCTCATCTGGTGTCTCGAGAACAAGATCATCGATGGTGCCCTGGTGTCGATGCTCGAGGGTGACGCCGGTGGATGGAAGGCCCGCCCCGGGGTCGCCACCAACCCGGCCGAGGTCCTGGCCGGGGCCGGGAGTCGCTACACCTACTCCGCCAACACGATGGCCTTCGACGAGGCCGTCGATCGGGGGCTGGAGAACCTGGCGCTGGTCGGCATGAGCTGCCAGACCTCGATCGGCCCGGTCATGTGGCATCGCAAGGTCGGCAAGGTCGGCAAGCCGATCAAGCTCAACATCGGCTTGCTGTGCTCGAAGAGCTTCGACGACTCCCTCTTCGACGAGCTGTTCGGCATCAAGTACGGGCTGGCCAAAGAAGACATCGTGAAGATGAACATCAAGGGTGTCTTCCAGATCTGGATGAAGGACGGCTCGTACCACGAAGTCGACCTCAAGGAGTGCCACCAG
>JBHJNQ010000083.1:0-11315 GCA_050330635.1 Acidimicrobiales bacterium | reverse complement strand
GCAGCGGTGGTCGAGGTCAGCGCCTCGGCCGCAGCGTCGTCATCGACCCCGCCCCCCTGCAGCCCCTCCTCCTCGCCGGCGTCGGTGCCGGCGTCGTCATCACCACCACCACAAGCGCTCGCCACCAGGGCAAACGCGAACAGGAGCGCGAGTATTCGGGTAAGTCGCTTCATGTAGTTGTCTCCTCTCACCAGGCCCCCCTCTGCTAGGGGGGCCTAGAACTTCCGACTCGAGTGTTCGACACTGAGCCGTGACACTGTGTACATCGGCGCAACCGAGTTCAACTATCGCGCGCCGATGGCAACGCGGTCGTAACGACCGCGTTGCCCTGTTCGTCGCCTCAGACTGCGGGCTCGGCGACCACGTCGTCGGCCGGCTCGTCGGCCGTGCGGGCCCGGAGCACCCCTGCGGGGGGCTGGGGAACGACCCGGACGATCCTGGCCTTCAGCGACTTCAGGAAGCCGACGACCCCGCCCGGAGCGAAGAACGTCACGAAGATCAGGATCACACCGAACAGGGCCTGCGACAGGATGTCGAGCCCGAGACTCCGGGTGAACTCACCGACGAACACCCAGATGAGCGAACCGACGAGGGCCCCCTCCAAGGTGGCCACACCACCGATGACGAGGCCGACGAGCAGCGGGATGGCCAGCGGCGCAAAGCCGAAGTCCTGCTCGCCGACGAACGCCGAGTTCATGGCCCACAGCACACCCGCCAGGCCACCGAGGGAAGCGCTCACGCCGAACGTCAGGGTCTTGTAGAGGGGGAGGTTGACCCCGCTCACCGCAGCGCCGGTCTCGTTGTCACGGATGGCGATGATGGCGCGACCGGGCCGGCTCTTGATCAGGTTCCTGGTGGCAACGAAGGCGAGCAGGGTGAAGGTGGCGATGATGAAGTACCGGTAGATCGCCTGCTGATCGGGGGTGCCGTCGATACGAAGGATGGTCTGGACCCACTCCGGGGCCACGATCGCCTCGCTGATGCGGCGCCCGTTGACGCCGCCCGTGCGGTCGGCGATGCCCCACTTGTCGAGCTTGGCCAACGTGGGGAACACCGCAGCGAAGGCCACCGTCAACAGGGCGAGGTACAAGCCTTTGATCCGCAGAGCCGGGATGCCGAGCAGGACGCCGACGACGAACGCCGCCCCCATCGAGACCGGGATCGTCATCCAGTAGTCCCATCCGTGGTCCATGATCAGGGTGGCGGTCATGAAGGCCCCGATGCCGATGAAGGCGCTGTGACCCAGGGCGATCAGGCCGGAGTAGCCGATCACCAGGTTGAGTCCGAGGATGGCCACGGACAGGTACAGGGCCCGGTTCATACGGCCGACCTGGAACTCACCGAAGAGGGCGGTGAGGATGTAGGGCAGGGCGATGGCGAACAGGATGAACAAGCCCCAGGTCACCACCAGGTAGGTCTTGTGCTCCTTGCTGCCCTGCTCGTAGGTGAACATCGGTTCGTTCATCGGGCTGCCCCCTGGTTGATCGTGGTCGGATAGTTCATGTGGTGCCGCCCCATCACACGCGCTCCACCCGGGAGGTTCCGAACAGGCCCGCAGGCTTGAACCACAACACGACCAGGATCACCACGAAGGCCACGGCCAGGCTGAGCACGATGAAGGCGGGGTCGTAGTCGCCGAGGTAGCCGACCAGGATGCTCTGGATCAGGCCGATGGAGATACCACCAACGACGGCGCCGACGAGCGAGTCGAGCCCGCCGATGGTGGCGGCAGCGAACGAGAAGATCAGCAGCACCGCCATCATGTTGGGCTGCAGGAACAGCTTCGGGGCCACGAGGGACCCGCCCAGCGTCCCGAAGGCGGCGGCCAGGGCCCACCCGAACATGAGGACCCGTCCCACCCGAACACCGACCAGACGGGCCGACTCCGTGTTGGACGACACGGCCCGGAAGGCGAGACCGATCTTGGTCTTGCTGAGGATGAACCACAGCACGAGGCTGATCAGGCCCAGCACGGCCCAGGTGCCGATCACCGAGTGGCGGAGGCGGGCCCCGCCGATCCCGACGTAGGCGTCGGGGGCATTGGGGAACAGGCTCGGGAAGGGCCGGGGGTTGAAGTTCCAAAGGTAGCCGGCCACGGCGTTGAGGATCAGGAAGATGCCGAGTGTGATCAGCACCACAGGGAGGTGGTCGGTCGGGTCGAACGGACGTATCAACACCCGTTCGATCGCCGCTCCCGCCGCGGCGCTGATCGCCATCGCAACGATGATGGCGAGCATCAGCCCGAGCGGCAGGAAGCCGACCTTGAAGTCGGACCAGCCGAGACCGTAGCTGAGCGTGGTGTCGGTGCCCGGTACGGCCAGGACATAGGCGATGAACGTTCCGAACATCGCCAGCTCGCCCTGGGCGAAGTTGACGAGGGTGGTCGCCTTGAAGATGAGGACGAGGGCCACGGCCACTACGGCGTAGACGGCCCCGTTGTCCAACCCATCGAAGAGCCGCTGGAGGAAGAGTTGCACGTCGGGATACCCCTTTCGAATGCCTGACGTTGGTGGTCGTTGTGTACTGTGCGGTCGGTGCGTACTGTGTCGGTGGGTGGTACTAGGCGCCCAGGTAGGCGTCTTGGACAGCGCTGTCGTTCTTCAGGGCGTCGGAGGTGCCCTGGAGCACGATCTCGCCCGCCTCGAGCACATAGCCATAGGAGGCGAGCTCGAGCGCGATGTTGGCGTTCTGCTCGACGACGAGCATGGTCATGCCGGTCTCCTCGTTGAGCTCCCTGAACCTGGTGAACAGGTCGTCGATGATCAGCGGGGCGAGGCCGAGCGACGGTTCGTCGAGCAGCACCAGCTTGGGCCGCGACATGAGCGCCCGGGCCACCGCCAGCATCTGCTGCTCGCCGCCGCTCAGGGAACCGGCAAGCTGGTCCTTGCGCTCCTTGAGGCGGGGGAACATCTGGAACCAGCGGTCGATGTCATCGTCGAGATTGTCCTTGCGGACGTACCCGCCGACCTCGAGGTTGTCGATGACCGAGAGCTCGGGGAACGTCCCCCGGCCCTGCGGCACGTGGGCCACACCCAGGTTGACGATCCCCGCCGTCTCCATCTTGGCGATGTTGGTGCCACCCAGCTCGACCGTCCCGTCGCTGGTCACCATGTTGCAGATGGCCCGCAGCGTGGTCGTCTTGCCCGCACCGTTGGCACCGAGGATGACGGAGACGTCGCCCTCGGGCACGTCGAAGGAGACACCTCGGAGCACCTCGATCGCCCCGTAGCGGGCGTGGAGGTTCTCCACCCGGAGCATCTTGGACTTGGTGCCGGTCAAGCCGTTGGACGAATCGGCGACATCGCTCATGAAACGGAGCTCCCGAGGTAGGCCTCGATGACCGAGGGATCTTCACGGACGGTGGTGGGCGAGCCCTCGGCGATCTTCTTACCGAAGTTCAACACGACGACGTGCTCCGAGATGTTCATCACCATCCGCATGTGATGTTCGACCAGCAGGATGGAGAGGTTGTGGCGATCGCGGAGCCCGCGGATCACTTCGGCCAGACCGTCGACCTCGCTGTGGGTGAGGCCCGACGCCGGCTCGTCGAGCATCAGCAGCTTGGGCTCACCGATGAGGGCCCGGGCCAGCTCGATCCGCTTGAGCGTGCCGAACGGGAGGCCGGCGGCGGGGTGGAAGGCGTGCTCGGTCAGATCGAGCTCCTCGAGCGCGGCCCACGCCCGCTCCTTGCTCTCCTCCTCCTCCTTGCGGGTTCCGAGTCGGAGCATCGAGCTGACGAAGTTGGCCTTCGTCCGGGTGTGATCACCGACCATAACGTTCTGCAGCACGGTCATACCGGGCCACAGCGCCAGGTTCTGGAACGTCCGGTAGACCCCCTTCTGCGAGATGGCGTGGGGCGCCAGCGCCAGCAGATCGATGCCGTCGAAGGTAACCGCCCCCTCGGTGGGATCGTAGATCCGGCTCACGACGTTGAAGAGGGTGGTCTTACCGGCGCCGTTCGGACCGATCAGCGCACAGATCTGGCCCTCCTCGATACCGAAGGACAACCGATCCAACGCTGTGATTCCACCGAACTTCACCGTGATGTCGGAGACATCTAGCAAAGACACCTGGTCAACCTCCCCTGCTCCACGTCATGGGACCTGTCTTGTAGCACTGGGACGGTAGACAGCTTCACCGCTCACGTCAAAGTCGATGCGCCCATCTTCCTGGCCCGTATGCCTCTGACCAGGGATTATCCCTGTTGCCATTGTCACACGCAACAATCGACGGCGGGTGTCAGTCGTGTTCCGTTTGGACGACACCGGGCGGACTGGTCCCTCGGGAGGATCAGCGGAGGTGCACACGCAGACCGGCGATCCGGACCTCGTCGTCGCTGACGTAGCAGTCGCGGGCCCGGGCTCCGGCGAGTACCGCGTCCCGATCCGTGGTGATCACGTCGATTCCGCCCAGGCCCTCTCCCCGCCCGTCGGTGTCCTCCACGAAGCGCACCGTGCCGTTGTCGATCACCATGCG
The DNA here is from genome assembly GCA_050330635.1 of Acidimicrobiales bacterium. Taxonomy (GTDB): domain Bacteria; phylum Actinomycetota; class Acidimicrobiia; order Acidimicrobiales; family SZUA-35; genus CADEDH01. Next base: position 6,839 of record JBHJNQ010000083.1, on the reverse strand, counting down.
GGGGTTGCCGTCGGCGTCGGTGTCGAGGTCGACCTCGGCCATCGCCGCCCACCGCTCGGCCAGGGGCCCCGGTTCGGGGCTCTGGATCTCGGCCGCCGAGATGCCGGCCACCAGGTCGGTCCTGACGTACGGCTTCCAGTTGCGGCCCGCCGGGTACCACGGCCCGTCGGGGGCCTCCGCCCCCTCCATCAGCATCTGGTCCATCTCGAGGAACGTGCCGCCGGTGTCGGCCGGATGGAGCTGGATGCCGTCATGGCCGCCCTCGACGTCGGTCAGGTCGAGGGCGATCCGTATCCCGAGCTCGGCCGCCCGCTCCCGGCGATGGGCAACGTCGTCGACTTGACAGATATACATGTAGCCGGTGTCGCCGCCCCGGCGCTGCAGGTAGCGGCCCCCGGCGGTGTCGTCCTGGAACGGGGTGACGACCTCGATGAACTGGTTGCCGATCGGCCACAGCGTGTTCTTCAGCCCGAACACCTTGACCCCCGGGTCGGTGAAGCAGGCCTCGAGCCCGAGGACGGTCCCGATGTCGAGCGCCGTCCGGCGGAGATCCTCGGCGACGATGGCGATCTGGCGCAGGCGTATCCACATGGGGCGGAGCCTACGTCGAACCGCACCCCCGGTGCAGGTGGAGTCACCACCCCGGCGGCTGCCGTCGGAACGAGCGGGGAGGAGTCGGCCCCGGCGGCACGGTCGGTTCGGGTACGGTAGGTTCGGCCCGACATGGACGAGCGAATCATGGTGCCGGGGGCCGAACGGCACGGTCGCCTGAGCGAGCGTCGGCTGGCCACGCTGGCCCTGGTGGTACTGGTGGCGGTGCTGATCGGCGCCAACTACTCGGTGATGCAGTTGGCGCTGCGCCACACCACGCCGCTGATGCTCACCGGCATGCGGCTCGTCCTCGGCGGGCTGGCGTTGCTCGCCTACACCCGGTGGCGGGGCGAGCCCCTGCCCCGTGACCGCCACACGCTCATCGGCATCTTCGCCGTGTCACTGTGCATCACCACGCTGTCGAGCACGACGTTGGTGACCGGGGTGAGCCTGGTGCCGGCCGGCGTCGCCGCCCTGCTGTCCAGCATGGTACCGGTGTGGACGGCGGTGATGGCCTTCGTGTTCCTCGGCGAGCGGCTGGGCCCGGCGGCCGTCACGGGCGTGGTCATCGGGGTGGTGGGGGCGGTGGTGCTCTCCTCCCCCGCCCTTGACGGCGACACCAGCCTGGCCGGGGTCGCCATCCTCCTGGTGAGTGGCCTCGGCTGGGCCGCCGGCATCGTGGTGCTGCGCTGGTGGCGCTTCGGCGACACCGGCCCGGTGATGATCACGACCGTCCAGCTCGTCATGTCGAGCATCGTCGTCGTCCCCCTCGCTCTGGTGGTCGAGGGACCGGCCGACACCGAGGTCGGTTGGGGTCTGATCCTCCCGCTGCTCTACGCCGGCATCCCGTCGCTGGCCCTCACGTTCGTCCTGATGGCCGTGATCACCCGGGAGGCGTCGGCCACCCAGGCCGCGTCCGTCGCCTACCTGACCCCGGTGTTCGGAGTCGTCTTCGCCTGGATCATCCGGGACAACCGGCTCCGCCCGGCGGAGTGGATCGGTGGGGCCCTCCTCGTGCTGGGGGTGGTCCTCGTCACCTCGATCCGGCCCCGCCGTCGGAGCGCACCGTTAGGGTTCGGGCATGAGGAGTGACGGGACCGACCAGGGGAGCCGGCGGTGAAGCGGGCCGAGAAGGCGGAGCGGATCGGGCGGATCCTCGACGGCCTGTACCCGGACCCGCCCATACCGCTCGACCACGTCGACCCCTACACCCTGCTCGTGTCGGTCGCCCTGTCGGCCCAGACGACCGACAAGAAGGTCAATCAGGTCACCCCAGCCCTGTTCGCGGTGGCCGACACACCGGAGAAGATGGCGGCCCTCCACCCCGACCGGATCCTGGAGATCATCCGCGAGGTCGGCCTGGCTCCCACCAAGGCCCGCAACCTGTCGGCCATGGCCCATCAGATCGTCGACGCCGGCGGCGAGGTCGTCGCCGACTGGGACTTCCTCGAGGGCCTGGCCGGCGTCGGTCACAAGACGGCCAGCGTGGTCATGGCCCAGGCCTTCGGGGTGCCGGCCTTCCCCGTCGACACCCACATCCACCGCCTCGCCGCACGGTGGGGCGTGTCGAACGGCACGTCGGTCGAGCGGACGGAGCGCGACCTCAAGGCGGTGTTCCCTGTCGACACCTGGATCCGGCGCCATCTCCAGATCATCTACTTCGGCCGGGAGTACTGCCCGGCCCGCAACCACGACCTGGCCACCTGCCCGATCTGCGGCTGGGCCGCCACCAAGAAGCGGGTGGCGGCCGAGACCCGTCGCTGACGGCCGGTTCCGCCCGCCGGTCGACGATCGGTTGTGGCACACTGATCCCATGTCCTACGCCCAACCAACACCGATTCCCGTCGCCCATGCCGACGAGAACACCCGGGCGGCGTTCCTGGTGCGGGTCTACCAGCACCTGGCCCTCGCCGTGGCGGCCTTCATCGTTTTCGAGACCGTCCTCTTCATCACCGGCATCGCCGAGGCCATCACCGACTTCCTCCTCAGGAGCGGTGGGGTCGCCTGGTTGCTGATCCTCGGCGGTTTCACCATCGTCAACATGATCGCCTCCCGTTCGGCCCACAACCTGGGCAACACGTCCGCCCAGTACGGGGGGCTGTTCGCCCTGGCCCTGGCGGAGTCGGTGATCTTTGCCCCGTTCCTCTACCTGGTCTTCAACCGGGAGGGCGGGGGTAGCGCCACGGTCGGCTCCGCCGCCGTCGTCACCCTGGTGGGCTTCGCCGCCCTCAGTCTGGTGGCCTTCACCACCCGCCGTGATCTGTCGTTCCTCCGCCCCCTGGTGATGTGGGGCAGCCTCGCCGCCATCGGCCTCATCGTGGCCGCCGTGCTGTTTGGGTTCGAGCTGGGGATCATGTTCAGCATCGCCATGATCGCCCTGGCCGGAGCGTCGATCCTCTATCAGACGCAGACGATCCTCCGCGAGTACCCGGAGTGGGCCTACGTGGGGGCCGCCGTCAGCCTCTTCGCCTCCCTGATGATGATGTTCTGGTACATCCTGCGGCTGTTCAGCCGGCGCTGACCTCCGCCTGGCCGGCTGGCCCGGTCGTCGGTGACGGGCCAAGCTGGGCCCCCACACCGACGCAGGAGGAACCGTCATGAAGGACGTCGAGGGCCGGGTGGCCGTCATCACGGGCGGAGCCAGCGGTATCGGGTTGGGCATGGCCCGGGCCTTCGCTTCGGCTGGGATGAGGCTCGTGATCGCCGACCTCGACACCGCCGCTCTCGACGGCGTCGTCAACGAGCTGACGACCGCCGGGGCCGAGGTGGTGAGCCGGCGGTGCGACGTCGCCCAGCTGGAGGAGGTCGAGGCGCTGGCCGATCTCGCCATCGACACCTATGGTCAGGTGAACGTGCTGTGCAACAACGCCGGCATCGGCATACCCACGGCGACCCACAAGATGAAGCTCGACGACTGGCGGTGGATCATCGACGTCGACCTGTGGGGACCGATCTACGGGGTCCACGTGTTCCTCCCCCTCATCGAAGAACAGGGCGAGGGCCACATCAACGCCACCTCGTCGATGGCGGGGCTGATGGCGTCGGGGATGATGGGCGCCTACAACGTGGCCAAGCACGGGGTGGTGGCCCTCATGGCCACCCTCGAGCGCGACCTGCGGGGGCGCAAGAGCCCGGTGACGGCCTCGGTGCTGTGTCCCGGCCCCATCAACACCAACATCAGCAGGCACTCCGTCGAGTACCGGCCCACCAGGGCCAAGCCGAAGGCCGACGGCGAGGCGTCGGGTCGGGTGGCGAGCAGCATCCAGGCCAGCCTGGAGGCCGGCATGGACCCCGACGATGTCGGGCGCCTGGTGCTGGAGGCCGTCACGTCAGACCAGTTCTGGATCCTCACCCACCCCCACTGGACCAAGGCCATCCAGAAGCAGCTCGACGCCATGAACGACGACCGGTCCCTCACCCGGTTCTGAAGGGGAGGTCACGACCATGCGAATCGCCATCGTCGGCTGCGGGGCCATGGGCTCCGTCTACGCCGGCCTGCTGGCCGACGCCGGCCACGACGTCTGGGCCGTCGATCCCTGGGCTGAACATGTCGAGGCCATCAACGGGGGCGGGCTACGGGTGGAGGGTGCCTCGGGCGATCGGACGGTCACCCTGGCCGGCGCCGTGACCGATCCGGGCGACATCGTCGGGGCCGTCGATCTCGCCATCCTCGCCACCAAGGTGCCGCAGGTGACCGACGCCGCCCGGGCTCTCGGCCCGGTGCTCGGACCCGACACGCCGGTCATCTCGATCCAGAACGGTCTCGGCGGCCCCCAGCGGGCGGCCGACATCCTGGGGGTCGAGCGGATCGTGATCGGCGTGGTCGGCGGGTTCGGGGCCTCGATGAGCGGTCCCGGCCATGTCCACCACAACGGCATGGAGATGGTTCGGCTCGGCGAGTACGAGGGGGCGGGGGTCAGCGAGCGGGTAGAGCGCCTGGCCGAGGTCTGGCGATCGGGCGGCTTCACCGTGACCGCCTTCGACGACGTCCACCAGCTGGTGTGGGAAAAGCTGCTGTGCAACGTGGCCTTCTCCGGGCCGTGCACGGTCACGGGACTGCGCGTCGGGGAGCTCCTGGCCGACGCCGACGCCTCGGCCATCTCCGCCGCCTGCGTCGCCGAGGCGTTCGCCGTGGCCCAGGCCAGCGGCATCCACCTCGATGTCGACGACCCCGTCGACTACACCCGGACGTTCGGTGCGAAGATCCCCGACGCCCGCCCATCGATGCTGCTCGACCACCTCGCAGGCCGCCGCTGCGAGATCGACGCCATCAACGGCGCCATCCCCCCGGCGGCGGCGTCGGTGGGTCGCACCGCTCCGGCCAACACGGTCATCGCTTCGCTGGTGAGGGTCAAGGAAAAGGCGGCCGGGATCGCCTGAGCGCCGGCGTCGGTCGCCCGGGCGTCGTCGCCGTCAGTCGCCGTCAGTCGCCGGCGGCGTCGTCGCCGAATCGTTGGCGGTAGCCGGCGAGGTCGTCGTCGGTCAGCTTGGTGAACAACACGGGAGGCACGGTGAAGGCGACACCGGCCGGCACCGCGTCGAGCGCCCGCGCCTCATCGGGGCCTACCCAGCGACGGTCGTCGTCGACGGCGAAGATCCGGCGCATGGCGGCGCTGGTGGTCGGGATCACCGGTTCCGAGACGATGGCGTAGAGCTGGATGAGGTTCATGGCGGTTCGTAGCGTCAGGGCGGCGGCGTCGGGGTCGGTCTTGACGGCCTGCCAGGGGGCCTTCTCCTCGAGGTAGGCGTTGCCGGCGCTCCACAGCGAGCGGAGGGCCGACAGTGCCTTGCGGAACTCGATGGCGTCGAGGTGGGTCTCGTACTCGGCCAGGAGTCGGGCGACCTCGTCCCCGAGCGCCCGCTCGGCCTCGCCGGGCACGCCGCCGTCGGGGACCTGGCTCCCGAACCGCTTGTCGGAGAACGTCAGCACCCGGTTGACGAAGTTGCCGAGGGTGTCGGCCAGGTCCTTGTTGACCGACGAGGCGAAGAGGTCCCAGGTGAAGCTGGTGTCGACCGACTCGGGGGCGTTGGCGATGAGGAAGTAGCGCCAGTAGTCGGCCGGGAGGAGCTCGAGGGCGGCGTCGGTGAACACCCCCCGCTGATCGGTGGTCGAGAACTTGCCCCCGTAGTAGTTGAGCCAGTTGAAGGCCTTGACCATGTCGACCTTCTTCCACGGGCTGCGGGTGCCGATCAGGGTGGCGGGGAACATGATCGTGTGGAACGGCACGTTGTCCTTGGCCATGAACTCCGTGTAGCGGACCTCGTCGTCGACCTCGTACCACCAGGCCCGCCAGTCTCGCTCGCCGGCGGGGGCGGCGTCGGCCCACTCCTTGGTGGCCCCGATGTACTCGATCGGTGCGTCGAACCAGACGTAGAAGACCTTGCCCTCCTCGGCCAGGTCGGGCCAGGTGTCGGCGGGGACCGGAACCCCCCAGTCGAGGTCACGGGTGATCGACCGGTCGTGCAGTCCTTCGGTCAACCACTTGCGGGCGATCGACGAGGCCAGCACCGGCCAGTCAGCCCCGTGGGCGTCGACCCAGCTCGCCACCTCGTCGGCCAGCTTCGACTGGAGGAGGAACAGGTGGGTGGTCTCCCTCGTCTCGAGGTCGGTGGCGCCGGTGACGGCGGAGCGGGCCTCGATGAGGTCGATCGGGTCGAGGACCCGGGTGCAGTTCTCACACTGGTCGCCCCGGGCCCGGTCGTAGCCACAATGGGGGCAGGTACCGACGATGTAGCGGTCGGGCAGGAAGCGACCGTCGCTCAGGGAGTAGACCTGCCGGGTCGTGCGCTCCTCGATGAACCCGTTGGCATGGAGCTCGCGGGCGATCATCTGGGTGATCTCGGCGTTCTGGGGTGACGAGCTCCGACCGAAATAGTCGAACGAGAGGCCGAAGCCCTCGTAGATCGCCTTCTGGGCCTCGTGCTGCTCGGCGCAGTACCGGTCGACGGGAAGCCCAGCCTCCGCCGCCGCCAGCTCGGCTGGGGTGCCGTGTTCGTCGGTGGCGCAGATGTACAGGACGTCATGACCGCGCTGGCGGAGGTAGCGGGCGTAGATGTCGGCCGGCAGCATCGAGCCGACCATGTTCCCCAGGTGCTTGATCCCGTTGATGTAGGGCAAGGCGCTGGTGATCAGCTGTCGGGTCATGACCGCAGGTCCTTCGTGGGAGGTGGGCGGTCAAGCGTAGCGACGGCGGCTGGCCACGGGCATGGCTTTCGGAGCCCTGGCCCAGCCGAGGGGGCGAGCCGAG
>JBHJNQ010000082.1:0-6967 GCA_050330635.1 Acidimicrobiales bacterium | reverse complement strand
CCGCCGGGGCCGGGGCGGGGGCGGGCGCCGGCGGAGTGATCGTCACCTGATTGGCGGTGGGGTTCTCGTGGTCGGAGCCGCCGTTGCCGCCTGCGTCGGGGCAGAACGGCCACACGTGGATCAGATCAGGGCAGTACAGGACCCCGTTGTGGATCACCGCGCCCGCCGGGATCCGACGGGGATCGACCACCGTCGAACCGAACACCGTCATCGGTAGAGGCGTGCTCGATCGGCCGCTGGTCGCTGCGCCCTGCGTGGCCGACGGCTGCAAGGGCGGGACCCCAGCCGAGGCCACGGACGCCTCGAACGACCCTACCGGGACCACCGGCGCCGGACTGGCGGCCACCGCATCCGGGACGGCGGGGCCCGGGGCCGGATCGAGGCCGGGCAGGAACAGGCCCGACCGCGTCCCGTCGGTGGTGACCAGGGGCGCGGTGGCCCCTGCGGGCGGCGCCGCGGGGCCGACACCGGGCGGTCGACGAGGCCGAAGCTCGAACCGGCCAACGTCGACGACCCCACGCTCCCGAAGCGCTCTGCATGTCACCCACCATTCGTCGAGAGGTTCCGTCAACCCGTTCCGTGGCCGGAGCCCCGACGCCGGAACACTGGGCGGCCCCGACCGAGACCGTCGCATGGCCGAGAGACCACGAGGTGAACGGCGGCTGAGCGGCCGGCGTATCTCAAACGAACGGTGAGGCGGGACGGGCCTTGCCAGGGTCCGGCGGACGGGGAGTAGTGTCGGGCCGGGGCGCCGAGGTGGTGCCCGAGCCGAACGAGACGGGGAGCGCCGACATGGCAATCAAGCCAGTGCAGGAGATGGTGGCGGAAGCCAAGGCCGAGCTCGACAACCTCTCACCGGCCGAGGCCAAGCGCCGGGCCGCCGAGGAAGGGGCACTCATCGTCGACATACGCGACGTGCGCGAGCTCCAGCGTGACGGCGTGATCGAAGGGGCCATGCACGCCCCCCGGGGGATGCTCGAATTCTGGATCGACCCCGAGTCGCCGTACTACAAGGACACCTTCGGCGAAGACCGGGAGTTCATCCTCCATTGCGCCAGCGGCTGGCGGTCGGCGCTGTCGGCCAAAACCCTCAAGGACATGGGCATGCCGAAGGTGTCGCACATCGAGACCGGGTTCGGCGGTTGGAAGGAAGACGGCGAACCCGTCGTCGACTACGACACCTGGAAAGCCAAGAAGTAGGCGCCGTGACCGGGCCGCGCCTGGCCGGTCGGATGGGTGCGCCATGACCGGGGTGCGCCTGGCCGGAAGGGTGGCGCTGATCACCGGGGCCGGCTCGGGAATCGGGCGGGCCACCGCCGAGCTGTTCGCCGCCGAGGGGGCGGCCGGGGTGGTCCTGGTCGACGTCGACCCCGACGGGTTGGCCGCCACCGCCGCCGCCATCGAGCGGGCGGGAGGCGACGGCACCGTCGACGAGGACGGCCCGAGGGCCGCCACGGGTGGGCGGGTGATGACCGTGGCCGCCGACGTCACCGACGAAGACATCCCTGCCGCTACCGTGGCCGCCACCCTCGACCGGTTCGGCCACCTCGACGTCGTCGTCACCGCAGCCGGGATCTCCAGGGGACGATCGATCGTCGACACCGACCCCGACGTCTGGCACCGGGTGCTCGCTGTGAACCTCACCGGCACCTACCTGTGGTTGCGGGCGGCTCTGCCCCCGATGCTGGAACGGGGCCGGGGGTCGGCCATCACCGTGTCGTCGCAGCTGGCGGTCAGCGGGGGTCGGGCCAACGCCGCCTACATCGCCTCCAAGGGCGCGATCCTCTCCCTCACCCGCACCACGGCCCTCGACTGCGCCGGCCGGGGCGTCAGGGTCAACACGATCCTGCCCGGTGCCACCGAAACCCCCCTCATGGAACGGGGGTTCGCCGAGCTCGACAACCCCGAGTCGGCCCTCGCCTGGTCACGCCGACGGCACCCGCTGCGGCGCTTCGGGCGGCCCGACGAGATCGCCAACGCCGCCCTCTACCTGGCGTCGGACGAGTCGAGTTTCGTCACCGGCACCGAACTGCGGGTCGACGGGGGCTGGACCGCCGGCTGAGGCCCGGCGGGCACGGTTTCAGCCGGGCACGGTTTCGCCGCGGGCCTCGGCGTCGGCGGCGACGAGGGCGAGACGGTGGTGGGGGTCGAGCTCCTCGGTCAGGGTCTCCACCCCGAACCCGGCCCGCCAGTCGCAGTGCCCGTCGGGGCCCCAGATCCCGCTACCGCCACACGAGTCGCGGCTGGGGGTGCGGGCGTGGTTGGCGCAAAGGGTGAACATGCGGTGATCCATGGCCCGGGCCGCCATGTGCACCCCCATACGTTCGTGTTCGCCGGGGCCGTAGTAGGACGACACAACGTACAGGGCGGCCCCGGCCTCGGCCGCCCGCTGGGCGTGGCCGGGCACCGAGGCGTCGGCGCACACCGCCACCGCGGCCGGCCACCCGTCGATGTCGAGCAGGTCGTCGGGCCCCGCCGGGTAGTCGGGGTCGCCGGGGTCGAACAGGTCTCGCTCCGGGCCCCGCAGGTGGACCTTGGGGTGGATCAGCACCTCGCCGTCGCCGGCGACGATCACCGCGGCCAGCGAGCGGCGACCGTCAGCGGAGCGGACCGGGGCCCCCACCACCGCCCACACCCGGTCGGCCCGGCAGGCCTCCCGGAGCGGGTCGAGCCGGGCGTCGTCGTCGGAGAACCAGGCGTCGGGTCGGGACAGCACCTCGAGGTCGTAGTCGACCAGTGACAGCTCGGGGAAGACCACGAGGCGGGCCCCTCGTTGGGCGCTGCGGGTTGCGAGCAGGGCAGAGCGGGACACGGTGATGGCCACGTCACCGGAAGCGGAGCTGGCCGCCTGGGCCACGGCCACGGTCAGGGGGGTCGTCGTCATGGGGCCAGTGTGGTCGATGACGCCGATCTGTCGCTGGCGCCCCGTGGGTCGCGGGCGAGATTTCCTCGATTATCCGACAAAAGGAGTATCCGCGGGGCTCACCCGGAATCACCATTGGCATGAACGGCGAGAAGACGACCGCGGCGACGGACCCAGTGGGCACGGGGCAGGCAGACAGCCGGTGCGCCCGTTGGCGTGTGGTGGCTCGCTCGTCGGTGGCGGCGGCGACCGCTTCCGCCGTTCTCGGGGCGGGGGTGTTGACGGGCTGCGGCGGACCCGACGACACCACCGCCCCGGCGCGGGCCACGGTCTCCGCCAGCGACGTGCTGGCCCGCCAGGGCGGCTGAGCGCCGGGTACTACCGGGCGCTCGGTGTTGGGTGTCACAGGCCCCGAGTACAACGACAACATGGACACCGACACCTACCACCACCGGCTCCGGGCCCGGCAGGCGGAGTGGATCGCGGCGAGCGATCGACACCACCGAGACCGCCTCGCCGCCCGTGCCCGGGAGCGGTCGGCACGCAGATGGGCCGACGACGACAGCCGAGCCGATCAACAGCGTCGCGCCGGGAGGTTGCACGTGGTGTGATCACCGATGCGACCCCGGCGACGGTGGCTGCTCAGGCATCGGGTTCGATCCAGGGCGGCCAGCGGTGGACGCCGGGAAAGGCCGTCCACGGGGCCGGCATGTTGGCGAAGACCGGGGGCCACGACAGTTCCTCGTGGGTCACGGGGCACCGTTCGGGGTGGGCACCGCGCCGGGCGAGGATGGCGGCCGCCAGCTCGTTTGGCACGACCATGTGGTGTTCGAGCACCTGATGCCACAGGTCGCCCGGCCAGAGCCAGGTGCCGTCGCTGTGCATCTGGTAGGTGAGGAGGGGCTCGCCGCACAACCAGCAGGTGGACCAGGCGTCCAACTCATCGACCGGGTGGAGCACGAGAGGACAGAGCTCGAGATAGTGGGCCAACACCTGACGGATGGGGCGGGGCACGGTGTCGTCGACGTAGTCGGCGAGGCGGGGCCGGAGATCACAGCGGCCGGTACGGCGGTAGTGGACCTGTTCCCACAGCCCCCACCACCGTTCGAGCCACCGCTCCTCGGCCGCCGGGGCCCGGAACACGTGGGCCGCCGGCCACGTGGGCAGGGGGAACACGGGCGGGACGTGGTGGGCGAACCACACCATGGCCCGCTCGGTCCGGAACCCGGCGAACCCGCCGAACACCTCACCACCGGCTCCGCCGCCGTCGAGCCCATCGCCGAGCCCACCGAGCCCATGGCCGAGCGCGCCGCCGAACCCGTCGTCGGGCGCGATGTCGGTGCCCACGCCGGCTCGGTCGACGGCCGGCCACAGGGGCCAGGGTCGGCCGAGCCACTCGTCGGCGGCGTAGCCGATGTCGACGGGGGCGTCGACGAGGGCCCACCCGTCGGGGGCGTCGAGGAGGGCGTCGTAGTCGGCGGCAACGGTGTCCCAGGTCTCGTCGTCGCCGACGTGGCGTTCCGGTTTGACCGCCAGCCGGCATCCCAGCCCGTCGGCCACCTCGACGAACGCCTCGACGAGCTGGCGGAGATGGCCGGTGCTGGCCCGACCGTTGCCGACCTCGTTCTCCCGGGGGCAAGCCAGGCTCACCCAGTCGACGTAGCACAGCTCGACCGTGACACGGAGGAACTCGTCGCCGTGATGCAGGCGCACCTCGACGAACCGGCCCGCCCACGAGCACCCGAACCGGCCGCTGCCCGGGTCGTGGTCGATGACCTCGAACCCCAGGTCGGTGAGAGCCGACCGGGTGGCCAGCACGGTGGCGGCAACGTCGGCCGGGCCGGCGGCCGCCGGGTCGGGGGCGGGAACGGTGCCGGGCAGGGCGTCGGGGTCGGCGTAGAAGAGGAACGCCCACGGCATCTTGATCACCGGCGCCGCTCCCCGGGGGCGCCGGGCTCGACCCCCACGTCGGGGTCGTCGTTGCGGCTGGCCGGGGTCCGCAGATCGAACACGACCCGCGGCGCTCGACCGTCGATGTGGTTGGCCTCGTCGGCGGCGATGCGGAGCAGGCGTTCGCCCTGGGCCCGCATCCGGCGGGCCACCGACAGGTCGGGCCCGAACCCGTCCCATGTGCCGCTCACCACCCACGTCCGGCCCCCGTCGCAGACCACGTCGACGTGAGCTGCGGCCTCACCGCCCCGGACCATGCGGCCCACGTCGACCACGTCGTCGGCCGCCTCCAGGGCGGTCAGGTCGGCGGTGAGATCATCGACGAGGGCGGTCAGGTGCCGGCAGATGTCGGCGGTCGGTTCGACCAGACCCTGCAACACCCGCAGCGAGAGCCGGTCGAACGGGGCCATCCTGTCGATGTAGCGCTGGGTGAGGGCACCGGGCCGCCGCCCGTCGGGTCGGCCGTAGGACATGAACCGCACGACCTGGTCCTGGGCCCGGACGCGCAGTCGGGCGACGTCGGCCACGAAGGCCTCGTGCTCGGGGCCGAGCTCGATCGGTCGGGGGTGACGCCGCCGGCGGCACTGATTGCGGTACCGGCCCCGATCGAAGTTCGGATCGAACCCGCAGGCCCGGGGGCCGGCCCCGTCGGTGCGGGGTATGTCGTCGCCGTTCATGGGTGCTCCTCGTCGGTGTCGGCGTGCTCGGATGGGTGGGCCGGTCACGAACCGGGGCCGGCACCCACCGGCTCAAGCGCGCCCCACCCCGCCGCCGTGACGACCCGGCCGCGCTACCCGCCGCTCTCGCCGTCGGAAGCGTGCGGGGCGAGCGGGCCGTCGGGACCGAGCAGGGCGTCGGGAGCGAGCTGGGCGTTGGGGACGAGGTCGAGGTGGGCGGCGACGTTGGCCTCGTTGGCCTCGTTGGCCTCGGAGGCGAGGTGGGCGTCGGAGGCGGCGTGAACGGCGACGAAGGTCAGCGCCTCGAGTGGCGGTGTGGGGATCGAGGGGAGCCCGGTGGGGAACGGGCCCAAGGCGGGCAGGTCGTCGACACCACGCACCGCCTCGATCGTCCCGTCGGGATCGAACCGGCGCCACCCCCCGGTCGACCGCCACGCTGGCCTGGGAGCGCTCCCGGGGATGAGGTCGTTGAGACGGGACGGGCGCGACACACGCAGGGCGCCCTCCTCGTAGGCCCACACCACGTCGTCGGGGGCGATGACCGGGGCGTGGAGCCGGCGGGCCAACTGGGCCGCGAAACCGTGGTCGAGGGCCCCGGTGCTGCACGACAGCAACCTGACGGTCCGCCCCGGCTGGTAGTCCTCGACGGCCATCAACAGGGCCGCCACCTCGCCGGCGTCGAGGTAGTGATCGTGGCCGGCGGCGTTGACGATGATGTGGGACACCGTGCCGTGGGCCACCACGTCGTAGACCCCGTCGGGGTCGACGTTGGCCCGCCTCGCCGCGAACTGGGCGAACTCGTCGCCGGGGCCGGCGAGGCTGATCCCGCCGGGCGCCGCCCCCCGGGGCCGGGCGACGGCGCCGAGGGGCACGGCGTCGGCGGGCACAGCGCCGGCGGGCACGGCACCGGCGGGGGGCGCCGGGGCACCCACGGGGGGCGCCGGGGCACCGACGGGGCTACCGCCAACGGGGACGGCGGTCACGGCGGCCAGGTCGTCGGCGCCGACCGGCGAACGGCGACGCTGCGCCGACGACACCCCGGTGTCACGCAGGCGCACAGCGAGGCGGCGGGTCGCCTCCGACAGGCGCCGGGCCGTGCCACTGGTGGTGGAGACGACACCCCCACCGCCGGCCAGGACGGTGACGACCACGTCGGGGAGGCGGTCGCCGGCCCACCGTCCCGGGTCGTCGAGGAACGTCTCGACGTCGAGTACGGCTTCGACCACGTCGAGCCCCTCGTGGGCGTCCCACGTGCCGGCGACCCGGACCCGCTCGACCTGCGCATCCCACGCCGACGTCCCGGGCACCAGCGACGGGAGCACCGACACCAGTTCGGCCACGTCGTCGCCGAATCCGGCCCCCCGGTGGCGCTGAGGATCGCCCCCCACCCGGAACGTCTCGATGGCGAACAACGGCGACGACCGGGGGGTGGCCGCCACGTCATACGACGACTGGAACAGCCCGCCCACCGCCCCCA
>JBHJNQ010000081.1:0-5974 GCA_050330635.1 Acidimicrobiales bacterium | reverse complement strand
CCGAGCCGCGACCCGGTCACACCGCGACGTTCAGCTCGTCGAGCCGAGTGGGGTCGACTCGACCCGACGAACGACCCGAGCCGCGACCCGGTCACACCGCGACGTTCAGCTCGTCGAGCCGAGTGGGGTCGACCTTTACCCCCGGGCCCATCGTCGACGAGATCGTCAGCTTCTTGATGTAGCGGCCCTTCGTCGACGCCGGCCGAGCCCGGAGCAGTTCCTCGATGAGGGTGCTGAGGTTCGTGCGCAGACCGTCGGAGTCGAAGCTGGCCTTGCCGATGCCGACGTGGATGTTGCCGTACCGGTCGGTGCGGTACTCGACGGTGCCGCCCTTGAACTCCTCGACGGCCTTGGCCGGATCGGTGGTGACGGTGCCCGTCTTGGGGTTCGGCATCAGGCCCCGGGGGCCGAGGACCCGGCCCAGCTTGCCGACCTGGGGCATCAGCTCCGGGGTGGCGATGGCCAGATCGAAGTCGAGCATGCCGCCCTCCACCTCGGCCACGAGGTCCTCCCCGCCGACGATGTCGGCGCCGGCCGCCTCGGCCGCCTCGGCTGCGGCACCGGTGGCGAACACGGCGACCCGGACCGTCTTGCCCGTCCCCGACGGCAGGGCGACCGTGCCCCGCACGATCTGATCCGCCTTTCGGGGATCGACACCGAGATTGAAAGCGACGTCGATCGACTCGTCGAATTTGGCCGTCGCCAGGCTCTTCACCAGCTCGACCGCCTCCACCGGGCCGTGGAGGTGACCACGGTCGTAACGACGGGTGGCGTCGTTGTACTTCTTGCCCTTGGCCATGTCGGCTCCTTCCCTCGGTCGCCGCGGGGCGACCTCCCTGTTTGTCTTGGCGCCCTCGAGGGGCGTTGGTGGTTCGAGCCGGCACCGACGGTGCCCTGTGGCTCACACCGCTCGGGCTAGGTCGTCCCTGGCGGCAACTCTCGATCCTGACGGCTGTTCCGGACGTCAACCCCCCGGCCCTCACCCCTGCGGGGTTGTACCGGCTGGGGTTTCAGCCGCTGACGGCGATGCCCATCTGACGGGCGGTGCCCGCCACCTGCTTCTTGGCCGCCTCGATGTCGTAGGCATTGAGGTCGGGCATCTTGATCTCGGCGATCTCGGTGAGCTGGGCGTCGGTGATGGTGCCCGCCACCACCCGCAGGGGATCGGCTGCACCCTTCTCCACCCTGGCCGCCTTCTTGATCAGCTCCGACGTTGGCGGCGTCTTGAGGACGAACGAGAACGTCCGGTCCTCGAAGACGGTGATCTCGACGGGAACGACCTGGCCGCGCTGCGACTCGGTCCTGGCGTTGTACTCCTTGCAGAAGTCCATGATGCCCAGACCGTACGGACCGAGGGCCGTGCCGACGGGTGGCGCCGGCGACGCTTGCCCGGCGGGGATCTGGATCTTCACGACCGCAAGAACTTGCTTCTTGGCCATTTGCTTTCTTTCGTGTTCGGGCAGCCCGCCGTCGGCGACGGATCAGGGCGATAGAGCAGTGTGCCGGGGGTGGGATGGGCCCCACAACCAGACCGGTGGCGGTCGGGTGGCGCGGGCCTGCGGCGACGGGCGCCGTCGAATTGATGTCAGACCTTGCCGACCTGAGCGAACTCGAGTTCGACCGGGGTCTCCCGGCCGAAAATGTTCACCAGGACCTTGAGCTTGAGTTGGTCCTCGTTGATCTCCACGATCTCGCCTTGGAAGTCGGCGAACGGGCCTTCTTTGACCCGCACCGTTTCGCCCATGCCGTACTCGAGGCGGGGCCGGCCCTTGCGGCTCGGCTCGTCGCCCTCGACCTTGACGGCCAGGAACGACTCGACATCTCGCCGTGGTAGGGGCGACGGCTTGTTGCCGGCGCCGACGAAGCCGGTCACGCCAGGGGTGTTGCGCACGACGAACCACGAGTCGTCGTCGAGGCGCAACCGCACGAGGAGGTAGCCGGGGAAGACCTTTTTCGGGACCACGACCTTCTTGCCGTTCTTGAACTCGACCACGTCCTCCATGGGGATGACGATCTCGAAGATCCGCTCCTCCATGTTCATGGACTGGGTGCGGGCCTCGAGGTTGGACTTGACCTTGTTCTCGTAGCCCGACTGGGTGTGGAGCACGTACCAACGGCCCGGTCGGTCGTAGGGCGAGTCGCGCCGGGGGGCAGGGGCAATTGCCTCCTCGGCCTCGTCGTCGTCAACCCCCTCGGCCTCGTCGTCGTCCGTCACTTCGGCGGCGTCGTCGACCCCTTCAGCAGCGTCGTCCGTCGCATCTCCAGCATCGCCGGGCCCCGCGTGGTCGGAAGCTGCATCGGTGATAACGACATCCTCGACCGAGATCGCCTCGGCGACGTCGTCGGCCGGGTCGTCGTCAGCGGTCGGTTCGACAACGGGGTCCACGTCGACGTCCGAGATCGCCTCGGCCGTGTCGTTCGCCGCTTCATCGTGATCGGCCGGTTCGTCGTCCGGCGCCTCGTCGTCCGGCGCCTGGCCGACCGGCGCCTCGTCGTCCCGCGCCCGGCCGACCGGGTCCGACTCGACGTCGGCCCCTTCGTCGGCCAGGGCCTCATCGATGTCGACGGTGCTATCTGTCTCGTGGTTCGTCACGTTCTCACGACCCCAACTTCAGTAGCTGAATGACGCCCTCGGCGAACACGTAATCGAGAGCGGCGATGAGCGCCGTCACGACCGCCAGGGTGACCAGGACGACGATGGTGTAGTTGATGACCTCCGACTTCGTCGGCCAATTGACCCGTCGGAGCTCGGTCCTCACCTCGGACACGTACTGGCGGGGGGATGACCGCTCGGAGGCCGATGGGGGACGTTGCTGCTCCCGCCTGGACGCGACGGGGTTGCCCTCGTCGTCCAACTGTCCCTGTCGCTGCAGGTACCGGCGCTGTTCCCGGTTCATCGCCATGTCGTGTCGTGCCTCGCGGACCTCTGTCGGGGATGAACCGGTACGGAAGCCGGTGCATCGCCGCACTACGTCGTTTCATGCCCACCGCGCTCGCGGTGACCCCTGTGCTGTTGCAGGGCAGGAGGGACTCGAACCCACAACCTTCGGTTTTGGAGACCGGCGCTCTGCCAATTGAGCTACTGCCCTCGGGCCACATCGAGACTAGCAGCAGCACCGGTCGGAACCGCCCCGGGGTTTGCCGGCGAGGCGGCCGTCGACTAACTGGCGAGGCGGTGACGGCTGGCGGCAAGCCGGCTGGCGATCACGATCGCACCGGCGGCACCCGCCGTCGCCGCAGCCGCGATCCCGCCGATGTACGCTGCCCGGCGGTTGCGGCGATGGAGCCGATACACCGTGGCCGGCGGTCGCAGGGCCTCGAGGATGTCGGCCAGCAGCTGGTCGTCGGGGGTGACGTAGTGGCCGCGCAACGAGGTCAGCGCTCGCAGGAGCTTGCGGTACTGAGCCAGCTCGGCCTGACACCGGAGGCACCCATCGACATGGCGGGCGGCCTCGGGCGGCAGCTCGTTCAGGCCGTCGACGATCTCGGCCAGCTGGAGACTCACCGTCTCACACCGCACGGGCCTGCTCCTCGTCTCCCAGGGGATAGAGCCGCTCCCGGAGCCTCTTGCGGGCCCGGTGGAGCCGGACCTTGGCCGCCGATTCGGTGATACCGAGCTCCTCGGCGATCGTGTCGTGGGGAAGGTCGTAGATGTCGCGCAGCACGACGACGGCCCGCAACTTGGGGGGGAGGGCCTGGAGGGCCTCGGTCAGCTGCTCGCGCAGGTCGGCGATGCCGGCCCGGGCCTCCGGATCACGCTGGGGATGGTCGTCGGCGATGATCGGATCGTCGGGCAGAGGGTCATGGGCGTGTCGGGAGCGGCGACCGAGGTGGGTGTTGGCGCAGTTGGCGGTGATGCGGTGCAACCAGGTCGAGAACCGGGCGTCGCCGCGGAACCGCTTCAGGCCCTTGTGGGCTCGCAGGTAGGTGTCCTGCACCACGTCTCGCGCATCCTCCTCGTCGCCGACCAACCGATAGGCCAGGGTGTAGGTGTCGGCATAGGTCTGACGTACGAGCTCTTCGAAAGCGAGGTGGTCTCCCTCCTTCGCTTTGTCGACGAGCTCGTCGACCTCTGCCGACTCCATCAATTGAGACCTCGATCGTGACTCGGTGGTTACGTGTCGGTTGGGTGACAAGGCAGGCCCTCGTCGGTGAACGCTCGGGACGGCCCCCGATCTCTCCGGTCGGGTCAGCCTAGAGGCCCGGAAAGGGCGCCACGCCCCCCGCCCTGGCGATCGAGGGTCGGCCCGGCCCGGGTACGGGCCGGGGTCGGGCAGGTCGGACCGCCACTGTCGGAGGCCGGTCGTAAGGTGGGCGGCGCCTTCCCCGGTCGTTCGCCGTCGAGGCGGCCCGGGCCTCCACCGCCCGGACCGCGTCGCACAATCACACGCTCGAGGAGTTCCCGTGCCCAGCCCACCCCCCACCGATCGACCCATCGCCCAGCCCGCCGACCGGCCCGACGAAGGACCGCCCGACCACTCGCCCAACGAAGGACCGCCCGACCTGACCGAGCAGCTTCGCCGCCACATGGCCGACCTGCGTGCCGTGTTGCGGGCCGACATCGGCCACGAGAGCCACCTGCTCCAGGCCGAGCTGGCCCGGCACCGGGGTGAGCTGAGCCACGAGCTGGCGGTGGTGGCGGCCCGCTGCCGGCGCCGGCTGGCCCGATGCGAGCGACGGCTGACGCTACGGCTGGCGTTGGGGCTGCTGGCGACGTCGACGGTCATCGTAGCCGTCGTCGCCAGCGGCGTCGTCGTGCGGTGAGCCCCGCGTCACTGTCAGTATCGGAGCGGGGCCGCCTCGCTCCAGTCGAGCGGCTCCTCCCGCACGTCGAGCCTGACCCGCTTCCAGCTCACCCGGATGCCGTCGCCATCGCCGTCACCGTCGTCGGCCTCCGCCAACAGCTCGAACATCCCCATGTCGGTCGATTCGGTCGGCTGGCTCAGCAGCTGGGCGAACGCCTCGGCGCACTCGTGGGTCTCGAGCATTCGGGGCTGCCACCGCCCGTAGACCCGCTCGTTCTCAGCGTACTCGCTGGTCATGCCGGTCCGGATGAAGGGGAAGAGGACGGTCAGGCACGAGACGCCGCCGCCGGAGCGGCCGAGGTTGACCTGCAACACCTCGGGCAACTGGAGCACCGCCCAGTTGGAGATGGCATAGCCCGGCACCGACGGGCCCGGATCGATGGCCTGGCGGGAGGAGACGTAGACGAACTGGACCTCCTCCTTGTGGTAGACGGCTTCGCCCGCCCACAGATGGGTCGAGGCGAGGAAGCCGTCGATCTTGGTGTCGAGCACAAGCCGCGACTCCTCGAGGCTGTCGATGAAGTGTTGGCGGACCCGGGCCCGGCGGATGGCGCTCCGCTCGTCCTCGATCTCTCGGAGGGCCCGGCCGAACGAGTAACCGCTCTCCGTCAGCCCGGAGTTGCAGATCACCAGGCTCGGTGGGAGACCGCCCATCTGCTCGATGACATAGCTGCGGGTCGCCCACAGGTCGCGCAGGTTGGTCACGTCGGCCTGCACGGGGAAGGCGTTCACACCGGCCGACTGGAGCTCGTCGACGAGGTCGAACCCGTCCTCGTAGCTCCGGTGGAAGTGGACGCCGACCGACTCTGCGCCGTTGAGGCCGGCGGTGAGGGCGAAGGCCTGGCCGATACCGCCGTCCTTCCCGGCGCCGGTGATGAGCACCCGCTTGCCGGTGAATCCGGCGGCGAGATCGGAGGAGAACCTGAAGCGTTCGGTGTCGGCAGAGTACATGGCTCTTACGTACCAGAAAAGGGCCGTCGGGCCCCACCCGGAGGCGAAGCCCGACAACCGTGTCGTTCTGGAGCGGCGCCGGACGGGCGCCCGAGCGGCTACTTGAGGATCTTGGTCACACGACCAGCACCAACAGTCCGACCACCCTCACGAATAGCGAACCGCAAACCCTCATCCATCGCAATCGGATTGATCAACTCAACCCGCATCTCCGTATT
>JBHJNQ010000080.1:0-28141 GCA_050330635.1 Acidimicrobiales bacterium | reverse complement strand
CCCCGGGCCCCGCCCCCGCCCACCGGTTGTTGCGGTGGCTGTCGTTTCTGAACGTGGGCGCAACGAGACCTCCGCCCGCCGCGCGTTCGTCGACCGGTTGTTGCGATGGGTGTCGTTCGTGAGCCTGGGCGCAACGAGAGCGGTGGCGCGCTCGCTGGCGGGGTGCCGTCGCCGCAGGGAGACCCTCGCCGGCGGGTCGTCGGGTTGCGGTGAGGCGTCGGAAACCGGCCCGTGGCGACCCCGGCCTTGGCCCGGTCCGGGCTACGATGGCCGGCGGTGTTCCTCCTTCTCCGCATCGTCAAGCGATCCGCCTCGCTGGGCATCGTCCTGGTGGCGGTGGCGGCGGTCGCTGCCACCGCATCGCTGGTCATCATCCCCCAGGCCACCACGATCATCACGGCCAACGAGGGCACGGCGGCCGATCTCGAACTCAACACATTGGCCGAACGGTCGGAGATGTATGCCGCCGACGGCACGCTCCTCAGCCTGTTGACCGAGGTCGAGAACCGCGAGCCGATCTCGCTCGACGAGATGCCCCAGCCCGTCATCGTCGCCATCCTCGCCGTCGAGGACGCCGACTTCTACCGGCACGACGGTGTCAACCTACGGGCCACGGTGCGGGCTCTGGTCGAGAACGTCAACGCCGGCGGCATCGCCCAGGGCGGCTCGACCATCACCCAGCAACTGGTAAAAAACGCCATCCTCAACTCCGACCAGAATCTCAACCGCAAGACGACCGAGGCCTTCTACGCCGTCCGGCTCGAGCGGCAGATGACGAAGGACGAGATCCTCGAGCGCTACCTCAACACCGTGTACTTCGGGGCCGGGGCCTACGGGGTGCAGGCGGCGGCGGAGACCTACTGGGGCTATGAGTCGGCCAGCGAGCTGGGGTGGCCCGAGGCGGCGCTGCTGGCCGGCATCATCCGCAATCCGTCGTCGTTCGACCCCACCCGATTCCCCGATGCCGCCCGTGACCGCCGTTCGGTCGTACTGGGCCGGCTGGTGGCCGAGGAGCTGATCACCGAGGAGGAGGCCGAGCAGTACGAGTTCGCCGTCCTCCCGGCCGAGCGCCAGGAGCCGAAGGACCGGGCCCCCACCGACTACTTCATCCAGGACGCTCTGGAGCAGGTGCTCCACAACGAGTCGATCCTGGGGGGCGATCCAAGCCTCCGCTACGCCGCCGTCTACCGGGGCGGCCTCAAGATCTACACCACGTTCGATCCGGCGATGCAGGACGCAGCCCTCCGGGCCCGCGACGAGATCCTGCCCGACATCACCCAGGACTGTTTCACCCGCCAGCGCCAGGGGGGCGACCCCGACGGGCCCTGCCTCCCCGAGTTCACTGTGGCCATCGCCTCGATCGAGTCCCATACCGGCGCCATCAGGGCCATGGTCGGCGGTCCCGAGTTCCAGCGGGAGAAGTACAACCTCACGACCGGTGGCATCGGGCGCCAACCGGGGTCGGCCATGAAGACGATCGTCCTGGCCGCCCTGTTCGAGGATGGCTACACGCCGGCCGACTCGGTCCGCACCGATCGACCGTGCACGTTTCCCAACAAGGGGGGTGTGCCCGATCCGTACGTGGTCGACAAGGGGGCGAGGAGCGGCGGTGGTCTCCGCAGCATCGCCATCGCCACCCGCCAGTCGAACAACTGCTCCTTCGTCAGGCTCGGATTGGTCGTCAGTCCCGAGAAGATCATCGACGTGTCTGGCCGTCTCGGCATCGAGACCTCCCAGATGGATCCGGTCATGTCGCTGCCGCTGGGGGCCGAGGAGGTCACCCCGATGGACATGGCCGGCGCCTACGCCGCCTTCCCCAACGACGGTGTCTTCAACGAGCCGTACTACATCGATCGCATCGAGGACCGCGACGGCAACGTCATCTACGAGCACCGGCCGAACGGCTCGCGTGCGGTGACGACGCAGACGGCGCGTCTGATCGCCGAGACCTTGCAGGGCAACGTCGACACGTTGGGCGGCGTCGGCACCGGCCGCCGGGCCCGCATCCCCGACCATTTCGTGGCGGGCAAGACTGGCACCACCCAGAACAACGAGGACGCCTGGTTCGTGGGCTTCACCGACTACTACACGACGGCGGTGTGGCTGGGCGACCCGAACAGCAAGGTGCGGATCGAGTTTCCGGACTGGGCGGCACGGGGCTGGTCGGCCAGTGGCCGGGGCGGGTTCGGCGGCGAGCTGCCGGCCGACGTGTGGGGCACCTTCATGGGCGAGGTCCACGCCAGCCTTGCGCCGGTGGAGTTCACGCCGCCCGATCCCTATGGCGGCGGTCGTTACCTGCGAGCCCCGGGTGAGATCGACTTCTGCAACCTGGGCGACAGCGAGGGTGCCACCGGCGTGACCGAGCTGAGGGACTCCGACGGCGATGGCCGAGCTGATTGTTTCAGCCCAGTCACCACCACCACCCAGCCGCCCCAGACCCAACCCCCCGACAACGGCGGTGGCAACAACGGCGGTGGCAACAACGGGGGCGGCAACAATGGCGGTGGCAGGGGTCAGCCCGATGGCCCGACGGTCCCCACCGGCACGGTGCCGGAGGATGACTGAGCCCATGCCGGCACCGACCTATCAGACGCTCCTCGATCTCCAGGACATCGACCTCCACCTCATCCAGCTGCGGCACCGCCACGCCACCCATCCCGCCCGCCACGAGCTGGCCATGGCCGAGGCCGACGTAGCCCGCCTCGAAGCCGATGTGGGCGAGATCGACGAGCGGCGCAAGGCCCTCGACCGCGACCTGAAGCGCTTGAGCGACGAGGTCGAGCTCCTCGAGGACCGTCGCCGGTCGACCGATGGGAAGCTCTACGACGGGACGATCACGGCGTCCAAGGAGCTGTTGGCCCTCCAGGACGAGGCGGCAGCCCTCCTGGAGCGTCAGCGCCGCATCGAGGACGACGAGCTCGAGCTGATGGAACAGCTCGAGACGGTCGGCGACGAGCTGGAGACGGCCCGGACCGCCCTCGAGGAGGCCAGGGCGGCGGTGGCCACCGTCACCGCCACCCTGACCGGGGCCATGGCCGAGATCGAGGCGGAGATGGCCGAGGCGGAGGACCGGCGGTCGTCGGTTGCGGCGCAGACGACGCCCGAGCTGTTGACCCACTACGACCAGCTGGTCGTCGACCTCGGCGGGGTCGCCGTCGCCCGCTTCGTCGACGGGCGGTGCGAGGGCTGCCACATGCAGCTCTCGGCCATGGCCGTCGACCGTCTCCACAAGGCGGCCGACGATGCCGTGGTGACGTGCGAGGAGTGTGGCCGGCTGCTCGTCAGGTGAGCGGCCGACGACGACGATGTTGCTCTGGTTCGTGATCGTGGCTCCGGTCCTCGTGGCCGAGGTCTTCCGCAGTCCGATGGTCGACTACCGGATCGTGGCGGCGGGGGCGGCCCTGCCTCTCGTCGAGGTGGCGCTCGGTCGCCCGGCACTGGCCCTGCACACCCTGGCCGTCGCCGTGGCCCTCCTCACCGTCGTCATGGTCGCGACCACCGGTCACCGCCTCGTCCGGCGCCGGCTGCTCGGTCTTCCCATCGGGCTGTTCGTCCACCTCGTGCTCGACGGCTCGTGGGCCGACCGTGACCTCTTCTGGTGGCCCCTGTTCGGTCGCTCGCTGGCCACCGTTCCCGAGACCGGTCGACCCCTCGGGGTTCTCGTCCTGCTCGAGGTGGCCGCCGTTGCCGTCGGTTGGTGGGCCTGGCGCCGCTACGGGCTGGCCGAGCCGGAGCATCGTCGTCTCCTGGTGCGCACCGGGCACCTGGCTCGGGAGGCGCTGACGTGACCGGCACCGAGGGCGGCCGCTCGCCGGCCGGGCCCGCCCCGACGATCGCCGGTAGGGTGCGGGACATGTTGCCGCCTGCCCTGCTCCACCCACCGGTGACCGCCACCGCCGGTTGCGCGGTGTCGCCGACCCGGCCATGACCCTCTACATCGTCCGTCATGGGCGGACCGAGGCCAACGCCGGCAACCAGCTCCTGGGGCGGGCCGACCCGCCCCTCGATCCGCTGGGACGCAAGCAGGCGGACGCCCTCGCCGCCGCCCTGCCGGCCGGCGTGACGGTGGTGTCGAGTCCGTTGCGGCGTTGCCGGGAAACGGCGGCGGCCATCGGCGCCGCGGTGCGGGTCGACGAGCGCTTCATCGAACTGGACTACGGCGAGTACGACCTCAAGCCCCTGCACGAGGTCGAGGGCGACGTGTGGACCCGGTGGCGGGCCGACCCCGACTTCCGGCTGCCCGGCGGGGAGACGCTGACCGAGCTCGGTCAGCGGGTCGGTGCGGGGTTGGACGAGCTGGTCCCGGCCGCCGCCGACGGCGACGTCGTCGTGGTCACCCATGTGTCGCCGGTCAAGGCGGCCGTGGCCTGGGCCCTCGGGGTCGGGATAGGGGTGTCGTGGCGGTGTTTCGTGGCCCAGGCCTCGCTCACCGTCATCGGCTGCACCGACCGGGGCCCCTCGCTCCGGCTCTTCAACAGCGAGGCCCACCTCCTCGACCTCACCGCCTGACGCCACGCCCTCCCGGTGCGCTTGGCCTCGCGGGGTCGGTTCACGGCCCCGTTGCCGCACCGGCGACGAGGAGCTTGATGCCTCAGCGTCCCGCTCCCGGACACGGACGGATGCACGCCCGTTGCGGTGAGGTTCACGTTTGACGCTGGCTGCAATCGGAGCGCGGCGCCGGGGCGCCGGGCGATCGCGCTCGTCCAGGCCGAAGGGGATCCGCAGTGCTCGCTGTCTGAGCGTATCCCCCGGTCTCAGAGGCCATGGCCTGGGTGAGCCGGCCTGTAGGCGGGGTTCTGTTCCCGGGCCTGTTGCCAGGATCCCGTTCGGTGACCATCCATCTGTGCGGTCCACCCGGGGATACCGGCCCGGAGGCCGGAGGCGGTCCACCCGTCTCCCCGTCTCGACCTTGCTCCGGGTGGGGTTTACCGAGCCGTCCGGGTCACCCCGGGCGCTGGTGCGCTCTTACCGCACCGTTTCACCCTCACCTGTGACCGATCGCTCGGCCCATCGGCGGTCTGTTCTCTGTGGCACTTTCCTGCGGGTCGCCCCGACTGGCCGTTAGCCAGCACCCTGACCTTTGGAGCCCCGACCTTCCTCGACGCCATCCCCCCGAGGTGAGCCCCGGTCGGTGGCGCCGCGGTCACCCGGCCAACTCACCCAGGAACCCGACTCTACCCGGACGCCCGCTGCCGGCGGCGGCCGAACCACTCCGACCCCAGGGCGCCAGCGACACCGCAGGCGGCGGCGACGATGAGGGCGACGGGGACGAGGAGCCAGTCGACGGGCCGATCGTCGAGGCGGAGGGTCCCGATGGCGACGACCTGGGCCACCGCGGCCACCACCACGGCGGCGGCACCCCCGTGGGCCATGGGGGTGTCACGGCGGAGGTGGCCAGCCACGACGCCGGCGCCGGTGAAGGTGGCGAGGGCGACGGCGAGGAACGCTGCCGACCAGGCGATCGACGGGTCGTCGTCGACGGCGACCGAGCCGACGATGCCCACGATGGCCAGCGGAACGAGCCCGGCTACGGCGCCGGCGCCCACCGCGGTCCAGTCGAGGGAGGCCATGTGGGCTACGGTAGCGGCCGCCGGACGCCCCGACCGGTCGGGTGGTCGCCGGCACCGCCTGGACCGGTCGACACCCCGAGGAGATCCCCGTACGCCATGGCATCACTGAAGGGCAGCAGGACCGAGGCGAACCTCAAGCAGGCGTTCGCCAGCGAGAGTCAGGCCAGCCGGCGCTACCTCTACTTCGCCCAGCGAGCCGACATCGACGGTCACCCCGAGGTCGCCGCCCTGTTTCGCGCCGTGGCCGAGAGCGAGACCGGCCACGCCTTCGGTCATCTCGATTTCCTGGCCGACGTCGGGGACCCGGCGACCGGTGACCCCATCGGTGTCACCGAGGACAACCTCCGCTCGGCGATCGCCAGCGAGACCCAGGAGTCGACCGCGATGTACGGCGCATTCGCCCGCATGGCACGCGACGAGGGGTTCGACGAGATCGCCGAGTGGATGGAGACGCTGGCCCGGGCCGAGGAGGGCCACGCCCAACGCTTCGCCGAGGGACTCCGGTCGATCACCTGAGCTCCCGTTCGGGGCGGGGCGGGGCGGGGTGAACGGGTGACGACGCGGCGGCGGTGAACATGGAGATGTTGCACGGGGTGGCCCAATGGCTACGGTCAGGGTCGAGCCGACCACGAGCTGGTTGTGGCCGGTGATCTTGGACAGGGAGAGGACTGGCTGATGAGGGGCCTCGAACCGATCGTCGACGACGGCTCAGGCCGACATGCCCCCGAGGACGGCGGGCGATGACTGGGGTCGAGGCCCACGGGGGCTGGCCCGTCCTGCTGGGCACCATCACCGCCCGCCACGACCTGAGCCGCGAGGCGGCGGCCGCCGCCATGGCCGACATCCTCGCCGGCCAGGCCACACCGGCCCAGATCGCCGGCCTCATCGTCGGCCTGCGGCTCAAGGGTGAGTCGGTCGAGGAGATGACCGGCATGGTGACCGCCATGCGGGCGGCGGCCGAGCCGCTGGCCGTGCCGGCGGGCACCATCGACATCGTCGGCACCGGCGGCTCCGACCACCGTCGTCGCCACGCCCTCAACGTGTCGACCATGGCCAGCATCGTCGCCGCCGCAGCCGGGGCCGTCGTGTGCAAGCACGGCAACCGGCGGGCGTCGTCGACCTCCGGATCGTTCGATTTCCTCGAGGCGATCGGTGTCGAGGGTGAGCTGTCGCCGGCCGACCTCGAGCGTTGCATCGCCGACGTCGGCGTCGGCTTCGCCTTCGCCCGCACCTACCACCCCGCGATGCGGTTCGCCGGTCCGGTCCGGGCCGAGCTCGGCATCCCGACCGTGTTCAACGTCCTCGGACCCCTGGCCAACCCCGGACGGGTCGACCGTCAGGTCGTCGGTGCCGCCAGTGCGGAACTGGCGGCGTCGATGGCCGAGGTGTTGCTCAACCTCGGCTCCCGACACGCCTGGGTGGTGGCCGGCCACGGCGGGCTCGATGAGCTGTCGACCACCGGACCGGCCGTCGTCTACGAGGTCACCGTCGGCGGTGTGCGCCGATTCGGGGTCGACCCGGCCGACCTGGGACTGGCCCCGGTGGCCTCCCTCGACGAGCTGACGGGAGGATCCCCGGAGGACAACGCCGCCATCTTCGCCGCCATCCTCGACGGCTCGGAGCGGGGCGCCCGCTACGAGATAGTCGTGCTCAACGCCGGCGCCGGACTCGTGGTGGCGGGCATCGCTGCCACTCTCAGCGAGGGAGTGCGGGCCGCCGCTGACGCGGTGGCCGACGGCCGAGCCGCCGACACGTTGCGACGCCTCGTGGCGACCACCAATCCCGTTCCCAGCTGAGTGCAGAGCCGCACCGACTGCTTGCCGAGCGGTCGGTTCACCTCCTCTTTCGGCCACCGGGAGGCCACACTAGCCTGTCCATCCATGGTGCAGACTCGATACCGTTGTGGGTCGTGCGGAAACCTGACGAGATTCGAACTCGTCGTCACGAAAAGCGTTCGTGAGCGTCACTACGTGACGGCCAACGGAAGGCTTGATGTGCAAGGTGCTGAAGTTCTCAGCGAAACAGTCGATCGTGTTACTTGTCAGTGGTGTGGCCACGGACGCGACGTTGTGCAACTAGGCCACGAGGAGCAGTGATCATGAGACCAGAAGAGCTGCTGCAAGCAGCCTGCGAGCTCTCCTACGTGGTCGCTCGCGAGGGCGCCGAGAACGATCCGCCGATCGAACCCCCGGGCCCGATGAGGAGTTTCCTCTACGTGGCCGATCTGCCGACGCGCGCCCTCACGGTGGCCCAGCAGTCCATCGAGGAGGATCCGGCGTTCCGCCGTCGGGTGGCGGCCGAGGCCGACGAGGCCGAGGTCGGGCGGGCCGGCTTCCTCTGGCTCCACCGTCCCATCGGCTGGGCGGCCGAGTTCGAGGACCTCACCGGCGGTGAGCCGGTCGTCCAGACCGTGCCCGCCATCGGCGAGGTCGAGGAGTACGGCCGCTCCGGCGGTCCGTCCGATGCGGTGAACGACCGGGCTGCGGGCTCGCTGGTCGGTGCCGGCAACCCGTTCACGTCGGGCGAGACCGTCACCAACGGCGACGTCTCCTCCGAGTTCGCCGCCGGGCTCGCCCCCGCCGGCCGGGCCGAGGCCAACGCCATCGAGGACGAGCTGTCGAGCCTCCGCGGTCTCGTCGATCGTCTGTCGAGCGAGCGCAAGTCCGTCTCCTCCACGGTCCGTCGCTCCGAACAGGATCTGGAGGCTGCCCGCCACCAGCCCTCGGTGTTCGACACCGACATCTACACCCTCCAGAGCGAGCTGGAGGCCGCCCGCGACGAGCTCCGTACGGCCCGCGAGGAGCGTGACAACGCCGTCCGTCAGCACTCGGAGTCATTGACCAGGCAGCTCGAGCTCGAAAAGGAGCTCGAGCGCTCGCGGGAGCTGCGAGCCGAGATCGAGCGCGAACACGCCGACGCCGACGCCGGAATGGTCGAGGTGCGCGAGTCCCTGGCCCGAGCCGAGGCCGCCCTCACCAACGCCGAAGGCGAGCGGGACGGCCTGCGGGGCCAGCTCTCGACCGCCAACGCCGAGATCGACGAGCTGCGGGCCCAGGTCAACAAGCTGAGCACCGAGTCGGCAACCAAGCTCCGGGCGGTCGAGAGTGACTACAGCGCCCTGAAGGCCGACGCCGACGAGTTCCGCCTCGCCAACGACGACCTGAGCGGCCGGCTGGCCGCCACTGAGGCGTCGCTCGAGTCGACCGAGTCGAAGCTGGGCTCGATGACCGCCCAGGCCGGCGAGGCCAAGGCCCTCGTGGAGTCGCTGACCCAGGAGAAGATCGACCTCGCCTCTCGCCTGGCCGACACCGAGGCCATGCTGGATACCACCCGAACCCAGCTCCGCGCCGTCCGCGCCGACGCCGAGGCGGTGGCCGCCGATCTGTCGAACATCAAGGCCCATCGCGACGGGCTCGCGGTGCAGGTCGACGACTTGCACGTCAGCCTGACCGAGGCGCTCAACGACCTGGCCAAGGTCCGCTCCACCAGCGACGCCGACAGGGCGGCCCTGAAGGACGTGCGGGCCGAGCGCGACCTGCTCCGGGTGCGGGTCGGCAGCCTCGAGCAGATCGAGACCGGGCTGGAGGGCAAGCTCAACAACCTGGCGGCCGAGCGCGATGCCTTCTCATCCAAGATCGACCAGACGAAGAGCGAGCTGGCGGAGCTCGAACGGCAGCTGGTGGAATCACGTCAGACCAACGAGCAGACGTCATCGGCGCTCGACGCCGTCGAGCAGGAGAAGCGGTCGCTCGTCGGTGAGCGCGACACCCTGCGCCGCGAGGCCGAGGCCCTACGCTCCACCCTCGGCGACCTCGAGACGTCGTCACAGGGCCTCGACGAGCAGGTGAAGCAGCTCACCAACGAGAACGCGGGGCTCCAGTCGCAGCTCGTCGAGGTCGAGCGCAAACGGCTCGAGACCACGGAGAGCCAGGGCAACGCCCTGTCGGAGCTGGCCCATCGACTCTCGATCGTGGAGACCGAGCGGAACCGGATGGAGGAGGAGCTCGAAGCCTCCGAGTCCCGATTGACCGAGGCGCTCGACGCCCTCGAGTCGGCCAAGGACGCCCTTGCGGCGGCCGAGCGTCAGCAGCGCCAGGCCGCGGCGGCCGGTTTCGCCGACCCGTCGACGAAACTCAAGGCCGCTCCCGCCGTCGTCGAGCCGGCGGCGGCGGGAGCGGCTACGTCCCCGATCGTGACGGTCGTCGAGCCGGTGGCGGACGAGGCGGCGAGCGTCGCCGGCGGTGCCGGGGTCGAGGGGGCGAAGGACGAGGTCATCGAAGCCGACACCGGGACCGGCAGCGTGGACGTCGGCGACGTCGAACACGCTGCGGTCGAGGCCACGTCCGCCGACGACGAGCTCGAGGGCGACGGCTCCGAGCAGCCGAAGGGCACCAAGCGCCACGTGTGGGGGCTCGGCCCACTCCTGGGCCGCAAGGTTGATGACGAGGACGACCAGCCCCCGCCCCCGATGGCGGGGGACGCCACCGTCACCAGCGAACGCGACCTCGATGATGTCGCCGCCGCCGTGGCCCGGGCCGTCCGCGACCTACCGCTCGAGGACGGCGGGGCGGAAGTCGCCGACGACGAGATCGACTCGATCAGCTCCGACCTGGCGATGGTCGCCGGGACCCACGTGGCCCCGGCCGACGACGATGAGGACCTCGATGCCATCAGCGACCTGATCGCCAAGACGGTCACCGATTTCGACCCGGAGGCCGTCGGCGGCCCCGGATTGGAGACCGGGAGCGGCGAGCATCTCGACCGTTCCCTGGTCAGCGACTGGAATGGCGACGACGTGTCGCGCTCGCCGGCCGCTGACGCCGTCAAGGCCATCGGTCGCAGCGCCCCACCCAGCGTGTTCGACGAGCCCACGTCGGTCCAGCCGGCGAGCGCCTCCGGCGGGCTCCTTGGCGCAGCCACGGGCGGTAGGCGTCGCATAGAGATCCCCGATGACCTCATCGATGACGAGGTCGAGTACGCCCGCCATGTGGTGTCCTCGCCCGACGTGGTCCTCCTGGTCGACGGCGACTCGGTGGCCAAGCTGGGTTGGCCCAGCCTCCCCGTGGCCCAGCAGCGCGACGCGCTGGTCTCGTACCTGGCCGACCTGTCGTCCACCTCGGGCGCCGCTCCCGACGTCGTGTTCGATGGTCGGATCGGCGAGGAGGAGTCGCTCCCGGCCTCACGGGCCGTGCGGATCCGCCTCAGCACCCCGCCGACGGAGCCGACGGCGGCTCTCGACGAGCTGGTCGACGCCTACCCCGAGCAGTGGCCGATCGCCGTCGTCACCGACGACGACGAGCTGAGCCGCTCCGCCGCCGAGAGGGGAGCGGTGGTGCTCAACAACGGTCAGCTGCTCGATCTGTTCATCGCCGAGTGACCGATGTCCGGGCCCTGCCGGCCCGGCCAATCGGCCAGGTCCGGCAGGAGGGCCCGGGCCGACCGCAACCGCAGGGCGCCGAGCCAGACGCCGGTGCCGTAGGCCACGTCGTCCACCGCCCCCACGCCGAGATCGGTCAGGCGGCGGGCCGTCGGTCCCGGCCCGGAACGCCAGCGCCGCCAGGCGGCAGTGGCCACCAGCAGCGCCGCCGGGCGGCGTAGACCGACGGCGGCGGCCAGCGCCGTGATCGGCCACCACACCCGGACCGCGGCGTCGGCCAGGGCCATCCCGGCGTGCCAGTGACCGCGGACGGTGAGGAGCGCCGCCTCGACCTCGGCGTCGGGCAGGGAGGCGGTCAGCTTGCGTCGGAGCGCCACCGCGGTGCCGACGGCCACGCCGAGGGCCACCATCGGCCGCCCGGCGAGAGCGAGAAACCACACGGCGAGGCTCCACCCCGACATCTTCACCGGGGCCAGGTGCTCGGGGTGACGCTGCGCCAGGGGCGCAGCGGCGCGGCCGTAGCCGAGCCGCTGGCGGGCGAGGGCGGGGAGCGAGGGGCGGGCCGGGTGGTGGACCACCTCGGTCGGGTCGTAGCGCACCACACCCCGATCGGCGAGACGCCACACCAGGTCGACGTCTTCGCCGTAGCGGAGGCCGGGGTCGAATCGACCGAGGTCGTCGACGACGGCGGTGCGGGCGAGGAGGCACGCCGTGGGCAGGTAGGTGACCGGCCCTCCGGGCCCGACCCTGGCCCGGTCGGGACCCAGGTCGAGCGGTGACCTGACCTCCTCGTATGTCGGTAGCCAGCCCTCGCCCGGCGAGGCCGAGATCCGGGGCCCGACCGCCACGACGTCCGGGTCGGCGAACCAGCGGCTGAGCCGGTCGAGCGTCGCCTCCGCCACCTCGACCCCGGCGTCGACGAAGGCCACCAGCGGCGTCACCACGGCGTCGAGGCCGTCGTTGCGGGCCACGCCGGGGCCGCCGGCCGCAGGCCGCCGCACCAGCTCGACCGGGGCTCCGCTCCGCCGCCGGGGCGGCGACAGGGCAACGGCCGATCCGTCGTCGACCACCACGATGGGCAGGGTGGGCAGCAGGGCGACGGTCCGCTCCAGACCGACCTGATCGTCCTTGACCGGGATCACCACGGTCAACGGTTGCTCCAACCAGCGGGCCGAGGGAACCGGATGCAACATACCGGCGGCCAGCAGCCGGCGGGCCAGGCGGTTGGCCCCGGTGGCGGCGCCCACTTGGTCACCCCGCAGCCATCCGCTGACCATGTCGCCCCCCTTGGGGCTGAGGCGGATGAAGCGGAGCGGGCTGCCGCCGATGAGGAGCCGACCGCCGAGCCGACGCCGCAGCGAGGCATCGGCCACGAGGCGCGTGTCGGCGGGAAGAGGGGTCACGGCGTCGGTCACTGGACCACCCGTCGGAGGGCGTCGAGCACGGTCATCGGCCCCGCCACCTCCGCCATGCGGGCCCCGCAGGCCTCGACCAGCGAGCGGGCGTGGTCCGGTTCGTCGGCCGGGGCGATGACCACCAGCTCGTCGAGTGCCCGGGCGGCCGGCACGGGATCCCCGCCGGTCGTGACCTCGGCGTCGGACAACAGGATGGTGAGGCGGCGGGTGGCCGGAGAAGGGGCGAGCTGGCGGCCGGCGGCCCGCAGGGCGAGGGCGACATCGGTGGTGCCATGTCCCCGGAGGGCGAGGATCTCCGCCACCACCCGTTCCGGTGGCTTGGTCTGCTCCAGGCCCTTGATGGTGACCACACGGTCACCGAAAGCAAGGACGGCGAAGTGGGCCGGGGCCCGCCACGAGCACACGGCGGCGGCCAGGGCGGCGCTCGCCAACCGTTCCCCGTCCATCGAGCCCGAGCGGTCGACCAGGAGGCAGATGGCGGTCGAGGGTCGTGTCCAGGCGGTGGCCGACAGCTCGTCGATGGCGGGGGGTCGTCGTTCGACCCGGGCCGTCACCAGGGCGTCGAGGCTGGCGTCGAGGTCGATGTCGCCGCTCGTCTCGTCGGCCCGCACCGTGGTCAGGCGGCCCACTCCCCGCGACCGGGCCCGACCCGTCCGGGCCAGATCGAGCACGAGACGCCCGGCGAGGAGACGGGCCAGTCGGGCCAGGTTGGCGTCGGTGGCCTGAGCCATGCGGGCCAGGAGATCGAGGGCGGCGTCGGGATCGTCGTCCATCAGCTCGTCGAACGCCTGCTCGTCGAGGGTTCCCAGTTCGGGTGAGACCTCGGCGAAACCCTCCTGCCGCTCGAGGTCACGACGACTGATCGTGCGCCGCCGCTCATCGGCCAGCGCCTTCTCGGCCTCGTCGCCCGTCAGGATCTTGTTGTCGTCGTCGGATCCGCCGCCCTGCGGCGCGCCGCTTTTCCCTCCGGCTCGGGGGCCGGTACCCCGTCGCGATGATCGGCCGGTGCCTCCATGATCCGCTGCCACAGCTCCTCGATGATCGCCTCCGGTGACGACGACGACGAGTCATGGAGGCGGATGCGGCCGGACAATGCGGTGAGGGCGGCGTCGAGGCCGACCCGCAGGTCGCTGGCAGCCTGGTCCCGGAGGATGGCGAGCTCGACCGCCACGTGGAGAAGGTCGATGGCGCCCCGGACCGACGACCCGACTCTGATTTCCGGATGGGCCCGGGTGGCCCGCACGAGCTCCACCACCTTGGCCACGTACTGGGGGGCGTCGGCGAACGGCGAGGACCGGGGACCTTGGGAGGTGGCAATCTCGATCTCGTCCTCCACCGACTGGTAGTCCATGGAGATGCGGCACACCCGGTCGTAGATGGCGCCCGAGATGCGGGCCGTGCCCACGGCGTCGAACGGGTTCATGGCCGCCACCAGGCGGAAGTTCGGGTGGGCGTCGATGCGTCCCAGTCGGGGAATCGTCAGCTCGCCCTCCGACATGACGGTGACGAGCAGGTTGAGGGTCTCCTCCGGGATCCGGTTGATCTCCTCGAGGTAGAGGAGCGCTCCCTCCCGCAGGGCCCGGGCCAGGGGGCCGTCGACCCAGACATCGGAGATGTAGCCGGTCTCCAGCACCTGGGCCGGATCGAAGTGCCCGACGAGGCGGGCGGGCGTGAGCTCGGCGTTGCCCTCGACGAACTCGAAACCCTGGTGGGTGGTGCTGGCGACGCCGCGTAGCAGCGTCGACTTGCCGGTGCCGGGCGGGCCCTCGAGGAGGAGGTGGCGGCCGGCCATGAGGGCGGCGACCACGAGCTCGGCCTCCCGCCACCGGCCGACCACCTCAGTGGCCAGCGCCCGCAACGTCGCCGGCCCGTAGCGGGCCGGCGACGGGTTCGGTTCGTCAGTCAAAGGCGATTACACCGCGCACGTTCTTGCCGTCACGCATGTCCTGGTAGCCCTGGTTGATGTCATCGAGGCTGTACTTCTCGGTGATCAGCTCCTCGAGCAGGAGGTTGCCCCGCCGATATTCGTTGAGGAGGCGGGGGATCTCCGAGCGGGGGCTACCCGAACCGAAGATCGATCCCTTGATCTGCTTGTTGTACATGGCCAGGCTGAACAGGTCGATCGGGGTGTCGCGCTGGGCGATGGGGGCGATGGCGGTGCAGACCACCGTGCCGTCCTTGCCGATGATCTGGGTCGCCGGGTCGAGCAGGTCACCGGTGAGCACCCCGGGGGTGAGGATGCACGAATCGGCCATCATCCCGTGGGTCATCTCCGCCACCGCCCCCAGTGCGTCGTCGAAGCTGGTGAAGAAGTGGGTGGCCCCGAACTCCTCGGCCTTCTCCTTGCGGTCGGGGTTCAGGTCGACGGCCACGATGTTGGCCGCTCCCGACATCCGGGCCCCCTGGACGGCGTTGGCGCCGATGCCTCCGATGCCCACGACGACCACGGTGTCACCGCCCTTGACCCCGGCCCGGTTCTGGGCCGAGCCGACGCCGGTGGCCACACCGCAGGACACGAGGCAGACGACGTCGAGGGGAAGGTCTTCCTCGACCTTGATGACCGACGCCTCGGCCAAGAGCATGTGCTCGGCGAATGTGCCGAGCTGGGCCATGCGGTTGAGGTCGGTGCCGGAGCTGTCGTGGTGCTTGTACTCGCCGGAGCCGATCATGCCACCGGCGAGGGTGGCGGCACCGAGGTCGCACAGGTTCTGGCGACCGGTCGAGCACCAGTGGCAGCGGCCACACGACGGGATGAAGCTGCACGACACATGGTCGCCGGGCTTGACCGTGGTCACGGCCGAGCCGACCTCGGTCACGATCCCTGCCCCCTCGTGACCACCGATGATGGGAAGGAAGTGGGAGGCGCCGACGAGGGCCAGCATGTCGTCGCCGATCGCCAGGTCGCCGGTGAGGACGTGCTCGTCGGAGTGGCACAGGCCGGCGAAGCTCGTCTTCACCACCACCTCGGTGGGACCCGGCTCGCCCAGCTCGATCTCCTCGATCTTCCAGTCCTCGCCGTGGGCATAGAGGACCGCAGCTCGCGTCTTCATGGTGTTCCCCTTCTCGCAACGGGGGCCACCTCGGCCCCGAGGCTTCGAACCTAGCATCCGTTGGTCGATCGTCCCAGGCCGGGTTGTGGGCTCTCAGACCGCCCCGGGAGATGGCCGGGAACCCGTTGGTCCGGTGTCGTGGCGACCCCCGGCGGCGTCGAGAAGGCGGCGGATCTCCGCCACTGACCGGTCGGTCAGGTCGGCGAGGAGCCGCCGTCCGAGATCGGCGGTGGCCCCACCGGGATCGCCCAGCACCCCGTTGGCGGTCACTGCCGCCATCCCCCGGGTGACGAGGGCGTCGAGCAGTTCGGACAGCGGCGCCGTCACCCCCGGCGCCGCCCGATCGACGGCGACGGCTCCGGGGGCGAGGTGCAACATCAACGATGTCTCGATCCGGCCGGCGTGGGCGTCGACGGGAGCGAAGCGCTCACCCCACGAGGGCACCAGGGCAGCGACCCGATGGCCCTCACGGCGGAGCTGGGTCACCGCCGAGTCGAGAGGAACGGTGTTGCCGCCGTGGCCGCACAGGTACACGACGGCGGCGAACGTGGCGGCGGCGGAACGGGTCAGCTCGACCACGACGGTCCGCAGCGCATCGGCCCCGATCGAGAGGGTGCCGGCGAAACCCTGGTGCTCGCCCGACGACCCGTAGGGGAGGGGAGGCGCGACCAGCGAACCCGGCACGCGCGCGGCGACCGCTTCGGCCCAGGCCACGGCGACGATCGTGTCGGTGTCGAGCGGTAGGTGAGGTCCGTGCTGTTCGGTCGCCCCGAGGGGCACGAGCAGCAGCGGCGACGATCCCGGATCGACCTGGTCGCTGCGCCTCGGGCCGAGCCGGCGCTCCGCCGTCAGCTCAACACCCTGTGAGCTTGCCGATGACGTCGTCGATGATCGACCCGTCACCGTCGGCGTCGAGGATGGCGGGATGGGCGGCGGCGATGGCGGAGCCGACCGCCCCCTCGTCGGCCCCCAGGCCCCGGGCGATCCGGGCCACCCCACCCGGTCCCGGCTGGTCCACCACCCCGTCGAGCAGTCCACTCATGTGCGTGCGTCCTTCCTGCGTCGCCACCGTGCCCGTCGCCGGAGACGGCGAGACGATCGGCGCCGCCTCGGTCCCCGGCGCGCGACACACGCTAGCCAACCACGCCGATCGGTGCGCCGCGTCGCCGGTGCCGATCCTCTCCCCGTACCTCCCAGTAACCTGTGGGTGCTCTGGATCGTCGGTCGGTCGGGCCCCGGACGGCGTGTCCACCGAGAAACGACAGTTCGGGCCCCCACCTGCCGATGGATCACGTGACGTTTCCACCCGACCGAGACCCCGCCGAGGAGTGACGTGAACGACCCGATCAGCATCGACGCCGTACGCCGGCCCCGCGCCCGACGAGCGGCTCTGGCGCGTCTGGCCGCCAACCTGCGTTGGAGTTGGCACCGGCCGTCGGCCGAACTGCTGGCCACCCTCCCCGGGGCCGATCCGGCCCGGCACCCGGCCGCTGTCGTGAACACGGCCACCGGCAGCGAGCTCGACGAGTGGCTGATCGTCAACGGCGACCGCGTGGAGGAGATGGCGGCCGAGTTGGCGGCGCTCGAGGCCAGCCATCCCTCCCCCGAGATCGCCTACTTCTGTCCGGAGTTCGGCATCGCGGCCCAGGTGCCCCAGTATTCGGGTGGCCTCGGTATCCTCGCCGGCGATCACCTCAAGGCGGCCTCCGACCTCGGTCTGCCGCTCGTCGGCGTTGGCCTGTTCTACCGCAAGGGGTTCTTCCGCCAGGAGATCGTGGCCGGAGTCCAGCGGGAACGCACCGAGGCGGTCGAGCCCCACGAGGTCGGGGCGGTCGAGCTCGACGTCGAGGTGGTGATGACGATCGCCGGGGAACCGGTCCACCTGCGGGTGTGGGAGCAGTGGGTGGGCGCCACCCGCCTCCTCCTGCTCGACTCCGACGTCGCCACGAACAGCCCGCTCGCCCGACGCATCACCGACCAGCTCTACGCCGGCGACCGCCGTCACCGCCTGAGTCAGGAGCTGGTGCTGGGGGCCGGTGGCGTCCTGGCCCTGCGGGCCCTGGGCATCCGGCCCACGGTCTGGCACCTCAACGAGGGCCACGCCTGCTTCCTCCTGCTCGAACGATTGGCCGAGCTCGTCGAGGGCGGGCACTCGGTCGACGACGCCATCGACCACGTCCGCCGCACCAGCCTGTTCACCACCCACACGCCGGTCCCGGCCGGGATCGACCGGTTCGACCGTGACATGGTCGTGCCCGAGCTGGCCGGCTGGTCGGAGCGGTTGGGAATCGATCCCGAGCGCATTCTGACGTGGGCAACGCTGAGCTCCGACGAGGTCGACGCAGGTGACGAGCTGCCCTTCAACACCGCGGCCCTGGCGTTCGCCCTGTGCGGCCGGGTAAATGGGGTGAGCCAGCTCCATGCCACGGTCAGTCGTTCGCTGTTCGCCGAGCTGCCCGAGGCGGCGTCGGTCGAGGGGTTGACCAACGGGGTCCACGCCCGGACGTGGGTCACCCCCGTCCTCCAGGACCTCTTCGACGAGTGTCTCGGTGCGGGCTGGGACAACGGCGATCCGCAGGCCTGGGCTCGGGTCGACCGCATCGACGCCCACGCCTTCGGGGCCCTCCACCGGGCCGAGCGGGCCCGCCTCGTCGACCTCATCGCCGACCGCGCCGGGGTGGCCTTCGACCCCGACCGCTGTGTCATCGGGTTCGCCCGTCGCTTCGCTACCTACAAGCGGGCCGCCCTCCTGTTGCGGGACCCCGACGGTCTTCGGGCCTCACTCGAGGCCGGCGCCCAGTTCGTGTTCGCCGGCAAGGCCCACCCGGCCGACGAGGCCGGCAAGGCGATGCTGGCCGAGATCGCCACCTTCGCCCGATCGGCCGGTGCCGCCGGCGGCATCGCCGTCATCCCCGACTACGACATCGACATCGCCCGTGCCCTCTACGCCGGCTCCGACGTGTGGCTCAACAACCCGATCTGGCCGCACGAGGCGTGCGGAACGAGTGGCGAGAAGGCCGCCCTCAACGGGGTGTTGAACTGCTCGATCAGCGACGGCTGGTGGGCCGACTGGTACACCGACGGCATCGGCTGGGTCATCCCCACCTCCGACGCCACCGATCCCGACGAGCGCGACGACGCCGAGGCCTTGGCCCTCCACCGGCTCCTGGTCGACGACGTCCTCGTCCGCTTCGACGATCGAGGGGCCTGGTTTGCCACCATCGCCGCCATGTGGGCCCACCTCGGCCCCCTCGTGACCGCCGGTCGGATGGTGGCGGAGTACGACCGCCGCTTCTACGGTCCGATCAGGAACCGGAGGCCGTGAGTCCCGACGTCCCCGGCCCCGACGGTCGGGTGTGGCGGGGGACCGCCCGACCCCTGGGGGCACGCTGGGACGGGCAGGGAACCAACTTCGCCCTGTTCTCCGAACAGGCCACACGGGTCGAGCTGTGCCTGTTCGACGACGACGGCGTCGAGACCCGCCTGGTGATGCCGGAGCACACCGCCCACACCCACCACATCTACGTTCGTGGCGTGGGGCCGGGTCAGCGCTACGGCTACCGGGTCCACGGCCCCTGGGATCCGGCCTTCGGGCTCCGCTTCAACCCGACCAAGCTGGTGATCGATCCGTACGCCAGGGCGATCGAGGGTTCGGTCGACTGGTCGGGCCCGGTCTTCGGTCACGAACACGACCGGCCCGACCACCCCGACGAGCGCGACAGCGGCCCCTATGTTCCCCGCTGTGTCGTGGTCGACGAGTGCTTCGATTGGGGCGACGACACCCGCCCCGACCATCCCTGGTCGAGGTCGATCATCTACGAGACCCACGTCCGGGGCCTCACCATGCGCCACCCCGATGTCCCGCCGGAACTGCGGGGCACCTACGCCGGCATGGCGACCGAACCCATCCTCCGCCACCTGGTCGAGCTGGGGGTGACCGCGGTGGAGCTCATGCCGGTGCACCACTTCGAGCCCGAGGGTTATCTGATCGATCAGGGGCTCACGAACTACTGGGGCTACTCGACCCTCGGTTTCTACGCCCCCCACGCCGCCTACGCCGCCACAGGACAGCGTGGTCAGCAGGTTGACGAGTTCAAGCAGCTGGCCAAGGCGCTGCACGCCGTCGGCATCGAGGTGCTGCTCGACGTGGTGTACAACCACACCGCCGAAGGCACCGAGGCCGGGCCGACCCTCGGCCTGCGGGGGATCGACAACACCACCTACTACCACCTCGTCCACGGTCAGCCCCGCCACTACCTGGACTTCACCGGCTGCGGCAACAGCCTCAACGTGGGCCGTCCGGCGTCGCTCCAGCTCGTCACCGACAGCCTCCGCTACTGGATCCAGGAGATGCACGTCGACGGCTTCCGCTTCGACCTGGCCCCCACCCTGGCCCGCCACTACGTGTCGGCCGACCGGCAGTCGGCCTTCCTCGACCTGATCCACCAGGACCCGGTCATCAGCCGGGTCAAGCTCATCGCCGAACCCTGGGACGTCGGACCCGGCGGCTACCAGCTCGGCCGTTTTCCGCCGCTGTGGTCGGAATGGAACGGGCGCTACCGCGACGATGTCCGCAGCTTCTGGAACGGGACCGACGGGTCCCTCGCATCGTTCGCTTCCCGCTTCGCCGGCAGCTCCGACATCTACGATGTTGAACGCCGCCGGCCCCGGGCCAGCATCAACTTCGTTACCGCCCACGACGGTTACACCCTGGCCGATCTGGTCAGCTACGAACGCAAGCACAACGAGGCCAACGGTGAGGGTAACCGCGACGGCCACGGCGACAACCGGTCGTGGAACGGTGGGGTCGAGGGACCGACCGACGACCCCGAGATCGTCGAGAACCGGCGACGCCGGGTCGGTTCCCTGCTCGTCACCCTCCTGCTCTCCCAGGGGCTGCCGATGCTGTCGGGCGGCGACGAGATAGGCCGGACCCAGGCCGGCAACAACAACGCCTACTGCCAGGACAACGAGACGTCGTGGTACGACTGGGACGGTGCCGACGCCGAGCTCCTGGCCCTCACCCGCCGACTCGTCCGCTTCCGGACCGAGCACCCCGTGTTCCGGCGGCGTCGGTTCTTCAAGGGGGAGCAGGACGAAGGGTCGACGCTGGCCGACGTCGAGTGGTACCGACCCGACGGTCGGACGATGGAGCATGGCGACTGGCATGTGTCGAGCGCCAAGGCCATCGCCGTGTTCCTCAACGGCAACGCCCTCGCCGCCCAGGGCCCGATGCTCGAGCCCGTGGCCGACAACAGCTTCCTCGTGTTCTTCAACGCCGGCTCGGCGCCGATCCGTTTCTCCGTGCCCCGGGCGCTGACCGGCGAGCGGTGGCGTGTGCGCTTCGACACATCGGGTGAACTCGCCCTCGACGACAGCCCGGTGGCCCGCAACGATTGGATCGTCGGTGCCTGGGCCGTGGTCGTGCTCGAGCGACCCCGACTCCCGTCATCCGACCTGAACTGACCCGACCCGTCCAGCGGCCGGGCCCGGTCACCGCCTGCTGCCCGAGGAGCCGTCGCCCGTGCGCATCCTGTTCGCCACCGCAGAACTGAGACCCCTCGTCAGCAGCGGGGGGTTGGGGGAGGCCGCGGCCGGTCTGGTGGCGGGGTTGCGGCGGGCCGGCCACGAGGTGGAGGTCGTCGTGCCCGACTACGGCCGGTGGGATCTCGACGACGTGACCGAGGTCGAGATCGAGGTCCCCGCCTGGGCCGGCCCGGCCCGGGTCCGTCGGGGCCGGCACCGGGCAGCGGGGCCGGTCACCCTCGTCGAGGTTCCGGGCATCGTCCGTCCCCATCCCTACGTCGACGGCGAAGGCATCGGCTGGCCCGACAACGACAGCCGTTTCGCCGCCTTCTCGGCCGCGGTGGCGGCTGTCGCCGAGCGGGGTGACATCGACGTCCTGCAGCTCAACGACTGGCACACCGGCCTCGTACCCGCCTTCGTCGGCTCCGAGCTGCCCACCGTGCTCACGATCCACAACCTGGCCCATCAGGGCTGGACGAACATCGGCTGGCTCCACGAGCTGCCGGCCAACCGCGACCGCTACGCCCGGGGCGACGCCGTCAACATGCTGGCGGGGGCCATCCGCAGCGTCGACGCCGTCGTCGCCGTCAGCCCCACCTACGCCGGCGAGATCGTCACCCCCGACGGGGGCATGGGACTCGACGACGTGCTGCGGGCCCGGGCCGGCACCCTGGTGGGGATCCGTAACGGGATCGACGTCGAGGCGTGGAACCCGGCAACCGACCCCGAGCTCCCCGTGCCCTACGATCGGGCCGACCGTTCGGGCAAGGCCGAGGCCAGGGCGGGGCTACTGGAACGGGTGGGCTGGGTCGACGACAAGCGTCCCCTGGTCGCCATGGTGACCAGGCTGGTGGAGCAGAAGGGTGTCGATCTCGCCTTCGAGGCCGCTCGCTACCTACCCGGCATGCGGGCCCGGCTCCTCGTGCTCGGATCGGGTGAGCGCCACCTGGCCGACTGGGGACGTGAGCTGGCCGCCGCCGCCCCGGACGACGTGTGGTTCCTCGACGCCTACGATGCCGCCCTGTCCCACCTCCTGTTCGGGGGGGCCGATCTGTTCCTCATGCCGTCCCGCTTCGAGCCCTGCGGGCTGGCCCAGATGCAGGCCATGGCCTACGGCACGATCCCGGTGGTCACCCCGGTGGGAGGCCTCGCCGACACGGTGGTCGACATCGACGCCGACCGGACCGGCACCGGGGTCGTGGCCCGCGGTGTCGACGTGGCATCGGTGGTCGACGCCCTGCACCGGGGCCTCGCCGCCTGGCGCCATCCCGGTCGGCGTCGGGGCATACAAACGCGGGGCATGGGCATCGACTGGTCGTGGGACGAGCCGGCGGCGGCGTTCGTCGCCCTCTACGAGTCGGTCAGGGCCGAACGGCCGGCCAGCAGGCCGGGTTGAGATCGGCCCTCACCCCTCGATCCTGGTGTTCTTGGCCACGGTGACGACCCCACCCTCGGACACCGAGTAGAGCTCCCGGTCACGGTCGAGATCGACGCCGATCTCGTAGCCGGGCGGGATCACGACGTTCTTGTCGATGATGCAGCGCCGGAGGCAGGCCCCCGACCCGACGCGGTTACTGCCCAGCAGGACGACCTGATCGAGCTCCGCCCCGTCGTCGATGAGCACGTCGTTGGACAGCACACAGTCGGCCAGCCGGCCACCGGAGACGATCACGCCGTTGGCCAGTATCGAGTTGGCGATCTCGCTCGGCCCGTTCGGTCCGTTGGAGATCTTCGCCGGTGGCTCGGTCAGGCCCCGGGTGAAGATGGGCCACTCCTGGTTGTAGAGGCTGAACGCCGGCATGGGCGCCACCAGGTCCATGTGGGAGTCGAAGTAGGCGTCGATGGTGCCGACATCTCGCCAGTAATGGTCGTCGCTGCCGGTCTCGCCCGGTACCTCGTTGTCGGTGTAGTCGTAGACCTGGGCATCGCCCGCCGCCACCAACTTCGGGATGATGTCGCCCCCGATGTCGTGCCGGGAGCTACCGTCCTCCGAATCGGAGGCCATGATGTCGCGAAACGTCTCCGTCTCGAAGATGTAGTTGCCCATCGATGCGAGGATCTGGTCGGGGTGCCCGGGAATCGTGGGGGCGTCGGGGTCCTTTTCGTGGAAGCCGATGATCCGGTTGCTCTCGGCCGCCCGCTCGATCGTGCCGAACTGGTCGCTCTGGTCGGCCGGGAGGCGGATGGCGGCCACCGTGACACCGGCCCCTCCCTCGACGTGGGCGTCGAGCATCTGGCGGGGATCGAGCCGGTAGATGTGATCGGCCCCGAAGACGATGACGTGGTCAGGTCGCTCGTCGTCTATCAGGTTCATGTTCTGGAACAGGGCGTCGGCCGAGCCCGTGTACCAGCGGGGACCACGGCGCATCTGGGCCGGCACCGTGGTCACGTAGTTCCCGAGGAGGGTGGAGAGCTGCCAGGTCAACGAGATGTGCACGTCGAGGCTGTGGCTCTTGTACTGGGTGAGGACGACGACGTGGCGGAAGCCGCCGTTGACCAGGTTGGAGATGGCGAAGTCGATCAGCCGGTACTTGCCGCCGAAGGGTACGGCGGGCTTGGCCCGATCCTTGGTGAGAGGCATCAGCCGCTTGCCCTCACCACCGGCGAGGACGACGCTGAGGATCGGGCGACGTCCGTGGGCGGGGGCGCGCATGGCAGCATCCTATACTCGCCGGGTGGTACGCCCGTTCGACGCCGACGACGCATGGCTCCTGGCCCATGGCACCCATAGCCGCCTGTGGGAGGTCTTGGGCGCCCACCGCGACGGCGACCGTACGACCTTTCGGGTATGGGCCCCCGACGCCGAGGCGGT
This sequence comes from Acidimicrobiales bacterium, assembly GCA_050330635.1. Taxonomy (GTDB): domain Bacteria; phylum Actinomycetota; class Acidimicrobiia; order Acidimicrobiales; family SZUA-35; genus CADEDH01. The sequence continues at coordinate 4,391 of JBHJNQ010000080.1, read as the reverse complement.
CTCCGTCATCGGTGACGGCAACGGCTGGACGGCGGGCGCCGACAACCTCGACCCGGACCCGTCCGGGGTGTGGCGGGGCTCGTTCGAGCACTACGCCCCCGGCGACCGCTACAAGTACGCCGTGATCGCCCGCCATGGCGGCAGCCAGCTCTCGAAGGCCGACCCGTTCGCCTTCGCCGCCGAGTTGCCCCCGGCTACCGCCTCGGTGGTGTGGGAGCACGGTCACCGCTGGAGCGACGACGACTGGATGGCGACCCGGGCCGACCGGCACCGCCACGACGCCCCGGTATCGGTCTACGAGGTGCACCTCGGGTCGTGGCGCTACGAGCCTGGCGGCTACCGGGGAATGGCCACGCAGCTGGCCGACTACTGCGTCGACCTGGGGTTCACTCACGTCGAGCTGCTGCCTATCATGGAGCACCCGTTCTACGGCTCGTGGGGCTACCAGACCACGGGCTACTTCGCCCCCACGAGCCGCTACGGCGACCCTGACGACGTGATGGCCTTGATCGATCACCTGCACCGCAACGGGGTGGGTGTCCTGCTCGACTGGGTGCCGTCACACTTCCCGGTCGACGACCACGGCCTTGGACTGTTCGACGGGAGCCACCTCTACGAGCACGCCGATCCCCGTCAGGGCTTCCACCCCGATTGGACGTCGTACGTGTTCAACTACGACCGACCGGAGGTCCGCAGCTTCCTGCTGTCGTCGGCCCACTATTGGCTCGATCAGTTCCACGCCGACGGTCTCCGGGTCGACGCTGTGGCCTCGATGCTCTACCTCGACTACTCGCGCCGGGACGGGGAATGGATCCCCAATCCCCACGGGGGCAACGAGAACCTGGGCGCCATCGAGTTCCTACGGGAGCTGAACCGCTCGATCTACGCCGACCACCCGGATGTGATGATGGTGGCCGAGGAGTCGACGGCGTGGCCCGGTGTCACCAACCCCGTCGACACCGGTGGCCTCGGCTTCGGGTTCAAGTGGGACATGGGGTGGATGCACGACACGCTCGAGTACTTCGGCCAGGACCCGGTGCATCGGCCCTGGCACCACGACACGGTGACGTTCCGGACGGTCTACGCTGCGGCCGAGCACTATATGCTGCCCCTCTCCCACGACGAGGTCGTCCACGGCAAGGGCAGCCTCCTCGAGCGGATGCCGGGCGACCGGTGGCAGCGGTTCGCCAACCTCAGGCTCCTCCTCGGCTATCAGTGGACCGCGCCCGGCAAGAATCTCCTGTTCATGGGCGGCGAGTTCGGTGACCCGTCGGAGTGGGACCACGAGTCGGAGCTGCCGTGGAGCCTGCTCGGTGAGCGCCTGCACGCCGGTGTCCAGGGGTGGGTGCGGCGGTTGAACGAGCTCTACCGCCAGGTCCCCGCCCTGCACCGCGTCGATCGCGACCCGACCGGCTTCGCCTGGGTCGTCGGCGACGACCGCCAGCAGAGCGTGCTGGCCTACTTCCGGCTCGCCCCCGACGAGGCCCCGGTGCTGGTGGTCCTGAACAACACGCCCGTGCCCCGCCCCGGTTACCGGATCGGGGTGCCCCGATCTGGGCCGTGGCAGCTGCTGGCGAACAGCGACGACGAGGGATACGGGGGCTCCGGGGCCGGGCCGGGAGCCAGCGTGGTCGGTGAGCGCCGGGCGGCGCACGGACATCCCCACTCGCTCGCGCTGACCCTCCCACCCCTCGGTGTGGTGGTCCTGACCCCGGAGGCCGGGTGATCGGAGGCGGGCGAGCATCCGGCCGCTGGGAACACGGGCCGGTGGTGAGGGGTTAGAGCAGTACGTGACCGGGATACATACGAGCGCGTGCCCATGACCGCGCCCCTCCTCGACCAGTACCTCGCTGGCCTGGCCGCCCGCCTCATGGAGGTGCGAGGCCTCACGGAGGCCCTGTCCGGGTCACTGTCGGCCGAGGACCAGACCGTCCAGTCGATGCCCGACACCAGCCCTACCAAATGGCATCGGGGGCACACCACCTGGTTCTTCGAGACCTTCGTCCTCGGCCCCCATCGGCCTCGACATAGGGTCTACGACCCCCACTACAACTACCTGTTCAACAGCTACTACGAGGCGGTCGGTGACCGCTATCCACGAGCCGACCGGGGTAAGGTGACCCGCCCCGGAGCGGCCGAGATCGGGCGCTACCGGGCCGCCGTCGACGAGACCCTCTTGTCCTTCCTGGCCGAGCTCGACCCTGGCTCGGTCGCCGACGAGGTGGCGGCCCTCGTCGAATTGGGCATCAACCACGAGCAGCAGCATCAGGAGCTGCTCCTCATGGACATCAAGCACGTCCTGGCCAACAACACCGTCGATGCGGCCTACGACCAGCGGCCCCACGCCGCCGGGGCCGACCCCGGCCCGCTCGATTGGTGTCCCTTCGAGGGTGGGGTCGTCGAGATCGGCACCGGGGCCGACGGGTTCGCCTTCGACAACGAGGGCCCACGCCACGAGACCCTGCTCCAGCCGTTCGCCCTCGGCGACCGCCTCGTCACCTGTGGCGAGTGGCTCCAGTTCATGGCCGACGGCGGCTATGACGAGCCCCGGTGGTGGCTCTCCGACGGCTGGCACACCCGTGGCGCCGAGGGCTGGGAGGCCCCCCTGTACTGGACGGGCGAGCGCGACCGGTGGTGGGTCCACACCCTGACCGGGCGACGTCCGGTCGATCCGGCCGAGCCGGTGTGCCACGTCTCGTTCTACGAGGCCGACGCCTACGCGTCGTGGGCCGGGGCCCGCCTGCCGACCGAGGCCGAGTGGGAGCTGGCGGCCCGCTCCGTCGGCGGTACAGGCGACCGGGGCCTCCTGCGTTACCGCGGCCTCGACGGGGCCGCCATCGTGGCAGGCAACGACCTCCACCCCACGCCGGCGGGCTCACCGTCCACCGATCCGACGCCACGACCCCGGCAGTTGTTCGGCGACTGCTGGGAGTGGACGGGCTCGGCGTACCGCCCGTACCCCGGGTTCCGGTCTCCCGAGGGCGCCATCGGAGAGTACAACGGCAAGTTCATGATCAACACCATGGTCCTGCGGGGCGGGTCCGCCCTGACCCCCGCCGATCATGTGCGGGCCACCTACCGCAACTTCTTCCATCCCCACACCCGCTGGCATCTGTCGGGTATGCGGCTGGCCACCGACTGAGGAGCCCGCAAAATGAGCGACCATCCCGGGGTGATCGTCGACGTCCGTCTGCCGGCCGACTGGGCCGATGGGGAGATGCGAGACGACATACGGCGAACCTTCTCCAACCGACCGCTGGTGCTGCCCCCGAAGTGGTTGTACGACGATCGGGGGAGCGAGCTGTTCGATCGCATCACCCGGCTCGACGAGTACTACCCGACCGAGGCCGAGCGGGCCATCCTCGGGGCCCGGGCCGACGAGATCGCCGCCCTCACCGGTGCCGACACCGTCATCGAGCTCGGCTCCGGCACCAGCGACAAGACGAGGACCCTCCTCGACGCCTTCCACCGCTCGGGGCAGCTGCGGCGCTTCGGGCCCCTCGACGTGAGCGAGGCCACCCTGCTCGACGCTGCCGGCATGCTGGCCGATCGCTACGAGGGGGTGGAGATCCACGCCCTGGTCGGCGACTTCACCCGCCATCTGTCCTTCCTCCCGGAGGGTGACCGTCGCCTCGTCGCCTTTCTCGGCGGCACCATCGGCAACTTCTACGTCGAGGAGCGACGGGCGTTTCTCGGGGCTCTGGCCGACCACCTCAACCCGGGCGACTGGTTGTTGCTCGGGGTCGATCTCGTCAAATCCATCGACCGGATCCTCGCCGCCTACAACGACGAGGAGGGGCTCACGGCCGAGTTCATCAGGAACGTGCTCCTGGTCCTCAACGACAGCCTCGGCGCCGATTTCGATCCCGAGGCCTTCGACTATGTCCCGAGCTGGGATGGCTACGAGGAGCGCGTCGACATGCGGCTGCGGTCGGCCATGCCCCAACGGGTGAGGATCGCCGGACTCGACCTCGACGTGGCCCTCGGCGAGGGTGAGGAGCTCCGGGTCGAGATCTCGACCAAGTTCCGACCCCGGCGGCTGGAGGACGAGCTGATCGATGCCGGGTTCGACCTCGCCCGGTTGTGGACCGACCACGCCAACGACTTCGGGGTGGCGCTGGCCCAGGTGCGCTGAGCCGAGTCGATCGGACCAGCCTAGGGGTTCATCGGCGACGGCTTCGTCGTGCGACCGCTGGTGCCGACCGAGGCCGAGGTGACATCGCACGACGGCCGCCGGCCTGAGTGATATCGGTGTCGCCGATCGGCTCTTGTCTTAGAGGCTGTCGCGGTAGTTTGTCCTTGTCAGGCGCGTGCGGTTGTTTCCGTTAGTTTCCTGAGGGCGATGCGGGTCTGGGCGGCCCATATGAACCCTTCTGTGGTGACAGGGTCGC
>JBHJNQ010000079.1:0-38270 GCA_050330635.1 Acidimicrobiales bacterium | reverse complement strand
CTCGTCGACGAGCTCGGCCAGCATCACCATGGTGCCGGCGCGCTTCGAGAGCCGGATCTCCTCGCCGTTGCGCATCAGCGTGACGTTCTGCCCGATGATCGCCTCGTACTCCGAGGCCTCGTGGCCGAGCGCCAGCAACGCCGCCTTCATGCGACCGATGTAGCCGTGGTGGTCGGCACCGAGGATGTCGATCAGCAGCGAGCCACGCCGGAACTTGTCTCGGTGGTAGGCGATGTCGGGCAGGAAGTACGTGGGGTCGCCGTCGGACCGGACGAGCACGCGGTCCTTGTCGTCGCCGAAGTCGGTGGTGCGCAACCAGGTGGCGCCGTCGGCGGTGTAGACGTGGCCGGCGGCCCGCAGTTCGGCCAGGGTGGCCTCGGCGGCGCCGCTGGCCACGAGGGCGGCCTCGCTCGACCACGTGTCGAACTCGACGTGCATGGAGGCGAGGACCTGGCGGGCCTCGTCGAGGGAGCGGTGCTTGCCCCATTCGACGGGGTCGGCGTCGGCCGGCATCTCGGCCGCCCAGTCCTGGATGTACTGACCGAGGTAGCCGTTCTCGGGGGGTGCCTCGCCGACCTTGGCCGCCTCGAGCGACTGGGCGAAGAGCTGGGTCTGAACCCCCCGGTCGTTGATGTAGTACTCGGTGTGGACCTTGTGGCCGCAGCGGCGCATGAGGCGGGCCAGGGAATCGCCGTAGGCGCCCCAACGGCCGCCGCCGGCGTGGATGGGGCCGGTGGGGTTGGCGGACACGAACTCGATGTTGACGGAGCGGCCGTGGCCCACGTCGAGCCGGCCGTAGCCCTCCTCGCCCTCGGTCAGCACCTCGGTCAACACGTCGTGGAGCCAGGTGGGGGCGAGCTGGAAGTTGACGAAACCGGGGCCGGCCACGTCGAGGGCGGTGACGTGGGCGGGGCGGTGGGCCTCGAGGTGGTCGGCCAGGGCCTGTCCCAGCTCGCGAGGGTTCCGCTTGGCCACCTTGGCCGATACGAGGGCGGCGTTGGTCGACCAGTCGCCATGGTCGCGGTTGGCGGGACGCTCGACGACGACGGCGTCGGGTACGGGGTCGACGCCAAGGTCGGCCAGGGCGTCGGTGACGGCTTCGAGCAGTTGATCGCGAATCATGGGGCCTCGTCGCGTGACGTGAGCGGAGAGCATCCGATGCTACCTGCCCGCCTCCTCGGCCCCGGCCCGGGTTTCCCGGGCGAAAGCACGGGAAACGGGTAGCGGACGGCGCCGGGCGGGCTAACGTGGTGGGCCGGTCGAGGCCACCTCGACGTAGGGCCCCCGTAGCTCAGTGGATAGAGCATCGGTTTCCGGAACCGTGTGCGAAGGTTCGATTCCTTCCGGGGGTACCAGCCCAAACGGCGGCGACCAGGGGAAACTCAGGCGACGGGCGTGCCGGCCCCGACCGTCGGATCCCGCCGAAACCGGTCGGTGGCTCGTGGTTTTGTGTGACTGGTATGTGAGATCGCCGGCCGGCTACTGGCTCAGGGCCTCGTGCGACACACCCAGTCCTGAGTAACCATGGCGAACAGGTCGTCAACCGGCGACCTGGTGCAAGCGGCGTCGGGCCGCCGATCGGGCCCAGGCGTTGGTGCGGGACACCTGCGGCGATCTCCCGGAAGCCAAGCGGATCGTCCGTTGCGGGCGTCTCCCGTCGGGCGCCGGGCGGCCCCGGGTGTCGAAGGTCGACGGCAGGGCCTACATGTCGGGCCTGCAGACGTGCGGGTCGGTGTGGAGCTGCCCCGCCTGCTACTTCAAGGTCCGCTCCAAACGAGCGACCGAGATCAGCGCCGTCACCGCTGCCCATTTGGCCGCTGGTGGTGGGGCGCTCCACGTCGTCGTCACCATGCCGCACCGTGCCGGCGAGGGGCTCGGGGAGCTGTGGTCGATCCTGTCGGACTGCTGGGAACACGTCACGTCCGGGGGGAGCTGGAAGAGGCTCAAGGCCGAGCACGCTATCGTCGGCTACGTCCGGGCCGCCGAGGTCACCCACTCCTGGGCCCATGGCTGGCACCCGCATGCTCACGTGCTGCTGTTCACCGACCGGCCCGTGTCGCCGCTGCAGAACGAGGAGGCCTTCTACGCCCTTCGCAAGGCCATCAGGAACCGGTGGTGCAAGCGGATGCGGGATCGCCACGGCCGCACCGTGTCCGAGGAATTCGGCATCCGGGTAGATCCGGTCAAACCGGACGAGGCCGACGGCTCCGGTAGCTACCTCACGAAGGTCGGCTACGAGCTGGCCATGGGCGACCGCAAGGTCGGGCGGGGCGAAGGCCACCGCACCCCGTTCGCCATCGCCCACGACGCCGCCGAAACCGGCAACGTCGCCGACATCGACCTGTTTCGGGAATGGGTCGTCGCCTCCCACAGGAAACGCTCGATCACCTGGTCCCATGGGCTGCGGGAACGCTACGGGCTCGGGCCCGAACGTCTCGACGACGACCTGGCCGCCGAAGACGCCGGCGGTGACACCGTCGCCGAGATCGACCACGTCCTGTGGCGACAGATCGCCAACCGCCGAGACGGCCGCCGAGCCCAGTTCCTCGCCGCCTTCGAAGCCAACGACGGCCGCAACGGCATCACCGCCGCCGTCGCCTTTCTCACCGACCTCGGCCTGGCGGTCGTGGTCGACGAGACGGGCCCCATCCCCGTGATCGGGCTCGAACCACCCAACCAACCCCAACAGGAGTAACTCATGTTGAGCACCAAGCCCATCGACGCAAGCCAGCTCACGTTCCGGTACTCAGGCACGGCCGAGCACTACGAGTACGACCGGGAAACCGAAAAGCGGGCCAAGGATCAAACCCGCCACCTCGACACTGGGTACCCCCTGTGGAAGGTCCGCTGTGTGGCCGTCTACCGAGCCGGCGGCGAACACGGCGAGATCACGGTCACCGTCCCCTCGAAGGAGGCCCCGGTCGCCGACTTCGACGCCGAGATCATGTTCTCCAGCCTGGTCGTCAAGGACTTGGCCATCAACGGCAACCAGGGCCAGACCTGGCAGGCCCAGAGCTTCGCCGCCCTCGATGCCCGACCCTCCCAAACCCCTATGCCCACCCCCACCGCGGCCAAGAAGACCGACGGCTGACCGGCAACGACCACCGGCCACGGCGACGGAGCCGCCCACCCCGACTGCGGGAACCGGGGTTCGACCCCTCGGGTGGCCACGACGGAACGATGGAGATGAGGAGTGCACATGTCATTGGAGCGTCAGACCTACACCGTCCCGGAGGTCGCCCAGATCCTCGGGATCGGCAGGAACACGGCGTACGAAAGCTGCCGGGTGGGGGAGATTCCGACCGTACGGGTCGGTGGCCGGGTGCTCGTGCCCCGGGCCGCCATCGAGGCGATGCTGAGCGTCGGGGTCGATGCGCAGTCGGCCTAACGACGAGCTGCGCATCTGGTCGATCGTCGATCGGCGAGGAGCTGCGGGCTACGGGGCCAGGCCCTGGGTCGTGCGCTGGCGCGTCGACGGTCGGGTCTTCCAGCGAGGGCACCGGACCCGCTCGGAGGCCGACCACTTCCGGTCGTCGCTCCTGCTCGCCCAGCGGCACGGGGAGACGTTCGACCAGGCGACCGGTGAGCCCCTGTCGTGGGCGACCCCCGACGACATCGCCTGTGACGTGTGGATCCGGCGGTGGGTCGAGGAGCAGTGGGTCGACTGGCAGCCCCGGACCCGTGACTCGGCCTTGGAGGCACTGAGCCGGTTCGTGCCTCTCCTGGCTCGGCCCGACGCTCCCGCCATCGACGGCCTACGCCAGTACCTGGTGCGTGCCCTTCGCCCTGACGTCGACGCCCGGTATCCGCGGCTGGAGGCCTGGCTCGACCGGTGGTGTTGCCTGCTCTCCGAGCTCACCCGGGCCCAGCTGGCCGACGTCGACCACGCCCTGGGTCTCGGGCTCAACGGCCAACCCCTCGCCCCCACCACCGCCAAGCGCTACCGGAACACCTCGAAGGCCAGCATCCAGCGGGCCGTCGACCTCGAGCTACTCGCCCGCAACCCGTGGCCGCCAATGGCGAAGGGCGCCCGCAGCCGCAAGTCCCGACGGCGACAGACTGCTGTCGACATCCGACGCCTACCCGACCCGGCCACCATGCAACGGGCCCTCGACGCCATCATCTCCCGCCAACCGTCGAGCCGGATGTACTTCGTCATGACCTCGACGCTCTACTACGCCGGCCTCCGCCCATCGGAGGTCGTCATGCTTCGGCCGAAGGCCCTCACGCTCCCCGCGGACGGCTGGGGATCGATCAGTGTCGTCGAAGCGGACATCGCCTTCGACGTGTCCGGCGAACCCAAAACCGGCGCCCGCACCGTCCCCATCCCCCCGGTGCTCGTCGCCCGTCTCGCCGCCTGGATCGACGACCAGGCGATCGCCCCGGACTCCCTCCTCTTCCGCACCAGGCACGGCAACCGCCCAACGCCATCGAACTGGCACCGAGCCCTCCGCTCCATCGACGAGGAACCACTCCGGCTCTACGACTGCCGCCACGCAGCAGCCACCACCTGGCTTGCCGCCGGCCTCCCCCTCGGCGAGGTCGCTCGCCGCCTCGGTCACTCCGTCGAGGTGCTCGTCAGCACCTACGTTGGCGCCCTCAGCGGTGACGAGGCCTCAGCCAATGCCGCTATCGAGCGCTACGTCAACCCGTGAGGTAGCTCGACGTCTTCACCTGGCCTCTGACCCGGATCTGACAGCCGCTGGTTTACAGCCGCTCCACGACGGACGCGCCTATCCCCTATCGGCATACCTTGAGGGCAGTGCCCCGGGCGAACAGTCCGCGCGATAGGGGGAAGGCGGCCGCCGCGCGACGGCATTTTGCTTGCAAGGTTCATGACCGGTGTGACTGGCGTCGGCCTGGCCCCAGTCCTTGTGAACGTGGGCATGCACTGCGGGATCCCCTCCCGCCTACCCGCGTCCGGCAGCGACCACCTGGTTACGGTCGACCCGGCGATCGTGGGAGAGGTCGACCCGGCCGAAACGCAGCACGACAGTGACGGCGGCCGCCACCCACAAGCCACCGAGCACGGCCTGGGCGCCGACGCTGAAGGCCAGGTACCAGTTGGCGAGGTTGGTGGAGGCGTGCAGGATCATCGCCAGCAGCACACTGCCGCCGGTGATATTGTAGATCCACGTGTAAATCACGCACATCGCCAGGATCTGCAGGGTGTAGAGCGGGTAGTTCAGATCTTGGAAGGGGAGCTCGGACATGAACCAGAGCGGCGCGTGCCACAGGGCCCAGATGGCACCGAGGACGACGCTCGCGGTGAGCGCATCCCATCGCGACTGAAGCCTGGGTAGGGCGTAGCCTCGCCACCCGGGCTCTTCCGGTCCGCCCGCCACGAAGAACGCGAACGCCAAGAAGACCGCCGCTGCTGGGAGCGACAGCGCCTCGTCCACCTCCCACAATCCGCCGAGCGCAGATACCAGCCCATAAGCCAGGGCCATCAGGGCCATCAGGGCCAGCGGTAGGACAAGCACCAGGACGTACCACCGCCACGGGAGCCGCCAGTGCAGCATCTGCGTCCACAGGGACCGAGCCGTGCCTTCGTAGTGGCGGGTGGCCCACACGGCGGCGATGGCAGGCCCGAAGACCCCCACCAGGAACATGTCCGGCCCCAGGACGATCGCTCCACCAAGGCCAACGCCCCAGCTGATCACAAACGCTGCCGCCAAGAAGACGAGCAACTCTCGATCCGAGCTCGCCGTCCGCCGGCTACCGGTCCGTTCATCCACCACGTCGGCCATCGCACGCCACTGTCTCCAAAACTCCCCAGATCACAGTGAAGCCTCGACGTTTGGGGTGGTAGGGCCGTTGGTCCCTGCCACGTCCACCCCGGGCTCTGGCGTCGCCAGCCGACGGGTGCGAGTCAGAACCAGGCCTTGCGCTCGGTGGGGCCGAGGCGGCCCATAGTGAGCACGACCACGCTCGAGGCCACGGCGAGGACGACCAGGCCCGCAATCGGTGCGGCCAAGGCGACGAGCAGGGCGACGCCCAGTGCGGCGATGCTGGCCAGCCAGTCAGCGATCAGCCAGGGGTACACGTGCGCCGGCATGGGGGTGCGCCACGCCCCGACCGCGTGCGCGCGCAGAACGAGTGCCAGCCAGAGCATCGAGAGCAACATGAAGAGCGCGATGAACGGCACGACCGCCGCACTCGTGCCGGGCGCGGCGCCGACCAGGCTCGTTGGGAACGGCGCCAGGGCCACGCCGGCGAGGCACAGCACATTCAGGGCGATCATCCCGGGCTCGAACCAGTTGAGGACGGCGCAGATCCTGTGGTGCTGCCACCACACGTTGGCGACGAGCAGGAAGGCGAGCGAGAAGGCGATCAGCTGGGACCACTGGTCCAACAGTGCCTCGCCCAACTCCCGATCCGGCACATCGGGTACCTCGAGGTTGAGCACGAGCAACGTGAGGGCGATGGCGAACACAGCGTCGGAAAGATTGACGACGCGTCCGAACTCGAGTGAGTCCCGGGCGTAGCGACGTGACGGCGCCTCGAGCGTGCGTGTTATTGCCTGTCATGGTCAGCGACCCATCGCCGGGCGGGTAGGGTCGAAGGTCACCCGTCCCACGAGGACTGCCCACAAACGCCGGGTCAGGGGTGGCGCAATAGATCGCTGGGCCTCACGGGTGTCGACTGAGCACAGTGACCGATAGCGGGTCGCACGGCAGCGGCGGTCGCTTGCGGCGTCACTCGACGCTGAGAATGGCGCTGAGGTCTTGCGCGTAGGCGAGGAGCCTGACGACGTCGATGTGCTCGGCGCGCACGAGGTAGAACCAGCCGGTCGGGAACCCCTCGATCCGATACGACCGTAGTCCAGGGATGTCGCACAGCTCGCCGATTCGTGGCGAGCCGATGCTGGGCATGCGCTCCAAGGCTCGCAGCGACGCGATGGCCCCTTCGAAGAACCGTTCGCCCAGTTCGTCGCCGCCCTCGTCTCGGTAGTAGCGGGTCCGTTCGACAAGGTCTTGCTCTGCAAGCGGTCGGAGGTAAGCGACGGTCACCGATCAGTCGTGAAGGCAGTGTGGCGAAGGCTGTCCACGACGTCATCGGTGGCGGCACGGCCCTCGCCGGACTCGATGCCATCCGCGATCAGCGCGCGGAGCCGCTTGATGGCCTGATCGTGTTGATCCCGTCGGATGAGGTCGCGCAGATACTCGCTGGTGTTGCCGTATTCGCCCGAGCGGACGCGCTCGTCAATATAGGAGCGCATCGACTCTGGGAGGGCGAAGCTCATGGTGTTGCGACTCATGAGACCATCATCACCCTAGCTATCAACAGTTGTCAACACATCGCAGGGAATGGGCAGATGGGTCAAAGATCAGGCGCTACCGCGCCATCGAACCCGCCCGCATCCGGCGTACTGGTCCTGGGCCGAGCACTCGACAACGATAACGCGGTGAGTGGGCGACACCTCGGTCTGCCGGTCGCGACCAGAGGCGCTCGTGGACAGAGCCCGATGGACCCCGCCGTGATGCCTCCACGCGACTGCGTTCGCACCGAGAGTGCCCCCTATCGCCGGGCCGGGGCGGAGCTGCAGATCGCTGGGCCTCACGGTCGGTGGCCGGGGCGGTCAGCGTGCCGGGTGTTGCCGAGTGCTCGGCAGGTGATGCGATGTACCCGGTGTGGGCTACTCGGGGAACTCGTCGACCCAGATGTCGATGTAGTAGATCACGATGGCTCCCTCGCGGGGGTCTTCGGTGTCCTCGACCCCGAAGAGGTGGAAGCCGGACACCGTCCGGCCGTAGACCGTCAGCCGTCGGGCCGGACCATGAGCAACCGAGACTTCCTCCCAAGTGTCCGGCTGCTCGCTCAGCGCCTCCAGCACCGGCCGGAGATCGACCCGCTTGAACTCAACCGCTCGCTCAGGCGTGAGCTGCCGGTCGATGTCATCGAGGGCGGAGTCTGCGAGGCGAACCGCCCTCAACGGCGGCGCAGCGCTCGATCGATCGCGGCTTGGTGCTCCTCAGGCGTCCGGCGACCTAGCGCTTCCTCACCGGCCGGCGAGAGCGGTTCGTCGGGTTGATGGAATCGGACCACCTGCTCGGCCGTCTCATCGATCTCTCGCCTCACGGGATCCATGGCCCCACCATAGACGCCACCACTGACAGCGAGGCTCCATCGGTCACACCGGCGTTGCCGAGCGGGCAGGAAGTATGCCGTACTGGCGCTCCGAGCAGTCGGTACTCGGCGAGGAGTGCTAGTTCATAACTTGTATGTACTGCACACTTGTCCACCCGCAGTCACGGGCAGCTTCGTAGACCTGGATCGTGAGCCCGAAGGTCGGCATGTCGGCTGATGGGACTGGTCGCGTGTCATGGCTGCCACCGCCGTCGACGAAACGATCGCCGACCTCAAGCCGCGAGTTGTTCGGAAGGACGACTTCACTCGTGTCCGGGTCCCAGGTCGTGCCTGCGGGCCAGACCAGGCCCTTTGTGTCGCCGAAGCTGGCGTTGAGGCATTCTTGGTCTCCTCCAGTCCAAATGATGGTGCCTCCGACCTCGGCGTCCTCCGTGCCGTCCTGCGGCGCAGCAACGACTATTGGCCCTATTCGTCCAACGGGTTCTGGGTCTTCTGCCGGTGGCGTGTCGCTGGTTGCGGTGGGAGTCGAACCGGAAGTGCAGCCGAGATGTGCGGCGAGTGCGAGCGCAACGACAAGCGGCCTCATGATTGGAGGCTACAACCAACGAGGTGCGGGATCACCGGCGTACCGGCCCGGCCGAGCGCTCGACAACGAGAACGCGGTGAGTGGGCGACGCCCCGGTTCGGCCAACCACGGCCGACGGCCCTCATGGTCAGAGGCTGGCCGATCGCCGAGGCTGCCTGCAGCGACTCGGGCGGTGACGACGGGGTGTCCCCTAGCGCCGGGTTGTGGGCTGGTGGTGCGGTTGGCTGTCTTGCGCCAGGCGGGGGTGTGCTGAGTCTCTGATCACATGATGAGGGGGGTTCAGCAATGGCCACGATCACTTCCACCACGACCGCAGTCCAGGTGCCGTTGGAAGGCACCGGGTTCGACGAGGCGCAGCTGGCTGCTGCGTCGTTTCTGGCTCGCTACAGCGGCCGCACGCTCGAGGCGTACCGGCATGATCTACGCAGCTTCTTCCAGTGGGCGGCCGATCACGACCTTGCGGTGTTGGCTGCCAGGCGTCCGCACATCGAGTTGTGGCGGGCCGCGATGGAACAGCGAGGTCTGGCCGCATCGACGATCGACCGGCGCCTATCGACGGTGTGCGGGTTCTACCGGTTCGCTCACATCGACGGACGGATCGGGTCGAACCCGGCCGAGTACGTCCGCCGCCGACCGGTCCATCCCAGCGACGCTCGGGGTCTGGACCGGTGCGAGCTCGGCGTGTTCCTCGCCACCGCCGAGCACTACGACCACACCCACCAGGCCCTGGCCGTGCTCCTGGGCCTGAACGGGCTACGGGTCAGCGAAGCCTGTGCCACCAACGTGGAGGACCTGGCCGTCGAACGCGGCCACCGCACCCTCCGAGTGGTGGGCAAGGGCTGATCTGACGGACATCTCCGCATGCCGCCGGGACGCCTCCACGTCTCGTTGGTCGGCGCCAGCGTGGCGCGTGAGAGCGATTCCAACGGGGCGTCCTCAGGTGAGGTGTCAACTCGGGCGCCTCGTTGGGGAACTACGATGAAGTTCGATGGCCACCTCACCGGCGCATGAGATTCGGAATCTGCACCACGCCACGCTCGACGAACTCGAGCTGACCGACGACGAACTGGTCGAGTTCCACCGGAGGCAGGCCCACGTCGTTGCTGCGGTCCTGGCTGATCCCATCCCGAGCGACGCCGCCTTTGGCAAGTGAGGTCTCCGTAGCGTTGGACTGGTCCCGGCTCGTCGCCGGCTCCGCAACCGGTCGCCGTGCGATCTACGGCGAACGGTTCCCCGCCCGATGGGACGAGCTCGAGGCGGCCACGGGGGAGATCGATTTCACCGAGCACGGGGCAGCCCAGTTACTGACCGTGTTCGCCACTCACTGGGACCACCTTCCGCTCGCCGACGATCGAAACGACATCCGATTCCACCTCGTCGTTCTTGCCCTGGCCGAGACCAACGACGAAGCAGCAATCGCCTTCTACGCACGGGCACTCCGAGCCGACCGGCTCGTTGTCGCCTACCCCCTCGTCGTCCTCCGACGACTCTGACTAAGACCGTCCCCTATCGCCGGGACAGGGACGGAGCTGTAGATCGCTGGGCCTCACGGTCGGTGGCCGGGGTGATCAGCGGGCCGGTGTTCCCGAGTGCTCGGCAAGTGCCGCTGAGTTGTGCTCGACGACGTCTGGTGGTGAACGTTATCGACCGAGGTCCTCGACGATCCACCAGCGGCGCCGGGCTTGGCTGCTCCCGATCGGGATTGCCGGGACCTGAGTAGTCCGTGGCCGTGCTGACAGAGGAACCATGGGACATCGACCCTGATGCGCCGAGGCCGTCCAGCTCCGGTACTGTGAATCCGAAGCTATTGGTGGAGGATTCAGGTGGCCGGCTACCACTCGGTTCAGGATCAGTCGGGGCAGCGGTCCAGTGGGGCGCCGCTGTACCCCGAACAGAGCCAGGCGACCGCCGCGTTCGTTCTGGGGCTACTCGGTATGTTCGTGTTCCCCCTGTTGGCACCGTTTGCATGGGCCATGGGCACCCGGGAGCTGCGGTCAATCGAGGATGGACGCCGCTCGCCTGAGAATCGGCAATTGGCTCGAATCGGGCAGATTCTGGGGCTCTTGATGAGCCTTCTCCTGGTCCTCTTCGTCGTGCTCGTGTTCGGCCTCGTTCTCTACTCCCTGTAGCGAGGAGCGCTGAGTCGCTCGTCGCCGACCAAAGCCGGATCGGCCGTCCGGGATCGGCATCACCTACGAGCGGGTGGGCAGGTCTCGGTCGAGCCCCGCGGGCCCGCTCCGTATCACCGCTCGGAAACGTCATCGGGCCGCGCTCGGGTACCGGCGATATGTACTGGCCCGGGTCGGCCGCTCGGTAACGAGAACGCGGTGAGTGGGCGACGCCTGCGTTCGGCCAGCCACGGGCCGGCGGCCCTCACGGCCAGAGGCTGACCGATCGCTCGGGCTTCCTGCAGCGACTCGGGCGGCGACGACGGGGTGTCTCCTATCGCCGGATAGCTCCGCTGGTCCGGGCCGTTGCTAGTTGCCTCATTGCGGCCGATGACCGAGACGGGTGTGACCCTTGCGTGACACGACGGCCAGGGCGCTCTCGCCTCTGCTCCCACCAGGGCAGACGCGATGAAGGAGTGTCACCTTCCGGAACCGTGTGCGAAGGTTCGATTCCTTCCGGGGGTACCAGCTCGAAGTCAGGGTTTTGCACGTGGACCCTGACTGGCTGGTGGTGTCGCCAGCTCAAGCGCTCGGAAGCACAGCGCAGCGGTCGCCCGAACAATCGGTGAACACGGTTGCTCGACTTGCGCCGGCTCGGCGAGCTGGCGCTCTGCTGCCCGTTGGCTCAAGCCAATCCCGATCCGCGTCGATCAGACCAGATGTTCGACACCGAGTTGAGTCCAAAGCCGCCGAGACCCTCGCCATGCGGAAGGTGCGGCTGAAGAACGCCATCGAATCCGGCAAATCCGATGTGGCTCCCGAGCAGGTCCAGGTCGACAACCAGTGCGAGTTCGGAACGTGGCTTCACTCGCTCAGCGAAGACGAGAAGCGCTCTCCCCGGTGGGAAGCCGTGCGTCAGCACCATGCCGAGTTCCACAAGACGGCGGCTTCTGTTCTCACCGACGCCCTGGCGGGCAACAAGGCCGCCGCCACAGCCCAGCTCGACACCACCGGCGCCTACGGCAAGGCCAGCGCGGCCCTGACTGGCCAGATGACCGCCTGGAAGCAAGCTCTCACCCCCGCCTGACCACGCGCCGACGGACGAAATGCGCCGTGGGTCGTATGGTTCGGTGCCGGCCAGCGGATGACCAGAGGACCCTGGTCATGTCCGGCGGCCGCCCGTAGCCAGCCGTCTCGTACCAGTTGCTAGACCTTGTGAACCCGGATCCCCGGTGCGAGCAAGCTGATGTCGTCGGGATCGCTGGTGACGACGGTTTGACCGAGGCGGTGAGCACATAGGGCGACGTGACCGTCGATGACGTCGCTCGTTCCGGCTGCGGCGAGCAGTAGCCCCACCCGACGGGCATCCGGTGCGTCGAGCGCGACGACGTCGACGATGGCGAGCCGCAGCAGGGCGGCGATTCGAGCCTGTCGCCCCGGACTGCGCCAAGCCTGGGCGACGCAGCCCGCAGGCACGGTCAGCGTCGCCCGCGATGACCTTGCTTCGGCCACGAGGATGGCCATCTCGCGGCTCCCACGTTCGAGCGCGATCAGCGCTCCGGTGTCGAGTACCGCTCCACTCACGCTGCAGGACTGGACAGGATCGACTCGGCGGCCGCCTTCTCGCTGGTCGTCACAGGTCCGCCGGTCGCAGCGAGGATGTCCGTCACGACCGTATCGAACTCGGTCTCAGCCGCCAGTTGGCCCCTGACCGCGCGTTCGATGTAGGCGGAGATGCTCGTCGCATCACCAGAGGCGACCGACGCCCGAACCTGGTCGAGCACATCGGCAGCGATGGTGATGGTGGTCTTGGCCTTTGGGGTGGTCATACCGATCATCATACTCACGCTCAGCACCGGCACCGCGGAGGAGGCCCTGGCCCAGCTCGACGCCCAGGTGGCCACCTGGCTGGCCGGGGTCGAGGCGCTGGGCGACGAGGGTCTGGCGCAACCGTGCGGGCCGGCGGAGGGTCCCTACGCCGCCGAGCCCCTCGCCACGCTGGTCCTCCACATCCACCGAGGGCTCATCCATCACGGGGCCGAGATCTCGCTGTTGCGCGACCTCTACGCCCACCGTCACACCGACGGGTCCTGACGCTCGACCGCCCGCGGACCTTCCCCCGCCAGGCGCCGTCGTATTGGGGCGATGATCTCGGGGGCGGGGGCGTCGACCGGCCGGGTCGGGCGTCAGGCCCGGGCGGCGTAGATGGCGTTGCCGGCGACGACGAGCACGATGAGCCCGGCCGACACGGCGAGGCAGATCTTCGCCACCGGGTTCGATCGCCGGCTGCCCCTGGCGCGGTACGCCGCCACGGCCGAGAAGACAATGGCGACCACCCCGCTCGTCACGCCGATCGGGGGGATCAGCACACCGAGCACGGCCAGGACGGTTGCGACCACCCCAGCTCGGGTCGGGAAGTCGAGCCGCTGCCACGTCGTCGTCAGACCATCGGCCGAACCGCCGTTCACCCGGACGACTCTAACGATGGGATGATCGGGGGGTGCAGTTCAGCCCCGACCTCCGTCCGAGCGTCGCCGACGGGACCATCACCGTCTCCTACCGCCTGTGGTCACGGCCGAAGGTCAAGCTCGGCGGCGTGTACCGGACCGCCGGCGTGTCGATCGAGGTCGATGACATCGACCTCGTCCCGTTCTCCTCGGTCACCGAGGAGGACCTCACACTGACCGGCGAACCGGACCGCGAAGCCCTGCGCCGCCGTGCCGCCCACGCCGGCCCCATCGACGACGACACCCTCATGTACCGCATCGAGTTCCACGTGATCCCCTGACGCTCGCCCGCCCGGGGCCGGCGGGCCGACCGTCACGACCTCATGGGACGTTGATCGTGTCGGCGTCGAATGTGCCCGAGTGCCCCATCGCTGGTCCCGGCCCGACCGGCCCGACCGATCCGAGCGGTCGACTCGTTGTGGAAGGTCGCATCGATGTCGGAGAAGCCGAACCAGACAACGCCGGTTGATCCCTGGGACTGAAGGGTCGAGGCCAGGGCATGCATCTCCGGGGCCGGTAGAGAACCCCAGGCCACCGTCGGTAGGGCATCTGACCGACCTCGTCGGCCCGGTCGGGAAGCGATGCGATGAAGCTGCATCTCGGCGTGGACGATCCGCCCGTTGGCCGCCGCCAGCTCGCCCCAGCTGAGCTGGGTTCCGAGCTCCTCGTCGTCGATGGGATGGAAGATGCAAGTCACGGCGTCGAAGCCGGCGGGAAGCAGGGAACCGACGACATAGTGGTGGAACGGACGCAGTCGGGCGACCCACCAATCGGCGGCATCCGTACGGTCCGACCACTCCATTCCTGCGACGGTGATCGTGTCCGCTGGTGGCCGCCGGATTCACCATGTCGTGCTCAGATCCGAGGCTGAAACGGGCGGGGTGTAGGCCCGCTTCGGTGGAGGGCTTGACCTACCGGTTCGGGAGTTCGAGCTCGACACGGCACGCTTCGAGCTCCGGTGCCGGGGCGAGCCCGTCCACATCGAACCCCGCACCCTCGATCTGCTCCACCACCTGATCGCCCCGGGTGACGTGTCCGACCCTGATCCTCCACTCCCGCAACGACGAGCTCCTCGCCGCCCTTGGCTGCCCGCTGGTAGAAGTGCGGAGCCAACGACGCCGATGTCGGGCCGAACCGCTTCAGGTCTCCCCGGGGGCATCCGCCTGGAGGGCCGCCGATGACATGCCCTGCCCGTAGACCGGGTTGAAGCTGCAGATCGCATCGCCCAGGGCGAGGAACCCTGGTGGCGTCGTCCGCAGCCGCTCGACATGGCGGCGCTGGTTTCGGCACAGGTGACGATCCACCGGTCACCCTCGACCGGGACCATGACCCCCATCCGGTGTCCCCGGTTCGGGTCGTCGACCACGATGGCGGCGGAAGCGCCGAAGTCGCCCGGCCGGCGAGTGACGACGCGGGTCCCGTAGGCCATGTCGATCTTGATGGACGACATCTCGGGGCGGGGAAGCCGACGGCCGCCAGCTGGTCGAAGAGCTGGGAGTGACGACCGGAGCAGTCGACCACGAGGTGTGACCGGTGCACCAGCTCATCGAGGTGGATCCCCACCACCCGGCCGTGTTCGACGATCAACCGGTCGACCGACGCACCATCGACGAGGCGGACGTCCGGTTCCCGAGCGAGGAGAGCGTCCCGCACCGTGCCGTCGAGCAGGGGGCGGCTCATCGAGAGCGACGACACACCGAGATCGGGTTGGAGTCGGTAGCCCCCGCTCTGATACCACACGACGTCACTCGTCGAGAACGGGACCGCCCCGCGGTCGACGAGCTCGGCAGTGAGGCCGGGGAACCAGCCATCGAGGAGCCCGTGGCCGGCGGCCAGGAGCACGTGGGCGTGGCGGCCCTGGGGTACCGCGCGCCGGGCGGCAGGCACGTCGGACAGGCGGTCCCGCTCCACGCCGTGACCCGGTCGACGTGGGGGCTGACTACGCGGGCCGTGACCAGACGAGCCATGCTGGCTCGGATCGCGACGGCGTGGGTGGTGTTCCGATGGTCCGTGGCGGGTCGTTCCTCCGATTCGAGCGCGCCGACGCGACGCACGATGGTCGATCATCCGGTATCGGGCGGCGCAGGGCTTGAGGGACCGCTGAGGATCAGCTGACCAGTCGCTGAGTGGGCGACCTCGGCCGGGCTGGCCGCGGCAAGGGTCGCGTCGAGGTGGGCCAGGCGCTCGACGAGCATCACCGACGGGACGGACGACCCTGGTTGTGCTGCCCAGCGTGGGCGAGGCCTGGTGCTGCCCGGTGGTCGGGTGGTGCGGGTGATGCACACCGGGCCCTACGAGACGATGGAGCAAACCTGCGCCACCCTCCAGACCTGGATGGCCGAGCAGGGGCTCCAACCCGCCACCGGTATGTGGGAGAGCTACCTGTCCGACCCATGGGCCGAGCCCGACCCGGCCACGTGGCGAACGCTGATCGTGTGGCCCGTGGCCTGACGGGGCGGGCCTCCGGGCTCAGGCGGCGGCGACCCGTCGGCGGTGGGCGCTCGGGCTGACCCCGTGGACCCGCTTGAACGCGGTGCTGAGGGCGAAGCCGGTGCCGTAGCCGACCCGATCGGCGACGCTCTGGACCGTGGCGTCGGGTTCGAGGAGCAGATCGGCGGCGAGGGCCAGTCGCCAATCGGTCAGGAACGTCATCGGAGGTTGACCGACGAGAGCGGTGAACTGCCGCGCCATCACGGCGCGCGACACGCCGACCTCCGCCGCCAGGGCGGCGACCGTCCAGCGGTGGGCGGGGTTGTTCTGGAGGAGACGAAGCGCCGGGCCGACGACCGGATCGGCGGTGGCCTGCCACCATCGGGGGGCGTCGGCGCCCGCTCGGTCGAACCAGCACCGCAGGGCCGACACGGTCAACAGATCGAGCAGACGGTCGAGCACAACATCCTGGCCGGGGGCCTCACGGGTGATCTCGGCGGCGATGAGGTCGACCACCGGTGTCCCGATCTCCTCGCCCTGGATGACGGCCAGCGGCGGGAGCTCACTCAACAGGCGATGGCCGGGTTCTCCGATCTGTTCGTAGGTCCCGATGATGATCACGGTGCCGCCATCGGGCTGGTTGCCCCACGTCCGGATGCCCCGGGTGAACGACTCCTTGAGCGACCGCCCCTCGTGGTCCTCGCAACGGAGACCGGGATGGACAACGATCCGAGGGGGCGTCGACGGATCGTCGGCGAAGACATAGGGATCCGGGCCCCGCAGAATGCCGATCTGACCGGGCTGGAGCCGTCGCACCTCACCGTCGGCCGTCGTCGCCCACGCCGACCCGGCCAGCACCGCCGCCACCGTCAGCGGGGCCCGGTCCTCGACGCTCACCGCCCACGGCGGCTCCATCACCATGCGGATGACGAACGCCCCTCGCGCCCGGGGGCCCTGCAACAGGCTGGTGAGTGCATCCATCCCACGATCGTAGACGTTGACGTATGGAATCGAGTCGCTGAGCCATTCCTCCACTCGCCTCGACGCGGTTCGCTACGATCATGACCACCACCAACGCCACCAACATCTCGACCAGCGGCACCACCGACACATCCACCACCGGGCACCGGCCCGATCCCCGAGCGATCCGGCGGGCCATGGCCAAGCGGTCGTTCTGCACGCTCGCCACCGTCTCCCCCGCCGGCCGGCCCCACGTCGCCGGCGTGATCTACGGGCTCGTCGGCGACGCCCTGTACGTGAGCACCGAACGGACCAGTCGCAAGGCCCGCAACATCGCCCACAGCCCCCACGTCGCCGTCGTCATCCCGGTCCGTCGGGTACCGGCCGGGGGACCACCGTCGGCCATCCAGTTCCAGGCCACGGCGACGCTACTGGCGGTCGACGACCCCGAGATCGAGCGACTCCGCAGCGCCGGAACGCTCGGGTCGATCACCGGTCACGGCGAGCTCGATCTTCCCGACAGCTGCTTCGTGCGCATCGCCCTCCCCCGTCGCCTCCACACCTACGGCCTCGGCATGTCGCTGCTCTCGCTGATCCGTCACCCTCTCGACGGGGCGGGCCAGGTCGACCTCACCCGCTGACGGGGCCGACGGCCGGCCCGTCGCCCTCCCCGGGGGTCACGGGTAGGCGTCGGCCAGCAGCATCAGCAGGTCGTACTCCATCTCCGCCACCCGTCGCCCGCTGGCGGCCATGACGATCGACGGGTACTCCCGGTCGAGGTGCTGGCGGGCCTGGTTGGCCAGGCCCAGACCCCAGCGCAGGGTGGCCGACACCGTCCACCAGCGGTAGGCGTCGTCGTCCCACCGGCCGCCAGCCTCCTCGTAGCCGGCCCGGAGGTCGGCCACGGCGGCGAACCCACCGACCGGCAGGTGATCGTTGCCGAAGCGCCACATCCGCACCGAGGACCACACCAGGTCGGCCATCGGCGCCCCCAGGCGGCTGCCCTCCCAGTCGAGCACGGCCCGCAGCCCGTCGGGCCCGACGATGAGGTTGCCG
Source organism: Acidimicrobiales bacterium (assembly GCA_050330635.1). Lineage (GTDB taxonomy): Bacteria > Actinomycetota > Acidimicrobiia > Acidimicrobiales > SZUA-35 > CADEDH01. Next base: position 20,532 of record JBHJNQ010000079.1, on the reverse strand, counting down.
TTGCGGAAGTCGCCGTGGACGATCGTGACCCGATCGTCGGACGGTGCCGTCTCGGACAGCCACCGGTGGCCCAGCTCGAAGGTGGGCGACGGCTGCAACAGCTCGTCGATCTGCTCCCGTTGGGTCTCGAGGCTGAGCCTCACCGGGGTGCTGGCCGGGGGTGGGCCCTCGATCCCGTCGGGGGCGGCGGCCACGTCGACGGCGTGGAGGGTGGCGAGGGCCCGCCCGCACTGCCGGGCGAGGCGCCCGCCCAGCGACGGGTCGGCCGCCACGAGACGGAGGACGCGGCGGGGCACCGACTTCCCCTCGACGAGGGTCGACACGAAGAACGGCCCCCCGACCCAGCGGGCGTCCTCGGTGTCGGCCACCACCTCGGGGGTCGGCACCCCGGCGCCATGAGCCAGACGCAGGTTGCCGGCCTCGACCGAGATCGGCACGATCTGGAGGTCCGGGGTGGGCACGATCGTGGCCACCAGGTGGTCGCTCCCCCGCTCGGCCGAGGTCGCGGTGAACAGCACGTTGCGGCGGCGGGCCCCGGCCGAGGCCTGCCGGAGGTCGCCGACGGCGACCGGTTCCCCCCACAGCTCGCTCAGGTAGCGGCCGAGGCCCTCACCGATCTCGGCCACCGTCATGTCGAGGCCCGACCGGGCCCCCGCCCCTCCGCCGTCGGTGGACGACGACGAGGTGGACGACGACGAGGTCGATGACGACTCGCCGGTCACGGACCCACCCCCTCACCGGCGCCCCCGTTGTCGCTCCCCCCGCCGCCGCCGTGCTGCCCCGGAGCGGGGGCGGGTCCGGCGGCGTAGCCCGGCTTGTTGACCGCCAGCTTGCCCTCCACGATCGTCACCAGCGCCTCCCGGGCGCGGGCGAGGAGCTGGCGGTCGTCGGTGGTGGCCACCAGGCGGGCCAGCCCGGCGTCGAGCTCGGCCGCCGGGGCGTCGACCGCCGCTCCGGGCAACAGGCCCAGCAGCAGGGCCCGCTCCTGGGCCTCGAGGGCCGGGGCGAGCTCGACCTCCCGTTCGAGGATCCGGCACAGGTTGGCCGCCACCCGCACGAGGTGCTGCTCACCCCCGCTCAGGAGCGGGAGGATCCGCCCGTCGAGCGTGTCGGCGATGTCGCGCAACAGCTCGGCCGCCGTCGGTCGATCCTGCATCGAACCGCCGGCCTCAGGCCGTGACGCCCTTGGGGGCCTGCTGCTTCATGTAGCCGAACAGGTAGCCGGCCACCCGCCGCATCTGGATCTCCTCGGCGCCCTCGGTGATGCGGTAGCGGCGGTGGTGGCGGTAGATGTGCTCGAACGGCATGTGGCGCGAGTAGCCCATGCCGCCGTGGACCTGCATCGCCCGGTCGGCCGCTTCACAGCACAACCGGTTGGCCCAGTAGTTGCACATCGAGACCTTGTCCGATGCCATGAACGGTCCCTCGTTGTCCATGATCCACGCCGTCTTGTGGATCAGGGCCCGCAACATCTCACACTGGGTCTGCAGTTCGACCAACGGGAACTGGATGCCCTGATTGGTCGACAGGGGCTTGCCGAACGGGGCCCGCTCCCTGGCATAGGCGATGGCCCGGTCGACGCAGAACTGGGCCGCCCCGAGGCTGGAGGCGGCCTGACGGATCCGGTTCTCGTTGAAGAAGTGCTGGACGACCTGCAGGCCCTTGCCCTCACCGCCGAAGATGGCCGAGTCGGACACCCGCACGTCGGTGAAGCGGACATGGGCGTGATCGGTCGGCATGTTGAACGTCCACAGGTACTCGACGACCTCGAACCCGGGACTGTCGACCGGCGTGAGGAAGGCGGTGATCCCGTCGCCGTCGCCGGCCTCCCCGCTGGTACGGGCGAAGATGAGATCGGAGTGGGCCTTGTGGATGCCGGTGTTCCAGGTCTTCTCCCCGTTGATCACCCACTCGTCGCCGTCGCGCACCGCCACCGTCTCCATGTGGGTGGCGTCGGAGCCGTGCTGGGGCTCGGTGATACCGAAGGCGAAGCCCCGCTGCCCCTCGGCCAGGTCGTCGACCCATGCGGCCTTCTGGTCGTCGGTGCCGTAGTTGATCATGAGCAGCAGGCCAACGTTGTTGCCGACGATGGAGTGCTCGTTCTGGAGGTCGTTGTGGAGACCGAGACCCTTGCGGGCCAGGTGCTCACGGATGATTGCCATGCCGAGGTTGGTGCCGTTCCGGCCCCCGAACTCCTCGGGGAACGGGTAGCGGTAGAAGCCGGCCTCGTCGGCCATCCGCTTGACCTGGTGCAGCAGGTCCTCCCATTCGTCGTTGGGGAGGCCGCCCCGCTCCCAGTCGGTGCGGGCGTCCTCCCGCCGGTGGTCGAAGAATCGGACGTTGTCGTTCGACGCCTCCAGCGGCGCCACCTTCGTCTCGATGAACTCGTCCAGCTCGTCGAGCAGGGTCTGGATGTCGGAGGGAATGGTGAAGTCCATGCCGGCGTTCCTCGTTCGGGTCGGTCACGTGCCGCCCGATCATGGGGGAACGGCCGACCCGGGGCAAACCCGCTCGCTCGACCGCTCCCGCCGCCGCTACGCCGTTGGTCCCCGACCGCTCATCTCGGGGCCCGCCGTCCGATCCAGAACCCTTCCGCTTCTTCCCCACATCGAGCTGGTCGGCTGAACCGGCGCTCGACCCGACGACGCCCATCGACCTGCGCCGCCATTCGGCCCGTCGACCAGGCAGGACGCCGCCCGCGAAGCGACATGGAACGACAAGTCCGGGCCCGTGGACTGCGACCGACTACCGTCTTGCGGCGTGCGCCACCTGGACCCGCCGCCGGCGCCCGAGCACGATCTCGGAACGCTGCCGCACCCCCCCGCTCAGAGCTCCATCACGGGTGCCCCGCCGCGGGTCACCGTGCCAGCGACCGGCATCGAGCCGACGACGCCCGTTCCGATCGTGAGGATCGAGGCACCGGAGCCGGTGCTCGTCCTCGGCGGCATCCCCACACCGGTGGTGTCGGCGTGGCCACCTCCGGCCGTCGACGACCGTCGATGGACTCCGACGCCGCCGAGCGGGGCGCCGACGATGGCCCCTGTCGAACCGACGGCCGAGCCCGTCATCGTGCTGGACGGGGCATCGCCCCGACCGACCGACATCCCGCTGGCCCGATTGGCTCCGTCGCTCCTCGCCGATGCCGCCCCCCTGGTGGTCGACCGCCGACCCGAGCTCCCACCGCCGACCCGGTTCTCCCTCTTCGGCGGTGTCGACGAGCTCCGCGACCTCGCCCGACACGCCACCAACGGCGTCGTCATCGCCTGCCTCCTCCTCGCTGCGGTCCCGATGACCCTGATCGGCATCCGCCTGTTGACCACCGATGACGATGTGCCGCTGAGGGTCGTCGACGGGACCACCGACCCCGATGCCCGACCGGGGACCACCGGGCCCCCACCGTCGACCGGGCGGGCCGTCGGCGTCGGAACGTCGCAGCCACCCGCCGAGGCCGAACGGGACCGACCGGTGGGCCCGTCCCGGCCTGGGCCGACCCCGCCCGGACTGACCCGGACGCCGCCGACGGCGGCGGTCGCGGCCGGCGGCACCGGCACCACGTTGACCCACCCGGCAACCACGGTCCTGGTCGGCTCGCCGTCGACACCGACCGAGAGCGCCGGCCACCCCGAGACTCCGGTCGAGGGGCCGGAACCGACGGTTCTGGACAATGTCGTGACCCGCCCCGAGAACGAGGTCTCGACGACGGAGGCGCCGACGACGACGGCGGCGGCACCGGCCATCACGGCCCGCCGCCCCGCCACCACGGCCCGGTCGACCACGACGTCCCCCGCGACCACGTCCACGACGCGGCGCACCACGACGACGAGGGCGACGACGACCACGGGCGCCCTAGCCGCCACGGCGACCACGACGGCGTCGTCGGCTCCCGCCACCACCGTCGCCATCACCGACCCGACCGTCACCACGGCGGGCCCCGTCGTCACCACCGCCGGCCAGCAGGGCGGCGACTGAGCACCCACCGGAGCCAACTCGGGAAGCCCGCCTCCGGCGGGCGGCTCAGAAGCCGCGACCGAGCCGGTGGGCCAGACGAAGGAGTTTGCCGGCGGGGATGCCGGCCACGACCAGCAGGGCCACGGGCACGCGCTTCTCCCCCGGGTTGAGGGCGATGACCCTGCGCAGCGTGCCGAGGGCCCGCCGCCGCTGCCCCATGGCGGCCTGGGCCACGGCCCGCTGACCCTCGATGCGGGCCAGGCCCCGCGGATGGCGGGCCAGGTCCGGGTACTTGGCGACGAGGTGACCGAGGGCGTCGTCGATCGTCTTCCACCGTTCGAAGAAGAACGAGGCCCCATGCCACCACACCCGCACCAGCGGTTGCGGGGCGACGGCGATCGGGCAGTGGGCGGCGGTGCGGAGGAAGAGGTCGTAATCCTCGGCATAGGATCCGGGCAGCGATTCGTCGACCGGTCCGATGTGGTCCACGAGGTCGGCCCGGGCCACCAACCAGCTCGAGGGGTGCACCTCCGTCATCCGGTCCTCGAGGAACCCCTCGTAGGTGACGAGCGTCGGGTCGGGGATGCGGGCCGTGTCGACACCGTCGTAGCGGACGAGGATCCCGGTGCAGGCGGCACGGGCCCCCGGGGTGGCGGCGAGGGCGGCGAACTGGGCCGCCAGCTTGCCGGCCAGCCACTCGTCGTCGTCGTCGCAGAACGCCACCCAGGTGTTGGACGCCCGTTCGATCCCGGCGTTGCGGGCCCCGGCCAGGCCCGGGACATGGTCGTTGGTGATCACGACGACCCGTCGACCGTCGCCGTCCCGCTCCAGCGACCGGTCGGGGACGCTGCGGTCGAACACGACGATCACCTCGACGGGGGCGTCGTGCACTTGGGCCTCGATCGCGGCCAGGGCCCGGCGCAGCAGCTCGGGTCGTTCGCGGGTGGCGACCACGACCGACACCGAGCGGTCGTCGGGAGGGGCGACCCGATCGTCCATCCCGTCCGCTCCGGTCCCGATCATCGCCGAGCCGGCCGACGCGACCGTGACGATCGTGGCACCGTGACCAGCAGGTCGTCGACGACCCGACCGAACGCCTCGACCCCGGCCACGGCCGTGGTCTCGGCATCGACGGCGAAGGTCCGGGGGTCGGCCAGAGCGGCGTCGAGCAGACGGTGGAGGGCGGCGGCGTCGGAGGCGACGACGGCCAGGCCGTGGCGCTCCAGATGGCGGCCGAACCGGAGCTGATGATCGTCGACGTGCTCCCCCAGCGTCGGGTTGCGGGGGACGACGATCGGCATCCGGCCGGCGGCGCGGGCGTCCATCACCGTCGACGGTCCGCCGTGGCTCACCACGGCGGTGGCCGCCCCGAACAGACGGCACAGCTCGGGGTGGGCGATGAGATGCTCGCTCTCGGCCGCGTCCGGCGCCGTCGAGTTGCCCCGCTGGATCACGACCCTGACCTCGGGATGGCAGCGGGCCCAGCCATCGACCCACGACACGAGCCGATCGAACGGGTGGACGTCGGTGCCGACCGACGCCACGACCAGTGCGCCGGGCCCGAAACCCGAACGACTGCTGGCGACCCGCCGGTCGCCACCCCGGGTGCGGTGACGGCGGTCGCCGGTGCCCCCTCGTCGCTCCACCGATCCGTCACCGACACCGTCCATCGTCAACCCTCAGTAGATGGGGCCGACGAGTGTCGATCCCTGGTACAGGCGCTCCTGCTCCGGCCACTGGACGCAGAACCGGTCGGCGAGCGGGCGGCACAGTCGCCCGGTGAGGGACCGGGAGTCGATCCGGTCGTAGACCTCGAAGTACACGGTCGACACCCCGGTGAGCCGGGCCACGAGGAAGAACGGCAGCGCCAGCCCCGCCCCGTTCGAGATGACGACGTCGGGCCGATAGCCGGTGACGACCCGCCACGCCAACGGGAGGTTGCGGACCAGGTTGACCAGGTTGCGGGTCGTCGGGAAGTGGGCGGGAATCAGCACCTCGCCCTCCAGCTTGGAACGGGCGTCGGGCAGGTCGAACGTGACCCAGCGTCGGTCGTGGTGACGCCACCACGGCTCCAGCTGGAGGAGCTGGGAGAGGTGACCTCCCGACGACGACACGAACAGCACCCGGTGGGCCGTCGGAGGCGTCGGCCCGCTCTCCGGGACTCCCTGGGACGAGGTGACAACGGTCATCGGGTGGGCTATCGGCACGCGCCGGCACCGACCTGAGATCGGTTGCCGGCCTGCGACCGCTCAGAGCGGGGACGGCCCCGCCGACGGGAACACGATGACCACGCTCCACCGCGGGCCCGCGCCGGTCGCCGGGCCACCGACCGCCGCCGACGACGACCTCGACTGGCTGGCCGACGTGCTCGGTACCGTGTCCGGCCGACGACGGACCTACGTGGCCCGGCCGGCCACCGGCCCCGTCGAGCTCCTCATCCCAGCCCGGCCGGCGGCGGTGGCCGTCGGAGCCCTCCACCGCACCAGCGACGACCGGGGTCGAGCCCAACGACTGTCCGCCTCCCTGGCCCGGCGGGCCGCCGGGCTGGGCGCCCTCCCCCTCGCCCCGGGGCGACGGTTGGAGCTGCCCCCCTACGAGCTGGTCGACGAGCTCGGTCGGGCCCTGGGAGAGGACGACGTGGTGGCCGCCATCACCCTCGGGCCCCGACGCCGCAACCGCAAGCCGGTGCTGCAGCTGCTGCGGCCCGACGGCCAGACGGTTGGCTTCGCCAAGGTCGGGTGGTCGCACCTGACCGGGGCGTTGGTGGCCAACGAGGCCGAGGTGCTGCGCCTCGTCGCCGGCCATCTCCCCCCCATCGTGGCCGCCCCGAGAGTCCTGCACCGGCGGCGATGGCGGGGGGCCGAGGTCGCCGTGACCACGCCCCTCCCCCTCGCCGGCCGGCGGCGACGGTCCGCCGTCTCGCCCTACGACGTGATGACGGCGGTGGCCCGGGTCGGGCGGCGACGGGCCGCCGTGGCCGAGCTGGCGCCCGTCGCCGAGTGGACCGGGTACGGGCTCGGTCGCCACGTCGACCTCGACCGGCTCCTCGAACGGCACGGCGGGGTCGAGCTCGACGTCGGGCTGTGGCACGGCGATCTCACACCGTGGAACATGGCCACCGTCGACGACGCCGTGGCCGTCTGGGATTGGGAGTTCGCCGGCCTCGATCGGCCCGCCGGCTTCGACGCCCTCCACCGCCGATTCGAGCGGCTGCGGCGGGGCCGCATGGACGCGGGGACGGCCCTGCGCACGGTGATCGCCACCGCCCACGAGATCGTCGCCCCCCTGCGGGTGCCGACCACGCCCGACGGTCTCCGTTCGGTCACCGACCTCTACCTGTGCGAGCTGCTGAGCCGGGAGCTCCGCCTCACCGACCAGCGCTGGGCCAACGAGGCCATGGCCGCCGTCGGTCCGGCGGCGGCGACCCTCCTGGCCGAGCGGCTGCGCTGACCGGCGGCGCGCCGTGCGTTCCACCGGCCGGGCCCCGGTCGACCCCGGCCGTCACCAGTCGGGCGGTCGAGCCACCGGCTGGGCCCTGGCCGGGGCGGCGGCCACCACCGCCGCCAACTTCGGCATCGCCCTGGTGGTCGCCCGGTCGGGAGCGGCGCTGGCCGGCGTGTTCTTCGCCGCCACCGCCGTGGTGTCGATGCTGGGCAACGCCACCGCGCTCGGGTCGATGACCGGCCTGCTGTACTTCATGCCCGAGGCCGTCGACGGTCACCGCCCCGCCCCGAGGGCGCTGCTGGCCGTCGCCCTCGGCCCGGTGGTCGTGGTCTCGGTGGCTGCGGCGCTGGCCCTGGCCGCCGGGGCGGGACCGGTGGCCCGCCTCGTCGCCCCCGACGACGCCGTGCGGGTGGCGTCGATGCTGCGCGTCATGGCCGTCGCGGTGCCGGGCTGGGCCCTCGCCACCGGCCTCCTCGGGGCCACCCGCGGTCTCGGCACCATGACCGCCACCGTCACCGTGAACCAGGTGGGCAAACCGCTGGCCCAGCTCTCGCTGGTGGCGGGGGTGATGGTGGCCGGCTGGTCGCCGACGGCCCTGGCCGTGGCGTGGGCGGTCCCGGTCGTGGCCAGCGCCGCCGCCGCCGGGGTGTGGGTCGCCGTGCTCGGCGGCCTGTCGGGCCCCGATCGGGGTCCGGTCACCGCCACCCGGTTCTGGCGCTACACCCGCGCCCGGGCCGTGTCCACCACCCTCCAGATCGCCCTTGAGCGGGCCGACGTGCTCGTGGTGTCGGCCCTGGCCGGCACTGCGGCGGCCGGGGTCTACGGGACCCTGACCCGGTACATCACGGCCGGCAACTTCGTCGTGTTCTCGGTGGCCCAGGCCACCACGCCATCGCTGCGGCGGGCGGTGGCCGACGGCGACCTGGCCGGCGCCCGCCGGATCCTGGAGCGGGCAACCGGGTGGATGGTGCTCGCCACCTGGCCCTATCTCCTGGTGGTGGCGACCAAGGCCGCACCCCTGTCCCGCCTCTTCGCCCCCGGTTTCGACACCGGTGCCATCGCCCTCGCCATGCTGGCGGGGGCGGTTGCCGTCAACGCCGCCACCGGCCCCATCGACGCCACGCTCCTCATGCTGGGCCGGAGCGCCACCTCGATGGTGTCCACCGCCGCCGCCCTCACGGTCGACCTGGCCCTGGCCTGGGTGCTCGTGCCCCGCATGGGTCTGACCGGTGCGGCGCTGGCGTGGGGTGCGGCGGTGGTGGTGGCCAACGGGTCGGCCACCGTGGCCGTGGCCCGAGCCTCGGGGTTGCGGGCCCCGGGCCGGGCGGCGGCGATGGCGGCGTTAGGGGCGCTGGTGGCCGTCGTCCCGGTGGCGGCCCTCACCCCCTCGTCGCTCGGCGGTGTGGCGGTCACGGTGGCGGTGGGCGGGGTGATCCTGGCGGCGTGGGCGCTCCGTTTCGCCCCCACCCTCGGGCTGGCCGAACCGACGCCCGTCCGTTCCTCCCCATAGCCGGCTACCGGGGGAGGGGCCCCGGACTTTCATGTAGGGGGGGTCAGCCGGCGAGATCGGCGACGACGCCGGCGAACGCCTCGGCCGATACCGGCGACGAGTCGTAGGCCCATCGACAGTTCGGCCACGCCCGGTCGTGGACACTGAACCAGGCGACGAACTCCACCCGCTCGGCCACGTCGGGGCGCCCGAGGTAGCGGCCCAGATCCTCGATCCAGGCCGCCTTGCGGTCCGGGTCGGCCGGGTCCTCGGTGGAGGCGATCTCCGGCACGGCGAGCGGCTTGCCCCGCGACACCGCCACCTCGAGGGCGGGGGCGAGCAGCTCCTCGGCCGAGGTCCACGGTCGGCCGGTGCCCTGGCAGTCGTACCAGTTGTAGGGGTCGACACCGAGGACGTCGACCACGTCGTCCCCCGGGTACCAGTCGTCGAACGACCCGTCGGCGTAGGCACCGCGGCCAAGTACGAGAACGGTGGGCACCTCGTCGCCACCCTCGGCCCGCAGCGTCTCGACCATGCGACGCCAGGCGGCCACGAACTCGGGAGCGGTGCCGTTGGGAGCGCTGTCGGCCGTCTCCGGTTCGTGGTTGAAGGTGAAGTAGAGCTGGGGGCCGTGGGCGGCGATGGCGCGGGCCCACCGGCGGAGCTGGTCGTCGATGGCGGAACCGGGGGCGGCGGCGGCGATGTCGGCCCACGGGATCACCTCACCGGCGTCGGTACGGGGCCGGACCGACAGGTGGAGCCGGCGGCCGGCGGCGAGGAGGGCCCGGTGCTCGGCCGTCGGGAACCCGGTGTCCCAGCGGGCGAACACCCGGACGACCCCGACCTCGGCCCCGGCCTCGGTCTCGAGCGCCGCCACCAGTTCCGGGTCGGCGCCCGGGACCGCCACGCCGAAGCGCAGCGCCGGGGGGCCGGTGGTGGCGGTCGGGTCGAGGACGGCGCCGGTGGTGGTTGCCGGGGTCGACGCCGGGGCGGCGCCCGCGGTCCCGTAACGGGTGGGCGCCGTTGTCGTCGTCTCGTCGGGGGCGAGGCCCACCGGGGGTCCGGTGACTCCGCCGCCCCCGCCGTCACCGCCGTCACCGGCGGCACAGCCCGCCGCCGCCACGGCCAGTGCGAGGGCGCCCAGCATCGCCGGCCCCACCCGACGGCGGGGGCGCTCAGCCACCACGGCCGCCGTCGAACGACCCCACCGGGCCCGCTCCGGCTCCGGATCTATCGCCATCGCCATCGCCATCGCCATCGCCATCGCCATCGCCATCGGGATCCTGGAGCCGGAGCGCCACCGCAACCGCAGCCATCACGGCGAACAGGGAGTGGGGGATCATCAGGTAGAACGGCAACTGGATCAGTCCGATGACGATCACCGCGTTGGCCCACAAACCCACGGTCGAGGGCTGCGATCGCGTCCGGTACCAGAAGGTCAGCAGCGCTCCCACGAACCCGACGGTCCCCACCGCACCGTGGGAGAACGCCACAAGCCACAATTGGCCGTGGGTCCCGATCGAGGGGAGGGACCCGACGTTGGGCCGGGGCGCTCCCCATCCGAACACGGGCCGCTCGGCCGCCCCGTCGATGGCGGCGGAGGCCAGGCCCCGCCGGTCCTTGTCGGAGTGCCCGGTGTCGACCCTGGTCTGTACGAGGGCGCCGAGGGGAGAGACGGCGAGTACGGCGGTGAAGGCGAGAGTCACCGCCCCCATGCGCACCACCGCCCCGACCCGCCCGCCGACCCCGAGACGGACGGCGACGTAGACCGCTCCGACCCCGAGGCTCAGCCACAGGCCCCGGTTGAGCGACACGACGACGGGGACCACGCCGGCCACCAGGAACCATCGCACCAGACGGGGCGGCAGCCCGACCCGGCGGTCGACGAGGGCCATGAGGGCGAACGGGGTGGTGAGGGCGACCATCGAGCCCCAGCTGTTGGTGTAGGGAAACGGGGCCTTGGGTCGGGGTACGGGGAAGCCGACGATGTCCTGGACGTCGGCGAAGCCCGGCGTCACGAGGGCGTGGAGCAGCTCGTTCGACAGCAGCGAGCGGGGCAGGAGATGGAACAGGGGCGCCCGGAACGTGACGTCGGCCAGGACGAAGGCGAGGTAGCCCCCGACGATGGCCACCATCCACAGCAGGGCGAAGGCCCGGATGATCCGCCACACCGACAGACCGCGGCCCCCGTTGACCAGGTAGATAACGAAGACGGCGGCGGCCACGTAGTAGCCGAGGCGCAGGGTGTAGCCGGCCAGTCGTGGCACCGAGTCGATGCCGGCACCGGAGCCAACCACGGCAACCAGGAACACCCCCCACCAGCCGAGCCCCCGGGGCGCCACCAGGCCCCGACGCCGGACCAGGGAGGCCGCCATGGGGCCGGCCAGCACCACCCACATGAACCCCCCGAGCCCCAGGACGAACCACACCGGGTAGGCCACGATCATCAGGGTGAACGGCCAGTGGGGCAGGGGGGCTGCGGCCTCGACCCGGTATACGGCGGGGGCGCCGCCGCCCACCTCAGGATCAGGCCGTGGGGGCGACGAGCCCGGCTCCGGTACCGGCGACGGAGCGCGGGGACCGGTGACGGCCGACGGAAACCGGAGGGCCCCGGCGCCTCCCATGGATGTCAGCGGCTCTCGGCCACGACGACGCCGACGATGTCGGAGCCGATGCTGCGGAGCTGGGCCACGGCGTCGGCCACGGCCTGGCGGGACTCGGTCTCGGCCTCGGCCACCAGCACCGCACCATCGCAGAGGGCGGCGATATCGACGGCGTCGGCCACGGCCAGGACGGGCGGCGCCTGCACCACGACCAGCTCGAAGTCGGCCCGTACGGCGGTCATGAGACGGGCGAACGACTCGCTCCGGAGGACGTCGGCCGGTCGGTCGAGCCGGTTGCCGGGCCCCAGCACGGCGAGGTTGTCGACGCCGGGCACGCCGGCGATCGCCTCGGCCAGGCTGGCCCCGTCGACGATCACGTCGCTGACACCGGTGGTGGGGGCGACGGCGAGCTGGGCCAGGAGTCCCCCGTTGCGGAGGTCGGCGCCGACGACGAGGATCCGACGGCCGGTCCGGGCGGCGGCGACCGCCATGTTGGCCGCCACCGCGCTGGCCCCTTCGTGGCGGGTCACGCCGGCCACGAGGACCATCGACTTGTTGCCGGAGTCGAGGGTGAACGCCAGCGAGCCGTGGAGCCGGCGGTAGGCGTCGTCGTCCGCTCCCGAGACGGTGCCGGCCCCGGTGCCCGATCGCCGACGGGTCCGGGCCACCGGGGCGGTGCCGAGCATCGGCACCCCGAGGGCCACGAGCTCCGTGCGGCTGCTGCGGAGGCGGTCGTCGGCCCGGTCGAGGAGGAAGGCGGCGGTGAGGGCGGCCACCAGTCCGAGGAGGGCACCGGTGACGGGCCCGGCATAGAGGGGGAGACCGCCCCGGGCGAAGGGGAGGGCGGCGTCGGTCAGGATGACGCCGGGGTCGACGGTGAGGGCCTCGAGATTGGCGTACTTGGCGCCGATGGCGCCCAGCTCCTCCCGCTTGGCGATGTCGGCGTAGGCGAGGACCTGGACGGTCACCGGGTCGTCGCCGGCGGCGCCCAGGGTGGTGGCGAACTCGCCCAGCTGGGCCACGAGCTCGGCCTCGCGGGCCTCGAGCCGCAGCCGGGCCTCGGCGTTGCCGGTTGCTGCCTCCTGGCGGCGGAACTCGAGGTAGGAGAGCGCGCTCGACTGGGCCAGATCCCGTGTGGGGCCAGCCTCGTCGCCGGCGGCCTCGAACACCAGGATCTGGGTGTCGTCGACGATGGTGACGGCGAGACGGTCGAGGGCCCGCCGGGCCTCGTCGGGGTCGACGGTCACGGTGGTGGCGGCGAGGGCGACATCGGGCGACGACAGATCGTCGACGCCCAGTTGGACGGCGGCCCGGCGCAGGGCCAGGGCCCGCTCGGCCACCCGCTGGGAGCGGGCGATCGCCACCTCCGTGTCGGGGCTGATCTGGCGGTTGGGATCGACGCTGGGATCATCGTTGGCGGCCACCGCAGGCCGTATCTGGACGACGGCACTGGTCACGTAATCACCGCCGCGGGCCACGATGAGCGCCAGCCCGATGGCCGCCCCGACCACGACGAAGGCGACGATGAGTCGGGACCACCGCTTCAGCACGTCGGCGTATTCGGTCATGGGCACGACCGATCCCTTCGTCATCACAACCAGCCTTTCGATGACCGTCGGGTCGACTGTCGGTTCCGCTCCTCGTCGGCACCCGACCACGCGAACTGAGGACCGGGACCTCCGGTATCCGGACGACCGGACCGATAGGCGGGGGCGGAATGTTTGCCTGCGCCGGCCACAATCGATCCTCGGGGCGCGGCCGTACCCTGGAAGGTGCATGAAGACGCAACTCTCACATCTCCGCATGCTCGAGTCGGAGGCCATCCACATCATCCGGGAGGTGGCCGCCGAGTTCGAACGACCGGCCCTGCTCTTCTCCGGGGGCAAGGACTCGATCGTCATGTTCCATTTGGCGGTGAAGGCGTTCGCCCCCGCCCCGGTGCCGTTCCCCATGATGCACGTCGACACCGGTCACAACTTCGACGAGGTCATCGAGTACCGCGACCGTCGGGTGGCCGAAACGGGGGTCCGCCTGGTGGTGGCCTCGGTCCAGGCCGCCATCGACGCCGGCAAGGTGGTGGAGGAGACCGGCCCCCGGGCCTCCCGCAACCGGCTCCAGACCACGGCTCTGCTCGACGCCATCGAGGAACAACGCTTCGACGCCCTGTTCGGCGGCGCCCGCCGCGACGAAGAGAAAGCCAGGGCCAAGGAGCGGATCTTCAGCTTCCGCGACGAGTTCGGCCAGTGGGATCCGAAGTCACAGCGCCCGGAGCTGTGGAGCCTCTACAACGGCCGGCACCGACCGGGTGAGCACATCCGTGTCTTCCCCATCTCGAACTGGACCGAGCTCGACGTGTGGCACTACCTGCGCGACGAGGAGATCGACGTGCCGTCGGTCTACTACGCCCACCGTCGGCCGGTGTTCAACCGCGACGGGATGTGGCTGGCCGTGACCCCCCACATCACCCTCATGGACGGCGAACAGCCGGAGGAACGACTGGTGCGGTTCCGCACGATCGGCGACGCCACCTGCACGGGCGCCGTCGACTCGTCGGCCGCCACCATCGACCAGGTCATCGAGGAGGTGGCAGCCACCCGGATCACCGAGCGGGGCGCCACCCGGGCCGACGATCGAACGGCGGAAGCGGCGATGGAAGACCGAAAGAAGGAGGGCTACTTCTGATGGATCTGCTACGACTCGCCACCGCCGGCTCCGTCGACGACGGCAAGAGCACCCTCATCGGGCGCCTCCTCTACGACTCGAAATCGATCTTCGAGGATCAGCTCGAAGCCATCGAGGCCACCAGCGCCAGCCGGGGCGACGAACACACCAACCTGGCGCTGCTGACCGACGGCCTCCGGGCCGAACGGGAACAGGGCATCACGATCGACGTCGCCCATCGCTACTTCGCCACCCCCGAACGCAAGTTCATCATCGCCGACACCCCGGGCCACATCCAGTACACCCGCAACATGGTGACGGGGGCGTCGACCGCCGACCTGGCCATCGTGCTGATCGACGCCCGCAAGGGGATCCTCGAGCAGTCACGGCGCCACGCCTTCATCGCCAACCTGCTGCGCATCCCGCACATCGTGCTGGCGGTCAACAAGATGGACCTGGTCGACTACGACCAGCAGGTCTTCCTCGACATCAAGGCCGAGTTCGCCGACTTCGCCACCCGGCTCGACGTCCCCGACCTCACGTTCATCCCCATCTCCGCCCTCCACGGCGACAATGTGGTCGAGCGGTCGCTGAACATGGAGTGGTACATGGGGGCCACGCTCCTCCACCATCTCGAGGAGGTCCACATCGCCTCCGATCGCAACATGGTCGACGTCCGCTTCCCCGTCCAGTTCGTGATCCGGCCCCAGAGCACCGCCCACCACGACTACCGGGGGTACGCCGGAACGGTGGCGGGCGGCGTTCTCAAACCGGGCGACGAGGTCATGGTTCTCCCCTCCGGCTTCACCACCCGGATCGCGGCCATCGAGACCGCCGACGGGCCGGTCGAGCAGGCGGCATCGCCCATGGCGGTGACGATCCGCCTCGAGGACGACCTCGACGTCAGCCGGGGCGACATGATCTGCCGGCCCAACAACCGGCCGGCGGTGAGCCAGGACATCGAGGCCATGGTGTGCTGGATGTCGGAGGCCAGCACCCTGACCCCCGGGACCAAGCTCGCCATCAAGCACACCACCCGGTGGGCCAGAGCTTTGGTCAAGGAGTTCCGTTACCGGCTCGACATCAACACCCTCCACCGCGACGAGGCCGCCACCGGCCTGTCGCTCAACGAGATCGGCCGGGTCAGCCTCCGCACCACCCAGCCGCTGCTGGCCGACGACTACCACCGGAACCGCAACACCGGCTCGTTCATCCTGGTCGACGAGACGACCAACGTGACGGTGGCCGCCGGCATGATCGTCAGCGCCGACTGAGCCGGCAGTGACGGCCGAGCCCCGCACCGAGAACACCGTCTGGCACCCGAGCGCCGTCGACCGCACCACCCGCTGGGCCGCGATCGGGGGCGCCGGGGCCACGGTGTGGCTCACCGGCCTGTCGGGATCGGGGAAGTCGACCGTGGCGGTCGAACTGGAGCGGCAACTGCTGGGGTCGGGCCGGCCGGCCTACCTGCTCGACGGCGACAACCTCCGCCACGGGCTCAACGGCGACCTCGGCTTCTCGGCCGCCGACCGTGACGAGAACGTGCGGCGGGTGGCCCACGTGGCTCGCCTCTTCGCCGACGCCGGGATCGTGGCTATCGTGCCCCTCATCAGCCCCTACCGGGCGGCCCGGGATCTGGCCCGGCGACTCCACGAGGCGGCCGGGATCCGTTTCGTCGAGGTGTTCGTCGACACCCCGCTGGCCGAGTGCGAGCGGCGCGACCCCAAGGGTCTGTACGCCCTGGCCCGTGAGGGCCGGATCACCGGCATGACCGGAATCGACGACCCCTACGAGCCCCCCACCGATCCGGAGATGCGGCTCGTACCCACCGACGGTGACGCCACGGCCATGGCCGCCGGCCTCGTCGCCGTGCTCTGACCAGCGGCTCCGGCGCCGGTCCGACGACGTGGCGACGTCACGCGATCCCTTGGCCCTTGACCGCAGGCTGTCGCGGTGCGGGTCGGGTCGGCGCGCCGTCGCCTCAGGCGCACGCCGAGCCCTCGGGTGCGGGTCCGGGGACGACGCCGATGACGGTGGTCTCGACCGGGGGGGTCGGCGGCGGGGCGGTGGTCGTGGTCTCGGCCGAAGCATCGGCTCCGCCGTAGCCGGCCCGGTCGGGACCGACGACGAGGACGATCGACGTGACCGTGTCGTCGCGGTGGTACAGGGGATCGACGGGGATGGCGCGCCCCAGCGTGGCGGCGGCCGCCTCCTGGCCGGAGGGGTAGAGGATCGTCGTCACGTCGACCGTCTCGGAGGCGTCGGCCACGCCTCCCACATCGAACCCGGATGCCGTCAGCTCGGCGGACGTCTCTGCCGCCAGGCCGGTGATCCGGGCCCCGTTCTGGACCGCGACGGTGAAGGAACCGGGATCCACGCTGTCCTCGCTGGGAGGTACCGTCTCGTCGATGGGCCGCCCGCCGCGGAACAGGTCGAGCGTGGGTTGGGCCGCGTCCTCGTCGAGATCGAGCACCGCGGCCCCGCCGCTGGTCCGGAAGTCCGTCACGGGCAGCGAGTGGGAGCTGATACCGGCGGCACCGACCGAGGCGAACGTGCGGGCCAGCTCGACCAACGAGCCGGCGCTGGCGCCGTCGTCGAGCACGAGGTTGCGGCCGCCGGCCTGGAGGATGCGGTCGACGGTGAGCAGGTCGGTGATGTTGAGTCGACTGTTGGCCGTGTCGGCCAGAAGGGACAGGAGGTACTGCTGGCGGGCGTTGCGGCCGAGGTCGCCGGTGGGGTCGGCCTTCCAGTTGCCGTCGGCGTCCCGGTACTCGAGCTTGCGGCTCCGGGCGAAGGCCAGCGCATCGGAGCCCGACAGGCTGTGACATCCGGGGTTGGCGATGTCGAGACCGGAGCCGAGGTCGCGCACCGGCGTGTCGAACCAGATCGACACCCCGCCGAGGGCGTCGATGATCTCCTGGAAGCCGACGAAGTTCACCTCGGCGTAGTGGTTGATCTCGATGTCGAGCACGTCCTCGACGGTCGAGACGAGGCGTTCCTCGCCGCCGTCGCCGTTGAAGGCCGAGTTGATGCGCCCGTTCTCGCCGGTCCCGGCCAGCGGCACCCACAAATCGCGGGGGATGGAGAGCAGGTCGATCGTCCGAAGCTGGGGATCGATGCGGGCCACCATGATGGTGTCGGTCCGCTTGCCCGTCACGACCTCGCCCACGAGCACGTCGGCCCTCGGGTCGTTCGGATCGATGCCCTCCCGACTGTCGGAGCCGACGAGGAGCCAGTTGGTCGGATCACCGGGAGGTGCCTTCTCCACGTTGGGGACCCGGAGGAAGTTGATGGCCTGGTAGCGCTGGAGACCCCAGGCCAGGGCCGCGGCGGTGGTGACGAGCGACAGGGTGGAGAACAGGCCGACGGCGAGCAGCACTCGCTGGGCCCACGTCCGGCGTGGACGCCGGGCACGAACGTCGGATCGGGGCCGGTTAACCGGCGCTGACCAATCGGTCACTTGCCACTCCCAGAGCCTCTGCGGAGAGGCGACGAAGTTTCCAACCTACCAGCGGGGACCGGGTGGCCGGACGTCGCCCCGCCGCCCGATCGACGGTGGAGCGAGGGCGCAGCAGGCGTCATCCGCCGTCAACGACAGTCGACCAGAACAGACTCGAACCCTCCAACGCGTTCGAGGGTCGTCGAGTGTACCGTGATCATGCAGCGGGCAGATTCTCCACCCCTGGGCAAGTAGGCTGGGCGGGACTCACCCCGGTTCGCCAGGGGTGCCGCGGTCCCCAGTCGTCGATGACCGAGTGAGCACTGTCGATCTTGGAACACGCAACCAGCAGGAACGCCGAGACCGCCAGGGACCACGACGAGGCGATGTCCCCCCCGTCGTACGCCCCTCGGACGCTCGAGGTGATCAGCAGCGACCACGACCCGTTCGACGCCCTCGACGAGCGGGTCGTCACCGGGACCGACGGCGCGTCGGGGAACGACCCCGCGGTGACGGTGCACGACCCACGGCCGGCGATCGCCCCGCCCGTGCACCCGGGCCGCCGGCGCCCCGGGCCACTCGATGCCCCATCACCCGATGCTCCACAACTCGATGCCCCTCGGCCGATCGCGGGCTGGGACATCGACGTCGACGACGAGCCCGAGCTCGACCCTGCACCGGAGGACGAGACCGACCCCGGCGAGGGTACCGGAGACGACTCCTCCGCCACCGTCGCCGGCGACGGTGCCCCCGGGCTCCGGATCGGCGACGGCGACAACATCCTCCAGCTCCGCCAGATCGCCGGCCTCACCGCTGGGGCCACCATGGCGCTGCGCCCCGGCGCTTACGAGTTCGCCGAAGGCGACGCCCCTGGTGCCTTCCGGCTCGAGGTAGACCGCCACGAACGGGCCATCGTCATCCCCGGCGCCGTCATGGCTAGCATCGACACCTTCCCGGTCACGGAGCCGACGCCACTCGGCTCCGGTGTCCTCGACGTTGGCAGTGCCCGGTTCCTCATCCGACACACCAGGCAGAGGCGGCGGGCCACGGAGTGGCTCGACCACCACCACGCCATCGAGCGGATCTCGGAGACCATCGTCGTGCCGTCCGATCTACCGGAGGAGACCCCGGCCGAGCCCGACGCCGGCCGCCGCCGCCGCTGGCGTCGCCCCAGGGATGATCATCGCCTCGACGCTCCGGGCACGCTCGACGTCCGCTCGTGGGAGTTCGTCGAGCAGGTCCGTCAGTCCAGGACCGAGACCGCCGAGCGGGAGCGCTACCACCACCCCGACCCGAGCGAGCTTCTGATCAGGGCCAGGGACCGGGCCCCGATCCTCGGTGTCCGCCCGCCCGGCCATCCACTGTTCGCCAAGGTCGGGGTCATCGTCGCCGACATGCCGTGGATGCCCGACTTCGACGACATCAACGCCATTCCCGAGTGGCTCGGCGCCCACCTCAGACCGCTCATGTCACTACCGTCGATCCCGATCCCCGCCGATCTCACCGTCGGCCCGCTCGGCATCGCCGGCTCGCGGCCGGCCGGCCGGGCCTGCGCCCGCCACGTCCTCCTGTCGCTCTACGGTCTGTCGACGGCCGACCTCACCGTCCACGTCGCCACCACCGACCCGGATGCGTGGGCCTGGGGCGACGAGCTCCTGGACCCGTCCCCCATCCGGCGGACCAAGGGCCTGCCGGTGGTCGTCGTCGACGGCCCGGCCAGCTTCGACCGGGCCGGCATCGACCATCGGGAGGTGATGGACGGTGCGGTGGGCCTCGTCGTCCTGGCCGACAGCGTCGAAGATCTGCCGTCGAACTGCGGCACGGTCCTCCAGGTCGACGTCGATGGTGCCGGCCTGTTGACCAATCACCTCGGCCACATCATCGCCGGGACCCCAGTCGGTGTCGACACCGGCACCGCCGCCATCCTGGCGACCGCGCTACGGGCCCTTATGGTGGGGCGGGGCCGCTGAGCGCTCCCGCACAGAGGGCCTGGACAGCACGTGGTGGCACGCCCGGCCCCGACGGCGGTTACGGCTTGGCCGTGATGCCGACCCGGGCCTCCGGGTTGGCCCAAGCCGGCCACCGCTCACGCGACTTCGTGGCCAACCGCTGCATAAGGGCGATGGCGCCGGGATCGTCGTCGCCGGGTCTGGTCTCTATGACCCCGTCGGTGATCATGGCATCGATGATGGCGCGACCCAGGTCGGTCCGGACGATCGTCAGCGTCCAGTCGGTCTCCTCGCCAATGCCGCCGGTGGAGATGTCGGCGTGCTCGGCGGCGAAGTCGGGGCAGTGGTTGCATCCCTCCCGCGTCCAGGCGTGACACTCCTTGAGGTTGATCTCGTGGTAGTCGCCGTTGCGCATCCACACCTGGAACACGCCCTTGATGTTCATCTTGACGATCTCTTCCTTGGCCAGGCCGTACTTCAGCCAGAAGAGCTCGTCGAACAGGGAATCATCGAAGCTCTTGGAGCACAGGAGCCCGATGTTGAGCTTGATCGGCCGCGACACCTTGCCCACCCGCCGGTGCCACATCACGGGTGCGATCGAGGTCTGGCAGCTCATGCCGACGAGGGCGAGGTTCTGGAGTCCGCGCTCGATGGCCTCGTCGTAGGCCATCGTGTTCGCCGAGTACGTGTACCGGCTGCCGGCGGCAGCGAGCACCTCGGCTGCATTCGTGGCGACACCCGGCACGGCCTTCCAACCCGATCCGCCTTCGAGCATCGAGACGAGGGCGCCGTCGATGATGCCGTTGTCGAGGCACCAGATCAGGATCGACGAGACGAGTCCACCGTCCTGGCCCTTCGTGTAGACGTCGTCGTCCTTCGCCCGGACGAGGAGGATGTCCTTGAAGACACCGGGCATCGAATCGGGAGCCCGGTCCTCGCCGAACAGGTGCTCGTTGGCCTCGGTCTCCCAATGGCGGAAACGCGGGCATGCCCGGGTGC
>JBHJNQ010000078.1:0-15645 GCA_050330635.1 Acidimicrobiales bacterium | reverse complement strand
AGGTGCGCTCGATCCAGGTGACGATCGCGATGCGCAGCTCGTCACGGCTGGTCCAGCGTTGGCGGTCGAGAACGTTCTTCTGGAGCAGCGCGAAGAACGACTCCATCGCTGCGTTGTCGGGCAGAGCCGACCTTGCCCATCGAGCCGGCCATGCCGTGAGCGGTGAGGCATCGCTGCAGCTCCCGAGAGCGGAACTGGCTGCCCCGGTCCGAGTGCAAGATGCACCCGGCGACATCACCGCGACGCATGACGGCGGACTCCAGCGCGGCGACCGCGAGGCCGGCCTGCATCCGGCCATCGATCGAGTAGCCGACGATCCGGTTCGAGTACAGGTCCTTGATGGCGCAGAGGTAGAGCTTGCCTTCATCAGTTCGGTGCTCGGTGATGTCGGTCAACCACACCTGGTTGGGTCGCTGCGCGCAGAACTGGCGTCGCACCAGATCGTCGTGGGCCGGGGCCCCGACCGTGGCGGCCTTGCCGGTGCGTTTCTTGCCGAACCTCGACCACCAGCCGTTCTGCCTGCAGACCCGCCACACCGTGCGTTCACAGGCGGTGAACCCGGCGCGATGGACCTGGTCGGTGAGGAACCGGTAGCCGAACTCGGGATCGTCGCGGTGGGCGTCGAAGATCGCGTTGGCCAGGTGCGCTTCGTTCCACTCGGCGTCGGTCACCGGCTCCGACAACCACCGGTAGTAGGGCTGGCGGGCAAGGCGAAGCACCCGGCACGTCACCGTGACGGGGATCCCGTCGGCGGCGAGCTCACGGACGAGCGGGTACATCATTCTCCCGGAAGGTTCGCCTGGGACAGATAGGCCGTGGCGCGGCGCAGCACCTCGTTCTCCTGCTCGAGGAGCCGGATCCGACGCTTCGCCGCCTTCAACTCGGCGTTGTCCGCGGCGGTCGTACCCGGCTTGACGCCGTCCTCGACATCGGCGGCCTTCAACCAGTTGGTCAGGCACGACTCGGAGATCCCGAAGTCGGCGGCGATCGTCTTGAGGTGGACATCGGGACCGCGGTTGCGGGCGACCCGGATCACGTCCTCACGGAACTCACGGGGATAGGGCCTGGGCATGGTGAACATCCTTCCAGCGGCACCTTCCGGCACCACAGATCAGATGTCACCGGATCACGCGGCAGTCCCAGACGACGTACAGCTGGCAGCCCACACCGGTGACGGCGACTCAGCCCTCCCAGGCGCGCTGGGCGAACACGGCGTCCACCGGCGTGTGGAACAGATGGTTGGTGTAGTTGCTGATCGTCTTGACGGCGATCGCGAGCAGCACCTGCAGGACATCGGTCTCCGTGAAGCCCGCGGCGAGGAACGCCTCGGTCTGCGCCTGGGATGGCAGTCCCCGTGTCTCCACCATGGCGATGGCGAAGGATGCGAGCGCTTCCAGACGCTGATCCGGGAGCGGTCGACCGTCGCGGAGCGCGTCGGTGACCTCGGTCGGGACCTTGGCCATGTCCGCCACCGCACTGTGGGCGGCGACGCAGTACGAGCATCCGTTCGCGCGGCTGATGGCGAGGAGCACGGTCTCCTGCTCGGCCGCCGTCAACCCCGAGGCCGACCGGAAGGCGTTGTAGCCGGTGAGATAGGTCTCGAGCAGCCCCGGGACGTTCGCCATGTTCGCGTACATGTTCGGGATCATCCCGGTCTGCGCCTTGGCCTTGGCGAGGACCGACGCGACCGCCGGGTCGTCATCGCTCTCGGATCGGGGAGGAAGCCCCAGGCGGTACTCGGCAGCAGCCATGACAGTCCATCCTTTGCGTCCAGCGGCGACGTCGCCACATTTCTGGAGTGATCGCTCCTGAAGCCGAGTCTGTAGCCTCCGAACCAGCTATGCAACCCGATCAGGCCGACAAACCGAGGAAGGTCCGGCGAGGACGCCCACCCTCCTACGACCGCGAACAGGTCACGGCAGCGGCGCTCGGCCTGCTGTGGGCGCAGGGGTTCGAGGCCACCAGCGTCGAGCAGCTCTCCGCGGCGACCGGCCTCTCGACCTCGAGCCTCTACGCAGGATTCGGCAGCAAGCGCGGCGTCCTCGATGCCGCACTCGACGCATACACGACCCACATGGAGCGATCGCTGGCGATCCTGCTCGAAGGAACAGCCGGAGTCGCCGACGTGCTGCGCTTCATCGAGCACGTCCGCCCAGCCACCGACCCCGGGGCCGCACACCCCGGGTGCTTCATGGTCAACACCATGACGGAGGTCGCTCCCCACGACCCCGACATCGCCGCCGCCACGGCTCGCTACCGGAGCCGGATCAGACTCGCGCTGGAGAGCGCACTCCGCCGCGCCGCCCGACGGCGCGAGATCGCCCCACGCTCCGTCCCGCAGCGGGCCCGGATGATCCAGGCGTCCCTGTTCGGTGCACTGGTGATCGCACGCACCGGAGCATCGGACGAGGCGTCCGCAGCACTCGACGCCCTCAGCGCCGAGATCAGACGCTGGCGGGCTCCGAGCCCCCAGCCCTGAGCACCAGCGGACCGTCGCCGGGTCACCCCACGGCCGGCCCGTCGTGGAGCCGTCGCCGGAGGGCGTGGCGCCCTCGATGCAAGTGGGCCTTCACCGCAGCGAGGGGCATCCCGAGCGTGTCCGCAACCTCCTGGTTCGACAGTCCCTCGCCGTCCCGGAGGAGCACGATCACCCGCTGGTGATCGGAGAGCTCGGCGAGCGCGTCGCGGATCACCGCGCGATCGTCGATACGATCTCCTGCACGGGCGATCGGATCATCCGAGCCCAGGCCGGCGGCGTCGAGCTCATCGATGGACACCGTGATCGGCCGGCGACGACGGAGCCGCATCAGCGCGGCGTTGGTGGCGATGCGGTAGAGCCACGTGAACACCGCCGCCTCCTCCCGAAAGCGATCGCGGTGCCGCCAAGCCTGCACGAACGTGTCCTGCACGACCTCCTCGATGTCCCGCGGATCGTCGAGCAATCGAGCGACGACCCCCGCCACGCGTCGGTGGTGGGTGCGGACCAGGAGGTCGAACTCCTCACTGGAGGTACGGGCAGGGTCGGGTGGATCGATCATCGGGGAAGACGCATCAAAGCAACCATGCAGATGGTTGGCATGCTTCGTCACGGTACCTGCATCGGCGCGCGCCGCAGGATGAACTCACTGTGCGACGGTGAGCTCCCGGCGCCGGCCGCCACGCGGGTGCGTCGCCACGTCGCCGGTTGCCGGCGGTGCCGTAGGGTTCTGACCGGCCTCGAGCGGGTCATCGCCGACGTGGACCGACTCGAGGGCGACGTCCCGGACTCGTTGCTCGACGGCATCCGGCGGGCCGTCGAGCACGAGAGGTCCGATGGAAGCCGCTCCGAGGCGACGCCGGAGGAACCCGACCATGACCGATGACGCGCCCCGCACGGACCACCCCGATGCGGGCTTCGAGCCCACCTGGCACAAGATCCTGGAACCGGACCAACTCGACGAGGGACGGGTCACCACGGTGTCGGTGGGGATCCGGACCTTCGCGGTCAGCCGTCACGAGGGCCGCTACGGCTGTCTCGACAACGCATGCCCCCACCAGGGCGGACCGCTGGGTGAGGGCTCCATCGAGCATGGGTGGCTGCGCTGCCCGTGGCACGGCTACGACTACTCCCCCATCGACGGCCGTCCGCCCGAGGGATTCGAGGACGCCCCCGCCTGCTACCCGGTCGAGGAGCGCGACGACGGCGTCTACGTGGCCCTGCCCCCCGAACCGCCGCTCGAGCGCACGGTGTCCGACGTCATGGTCGAGACCCTGACCAACTGGGGCCTCACCCATGTGTTCGGCATGGTCGGTCACTCCAACCTCGGGTTCGCCGACGCCATGCGAAAGGCCGAGGGCCGCGGCGAGCTCACCTACATCGGCATCCGGCACGAAGGCGCCGCCGCGTTCGCCGCCAGCGCCTACGGCAAGCTGACGGGCAAGGTCGCCGCCTGCTTCGGCATCGCCGGGCCCGGCTCCACCAACCTGCTCACGGGCCTGTACGACGCCAAGGAGGACCGCGCCCCGGTGCTGGCCATCTCCGGTCAGGTCCCCTCCGCCGTTCGTGGTCGCGGCGCCTTCCAGGACACCGACCTCGAGGCCGCGTTCGCCGGCGTCGCCCGGTTCTCCCAGACCCTTCAGCTCGGCACCGACCACGCAGAGCTGGCGTCACTGGCCATGAAGACCGCCTTGGTCGACCGCGACGTCGCGCACCTCATCCTGCCCGATGAGGTCCAACACCACCCTGCGCCCCACACCGCTGCAGGCCGACCCGACGGACGCACGGGCCGCCCCGAGATCAGACCGCCCGAGGCGGCGCTCGCCGAAGCGGTCGAGCGGATCCGCAGCGCCGCACGGCCGATGATCATCGTGGGGCACGGTGCCCGCCGCCAGATGGACGCCGTGCTCGCCCTCGCGGATCGCCTCGGCGCCCCGATCGCCACCACGTTCAAGGCAAAGGGCCTCGTCGCCGACGACCACCCGCTCGGGTGCGGGGTCCTCGGTCGCTCCGGCACACCCATCGCCAGCTGGTTCATGAACGAGTGCGACCTCGTGATCGTGTTCGGTGCCAGCTTCGCGAACCACACCGGGATCGCCCCGTACAAGTCCATCGTCCAGGTCGACCACGATCCCATGGCACTCGGGCGCTTCCACCCCGTCGACGTGCCGGTCCAGGGCCACATCGGCACGACCGCCCTCCTCCTCGCCGAGCGGCTCACCGACCACACCCCGCCGAAGGATCTGCGTGCCGAGGTCGCCGAACGGTGGGCGATCTGGCGTGAGGAGAAGGCCCGCCGGGTTGCAGACGACGCCGGCCGCGGCATCGGCGCTGCCGCTGTCATGGCCGCCCTCACCACGACGGTCGCCGAGGACGCGGTCCTGGCCGTCGATGTCGGCAACAACACCTACAGCTTCGGCCGCTACTTCGAAGCGTCCGGCCGCCAGGACCTCGTGATGTCCGGGTACCTCGGGTCCATCGGCTTCGCGCTCCCCGCAGCGATGGGCGCATGGGCCGCGTACGGCAACACCCGCCAGATCGTCGCCATCAGCGGCGACGGCGGCCTCGGACAGTACGCCATGGAGCTCACCACCGCCGTCCGTCACGGCATGAACATCACCCATGTGGTGCTGAACAACAGCGAGCTGGGGAAGATCTCCAAGGAGCAGCGGGCAGCACAATGGGACGTCTGGCAGACCGATCTCCACAACCCCGACTTCGGAGAGTTCGCCCGGCTCTGCGGCGCCCACGGCATCCGCGTCACCGAAGCGAAGGCCCTCGACGACGCGCTGCGTCAGGCACTCGACCACCCCGGGCCCGCCCTGGTCGACATCGTCACCGACCCGCTCCTGATCTGAACCCCTCACCAGGAAGCACAGACCGACGTGGCGCGTTCCGAGAACATGCCCATCGAGAACACGCCCACCGTACGCAACCCCCGCCGTGAAGCCGCAGTGATCGCCGGCACCGGCGTGACAGCCCTGGTCCTCGAGCCCTCGCCTCCCGCTGTGGCCGCCGGACCGTGGTTCGCCGACGACCCCGTCGACCCCCGCGGTGGAGATGGAACCGTCCTCGCTCCGGCCGGCGTTCCCGGTGACCTCCGCTGGCGCCACTGGCTCGACGCACACCCCGAGCACGAGGCCTGGGTCATGCGACGGTGGTTGGCAGGCCCCCGCCGACTCCCCGCCCCGCCGCCCACGCTCGCCACGACCCGGACCTCGCTGCATCGCCTGGCCGCATCCGTCGTCGCGCCGGCACGGCACGCCGTGAACGGCAGGTTCGGCCTCCGCTGGACCCTCGGAGGGTTCGGCACTCCGTTCTTCGGCGACGACCGCCAGATACGCGTCGAAGGGGCGACGCTGGTCGATCAGCATGCAGGTGAGGTCCGATCGACACCCGTGACGACCCTGGCCGCCGCCGCGAGGTTCCTCGGTGTCGCCATCGACCCCGACACCGCAGCCGAGCACGACACGCCCACAGTCGGTGACCCCGACGAGCCACTCGACATCGATCCCTCTGCCGGCGACTGGCTCGGCGAGTGGTTCGGCATGGCCTTCGCAGCGCTCGAAGCGTTCCGAGCGGACGGGGCGACCATCGCGCCGAGCCGCCCGCAGCTCTGGCCGGGCCACTTCGACGCTGCCATCGAGGCCGGCGACGACGACCGTCGCGCCAGCTACGGAGCGTCGCCCGGCGACGTCGTCGTTCCCGAGCCGTACCTCTACGTGTCGATCTGGTGGCCCGACCGTGCCCGGATCGACCGGGACCTACCACTCTGGAACGCACCAGGCTTCGTCGGGCGTGTCCTGCGCCTGTCGGACTTCGGCGATGACGATGCCGTGGCCATCGCAGCGAGCTTCTGGCGCCACACGCGCGACTCGCTCGGTTGATCTGCGATCTCCGAGCTCACGCTCCCGGAACCCGGGAGCCCTCGACCTGATGGCGACGGCTCCGACGACGAGGCAGGAGCTCCACGAGCGCAGCGTTCTCCTGCGGATCGAGGACCGCGTGCTGCACACACGCCGGGACCATCTCGTCGCTCTCCGGGTGGGGCATCGAGTAGGCGCAGGCCCGGAGGCGCTCCACGGTCTCCGCCAGGTCGCTCGGCGCGGTCGTCCCATCCTGCAGATGCGACCAGGCTGCGGCCGTCTGCGCCGCGTCGATGAACCGGTGCATCACGAACGTGGTCGGCCGGATCCGTGACCAGCGTGCCCGCCTGCCCCCGGCGCGTCCGACGAACCTCTTCGCCCAGGAGACCGCCGCGGGCACGACGGTGGGGTGAGCCGCGACTGCTCGGGCGATGCGAAGTGCACGCCCGGGCAGTGGCCCATGGCCCAGCGGCCCGGGGAACGCGGCGAACAGGTGGTCGCGCGCATCGAGATCCCGCGGGTCGTCGTCGTCGAGTACTGGGACGTAGCGGTCACCGACGTAGGCGCCCCAGCTGACCCTGTTGCATGCAGGGTGACCGAACACGAGGGCACGATGGGGGAGACGGACACCGGCGCCTTCTTCGATACGAGCCCACACATCGTCGTCGTCGAAGCCCCGATACCCGGGCTCCCAGCGATCCTCGTGGCCGACGTAGGCCGCGGGCTGGAAGGAGAACATGCGGTAGCCGAGGTGCCGGTTGCGCGCGATGACACCGGGGACCTCGTCGAGGTTGCCCGGCGTGACGGTCATGTTGTGTGCCAGGTACGACGTCACCCCATAGGTCCGCTGTAGCCGGTCGAACATGGCCGCAACGCGGGCTCGCTCGCCGTCGAGTTCCCGTTCCGACACGGGGCGAGGCGCTGCCCGTCGGCCGCGCATCGTCGAGTCGATGTGGATCGCGAACGCCAGATGGGTGAATCGCGGCCGGCCGGTCGCGTCGAGCGCCAGCGCCTCGAGGTAGTCGAAGTCGAAGTCCCCGTGGCTGAAGCTCATCGGGACCCGCTGATGAGCGGCCATGGAACGGAGGGCGGCAGCGTGATCCTCGGGGTCGAGCAGGGTCACCTCACCGCCGATGAGCTGGGCGTAGGCGCCGGGTCCTCGGGTTCGGCGCGCATAGGCCATCTGGGCGTCCACGTTGGCGGTCGTGTGCGGGCCGTCGACGCGTACGAGGTTTGCGTCGGTGGAGTGGTAGCAGGGCCGGCAGCCGAGGTTGCACTGGGGGAACACCCCATGGGTTCCCTCGCAGCCCGTGCTGCGGCGACCGAGCAGCTGGGCCGGGGTGCGCACGGCAGCGGGCAGCTCCTCCCATCGGGCCGAGAGCGCCGCAGTCATTTCCGGCGAGTTCAGGCGGGTGGCATGGTCGAGGCGACGCAACGGGTCCGGCATGCGGGGCATGTCACCTTCGATGCGCCATCGTCCGGAAAGGATCCCGCATTCGTTCTGGTGCTGCACGCTGGACGCCGAGTTCTCTCTCCGACCGCGCCTTCCACGACGGCGCCGGCATCCAACCTGAGGTGAGCGCCGAGCACCTGACCGCCAGACGACTCGCCTGGCTCCGCCTCAGCGGTCTCGCGATCGCCCTCGTCGCGCTCGGCCCGACGGCTGCGGTCTCGGGCCCGTGGTCGATCCGTCAGGCGATCGACGGGCTGGCCGACTCGGGGTGGCGCGGCGCAGCGGCCTTCGTCCTCGTCTACGCCCTTGCCACCGTGATGATGGTGCCGGGCTCCGCCAGCACCGCGACCGCCGGGTTGGTGTTCGGCACCGTGGCCGGGGCCGGTGTCGCCGTCGCCGGCGCGACCCTGGGCGCGACCGTCGCCTACGCCCTCGCTCGGGGCGTGGGCCGCCGGCCGGTCGAAGCGGTGCTGCGGGACCAGGCGATCACCGTCGACGACTGGGTCGCACAACGGCAGTTCCGGTCCGTGCTCGTTCTGCGACTCCTGCCGGTCGTACCGTTCAACCTCCTGAACTACGCGGCAGGACTGTCGCCGGTGCGGCCCGCTCCGTATGTGGCCGGGACGGTGCTCGGGTTGGTGCCCGGCGCCGTCCTGGTCGCCGGGATGGGCAGCTCGGCACGACAACCCACGAGTCCGGGCTTCGTCGCGCTCGCAGGGGCGGCCGTCGTCGCCGCCGTCGGCTCGGGCATTGCGGCGCGGCGGTGGGGTCGGCGATGAACGGCGGAGCTGCGGGCAGCGACGGCCAGGGCGAGCCCGGGTGGGATGACGAACACCAGCGCCAGCGTGGCCGCGACCTGTGGGTCGCTGCGCACATAGGGAACCAGCACGAGCGGGAGCATGGGCGTGCCGCCCCCGACGGTGAGGCTCGTCGCGTACTGGCTCCACGAGACGGTGAACGCGAGGGCCCAGCCGGTCGTCAACGCACCTCGACAGGCCGGAACGAGGACATCCCGGAGGCGCTGCTGCGGCGAGGCCCCCAACAGCGCGGCCGTCGCGTCGAGCTCCTCGGTGTCCGCACCGAACCCCGTGGCGAGCCCGAGCGCCGCGTAGGCGATGGCGGTGGGGAGATGGGCGACGGCGATGGCGACGTGGCCGCTGATGCCCCACGCGAGCAGCCACGGAGCCAGTCCGTCCCCGAGCACGAGCGGCGGGAGCAGCACCGGCGCGCCCAGCACCGCCCACCCGGCCCACGACCCCGAGGCCCGCAGATAGCGGGCCGCCGGCCACGCCACGACGACGGCGACGCCGGCCACGACCACACCGACCAGCAAGGAGCCCATCACCGCGTCCATCAGCAGCGGGTCCCGGAACACCGCACGAACCCCCCGAGTGCCGAGCTGCTGGGGCAGGACCGAACGGCCGAGCCAGCGGTCACCCGCCGCCTGCAGCAACAGCGCAGCGAATGGGACGACCACAGCAGCAGCGATCAAGCCATCGGCGACCCGGGCCCGCAACGGCGGCGTCATCGCCGGAGCCTCCGCCACATCATGGTCAGCGTGACACCCACGATCGCCGTGAGCGCGGTTGCGACCAGTACGGCCACTGCGGCATCAGCGCGGGCGGCAGGCCCGTCGACGCGCACGAGATCGAGGGCGTACGGCCCGAGCATGCGCGGCGAGGTCGGGCCGACCAGTAGCGGCACCTCGACGGCGCCGATCACGAACGCTGCGACCACCAGGCCCGTCGCCGCCAACGGCACGGCAAGGCGCGGCAGGGTCACGTCTCGCAACCGTTGCCAACGGTTCGCCCCCAGCACTGCGGCGGTGTCGTCGAGCTCCCCGGTGACGTCGTCGAGCGCGGCGATCGCAACCAGCGCGACGAACGGCAGCTCCTTCGCTGCGTACACCACGATGATCCCCCACCCGGAGCGGTCCCCGATGATGGTGACCGGTGTGCCACCCACGATCCGATCGACGATGCCGCCCGGCGCTGCCCAGGTGACGGCGAGAGCGGCGAGCACCAGGTGGGGGCTGGCCACGGGCAGCGTCAGCGCCGAGCGGGTCCAGCGGGTCCTGCGCAACCATGTCGCGACCACGAGCGCACCGATCACGGCGATCGCTGTCGAGGTGGCGGCAACCCTCAGCGTGAAGTGCAGCGCGTCGGCGAACGCCGGATCGGTGAGCACCCGCCGCCAGGCGTCGGCGCCCCAACCCGCCTCGTCGAGCACGCCCAGGCGCAACGACGACCGGATGGCACCGAGGAGCCCGGCCATGGTGAGCACACCGACGACGAGGAACGCCGGCATGGCGCTCAGCGGCATCCCAGAAGGCGTTCGGGAGCGCTGATGTTCGATGATCGGCTCCGAAGCAGCTGTGCCCCGGTCCTGGGTCGCATGGCCTCCGCTCTGCATCGGCGAGGGGTGACCGCCCTGCAGATCACGGCCCTCGGGTTCTCGCTGGGGTTGGGGGCGGCGGCGTTCGCTGCGACCGGCCGGTGGTGGCCGGCGTTGGGGTGCTGGCTCGGCTCTCGGGTGGTCGACGGCCTCGACGGGACCGTCGCCCGGCTCGAGGGCGCCACGGCACGCGGCGGGTTTCTCGACCTCATCGCGGACTTCACCGTCTATGCGGCGTTCATCGCCGGCGTGGCGGTGGCGATACCTGACGCCCGGCTCGCCGCAGTGGTGCTCCTCTGCACGTACTACGTGTCCGGCGCGGCCTTCCTGGCGTGGTCCGGGCTCGCCGCCGAGATGCGGCTCGAGCGGACCGGTGAGGGTCTCGAACTCGACGACGACCGGACCGTCCGGTTCGTCGGGGGTCTGGCCGAGGGGTTCGAGACCATCGTCGCCTACAGCCTCGTCTGCCTCGTACCGGAGCAGGCCGAGCTGGTGCTCTGGGCGTTCGCCGGCCTGGTCGGCGTGACCGCGCTCCAACGGGTGACGTTCGCGATCGCCGACCTCGGGCGCGTCCGGTCGAACTGAACCGGTCGTCATCGAGCTCTGGGGCGATCCATGCGGCGCAACACGCCCAGCAGCCTCGAGGTCACCCTGGTCAAGCGCGGGTCGAAGTACCGGGCCCGCAGCACGTCGTCGGCGGCACGGGAGGGCCCCTCGGCAAAGGTCGGATAGGCGTGCACCGTCGTGGAGACGGCGTCGATCTTCGCGCCGGCGGTGATCCACGCGGTGAGCTCTGCGATCGACTCGCCGGCCGCCTCACCGACCACCGTGGCACCCACGAGGCGGCGTTTGGGGTCCCCGACGAGCTCGGCCCACCCGCGGTTCGCAGCGTGGGTCACTGCTCGGTCGAGGTCGGCGTAGTCGTAACGCTGGATCACGGCGCGCCCACCCCATCGCTGCCGAGCGCGCTCTGCGTCGAGCCCGACCCGGGCGATCTCCGGGTCGGTGAAGGTCACCCATGGGATCCGCTCGTAGTCGAC
This sequence comes from Acidimicrobiales bacterium, assembly GCA_050330635.1. Lineage (GTDB taxonomy): Bacteria > Actinomycetota > Acidimicrobiia > Acidimicrobiales > SZUA-35 > CADEDH01. The sequence continues at coordinate 4,416 of JBHJNQ010000078.1, read as the reverse complement.
GCTGCGCCGAGTCCGGAACATCGCGTTGGTCACCACGAGACGGGCCTGGTGCGCTGCGACGTGGGTGAACGGCATCGTGCCCGTGACATCCCCTGCAGCGAAGATGCGGTCGCCGGTGGTGGCCAGCCGGTCGTCCACCGCGACATGGCCCCGATCGTCCAGCTCGACCCCGATCTCGTCGAGACCCAACCCTGCGGTGTTCGGTCGGCGCCCCACTGCCACCAGGATGCGGTCGAAGCCCACCGTCGTTCCGTCCCCGAGGTGCAGCACCCATGCCCCCGCCCCGTCGTCGGTGACCGACTCGGCCCTCACCGAGGTGCGCACGTCCACGCCCTCGTCCCGAAGGCGTTCGGCGAGGAAGGCGCCGACCTCGGCGCTCTCCCGCGCCACGAGCGTGGGCAGCGCCTCGACGATCGTGACCGCCGAGCCGAGTCGGGAGAAGGCCTGCCCGAGCTCGCAGCCGATTGGACCGCCGCCCAGGACGACCAACCGCGCCGGGAGCTCCTCGAGGTCCCAGACCGTGTCCGAGGTCAGCGGGTCCGCACCGTCGAGCCCATCGATCGGCGGGATCACCGGCCGCGACCCGGTCGCTATCAGCGCCGCCCGGTAGGAAAGCACCCTGTCGCCCACATCGATCCTGCCGCCCTCGAGGAAGCGTCCCCGGCCCTCGATCACCTCGACGCCGTGGGCTCGCAACCGCTCCGGTGAATCCTGAGGCTCGATGATCGACTGCGCGCGACGGACCGCCGCCATCACCCGGCCGAGGTCCACCGTCGGTGACACGGCCGCGATGCCGTGACGGTCCGCCGTGCGCATCGAGTGCGCCGTCGCCGCGGCCGACAGCAGCGCCTTCGAGGGCACACAGCCCGTCCAGAGGCAGTCGCCACCGACATGAGCTGCCTCGATCAGCGCAGCCCTGCCGCCGATACCGGCGACACCGAGGGTCGCCACCAACCCGGCGGTCCCCCCACCGATGCTCACGAGGTCGAATCGGTCACTCATGTGGAGGCGCTCCTCTTGTCTGCCGTGGTGATCGGTGCCGCCGGTTCGTCGAGCCGCCACAGGTCGGCCGGGTCGAACCAGACCTCGAGCGCAGGTGATGGGGACGATGCATGGGGCCAGGGCGCTTCGAGGGTTCCGGCGTCGCTCTCGAGGCGGACGACCCGCCCCGGGCCTCGCCGTTCGAGCGCCACCGATCTCATCGCGAGGCGAACCATGCCGTCGTAGCCCGGGCCCAACCGGATGCGGCTGCCGGGCAGCGTGAACACGGCAGAACCGGCGGGGCCTGCAACCGGAAGCCGGAGCACGCCCAGGTGGAGCTGACCGTCATGGATCTCTCCCCGGAGCAGGTTGGGGTTCGCCGTCACGGCAGCAGCCAGCCGACTCGCCGGTCGGGCCTCGACGGTGTCCACCGTGTCGTGCTGCACCAGACGGCCTCGATCGATGATGGCGATCGTGTCCGCCAGAGCTGCGGCGTCGTCAGGATCGTGGGTGACGACGAGCCACGTCAGGTTCCGGTCGCGTCGCAGACGTGCCAGGAGGCGGACCAGGTCGCGGCGTTGCGGCAGATCGAGCCCGGTGAGCGGTTCGTCGAGCATCAGCAACCCCGGGTCCGAGCACAGTGCCCGCGCCAGCGCGACCCGCTGTTGCTCCCCGCCCGAGAGCTGCTCGGGCGTGGCGTCCGCCCGATCGGCCAGCCCGACCTCACCGAGGAGCTCGCCTGCCTGACGCCGGCGATCGGCCCGGCGGATCCGTCGCACGCGGAGGGGGTAGGCGACGTTGTCGATCACCGACATGGTGGGGAACAGCCGCGGACGTTGGAACAGCAGCCCCACCCCCCGGCGATGCGGCGGCATCCCGGCCAGGTCGCTCCCGTCGAGCCGAACCGTTCCCGTGTGTTCGACGAGTCCGGCCACGGCCCGCAGCAGGGTCGACTTCCCTGCGCCAGACGGGCCCATGACCACACATGCGGTCGCGTCCTCGATCGTGAGGTCGACACGATCCAACAGCACTCGACCGTCGGCTCGGACCGACAACCCGGAGCAGTCGAGTCGAGCCATCAGGCGATCTCCTCGAGCCAGCGCCGGTCGAGCTCGGGTACCCGCTCGGCGGGCAGTTCCGCGAGGGGAGTCCCGAAGTCCGTGAGCCGATGAGGCGACGGCGCGTCGACCTCCACCACGTCAGGCCCCAGCACCGACGGGATGCCGACCAGGTCGAGCTTGGCGGCCTGCAGGTCCGGGCCGAGCATGAGATCGGCCACGACCATCGCCGCCTCCGGGCTCGAGGTCCGGGCCGGGATGGCGAGGAAGCTCACGTTGGAGAGCGTGCCGCCGTCGAACACGTAGGGCACGACCGACTCGGGGAACGATCCACGGGCCACGGCGACGTCGACGAAGTTCGGGTTGTAGCTCATGGCCAGGTCGATCTCACCGGCCGCGAACAGCCGCTCGATCTCGGCCTGGTCCACCGGGTAGGTCTCGCCGCCCCGCCACAGCAGCGGATCGAGCTCGTCGAGCAACTCGAACGCCGCATCCTCCCCGAGTGACTGCACCGCCTGGCGCACGAACGCCGATCCGGTGAAGTCCGGCGGCGCCGGGTACGCCACCCGCCCCGGGTGCTCCCGGGCGAACGCCAACAACTCCTCGAAACTGCGCGGTGGAGCCTCGACGGTGGCGCTGTCGTAGGCGAACACGAACGCCGCCCGGCTCCATGGCATCTCCTGGCCGTCCGTAGCCACGCCGAAGTCGCTCCACAGCGTCACGTCGGCAGGATCGAGCAGCGCCGCGTTCGGCAGGACGGTCACCCAGTCCTGCAGCCACAGGCCGGCGTCCTTGCCCTGTTCGAAGTTCTTGCCGTTCACCCACAGCAGGTCGATGGCACCCTCGGACCCGCCGTCCGCCTCAGCGACCAGACGTGCCATGGCCGTCGCCGTGTCGTCGATCGGGACCCGCTCGAGCGTGACCCTTGCGGCATCCGCGGCCGGGACCACGACGTCATCGATGTACTCGTTGAGCGCTGCCTCACCGCCCCACATCCACAAGCGCACGCTCCGGCCTTCCGCCGCCTCGGCGATCTCGGCCCAGTCCTGGCCCTGGGGGTCGAATCCGCCGTCGCCGTCACCGCCACCGCCGGCAACGGTCAGGAGCCCCGCCACGGCCACGATCACCGCGACCCCAGCTGCCACCATCCACACCGGCACTCGTCGCATCTACTGCTACTCCCGCTCGTCGTCGGGGTCCGCCACCAACGCGATCGCTCGGGGCAGGTCGTGGGCACGGCGGCCTCGACCACCTCCATCCAGATGGCGACGAACCCACCGATCGCCGGGGCCCGGGAGATCTCCGTCGTCCACCTGCGCCAACCGCCGTCCAGCACCCACGAAGGTCCCGTGACCGATCATCTCCACGCCTTGCATGTCCCCTTCGATGCAGACGGCGGGGCGAGCGATCCGCCCATAGTCGAACCCCCGGAGGAAGGACCGGCGGCGGAAGCGGGCCTGCCTGACATGGCAGCTGCGACCGAACGCCCAGATCCCTCGAGGAGAGCCCGAATCGCCTTCGTGCTGTCGGGTGGCACAGAGCTCGGCGCCGGCAGTCCGGAATGGCGCTGGCGCTCGACGAGTCCGTGATCCGTCCAAAACGCCACCCTCGGGACCTCGGTCGGTGGGACCAATAACGCCTGGCCAGCCACGGCACGGCCGCCTCGTCGTTCGCTGCGCTGGCACACCGCCCCGCCGGCGTGGCGTCCTGCCGCTTTGCCCCTTGAGCGGCCACACCGGGTGAACCGCACCTGAGCGGAGCACCAGCACCCATGATCAAACGTTTGTTCGAGTGTCGGAGGGGGGACTTGAACGACCGCCCACACCACGGCGCGGAGCGACAGCAAGCGGCAGAAGCCGCCGATTCACGGCGTTCTCTCCGACCGGTCCCCCGCTGCCTGCCGCTCGATTCCGCTCGTTGCCAGATGCTGCCGTTAGCAATCCGTTAGCAAACCTACACACCCCGCGGCTGACATCGCGCCAGGCAGGGAGCACATGTCAGTGCCGGCCAGGTCGCTCCGCAATCGCGTGAATATCGGGCGCCTTTGAGTCGACCGAAAGCACTCGACTTCGCCGGTTCCCGAGTGGAGGCCGTCACGAATCGCGTGAGCGAAGTGTGCGACCCAGACGTGCCCCCACCGGGCTCACTGCGTCGTCGGAGCAACCTTCTCGCTCTGGCTGTTCGCCGGTCCGACCATCACGATTCGAAAGTATCAGCGCCCGAGCATTGCCGCCATACCTCTCTTGCGCGGCGTGCCATAGACCGTGGATGATCGGCGCCCCTGGGCAGGCCCGCCGAGATGTTGGGCGACCGTGGCGTCGCGACCGTGGCAGACCGATTCGGAAGAACTCCCAAGTCGGTGTCGGCGGGAGCAGGG
>JBHJNQ010000077.1:0-19584 GCA_050330635.1 Acidimicrobiales bacterium | reverse complement strand
GTGCCGATGTAGTGCGGTTGGGGTGCTCTGGCGCTACGAACATTCTTGAGCGAGTCGACGGATGCAGCTCGATCACCTCAACCGGGCTACGCCGCCGATTGACTGGACTCCCATGCGCGAGACGAGCGAAGAACTACACGAACTCCAACGGCTCCTCGACGCGTCGCTCGCAGGATCATCGGAACATCTGCAATCGATCGTCGCCGAGCAAACCATGAACGCCGACGAGCTGACGCAGACGCTGACCGGGATGTGCGTACTCGGGCTTGCGACCGTCACGGCAAGCGGCGAGCCGCGCATCAGCGGCGTCGACGGGCACTTCCTGCATGGCGCCTGGCACTTCGGCACTGCGCTCACAGCGGTCAAGGCACACCATCTCGCGGCCCGCCCGACGGCGAGCGCTTCGCACATCCGAGGAGACGAACTCGGCGTGTTCACCCACGGCACCGTCGTGACCATGAACCCCGCCGGTGGCGCCGCCGACCCGGGCTGGCCCGAACTGCGCACCTACCTTCAGGACCACTACGGCGACCACGAGTTCGACTGGGACCACGAGGTCGTCTACTTCCGGCTTCGCCCTCACTGGATGACCGTCTATCGAGGCGACCCGGGCGAACCCGACGCCACCCCGAAGTCGGAGACCTGACGCCACCACGTCACCCGCAAGAACAAGCGCCTTGGGCGCCCGTGCGACTGCCTCGCACGCGACCGAAGCGCTCGGTATTGGCACCCTCGCTGGAAGCGAGCCACCTGCCCAGAACCGGGAATCTGGAGTCGCCGGCTCGATGCCCTCGACTGACTGCCGACCCTTCGAGGCCCGCTCGATAACGTTCGCCAACGGCACCCGCCGTTCACAACTCACCGGCACAAGTGCCGCGCTCAGGAACACCGGGAGCCGAGGGCCGCTCGCCACCGAGGGTGACGACCAGGCCGCCATCGACTTCGCTCGCCCGTCGCACCGTCGGTGGTCGTGTTCCCGGGCGGTCGAGGTGGGCCAGATCGCCGGTTGTGAGCGGATGACCCGTGGCATTCTGTGGTGGTGCTACGGGTCGTTGTCGAGGAGAGATGTGAGCGAGGTGCAACGCCCGGGTGTCGTGGCGCGTCATGTAGGTGACGGATCGATCGGCGACGGAGACCACACCCGAGGCTGAGTTCACGATGCGTCCGTCCTGCACATTGCCCGTGAGTCGAGCGAACCGACCATCTGGTAGCGGACCGGCGGGTAGCGTGGCGAGGACGACTGGTTCGACAAGATGAAAGGGCATCGGACGCGATCATGTCCGCTTCGCCCACATGCAGCGGCTCCACCGCTTCACCGACCAGCGAGAAGGCCGTCCTCCTCGAATCCTCGTGAGCGGAGACGTCAGAGGGTCACGGCGTCATGGCCAGGTGGTCGGCGAGGGCGGCGACGAGGGCCGGGTCGCCGGAGAGCAGGTTCGGGTCGGGTTGGCCCCGACCGCAGAAGGAACGGGTGAGCGCATCGAGGTCGCCCCGTAGCGTCGCTGTCGGCCCACCGGCACCGAGGGACACCACCACCGTCGACGGCTCGGGGCCGGTGATCTCGATCGTCAGTTCACCGTCGATCCCGAGGTCGGCCTTGGATAGGCTCCTGGTCCACCCGAGCAGGGCCCGCTCCAGCGAGATGGCGGCGGCCGGGCCCTCGGCGCGGGCCGGCTGGCCGACGGCACGACGGATGTCCTGCTCGTGGGCCCACAGGTCGAACACCCGGATCGGTAGCGCGACCGACAGGGGGCGCTCCCCGAACGGACCCGTCACCAGTGCGTCACCGGTCGCCGCCAGCTCCCGCAGTGCGCCGATCCGGCAGGGCAACAGGCCGGCCAGCTCATCGACCACGGCCACGAATGGCAGCGGTCGACGGATGTGGACATGCCGTTCCATGTAGGCGCCGAAGTCGTCACGCACATGATCGAGATCGGGTAGCTCGATGTCGGGTTCGGGGGCCCCGGCCAACACCTGTTCGAGGCCGACCATGTGGGCCAGGTTGTCCTGCACCGTCCACCCCGGGCAGCCGGTGGGGAGCGCACCATCGGCCGGATCGAGGCTGCGGGCCAACGCCAGCGTCTCGGTCAGCACCTCCTCGATGGCATCGATCAACCCGGTCACGCTCGGAGCAGCCTCAGCCGTGGTAGCCATGACTTTGTTGGTGCCGAAATCGATCGATTGCCCCCGCCGTCGAGCGACGAGCGCCAACGGGCCACGACCGCGTCACCGTCCCCTGCCGAGGCCGAGGACCACGAGGGGGATGGCGACCACCAGTGCACCGCCGACTGCGACGGCCGCCAGGCTCACCGTCCACACGTCACCGGAGGGGATGGTCAGCTCGAAGTAGTCGCGGGCGAACGGTACGACCAGGACGGCGCCGTAGCTGGCGGCCATCACGGCGGCAAGACCGATCTTCCACAGCCGGAGTGGGTGCGAGGCCACGACGAGGATCACGAGACCGATCCCGAGCAGGGTGATCGTGGCCGCCGACCGTGCCTCTTCGAGGACCTCGGGTTCGATGCCCCGCCCTGCGCCGTCCCGGGCGTGAAGGTACACAAACCAGGTGCCCAACGCCGCCACGAGCCCCGCCGGGAGCGAGAACCGCACGACGCGACCGAGGAAACCGGGCCGCGCCAGGTTCGTGTTCGGGGCCAGGGCGAGGATCATGCCGGGGAGTCCGATGCTGAACGTGCCGATGAGGGTGAGGTGGCGCGGCAGGAACGGGAACTCGATTCGCTGGAGGCCGATGATGGCGGTGAGCAGGACGGCGTAGGTCGCCTTGGTGACGAAGAGGTTGGCGACCCGCTCGATGTTGTTGATGACCTTGCGACCCTGGGCGAGGACATCGGGCAGGGTGGCGAACCGGTTGTCGAGCAGGACCAGCTGCGCCACTCCCCTGGTGGCGGCGCTGCCACTGCCCATGGCGATGCCCATGTCCGAGTCCTTGAGCGCCAACACGTCGTTCACACCGTCACCGGTCATGGCCACCACCCGCCCCTGGGCCTGCAGCGCGCCGACCATCGCCCGCTTCTGGTGCGGGGTGACGCGACCGAACACCGCCATGGTCTCGAGCGCGTCGGCCAGGCTGGCGTCGTCGGTGAGCTCCCGGGCGTCGATGCTGGCCTCGGCGTTGGGCACACCGGCCCGTTGGGCCACGGCGGCGACGGTGGCCACGTTGTCGCCGGAGATGACCTTCAGCTCCACGCCCTGCTCGACGAAGAACGCCAGGATCTCCCGGGCGTCGGCTCGCACCGTGTCCTCGAGCAGGATCAGTGCCACCGGGATCCGCCGAGCCGGCAGCTCCCCGCCGCCGACGGGCTCGTCGGCCTGGGCCAGCAGCAGGACCCGCCGGCCCGCCGCCGCCTCGGCGTCGGCCCGCCCTCGGGCGTCGCCATCGTCGCTGGTAAGCAGGACGTCGGGAGCGCCGAAGTAGTAGGTGCCCTGCTCGTTGAACTGGGCGGCCGACCATTTGCGGGCCGAGCTGAACGGCGTGGTCGCCACGACGGCCCAGCCCTCCGGCGCAGGGTGAACCGCCGCCACCGCCGCCATCGTCGGATTCGGGTTGGGATCCGAGTTGGCGACCGCGCCGAGGGCGGCCGCTGCGGTTGCCTGGGTGTGATCGCCGAGGGGCACGAGGTCGCCGAAGGAGATCTCGCCGGTGGTGATCGTGCCCGTCTTGTCGAGACACAGGGTGTCGACCCGAGCCAGCAGCTCCACGGTCGCCAGCTCCTTGGCCAACGCCTGACGGCGGGCGATGGCGATCACACCGGCGACGAACGACAGGCTCGTCAGCAACACCAGCCCATCGGGCACCATGGCCACCGCAGCCGCCACCGAGCCCTGGAGCGCCTCCTGCCACCGTTCCTCGACCTCGAGCAGCGCCAGCAGCAGCAGCGCACCCGCCGGCGGGATCAGCAGCACCAACACCTTGAGCACCCTGTTGATCCCCCGGCGCAGCTCGCTGTCGACAAGGGTGAACTGCATGGCCTCCTGGGCGAGGGAGTTCGCATAGGATTCGGCGCCGACGCGAGTGGCCCGGCAGGCGCCGGATCCGGCAGCGACGAAGCTGCCCGAGAGCACCTCGTCGTCGATGTCCTTGTCGACCGGGTCGGCCTCGCCGGTCAGGAGCGACTCGTCGATCTCGAGCCCGTCGGACCGCAGCGTCACCCCGTCGACGACGACCTGATCGCCGGGGGCGAGCAACACGACGTCGTCGGCCACGATGTCACCGACGGCGATGTCCTCCTCCACGCCGTCACGGAGCACCCGAGCCTGCGGGGCGTTGAGGAGCTGCAGCTTGCGGAGCTCGTGGCGGGCGTAGAGCTCCTGGGCGATACCGATGACCGTGTTCGACACGACCACGCCGACGAACAGCCCGTCGGCGGGGAAACCGGCCACCAGGATGAGCGCGAACAGTGAAAGCATGATGGCGTTCACCGGGTTGAACACGTTGGCGAACAGGATCTGACCGACGGTGCGCGTCGTTCCCGGCGGCGCGCTGTTGACCCGCCCATCCGCACGACGGTCCTGGACCTCGGCGTCGGTCAGCCCGGTCAGCTGCCGCGTGTCGAAGCTGGTCAGAGGGTCCTCCCCGTCCGGGGTGCGAGATGCGGCCCGGAGCGCTCGGCCATCCGACAGGATACGGAGGCCTGGGACGACCGCGCCGCCGTGACTGCGACCAACTCGACCCGACCAGACCTGGGTTCACTCCTGAACGCGAACCGCGTGTCGACCTGACGGCCCGAGGTGGGCTCAGGCCGGCGAGTGGGGTACTCCTTGTCCCGGGTCGATGGTGACCGGACCGCTGGCCGACGGGGTCACGTCGAAGTCGAAGATGGCGGTCGGGATGTAGACGGTCGAGCATGAGTTGGGGATGTCGACCACCCCCGACAGGCGACCTTCGATGGGCGCCGCACCGAGGATCATGTAGGCCTGGATGTCGCTGTACCCGAACGTCTGCAGGTAGTCGATGGCGTGGAGGCAGGCCCGCTGGTACGACAGGTGGGAGTCGAGGTAGTGCTGGGTGCCGTCGAGGGTGACCGACGTGCCGGAGAAGGCCAGCCACTGGCTGTACTGGGGGTCGGTGATGCCCGGCATGAAGATGGCGTTCTCCGACACCCCGTAGGTGGCCATACCACCCTTGATGAGGTCGACGTGGAGGTCGATGAACCCGCCCATCTCGATGGCACCGCAGAAGGTGATCTCCCCGTCGCCCTGGGAGAAGTGGAGGTCACCCATCGACAGGTTCGCCCCCGGCACGAACACCGGGTAGAAGACCCTGGTTCCCTTGGTGAAGTTCTTGATGTCCTGGTTGCCGCCGTTCTCCCGCGGTGGGGCGGTTCGGGCCGCTTCCGCTGCTGCCCTGGTGAACTCGTCGCCGGTGAGCTTGCCGAGGATGGCGTCATCGGGGTTGGGGGGCAGGGCCAGCGGAGGTACCCGGTTCGGGTCGGTGGCGATGAGGGCCCCCTCCCTGGCGTTCCACTTGGCCAGCAGCTCGGCCGAGGGGGCGGTGCCCATGAGGCCGGGGTGGACGATGCCGGTGAACGAGACGTGGGGGACGTGGCGCGAGGTGGCCTGCTGACCCCGGAAGTCCCAGATCACCTTGTAGGCGTCGGGGAACTGCTCGGTCAGGAAGCCGCCGCCGTTGCGGGTGGCGAACACGCCGGTGTAGCCCCAGCCCTGCCCGGCGAGGGGTCCGGAGTCCTCCTGAGGGATGGGCCCGACGTCGACGATGTCGACGATGAGGAGGTCGCCGGGCTCGGCCCCTTCGACCGCGAACGGGCCGGACAGGACGTGGACGGTGCTGAGCGGGGCGTTGAGGATGTCGTCGGCCGAGTCGTCGTTGACGATGGCACCGTCGAACCACTCCCGGCAATCGACGCGGAAGACGTCGCCCGGCTTCACCGTGACGTTGGCCGGGATGTCGGGGTGCCAGCGGTTGTGGCCCACGTGCTTCTGGTCGGTGAACTTCTTGGACGAGTCGAGCGGGTAGACGAGGTTCGGCATCGGTCATTCCTTTGATCGGTCTGTCTGGCTGTCTGGTCTGTCTGGTCAGGCGGGGGCCGGGGTGGCGGCGGGGCTCTGCTCGGCGGGGGCGGTTTGGCGGAGCTGGGGGAATCCCAGCCACAGTCCGGCGAAGGCGACGACACCGAACACGGCGAGCACCACGGCGATCGTGTCGTTGCGGGAGGCGAAGTTGCCGGTGAGGAGCAGGAAGGCGGGGATGGCCCCGGTGACCCAACCCTGGATGGCGGCGACGGCGCCGGTGTAGCGGCCGAGCCGCTCCTGGCGGACGCCGAGCAACAGGAAGAACAGGCTCCACAGGAACGCCCAGTAGAGCCAGATCACCCCGAAGGCGTTGTCGTCGAACCGGGTGAAGTTGAGCCACGAGTAGACGAGGGCGCACACCGCCACGAAACCGGAGAACCAGCCGAGGCCGGTGCCATCAATCCCCCACAGGAGGTTGAAGGCGACGTAGAGGTAGGTGAACCCGAACAGGTAGAGACCGGAGGCCCCGAGGATCGTGTCGGCGTCGCCGCCGGCGGTGAAGATCAGGTAGGTGGGGGTGACGACCTGGAGGATTCCGACCATGACGTTCATGGGGGCGGCGGAGCGGGCCTCCACCCAGCCGAGCAGCATGGCGCCGTTGATGAACAGCACGGCCCCCACGTAGAGCAGTCCAACGTTTCCCATGATGCGGGTCCTCCAGGTTCGGTTGGCGCAGCTGGCGCCGATGAGTCGGCGGTGATCGGAACGGGCGCGACGGGTCGGTCGGCGCTCCGAAGCGAACGGATGTGGGCGGGTCAGGGCCGGGGCAGTTTTCGGAGCGCCGGGTTGGACGGCGCGGTGGGCGTGCGCTGGTGCGGCGGGCGGCGGGGCAATGAACTCACCACCTCGGGCTCGTGGCGTGACCGTTCGGTCTTGTCGAGCAGGCCAGCCACGTTGCGGGGCACGCGTGTCGTGTGGGGCGGGGTGAACCGCCGGGTGGTGTCGCCCCCACACGTGGGGCACGACGTGGTCGGCTGGGCCTGTCCGATCGGCAGGTTAACCTCGAAGGCGCCGTCGTCGACGCAGAGATAGTCGTATCGAGCCAACGCCGGCACCTTTCGGTTCGTCGGCTGGGATCGTCCGGCTGGGGGTCGTTCAGCTGGGTTTCGTTCAGCTGCCCGGCCCCGACGGTGACGTTGGCAACCGGTCCCACCCTTCGAGGACTCGACATCCGGTTGCGGAATGGTGATGCCGTGTCGAAGCGGCAGCCAGCGGGACTCCGTCAGTCCTACCAGCGCCTGCCGGTAGCCGAGATCAGCGAACGTCAGACATAAGCAAAATGACATATATCCAACCGAAGTGTCAACCCAACCAGGGCAAACAGTTCTACGAGCCCCCGGTCGCTGCCCCGATGGCACCGCGACCAAACAGGGGGAGGCTGCTCGGCGAACCTCGGTGCGTGCCCTAATGGAACCGCCCCCCGAGCCGACGGGGAACGAGCGCTCTGAGCGCCGCACGCCTTCCTGTCAGCTCACGAAACGAGGCCTCGCGTGGCCGAATCCGCCCAGCTCGACCTGTCGCATGCCCGTAAGGTCCGCGAGGCCGATTTCCACGATCGGCGCTACAACGACGACCCCCGACAGACGCTGAACGGCTTCTACCGGGCAACCAGCGCCAGCCGCCACCGTTTCGACGAACTGCTGGCCACCATCGCCCCCGGGGCGCGGGTGCTGGAGCTGGGCTGTGGGGTCACGGCCGCCTCGTTCGACCTGGCGGCCAGGGGGTGTCACGCCACCGCCATCGACATCTCGTCCGAGGCCGTCCGCCAGACCCGGCAGGAGGCGGCGGAACGCGGGGTCGACGTCGACGCCATCGTCGGCGACGCCGAGGCCACCGGCCTACCGGCCGCCGGCTTCGATCACGTCATCGGCAACGGCATCATCCACCACCTCGACCTCGACGCCGTCGCCCGCGAGATCGATCGTCTCCTGACCCCGGACGGTCGCGCCCTGTTCGCCGAACCGCTGGGCGTCAACCCCCTCGTCAACCGCTACCGCGACCGCACGCCCGAGCTGCGCACCCCCGACGAACACCCCCTCGTCCCCGCCGACGTCACCACCCTCGAGCTCGGCGGCCGCTTCACCGTCGACCTCGAGTTCTTCACCCTCACCCAACTGGCCGTCCCCCTCGTCGAGCGGGCCACGTCCCGTGACCTCCCGCTCGGCTGGTGCCGTATCGCCACCCGCCGGGTCGACCGGGTCCTGCTCGACCGACGATCACCGCTGCGGTGGCTGGCATGGATCGCCGTCGTCACCATGACCCGCACCGATCCGGCCGGCGTACGCCCCAAAGCGTGACACCATCCCGCCCGGCGCCGCCCTCGACGATCGTGGCCAGCGAAGGTCTGCCCCGGGGCGGGGCGGGCCGGGCGGCCGGCGAAGGCGTCCCCTTCGGCTTCCACCGCAACTGGTCGACGACCGCTCGGGTGCCGCCGGCCTGAGAGTTCGCCCCGCAGGGAGTAGTGTCGACCGCAGGGGATCCCAACCGGGGGAGGTGGGGATGGAGTTCCGGTACCCGCCCAGTGCCGAGGCGTTGCGGGACGAGGTCCGCTCGTTCCTGGCCGAGCGGCCGGTCGACAACTACGCCGTCGACGCCATGGACGGCGGCTACGGCACCGGGGCCTACTCGTTCGAGTTCCTACGGGCCCTTGGTGAGCGGGGCTGGATCGGCCTCACCTGGCCCCGGGAGTTCGGGGGCGCCGAACGACCGATGATCGATCAGCTGGCCCTGATGGAGGAGCTGGCCCTGGCCGGCGCCCCGTTCGGGCCCCTGGCCGGCAGCGACCAGTGGGCCCAGTCGCTCATGGCCGACGACAACCCCACCCTCCGGGCCGAGCTGTTGCCCCGGATCGCAGCCGGGGAGGCGCTGGCGTGGCAGGGCTACAGCGAACCCGACGCCGGCTCCGACCTGCTGGCCCTCACCACCCGGGCCCGCCGCGACGGCGACGAGTTCCGCATCGACGGCCACAAGATCTGGAGCTCCGAGGCCGGGGCCTGCACCCACGGCATGGTGCTGGCCCGCACCCAGAGTGCCGAGGAGGCCGGTAGCCGGGCCGGGGGCCTGACGATGTTCGTCGTCCCCAACGACACCCCGGGTCTGACGCTGCGCCCCATCGTCAGCCTCACCGGCGAGGTCTACCACTACGAGGCCTTCCTCGATGACGTGCGGGTGCCGGCGTGGCGGGTCATGGGCGGCGAGAACGAGGGTTTCCGGGAGCTGCTCAAGGGCCTCGACCGTGACCGGTTCTGGGGACGGTTCTGCAAGCCCCCGGCCCTGGCCCGCACCCTGAGCTTGTTGCGCCACCACGCCGACGCCAGCTCCCGCCACGGCCAGCGCCTGGCCGACCGGCCGGCCATCGCCCGCCGTTTCGTCGAGCTCGAGGCCGAGGTCGAGGCCACCCGGCTGCTGTTCCACCGCTTCGGCTTCCTGCTCGACCACGGAATCCCAACCCCGTACGAGTCGGCGCTCTACAAGACCATGGCCGACGAGTTGGGCCAGCGGGTGGCCAACTTCGCCCTCGAGGTGATCGGTGCCGACATCCTCGTGGCTGGCGACGACGCCCCCCTGTCGGGGGTGATGCGCCAGCTCTACCTGACCAGCGTGGGCCAGACGATCGCCGGCGGCACGTCCGAGGTGTTGCGCACCACGGTCGCCACCCGCGGCCTCGGACTGCCGAGGAGCTGAGCTACCGTGGACTTCTCGTTGTCCGACGACCAGGACCAGTTGCTGCGGGCCGCCGACCGGTGGATCGACCGGAGCTGGGACGGCGACGACGTCACCTCGGTCGACGTCCGCCAGGTCCGCTGGGCCGAGCTCCAGGCCAACGGCTGGACGGGCCTGCTGACACCGACCACCTCGGCGCCGATGCCGGTGCTCGACGCCACCCTCCTCGTCGAGCGCCTGGCCCGGGGCGGCTGCACCCTCCCGGTGGCGGCCGGGGCCATGGTCGCCCCGCTCGTGGTGGCCGCCGCCGGCCTGGAACCGGCCTCCGGGATCGACCAGCTCCTCGTAGTCGACGGCGACGACCTCGCCACCTCCACCGGTCGCGGCCTCGAGCTGGCCGACCGGGTCGTCGTGCTGGCCGCCACCGCCACCACTACCGTCGACGCCTCCTCCGCGGCCGTCGGCGACGGCGACGGCGGCCGGTGCTGGTCGGTGGCGATCGTCGACGTCGGCCCCGGATCGACCCTGGTGGTCCAGGACGAGGGTCCGACGGTGCTGTCCCGCCTGACCACACCGGCCGATCGGGTGGCGTTGCAGCCGATCGACCGCGGCAGCGGCGAGCTGGCCTGGCTGGTCGGTGCCGTCCTCAGCGCAGCCGAGCTGGTGGGGCTGGCCCAGGCGGTGCTCGACGACTGCGTCGACTACGCCAAGGCCCGGGTTCAGGGCGGCAAACCGATCGGCGGGCACCAGGCCATCCAGCACCGCCTGGCCGACATGCTGGGTCACATCGAACGGGCCCGCTACCAGACCTACCTGGCGGCCACCACGATCACCGACGAGGCGGCGGCCGGGTTCGATCCCGACCGACCGCTACCGGCCGCCCACCGGGCCAAGGCCCTCGCCGGCCGTGACTGCCTGACCGCCATCCGCTCCGGCCATCAGGTCATGGGCGCCATCGCCTACAGCGCCGAACACGGCCTCCATCACCGCCACAAGCAGGCCGTCGTCGCCGCCGCCGAGTTCGGCGACGCCGAGCACCATTGGGCCGCCCTCGAACACGGGCACCGAGTGGCCGACCCGTCCGACCGCCGATGAGATCGGAGCCGGGTGCCGGCGGCGACAGGACGCCCTACCCCATGAGGAACCACCCGACGACGGTGGCCAGCGAGCCGAGCCCACGACACCCCTCCCACCACTCGATTGACGGCGGCGGCGAAGCGCTCCCAGCCGTGGCGTTGGTCGACGAGGGCCTCGGCGCCGAGCGTAGGGCGCCCACTCTGCAACACTGGGAGCCATGGACGACGGCTTCGACTGCGACGGGATCGCCGGGGAGCTCGTCTCGCTGGCCAATCGGACCGAGATCCGTGGGGTGACGGTGTGGTTCGCCTACACGTCGCTCGACGGGGAGGCGACCACGGTGGAGACCACCACCGACGTCGACGGGCGCTTCTGCCTCGAGCTACCCCTGGTCGCCCTGCAGCGGGCCAGCATCGGCACCCGGCTGGAGGGTGCACCGGTGATCGACCTCGAACCGAACGGCGAACGCCTCGAACCGGGCGACGTCGTGATCCTCGTCGACGACCTGCTGCCGTCGCACCTGCGCTACGCCACCTGACGGCGCCCCTGCCACGGGCGTGATGTCGCTCGGATCCAACGTTCGGTGTCGGCGCAGTCGTGGTTTCAAGGCGGTTACGGGCCGATCGTACGTTTGCGGCCATGGAGCGACCGTCGACCGTCGGGACGAGGACCTGTACGGGTTGCGGGAACGGACTGCCAGAGCAGGCCCGGTTCTGTGGCACCTGTGGCATGGCGCAGTCGCCCCCAGCGGCGAACGGTCCGCTCGCGAACGACCGCGGGACGGCCCCCGAGGCCATGCCGTTCCTCGGGGCGCCACTCCCGGCCGGTTCCGGCTCGGCGGCGCGGTCGATTCCACCACCGCCGTCGTCACCACCTTTGCCGTCGGCGCCGCCGCCACCGGCCGGCGGGCGCTCCCTGCCCGGCCGCCTGATCGTCGTCGGTGTCGCCGGCATCGCCGCCCTCGTGGGCCTCGGCTGGCTGGGCACCACGGTGCTGACCGGTGGAGCGACGGGCCCGAGCCACGCCATCGTGGCCGTCGAAGACGGTGACGTCTACCTTCTCGACAGTGTCGAAGCGGCGAGCGCTCCGGCCCGCGACGACAGGGTGCTCAGAGATGCGGTCGTCGGCGGGTCGACCGTCGTCGTCGACGGCGGCGTGGTCGTCTCCCACGGCCCCTTCGGCTACACGTACGAGGGTGGCCCCCTGTTCGCCTACGGCGAGGAGGGCGACGACGAGTGGCATCTCGCCATCGTCGACGGGCGAGAGGTTGTCGACCTCGAGCGGTTCGAGGGTCGACCGTCCACGGTGTACGTGACCTCGTCGGGAACCTATGTCATCGAACAGCGAAGCAGTTCGTGCTCGATCATGCGTCTCGTGGGCCGGGAGACCGAACGGGTGACCCGATCGGATTTCTGCATGGTGAACCCGGTGGCCGATGTGGCCATCGTGGCCGAACAGGGTTCGACCAGGAACGAGGTCTCGTTCGTCGACCTGGCGACGGAGGAGAGCACGCCGATCCTCGACGCCGATCGCACGGGGTCGCTGTCGGTCGCCTTTTCGCTCACGAACCGTTCGGTGCTGGTGACCGGGGTATCCGACGGCGATCGCTGGGAGTCGGTCCTGGTCGACCTGGGATCGGGCAACATCATCGCCGAGGCCGATCGTGTCGCCGGACAGGTGGCCACCGACTCGGGCTTCTTCGGCTACGAGTTCGATACCGACGACATGTCGCTCGTCTTCGTGGGGCCCGCCAGCACCGAGGAGTTGTCGAGCGGTCCCGCTTTCATCGACGTGGCGTTGAGCCCCTCGGGCTCCCGGATCGTCGTGCGCGAGTGGGACGGTATCGACGTCACCCTGTCGTCGGGGTCGATCGACGGCACTGCGGTGGGGGCCCTGGTCGAGGTCGACACGTTCGACGGCTGGGCGGAGGTGGAGTTCCTCGACGACGACCGGCTCGTCGTCGTGACCTCCGACGGGGTGATCGGTGTCGTCGCCGGTGACCGGTTCGAGGAGATCGGAGAACTCGACGAGGGAGACGAGTTCGCCACCCCGGTGGCAACCCGGCTCGGCGAGCGCGGCGTGCTGGTCACGAACGGCACGGCGTCCGGTGTGGTCAGGGCATCCGACTCGAGCCTCCTCGTCGTCGACGATCTGGCCTCCGCCTACACCCACACCCTCAGCCCCGACCAGCGATGGCTGGCCGTGTCCGGCCTGGAACGCTCCGACAGCACCGACCAGATGTTGCTGCTGGTGGATCTGGAGAACCTGGACTACGCCGTCGTCGACGAGGACACGGGTTTCAACGCCATCCAGTTCAGCGACGGTCACCTCTACTTCGCCGTCGTCGGCGATGACACGGAGACGCGCCGAGTCTCGTTGTCGCTCGACGGTCGGGTCGAGGACGTGGCCGACGACGTCCTCCTCTACGTGCCCGGTGAGGGCACCCGGCTCGTCGGTCGGCTGTGGGACACACCGTACCTCCCCCTCGGATGAGAGTCGCTCGTTTCGAGACGGCGACCCGGCGCACCGGGGTGTCGTGTTCCGACCCGACGGCCGTCACCGCGGAGACGGTGCACCGATGAGCGGCGCGGTCGCAGCGTGTGGCTACTGCCGGGCGATGGTCGAGGCAGGGCAGGCGTTCTGCACGACGTGTGGAGCACCCGCGGTCGCGGCCCCGACCGCCATCGTTCCGCCCGGCGTCGGCGCTGCGAGCATGCGCTGCTGGCGGTGCGGTTCGGGACTCGATCCAGGCTCCCGGTTCTGCACGACGTGCGGGGCGGTCGCTCATCCCGAACATGGTGAGGGACCGTGGGCGGGTGAGGGGCCATGGGCGGGTCCGTCGCTGGAAGCGTCGGCGGGTAGGTCAGGGGCCGGTGGCCGGTCGGCGCTCGTGGTCATGGTGCTCGCTGCACTGGTGGCGCTCGGAGCGTTCAGCTGGCTCGCCGCCAGGGTCCTGACAAACGACGGTGAGGGCACCGCCATCGATGACACCACGCAGGGCCGGAGCGACGGGGAAGCCGTCCAGGTGCCCGATGAACGGACCCCCACGACAGCCGATGCCACATCCAGCTCCGCACCACCGTCATCTGCGCCACCGTCATCTGCGGCACCGTCGGAGCTGTCGACCACCGTTGGGTCATCGGCGGGGGGATCGTACGCCAGCCGCACCGACATGTACGGCAGGTACGCCGCCGTGCTGTGGAGCTCTGAGGTATCGGGCGCTTCGCCGAGCGAGGTGCAGACGGTGGTCGACGACCAGCTGACGACGTTCCGGCTCCGCTTCGGTCAGGGGGTGGTCGGCCTCGACTCCAACCAGTTCCGGTCGCTGCGCGACGGCACGGTGGCCGTGGCCTACGACGGGGGGTTCGCCAGCGCAGCGGAGGCGAAGCGCTGGTGCCGGGAACGTGGCTTCCCGGGCTTGTATGACTGCTTCGGCGTCGTCCTCAGCGACGATTTCGGTCCGGACGACCGCGGCGACCACGTCCGGGTCTACGACTTGTGAGCTGGAAAGCGTCGACCATCGGTGGCTGACGCTTCCGCTCGGGAATGGCGGAGGGCCGGCGCCAGCTCCGCCAACGCCTATCCGTAGACGCCCGACGTCGGTCTCACCACCCATGCGTTGTGTGGGTCGTTCACGACGATCGTGTTGGACATCTTGTCCCAGAGGTTCTGGCTCCGTTCGTCCCAGAACGGCATGAACAGCAGGAAGAGCGTGACGCAGAACATGAACACGGGCGATCCAGATGACGGTGAACACGGCCGGCACCACCGGCGCCGGCAACCGGCTCCTCGTGTTGAGCCACGGCTACGGGGCCGACGAGTTCGACCGGGCCCCTCTGACCGCCCACATCGATCCCGACGGCCGGTTCTTCACGGTCTGCCCCCGGGGACCCCACCCGGTGATGGGGTTCGGGGCGGGCTGGTACGAGCGAGACGACGACGGCGGCTACGACCGCCGTGCGGCCGTGGTCATCGGGTTCTCCCAGGTAGGGGCCATGACGCTGGCCAGCACGTTGCGCACCGGGGGCGCCACCCGCCCGGCAGCGATCGCCTGCCTGTCCGGCATGCTGCAGCGGGTCGACGGCCTCGACTACGACCTCGATGCCCCGGCCGACGCTCTACCCGAGATCCTCGTGCAGCACGGCACCTTCGATCCCCTCGTCACCATCGATCGGGGCCACACCATACGCGACACCCTGACCGAGCACGGCGTGGCCCACGCCTACCGCGAGTACCCGATCCAACACGAGATCAGCGCCACATCGCTGTTCGACCTCAGGGACTGGCTGGCCCAACACTGACGGGAGCGCCCGGCTGAGGACGAGGCAACCTGGCGACCGCCCATCTTTGTGATCTCGTGTTCGGTACAGAGGTCAGGTTGCAGAGCGGTTGCGGCGGGTCCGCACTGTGGGGTCCATGAAACGACCGTTGACTCCCGACAGCTGGGAGTGCGCCTTCTGCAGCGTCACCATGCCCGGGCAGGCCTTGTTCTGCGGCACCTGCGGCGCGACGAGGCCCACCGGGGCGAAGACGGGTCCGAGCCGGCGGCGTGTCAGCAAGGTAGTGGTGGCCATGGTCGGCCTCGGCGCGCTCGGCCTTGCAGCAGGCCTCGCTGCTCTTCGGGTCGGGTCGCCCGGCGTCGCCGTCGACGAGATCGTCGTGTTCAACTCGGGCGACGTCTTTCTCGTCGGCGACGTTACAGAGGTGGCCGACCCGCCACCCGGCAGCCGAATCCTTCGGGACGGCACGATGTGGTTGGGGACCATCTTCCTCGTGGCCGAGGGGGAGGAGCTCATGCTCCACCCACCGCTCGGTTATAGCCACGACGGCGGGCGGCTGGTCGCCTATCAAGCTGATGACGGCGACGACAGGTTTATGCTCGCTGTGCTCGACGGCACCGAACTCGACGACATCACCACCCTGAAGAATTGGCCGCAGCAGATCTACGGGTCTCGTTCTGGCACGTTTCTCGTGGACGGCACGGCGGATGGGTGTTCGATTGTTCGACTCGACGGTCGGGTGGCCTCGAATGTCGTCCGTTCCGACTTCTGCATGATCAATCCGGTCGCCGATGTCGGCATAGTGGCCGAGGCTCGCGCCTCCAGAACTGTCGTGTCTGTCGTCGAGTTGGCGGACGGGCAAGCTCGGGACATAGCCGAGTTCGATCCGGGATCAACTCTGTCATTCCGGTTCTCACCCACCAGCCACACGATCATGGTGGTGGGCTCCAAGGACGGAGGCGGTCGGACGGTGTTGGTCGATCTGGACTCCGACCGGGTCGTCGCGGAGGCTGACCTGCGTGGCATCGTGCCCGTCGACGGTGGCTTCGTTGCCATGGCCTTCCGCGAACCAGATAGTGCCGTGAGCTTCGTCAGTTCCGGCGGCAGTCGAGACCTCCTATTCACAACCGGCGCCCTCCCCTTGGCCAAGTTCAGCCCCTCCGGCCATATGCTCGCCCTCCGCGATGTCGCCGCAGACCAGTCGAGAGTGTGGACGGCTCCGGTGGGCGACGACGGCCTCCTCGGCCCGCTGTCGAACGCCGCCACGATCGATTCGCCGATCGACATCGAGGTCCTCGACGACGACCGGGTTCTCGTCGTGTCGGCCCAGGGGGTCGTCGCCGTTGTCGACGACGGCCAGACCACCGAGGTCGGCCGACTGGACCAGGCGGCAGACGCCAAAGATCCTCTCATCTGGGCGTTCGAGGGGGAGATCTTCGTCGTTTCAAACTGGGAGTCGTCCGGCGTGGTGACGGCATCGGCCGAGGCGACCTTCATCGCCCTTCCGGATCTCGCGAACGCCTCTCCCTTGGTCCGGTCGCTCAGACCCGACTCCGGGGATAACCGCTGGCTCGCCGTGCGGGGGACTGAAGGCGCTGCTGACACCCAGACATTGGTGCTCGTCGACCTCGAGATGGAGAGCTCGTTCGTCGTCGACACAGCGGAAAGACTCCAGTTCCTTCACCGCGACGACGAGCACCTCTACTACCGGACCGCAGTATGGGAGGAGTCGGACGATTCTGGGGACGGCCGCCGCTATGTCGAACCCGAAACGTTCCGGGTTCCGTTGACCGAAGGGGCAAGGCCCGAACTGATCGCCCGAGATGTGTATCTCAGCTGGCCCGCTGGTCCACCACGACCTGTACATGGTTGGGTGTGGACGGGCCGCTTCAACCCAACCGGCTAGCTGCCTGAATACTCGCCAGAGCATTCGACTTCTCCTCGTCTCCATCGGCCCATCGACACAGAATTCGGGAGCGAGCGCCGGGCCGGCGATGGGCGGTGCCGCAACGCCGACCGGCAGGGGTGTGGCCGACTCGGACGACGACCCGAGGATGGCGAACAGCCCGACACCGGCGAGGGCGGCGGCGATCGCCAGGGAACCGACGGTCTGCCGCCGGTTGCCGGCGTCGTGGGGGCGAGGTGAGGTGGCCATGATGGGCAGTCGACTCCACCGGGTTGTCGCCGAGTTCGCTGCCGGTTGTCGGGGGCATGTCGCCGATCCCGGGCCTGGTCGGACGACCTGGTCGGACGACGCGGTCGGCCGTCACTGGTCATCGGGCCGCCGGTAAGAGCGTGGCGCGATCGGATCGGAGCGCTTCGTCGGGGGCGGCCCGGGCGGTGACCCACGACAGCGGAGGGTGGTCCATGTCCGTCGGCGCCCGCTACGGGTAGGCGATGCCGTCGAAATGATCGGGACGGCCCAGGGGCCAGTATTCGCCCCACACGTGCTCCCCACCGGTGATCTCCAAGGTGGTACCGGTGATGAACCCGGCGGCCGGGCTGGCCAGATAGACCATGCCCCGGGCCACGTCCCAAAGATCGCCCAGACGCCGCATCGGTTTGTGGCCGAAGCTGGCCCGAGCCTCGGCCGGAGACGTGGCCAACCCCTCCGAAGCGACCACACCCACAGCGATGGCGTTGGCCCGGATCCGCAGCGGCGCCCATTCGACCGACAGGTATCTCGTCAGGTTGATCTGCCCTGCCCGAGCCGCCGCGGTGTGAGCGATCACCGGCCCTCCCCCGCCGACGATGGTAGAGATGTTGACCACACACCGGTCGTCACCGTCGGCCGGGTCACCGGCGTCGGCCCACCGGCGGGCGGCGGCCTGCATCACCTACCACGACCCGTACAGGTTGGTCTCCACCACCGCGTGCCACCCCTTGGGGCTGATGTCCAGCGCCGGGGCCGAGAACTGCCCGCCGGCGTTGTTGACCGCCACATCGAGACGACCGAACCGATCCCATGCCGCATCGATCATGGCCGCCACCTCGTCGGGGTCACGGACCGTCCCGGCACAGGCCGCCGCCTCCACCCCCCGCTCACCCAGACGCTCGGCCAGCTCGTCGAGCGTGCCCGCCGTTTGTCCCGTCAACACCAGCCGGGCCCCAAACGGCCGTACAACACCGACATGGCGGTGCCGATACCACCGGCGGCGCCCGTCACCAGCACGACCCGGCGGCGACGGTGAGATCAGACCTGTTGCTGCTGACCGAGCGCCACACTGAACACGGTGCCGTCCATGCGCAGCGACCCGTCCGCCTGGTAGCGGTGGCGCAGGTCGTCGAAGCGCCCATCGGGGTCGACCGTGAGCTCGGCGACGCCGTCGAACGTGGCGAGCAGGTCGTTCGTCGGCTCCTGCGATGGCTCCCAACCCAGTCCCCAGATGTCCCACGGCAGCATCTCGACCTTGTTGAGGGCGGCGAGGTCGAGCCGAAGGTTGCCGGCGATCCAGAACGCCCCGTGCTCGCCGAGCGAGGTGAGACCGCAGCGGCTGGCGTCGAGCTCGCCCCCTCGCCACGCCCGCCATGCATGGCCGGCGGTGAGGAACTGCTCGCCGTCGACACGGACGGGGGCGTCGACGTCCCACCCGATCGTTCGTCGCCAGGTCTCGTCGAGCTGGGCGTCGACCATGATCCATCGTTGCGCGACGGCATCCCAGTACTCGGCCACCCAGTGGTCCTCGAACCAGCCGGGAACGAAGTAGGCGGCGAACCCGCAACGCGCCCGCGCCGGGACGCCGGCGGCCCGCAGCATGGCCACGGTCAGCAGCGTGTAGGTGTTGCACCGCCCACCGATGCGATCACCCGGATGGCGAGGTTGCTCAAGCGGCCGAGGGTCCACCTCGCACGCCAGATCGAGCAGCGCCGCCGCGTCGCGTTCGTGTATCGCCCCCGACTGCCGGTCCGGCAGCTCCACGCCGTAGAGGTCGCGGGCTGCGAGGTCGTAGACGAGAAGCCCCTGAACGATCTCGACCGCCCGTTCGACGTCGGCGACGTCGATGCCGAACCGACGAACATCGGTGTGCCGTCCCGGAGTGGCGTAGAAGGCTGCCGACTTCGAACCCATCCCCGGATCCTCTCACCTCCACCGACCGGGCGCATCGGCAAGGTCGTGACGGTCACCGCCAGCTCATCCGGCCAACACCCTGCCAGGTCAGCCAGGTCAGCCGGGGTCGCGGCCGGGGCCGGGGCCAAGGCCGGGGTCGCAGCCGGGGTCAGGGTCGCGGCCGGGGTCGGGGTCGGGTGGTTGGTCGCTTTTTTGTTTGTTGTGGAATCCGCACATGGGTTGGGCGTTGGCGAGGTCGGTGAGTCCGCCTCGTGCCCAGGGTTTGATGTGGTCGATCTGGAGCCAGTGGGCCTTGGCGTCGCAGCCGGGGACCGTGCATCGGCCCCGGGTGGCGGCGATCACCGCTTGTTTGAGTTTGCGGGGAAAGTCCCGCACCGCTCGTCCCAGGTCGAGTATCTCGCTGTCGGCGCCCAGCACCAGCCGGCGTAGTTCGGCCACGGCGAG
>JBHJNQ010000076.1:0-78219 GCA_050330635.1 Acidimicrobiales bacterium | reverse complement strand
GCCAGTTGAGGGTCTTGACGCCGGGGTTCTTGCGCCAGTAGTCCTCGAACGCCTCGTAGACGATGACCGTGTCGTTGCGGTTCTCCACGAACTTGAACGGGCCGGCCCCGATCGGTGCCAACAGGTAGCCGTCCGGTCCCACCTCTTGGTAGTAGTCGCTGGGCAGGATCCAGCCGGCGCCGGTGGCCGGCGACCCGTAGAGAACGAGGAAGTCCAGGAAAGGCTGGTTGAAGTGGAACCGGATCGTCAGGTCGTCGACGATCTCGATCTCCTCCAGGTTGTCCTTGAGGACGTCGGACCCGCTGCCCTGGTAGTTCTCGTAGGTGAAGGCCACGTCTTCGGTGGTCAGGGGCGAACCGTCGTGGAAGGTGAGACCCTCCCGCAGGGTGAACTCCGCCGACGTGAAGTCGGCGGCGATGGTGTAGGACTCGGCCAGACTGGGCGTGAACACTTCGCCCTTCGTGCTCTTGACCAGGGCGTCGTGGAGGACGTACTGGGTCCCGTACTGGCTGATGGATGTCGTGTTCTGGCTCGGGTCGAACCAGATGGGAGAGAACCCCGTGTTCCAGGCGTAGTTCAACACCCCCGACGGTTCCGGACCCCGGTCGCCCAGGGGGGCAGCCGTGACGGTCGTGCCCACCACTGCGGCCAGGTCGTCCTCATCGATGTTGGTGACCCGCTCGTCGGCGGCGTCGGAGTCACCGGCACTGGGGCTCTCGTCGGCCTCCGCTACGGCCACGTCAGCCGCCTCGTCCTCGTCACCATTCGACCCGCAGGCCGCGAGGCCGATCATGACCATGGTCATGAAAAGATAGAACAACCGTGACTTCGTCAGCATTGATCATCTCCCCTGGGATCCACTGTCGTGGATTCATGTAGCGGCAGCGCACTCTAGACCATGGCCGATGCCGATGCGACACGGAACTTCAGCTCGGACGGGGCGTTCGGGTCGTCGCACTCGGCGCTCAGCACGTCGCCTCGCTCGGTGCTCCCGGCGGCCAGCATGTCGCTGCAGTATGTCACTGCAGTATGTCGCGGTCAGGCTCCGGCGGCGGTGGGGTGCACCAGCGGGATGAAACCGTGGGCGAGGGCAGCGACCGACACCGGCGGTGTCACCACCTCCACGCGGCGGCCGGTGGTGGCGATGGCTGGTCCCCAACCGCCGAGGGTGAATCGGTGCACCCCTCGTGAGGTGACCAGCCACGGCGCCCGGTCACCCCGTTCGACGAAGACGGTACCGGGTGGGAGTTGCCCGAGGGCCGCTGACCACAGGAGGCGGTCACCGCCCCGGCGCAGACCACGACCTCTCGCCAGGCGCTCGCCGCTCAAGCGGCGATCGAGGGCACGGGCCGAGTCGGGGGCCTCGTCGCCGAGAGCGGCGGTGAGCGCAGCCCGATACCGCTGGTGATCGTGGCGCCGACAGAGGGCGCAGGGGCGGTGCCCGGCCGCCAAGGCCACGGCGTCGTCGAGGAAGAACAGCGGCGTCCACGTTCGAGGCGCGTCGAGTGGGTGGCGCCAGTCACGGAAACGGGTCCGGCAGATGATCCACGATGCACCCCGGTGGTGGCGGACGATGCGACCCTCGTCGTCGACGAGGCAACCGCGGTTGCCGGTGAGGAGGCCGCGCCCGGCCACTGCGTGCAGGTCGCCCCACGGGTCGACCCTGTTCATCCGGGGCACCGGGCGCTCCTCGCAGTCCTGCGGGTGCGGGCCACCGACCTCGTCGTGCGTTGCGGGGTGGACCGGGCGCCGTTCACGCCGCCGCCTCCAGGGCGAGGAGGGCCACCTTGGTGTCGGTGCCGCCGCGGTAGTTGCCGATGGTGCCGTCGCTGCGCACCACCCGATGGCAGGGCAGCACGAGGGGCACGGGATTGTGGGCGCAGGCGCTGCCCACGGCCCGGACGGCGGCGGGGTTGCCGGTGGCGGCGGCGACGGCGGCGTAGGTGGCGGTCGACCCGTAGGCGATGTCGGCCAGATGGGAGATGACGGCGTGGCGGAAGCCCGACACCAACTGCAGGTCGAGAGGCACGTCGAAGACCCGACGGTGGCCGCCGAAGTACTCGTCGAGCTGGCGGGCGACGTCGTCGGTCCGCGACGGCGACCGCAGGATCCTCGGGCTGACCCGATCGGCGAGCTGGGCCAGCACCCGCTCGTGACCCTCGGTGTCGAACGCCACCCGCACGAGGCCCCGAGGGCTGGCCGCCACGAGGAGGGGGCCGAACGGGCTGTCCACGGTGCGGTAGGCGAGGTCGAGGAGGGCGTCGCGATCGGCCCGCTCGGCCAACCGCTCGTGCAGGTCGGCCAGCACCGCCTCGTCGGGTTCGAAGGTGGTGGTCATGGCGTCGATGAGGGTGCGGTCGGTGGTCATGAGGGGGTCTCCTTCGGGTAGGTGGAGCGCAACTTGGCGATGCCGTCGGCGGCGCTGCGTCGGGCCGCCGCCTCGTTGCTGTCGAGCAGCTCGCCGATCTCCGCATACGAGAGGTCGGCGAGGTAGCGGTAGACGACGGCGTGGCGTTGTTTGGGGGCGAGGGCCTCGAGGGCGGACCTCAGATCGTTGTCGAGGCCGGGATGGTGGTCATCGACGGTCGGGATCTCGGGTGGCCGGTCGGTCGACGAGGCCGTCAGGCTGCGAATGCGGAGCTGGTCGATCGCCTTGCGGTGGGCGATCGTGACCAGCCATCCCCGCACGTTGCTGTCGGGACGCAGGTCGGGGTAGGCGCGAAGGGCGGCGATGAACGTCTCCGACCACGCGTCCTGGGCGGCGTCGTCGGCGCCGAGCACGGCCCGGCACACCCGCATCACCACCGACCCGTGGGCGGCCACCACCTGTTCGAACGGCTGCATACTCACACCCAGTCAACGCCGCCGGGCCCGAAACCGTGAGGTGTGTCTACGACGACTGGAAGCCTCGGAGGGTCCATCGAGCTCGGCTGGTCATCTGTCGCCCCACCTGAAGTGGTGATGCCGACTCACCGTTGAGCCGACGCAGATAGCGTTGCGAGTGCACCTCGGCGCCCGATCCTCGGGTGGCTGACGGCCGCCCCGATCGGCGCGATTTCTGCTCGTCGCCGCACAGGGAACTGAGCGGAGGAGTGGGATTCGAACCCACGGACCCTTGCGAGTCACACGCTTTCCAAGTGGTGGCGATCGTGCCGATGGACGCCAGCGGGCAATCCGGCGTACCCGCGGCGCGCCAACCGCCCCCAGCGCTGGCCAACCGGTGCTGACCTCTGTGGCTATCGTCTGGGCTATCGGAGGGCTGAGGCTCGTACCTGCCCCCGCCGGCGGGCCGCACCCGGCCAGGCGGTGCGGGGAGTCCGGTTACCTGTGTCTATTGATCCTCGATATAGACCGTGCCGTAGACCGCTTCAAAGATGCGGGGCGCTCGGTAGATGCGTCGGCGCTCGCGTCCTGTGACCTCGACGAGATCACCGCGCTGGACGAGAGCGTCGATCGCCGCTTGAGCGGTGGGGCGCGTGACGCCGATCGACGTTTCCACGCGGGCGGCTGTCACCACAGGAGCAGCGAAGAGCTGCTCGGCCAAACGGATCACCGAGTTCGGGCGGCCCTCGTTGAGAAGCTCATTGCGAAGCTGGTACTGGAGCTCGACCAGGCGAACTGTTCGCTCCTCGGAGTCGCGAGCTTGACGCCGGACACCCCGTAGGAAGAATGCGATCCAGGGCATCAGGTCGCCGCTCTGACTGGTGATCAGCAAGTGATCGTAGTAGTCGCTGCGGTACTCCTCGAAGTAAGCGGAGAGGTAGAGAAGCGGTTGCGGCAGCGCTCCCCGTAGGACCAGCATGAGCGGGATCAAGAGCCGCCCGATCCGGCCGTTTCCGTCAAGGAAGGGGTGGATGACTTCGAACTGGTAGTGAGCGATGGCGAGCTGGACGAGCAAGGGAAGGTCCGTCTCGTGGAGAAAGCGCTCGAGGTCGCTCAGAGCCCGCTGCATCTCGTCAGGTGGTGGAGGGACGAACACGGCATCCTCGAGGTTGCTGCCGCCGATCCACACCGGACTCGACCGCAGCTCGCCGGGTCGGCGGTGTTGTCCGCGCACCCCTTGGAGAAGCTGCTCGTGCATCTCGCGAAGTAGTCGAACCGAGATGGGGAACCCCCCTCGAACGCGTTCGAGCCCGTGCTCCATCGCACGGACGTAGTTGCTGACCTCAGCTGCGTCGTCTGCGGCATCGCGAGACACGGCCTGGCCGACCTCGAACAACAGGAGTTGGCCCACGTCGGTCTTGGTCCCCTCGATGCGCGAGCTGAGCACGGCCTCGAGACGGAGGTGCGGACCGATGAGAAGGTGTGGGTTCGGGAGAAGTCGTGCCACCCCGCCGAGACGGTGCACGGCACCGGTGGCCTCGTCCAGCAGCTTGACGACCTCGTCGGAGAGCGGCACGCGCCGGGGGACTTCGGAGGGGAAGAACGCCCGGAATCCCGTCTGGGTCTTGCGGACTTCGCCTCGGGCGCTCGATGTGAAGGCGTCGGGTCGCACAGGGGCTCCAGGAAGGCGGGCTTGCTGTCAACCTCAGCCTAGCTAAAGCAAGTAGGGATCTTCTTTACTTACGACAAGGCTAGTGAAAGCCGACCTTCCGGCCCCTGCTCGACCGGATCGCGGAGTCCGCCTTCGGCCCGGCCACCACACGACCCCCACAACAGACAGCCACGGGCGGGCCATCGCCAGGTCTTCGATGGCTAGCAGCCGCCTCCCACCACCTCACACCGACGCGCCAAAGAGTGACCCTGACCAGGGGAGACTCAGCGGAGGAGGTGGGATTCGAACCCACGGACCCTTGCGAGTCACACGCTTTCCAAGCGTGCCGATTCGGCCGCTCTCGCACTCCTCCTGGTCGTCCCGCCGCCCGCCCTGCGCGATACGGGATCGTGACGGTCGGGTGAACGGTCCGGCTCGCTAGGATACATGTGCACTCCTCTGTTCTGGCAGGTGGTGGCCGGGCCCTGTGCAACCGTGGCTCGTGAACCGAGTCAGGGCCGGAAGGCAGCAGCTCTCAGCGAAACCTGCGGTGTGCCGCAGATCGTCTGGCCGCCACTTGCGAGAACAGTGGGTTTGGAACGGGGTCACGGAGCCGGAGACGGCGACGTGGCCCCGTTCCGCGTCACCGGCCCGAACCTGGATCGGCCGGCGCGGGCCCAGCCCCGGTCAGGGGGCCGACCGACGGCCGCCGGCGCGATCGACCCGGTCGGCTCGACGGTTTCGTTCCTCCGCTCGGGCCGCCCGCTGACCGACGGACGTGGGGCTGAGCGCCACGATCGCCATGGCCGCCGCAACCGCCAGTGCCGGCCCGAACCCACCGTCGGCGGCCAGCACACCCACGGTCAACGGTCCGCTGACCCCACCGACCTCGCCGGCGGTGAAGTAGAGCCCCCGGCGGCCGCCATGTTGCGAGGTCCGACGCCGGGCTCGTCCATCAGGAACAGCATGGCCACCGCTAGCACCGCCGACCGCATGAGGCCCACCCCGACGAGGCCGACGACGGTCAGCTCCGACCACGGCCCCGAAGAAGGTCCCCACGGCCAGCACCAGCACGGCCAGCACCAGCACGGTCCGCACCGCCGGCACCCGCAGCAGCGTCCTCGACGACGCCACCTCCCCCCGCCGATCCCGCCACGGCGACACAGCCCCGGCCGGCGGTCGGGCCGTCACCGCCAGCCACACGACCCCGGCCACCGCCGCTCCGGCGGCGTGGAGCAGCACCACCACCCGCCACCGGTCGCCGGTGAGCGGCATGAGCACCGAGTTGGTGGCCAGGAGCGACACGACGGAGCGACGACCGGTCCCGACACCGCGGCCCCCGTGGTCGGACCCCGGGCGTCGCCGGTGAACCAGCCGCTGACCAGGGCCGGGGTCCCGATCGAGATGAGCGGCCCCCCGAGGCCGAACACGGCGACGGCGGCGAACAGCCCACCCCAGCCGGTGGCCAACGACCGCAGCAGCCCTGAGACACAGACGAGCCCGATGCCCACGGCCAGGCCCCACCGCAGGCCGATCCGCCCCAGGAGTCGACCGACGGGCACGGCCACCACCAGGTAGACGAGCGGCCACGCCCCCAGCACGGTGCCCATCTGGGCCCGGGACAGGCCGAGGTCGTCGGCGATCGTGCCCACGAGGGGGGCCAGCGACGACGAGACCAGCCCGAACCCGACATAGAGGCCCCAGGCGGCGGTGAGAAGCGCCCACCGGTAGCGGCCGTGGCGGCCGACGGGAACCGTCAACGACGATGCTCGGCCCGGCGCTCGGCCGGAGCGGCGGCATCGGCTCCGGCCGCCTCGGCCCGGGCGCCGTCGTGCCAGTGCCGCCGGCACAGCAGCTCGTACGTGACGTCGGGGCCGCCGCCGACGAGCTCGAGGCGGGCCTGGGCGGCGTCGCCCCGGTCGGTGTCGCCCACCACCTTCAACTCGCCACTGGTGACCTGCACGCCGTCGACGAGGCGGGCGTTGTGGGTGGCCCGGCCCCCACACCAGCAGCGGGCCTCGACCTGTACCTCCTGGCGGTCGTCGGCCAGCTCGAGGAAGCGGACGGTGCCGGGGAACAGCGTGCCCTGGAAGCTGGTGAGCAGGCCGAAGGCGTAGACGTCGACCCCGTCACGGTCGACGAGCTCGGCCAGCTGCTCGGCTTGGGCGGCCTCGTAGAACTGGGCTTCGTCGCACACCACGTAGTCGATGCGGCCCCGCCGCCGGCACTCGTCGCGGACGTGGGCCAGGAGGTCGAGCCCCGGATCGACCTGGACGGCATCGGCCGTCACCCCCAGCCGGCTCGACACCACCCCGCTGCCCCGGTCGAGCTGGGTGAACAGCAGCCCCCGCAGACCGCTCGACGACAGGTTGTGGTGGATCTGCAGGGCCTGGGTGCTCTTCCCAGACCCCATCGTCCCGAAGTAGAAGCGGAGCCGCGCCACGGAGCGACGGTAGCCGATCCCACTCTCCCGACCCGCCCTGCGCAGCAGCGGCGCCGAGGCCAGGGGCCGGTGGCCCGAGCCCGGGACTGGGACCCGGGCTCCGGCTCCGGCTCGGGCTCGGGCTCGGGCTCGGGCAGGATGGCGATGTCAGCGCAGGCGGTAGAAGTTCTGGGTAGCCCAGGAACGGGTGGCGCCCTTGTTGTGGTGACCGACGCCGATGTGGGTGAACGTGCCCGCCACCAGGGCGCAGTAGTGGCCGGTGTCCGACTCGCGCCATCCCTCGAAGTGGACCTGGGCCGCCTCGGCGTCGGCGTAGCCGCTGAACCAGGCGATGTTCTCCCCCGTGGCCGACACCGGCAGCCCGAGCCGGTCGAAGACGGCGGCGGCCTGGGCGTTGGGGCGGTGGGCGAAGTTGCCGGTGCGATCCATCTCGATCGACCACGCACGTGCCAGGTCGATCGACACCACCTCGTTGACGATCAGGGCCGGCACGGGCCTCGGGTGCCCGGTGGCGGGGTCGATCGTGATGCCGTAGAACGACTGGCTGACACAGCTCGCCATCGGCTTGCGGCGGGCCAACGGGCCCGACGGGTTGGCCCGCAGCTCGTTGGTGAGGCGCACGATCTCGCGTTCCACCGCGGTCAGGCCGGACGGGGTCGGCACCGTGGTGGGTGCGGTGGTGGGTGCGGTGGTGACGGGCGTGGCGGTCGTCGGGGCCGTGCTCACCGTCGGGGCCGTGGTCAGGGTCGGGGCGCTCGTCGGCTCCGTCACCGTCGTCGGGGTGGTGGCGGTCGTCTCCACGGCCGTGGTGGACGACGTGGACGCCGATGCCCCGGGAGCCGTCGTGGCGGTCGTCACCGCGATGGTGGGCGTCGGGATCGTGGGCCTGAGCGTCGTCACCGTCGACGGGGTGGGGAGGACCCCGGTCGTCGGGGTCTCCGCCCGGATGGGGGCCGTCGTGGTCGGCGTGGCGGCCCGTTGGACGACGAACCGGGTGCGGCACCGCCGCCACCAACTCCGTAGGTCGCGCTCGGACCAACCGCGCCAGTCGCCCCGCTGGGCGGCGCTGTACTCGGCCAGCTCCGCCGGCTCGGGACCCGGGGTCTCGATGTACTGGGCGGCGGCGTCATCGGCGGACCGGGCATCGGCCACGGCCCGAGCGCCGACGACCAGACCGGTCACGGTCAGCACCACGGCCGCGGCCCCGAGAACGATGGATCGCTGTCGTGGGGTCATGTGAGGGTTCCTCCGCACGGATAGGTCCGCTGCCCCACGAACACGGCCCTGTGGTTGCGGCAGATCCGTAAACCGGATGTCGCCCGGTTCGTCACGAAACCTCCGCCGGCCGGCCGTGCGGCGGGGCACGTGCCAGGCCCCGCCAGCGTCACAGCCCACCGGTAGGATCGTCGTGTGGCCTATCAGTCGCTCTACCGGCGCTACCGCTCGCAGACGTTCGGCGAGGTGCTCGGCCAGCCCCATGTCACCAACGCCCTTAGATCGGCGGTGGCCGAGAACCGCCAGAGTCACGCCTACCTGTTCAGCGGACCCCGGGGCACGGGCAAGACGTCGACGGCCAGGGTGCTGGCCAAGGCCCTGAACTGCGAGAACCTGGCCGAGGGCGAGCCGTGCGGCACCTGCGCCAGCTGCCAGGCCATCGAGTCGGGCCGGTCGTTCGACCTCCACGAGCTCGACGCCGCCAGCCACAACAAGGTCGACGACGTCCGAGACCTGATATCCAAGGTCCAGCTCGGCTCCCCCGGTCGCACCAAGGTCTACATCCTCGACGAGGTCCACATGCTGAGCTCGGGCGCCGAGAACGCCCTGCTCAAGACGTTGGAGGAACCACCGGATCACGTGGTCTTCGTGCTCGCCACCACCGAGCCGCAGAAGGTGGTGCCCACGATCCGGAGCCGCACCCAGCACTTCGAGTTCCACCTCCTGCCGGCCGAGGTCCTGGCCGAGCACGTCCGGTGGGTGATCGCCGACGCCGGCCTCGACGTCGACGACGACGCCATCGACTACGTCCTCCGCCAGGGGGGCGGGTCGGCCCGCGACACCCTCTCCGCCCTCGATCTCGTGGCCGCCGCCGGCGGTGTGCCCGAGGGCAACGACGTCGCCGAGCTGCTCGTGCGGGCCATCGGCCAACGAGACCCCGGCCGCGCCATCGCCGCCGTGCAGGAGGGCCTGGAGCTGGGGCGGGAGCCCCGCACGATCGGCGAGGACACGATCGAGCTGTTGCGCAACGCCTTCCTCGGTTCGATGGGCGCGCCGCTCCACCATCTCAACGACCGGGCCGCCGCCGTGGCTGGGGAGCTGGCGGCCGAGCTCGGCCCCGCCACCCTGACCCGGGCCCTCGAGGTTCTGGGCCGGGCCCTGGTGGAGATGCGTCAGGCCCCCGACCCCCGGGTTCCCCTGGAGGTCACGCTGCTCGAGCTCACCCGGCGGGCCCCTGCCGGCGCCGGTGGTGACGTCGCCGGCCTGCTCGATCGCATCACCGAGCTCGAGGAGCGGATGACTCAGCTCGAGGCGGGCGCACCTCGCTCGTCGCGTCCCGCCGGTCGGGCGCTGCCGACCCGTTCCGACGACGGACGGCCGACCAGCCCCGACGGCGCGCCCAGCCCCGATGGCAGGCCCAGCCGCGACGATCCCGCCCCCGACCCGACGCCGACCCCGGATCCGTCAGCCAGCGGCCGTGGCCGCGCACCATCCCAACCGCCCCGGGAGCGAGAGGCCGACAGCGCCAGCCGATCGCCCCGCCCCCCGCAGCGACGCGGCCAGTCCCCCATTGGGTCGACCACCGACGGCCAGGCCGAACATCGAGATCACGGGGCTGCGGCGCCGGCCCCGGCGGCGGCGGCCGCCCATGTTGCGCCCCCGACCCCTCCGGAGACGGCGGCCGACGCCGCTTCGCCGGCGACCGACGGACCCGGTGCCGGCCAGTCGCCGGCGTCCACCGCGGCCGCGGCAGCGACACCGGCCCCCTCCCCGCCCGGGAGCGACGCGACGACCCTCACCGTCGATGGTGTCCGCGGCGCCTTCTCCGACCTCCTCGGCGATCTCAGCCAACGGGTCAGAGCCCGGTTCAAGGGGGGCCAGATCATCGGCGTCGAGGGCGACACGGTCCGCTTCGGAGCTCCCCATCCCATCCACCGAGACCGCTGCGACGAGGTCAAGGGCGACGTCGAGCAAGCGCTCAGCGCCCGCTTCGGGCGTCCGGTGTCGATCGTCGTGGTCATCGATGATCAGGCCGCCCCGAGCCAGCCCGAGCCGGGTCGCCTGGCGGAGTCGTCGCGCCCTCCCGGCGATGAGGACGACGACATCGGCCCCATCTCCGAGCTGGTCGATGCCACCGAGACATCGTCCAAAGGTGTCGACCGCCTGACCCAGGCGTTTCCCGGGTCGGAGGTCATCAGCTCCACCCCCGACGACGCCGTCCGCTGAACCGGCGACGCCCCGGTCCCGTTTCCCAGCCACGCCGAACCAACGAGGAGTCAGACAGTGAGCGAAGGTGGATTCGACCTCAACAACCTGCTGGAGCAGGCCCAAGCCATGCAGCAGCAGATGGCGGCGGCCCAGGAGGAACAGGCCAGCACGATCGTCACCGGCTCCGCCGGAGGGGGCAAGGTCACGATCGAGGCCACCGGCGGTGGCGAGTTCCGCAACATCACCATCGCCCCCGACGCCGTCGACCCCGACGACGTCGAACTCCTCGAGGAGCTCGTGCTGGCCGCCCTCCACGACGTGACGGCCCAGATCGGCGAGCTCCAGGCCGGAGCCATGGGCAACCTCCAGCTTCCCGACATCGGCGGGCTCGGCGGGCTGCTCGGCGGCGGATCCTGAGCGGCGCCCGCCGGTGAGCGCCTACGCCCCATCGGTCGAGGTGCTGATCGACGAGCTGGGTCGGCTCCCCGGCATCGGCCCGAAATCGGCCCAACGGATCGCCTTCCATCTGCTCAAGGCCGAAAGGGTCGATGCCGCCCGCCTGGCCGATGCCATCGTCGCCATGAAGGACAAGGTCTCGTTCTGCGAGCGCTGCTTCAACGTGGCCGAGGCCGCCGAGTGCCAGATCTGCAACGATCCCGAGCGCGATGGCACCGTGCTGTGCGTCGTCGAAGAACCGAAGGACATCGCCGCCCTGGAGAAGACCGGAGCCTTCCGGGGCCGCTACCACGTCCTGTTGGGCGCCATCAATCCTCTGGAGGGGGTGGGTCCCGACAGCCTCAAGATCCGGGAGCTCGCCCTCCGGGTCGCCGGAGAGGACATCCGGGAGGTCATCCTGTGCACCAACCCGAACCTCGAAGGGGAGACGACGGCGGCCTTCATCGCCTCCAAGGTGCTCGCCCCGTTCGAGGTGACCGTCAGCCGGCTGGCGTCCGGCCTGCCCGTCGGCGGCGACCTCGAATACGCCGACGAGCTGACCCTCGGCCGTGCCCTGGAGGGCCGACGCAACGTCAACTGAGCCGGGGTCAACTGAGCCGGGGGGCAACCTCGCCAGGCGGGAACGAGCCCAAAAAGCGAGCTAACCCGAGCCGTCGGGCATCGTTGGCCAACGGTTCGGGCTAACCGTGTCGGGCTCGAACTTCGAGTCCGGACGCGACGGCCGGGTCGGCGGGGAGAGGAGTCACCGACCCGGACGTTACCCCGCTACGACGTCCCGGTGGCCGTGGCGCGGGCGGTATGGGTAAACCGGCCACCGGAACGTCGTAACGATGTTGCCGTAAGGTTACATCGGTAACGATCCAGTGACAAGGGGTAATTCCGTGGATTTTGGGAGTTTTCCCGGACTCCGACGTCATCCCCTAGCGGTCGTTTACGTTTTCCCACGCTCGAAGCATCGCGATCGTTCGACATGGACCTGCAACACTGGCAGCCACATCGCCACGAAGTTGACCAACAAGGGGACTCGACGGCTCCGGCCAGTCCAGTACAAAATCCCCTTGTCCGGCAAATACAGCGAAAACCAACGAGGACGACCCTCACGGGCCGTCCTCGCAGGTTCTCGACGTCGAATCGAGGCTGAGCGTCAGCGGTGATCGCCGCCCTTGGCGCTCTCCACCGCCCGCTGCATCGCCTCACGCACCAACCGGGACAGGGCGTCTTCGTCCTGGGCCTCGATCGGAGGCTCCGAAAGCACCTGATCGACGTTGGGCCGTTCGGCCCCCGGCGACGCTGCACCGACCCCGCCCGACATCGAGCTGACCGCCTGCGGCTCCTCGACCTCGAGGTCGATGACCTCGTCGTCGACGTCGATCACGTCGTGGTCGGTGGCCACCTCGCCGGCCTCGAACGTATCGACCGACACGGCGTGGACATCGATCGCCTGAGGTGCCTGGGGGGCCTGGATCTCGATGACGCCGGCCGCCAGCACCCGCTGCTCGGCCTCGGCGATGACGAGGTCGTCGGTGCCGTCGTCCAGGTCCTGCACCGGCTCACTGTCGAGCCGGGAGATGGCGCTGGACAGCTCGTTCTGGGCGGCCATGATCCGCTCCCGCGACGCCTGCTCGGTGATGCGCAGTCGGGCGATACGGCGCTCGGCCTGATCGATGTTGGCCCTGACCTTGGCCCGGATGACTTCCTCGGCCTCCTGGCGGATGAACTCGCTCTGGGCCCTCGCCTGCTCCAGCAGGTCCTTGACCTGCTCGCGGGCGTCGGCGATGCCGGCCAGGGCCCGGTCGCGTTCGGCCTCCGCCTCGGCGGCGTTCTTGTAGACCTCGCCCTGGCGGGCGGCCACATAGTCGTCGGCCTCCTGGTGGCGGGCCGACAGATAGTCGTGGGCTTCCTGTTGCTTGAGGGCGTAGTAGCGCTCGCCCTCTTCCTGCTTGGCCGTGACGAACGTCTCGGCGTCGCCCCGCATCCGACCGGCCTCGGCCACGCCCTCGCTTCGGATCCGTTCGGCCTCGTCGGTCGCTTCGACATTGATGCGCTCGGCCTCGGCTTCGGCCGCCGCCTTCAGCTCCTCGGCCTCGGCCTTGTGCTCGGCCAGGACCCGCTCGGCCTCGTCGCGCAGAGCCGCCGCGGCGTCGACGGCCTCGGTGCGCTGCCGCTCGCACTCCTGGGAGGTGCTCTCCCGGAGAGCGTTCATCTCGTCCTCGGTGCGGCGCCGCAGCTCGGCCACCTCGGCGTCGGCCGTGTCCCGCAGGGCGGCCACCTCGCGCTCGGCCGTCTCCCGGTGGTTGGTGGCGTCGGCGATGGCCGACTCCCGGATCTGCTCGGCCTCGAGACGCCCGTCCTCACGGAGCTTGAAGGCCTCGGCCTCGGCCGACGCCCACAGCTCATCAGCCCTGGTCTGGGAGTCGGACAGGACGTTGTTGGCCCGCTGGCGGAGCTCGGCCGCTTCTGCCTCGGCCTCGGCCATCAGGCGCTGGGATTCCTCGGCCGCCGTCTCCCGCATGGCGTCGGTCTCGGCCACCGAGGCGGCGCGCAGTGCCTCGGCCTCGGCCTCGGCCGTCGACACGATCGTGTCGGCCTGGAGGCGGGACTCCTCGAGATGGTTGCCGGCTTCGGCCCTGGCGTCGCTGATGAGGGTGTGCGACTGGGTCTGGGCCGACAGAAGGGTGGCCTCGGCCTCGGTCGTCATCCGTTCGGCCTCGAGCCGGGACTTCGACAGCAGCTCCTCGGCCTCCGCCTCGGCGTTGGCCCGCAGCTCGGCCGCCGAGTCGTGCCCGACCCGCAGTAGTTCGGCCACCCGTTCGCCGATGGCACCGAACCGGTCGGCTTCGATCTCGGGGGCGGGGGCCTTGACCCCGACGGCCTGCAGCTCGCCGTCGCTGCGTTCGACCGCGGTGGCGACCTCGTCCTGAAGTTCGCGAACGGTCTGACCGACCTTTCGCAAGAAACTCCGCACCTCGTCGCGGTCGTAGCCCCGCAGCGTCGAGGCGAACTCCCGCCGTTCGATTTCTTCAGGGGTCAATCCCACTGGTACTCCTCATCAAAGCCGCGCTCGGCTTCGAACCTAGCCAGCTAGTTCACGGTGCCCGCCCCACCCCCGAACTGTTCGGAGTGGTCCAACGATGCAGAATAGCGCCGCGTCGTGGGCAGATCCTAGGTGAGGCTCACCTGCAGGCGAAAGGGTGGGATGCTTCGTCCGGCCCATCCGGCGCCTGTTACCTTTGCCCTCATGCAGGTAATCCTCGACGCCATCACCAGCGGTGCTTCTGCCGAGGAGGTGGCCCGGCTCCCGATCCCCGAGTCCTACCGTGCGGCCCATGTCCGGGTCGCCGATGTCGACATGTTCGCCGGTCTCGACTCGGCCGACAAGGACCCCCGCCTGTCGATCCGGGTGGGCGAGGTCCCCACGCCCGAACTGGCCCCCGACGAGGCCTACGTGGCGGTGATGGCCAGCTCGATCAACTTCAATTCGGTGTGGACCTCGATCTTCGAACCCCTCCCCACCTTCGGGTTCCTCAAGCGCCTCGGCCGGGAGAGCAGCTGGGGCGCCCGCCACGACCTCGACCACCACGTCATCGGCTCCGATGGCTCGGGGGTGGTGCTGCGGGTCGGCTCGGCGGTGCGCAACTGGAAGCCGGGCGACCGGGTCAACATCCACTGCAACTATGTCGACGACCAGGACCCGTCGGCCCACAACGACTCGATGAAGGCGGCGAACCAGCGCATCTGGGGCTTCGAGACCAACTTCGGCGGCCTGGCCGATCTGTCGGTGGTCAAGGCCAACCAGCTGATGCCGAAGCCCACCCATCTGACCTGGGAGGAGTCGGCGGTCAACGCTCTGTGCGCCTCCACCAGCTACCGGATGCTGGTCTCCAACAACGCGGCCTCGATGAAACAGGGCGACATCGTGCTCATCTGGGGTGCCACCGGCGGGCTCGGCTCCTATGCCGTGCAGCTGGTGCTCAACGGCGGCGGGATCCCCGTCGGGGTGGTCAGCTCACCCGACAAGGCCCAGCTGCTGAAGGAGATGGGCTGCGGCGCCGTCATCGACCGGCGGGCCGAGGACTACCGTTTCTGGGCCGACGAGCACACCCAGGACGAGTCGGAATGGCGGCGTTTCGGGGCCCGTATCCGTGACCTCGTCGGCGAGGACCCCGACATCGTGTTCGAGCATCCCGGGCGCCAGACGATGGGTGCGTCGGTGTTCGCGGCGAAGCGGGGCGGCGTCATCGTCACGTGTGCCGCCACGTCCGGTTACATGATCGAGTACGACAACCGGCACCTGTGGATGAAGCTCAAGCAGATCGTCTCCAGTCACTTCGCCAACTACGGGGAGGCGTGGCAGATGAACAAGCTCCTCGACCGGGGCGCCATACAGCCCACGCTCTCGGCCACCTACCCGCTCGACGAGGTGGGCGAGGCCACCTACCAGGTCCACAAGAACCTCCATGAGGGCAAGCTCGGGGTCCGTTGCCTGTCGCCAGCCGACGGGCTCGGCATCACCGACCAGGAGAAGCGGGAGCGGGTCGGGGAGGAGCGGATCACCCGTTTCGCCCGGCACCTCGCCAGTCTCAGCTAGCCAAGCGGGGGCCCCAGCGACGACGATCTGGCCATGAACGTCAACGCACCCCGACCCTCGTCGCCTCGCATAGAACCGCTCACCGACCTCTCAGGCGAGGCCGCGGAGGTGGCGGCGACGACCATCCTCAAGCCCGACGGCACCCCGCTCAACATCTTCGGCGTCCTGGCCAAGCACCCCAAGCTGCTCAAGCGGTTCAACCTGCTCGGCGGTTTCCTGCTCAACAAGGGACTGGTGCCCGAACGGGAGCGGGAGATCGTCATCCTCCGGGTCGGTTGGAACGCCCGGGCCCCCTACGAGTTCGGTCAGCACACCGCCATCGGCCGCCGCTGCGGTCTGAGCGACGACGAGATCCGCCGGCTGGCCAGCGACGACCCCGGCAAGTGGCCCGACCACGAGCTCGACCTGATCATCATGGTCGACGAGCTGTGCGACGACGACTGCGTCGGCGACGAGACCTTCGGCCGACTCCTCGCCCGCTGGAGCGAGGCCGAGGTCATCGAGCTGGTGGTGTGCGCCGGCTTCTACCGGATGGTGTCGGGGTTCTTGAACACGATCGGGGTCGAGCTCGACGATGGGGTGCCCGAGGCTCCCTGGACGTGAGCCGAGACTGAGCGGCTAGACGACGACGAGCCGCTCCGGACTGGCGCCGGGGACGGTGTCGACGACCATCCTCCGGTCGAAGGTGA
This sequence comes from Acidimicrobiales bacterium, assembly GCA_050330635.1. GTDB lineage: Bacteria > Actinomycetota > Acidimicrobiia > Acidimicrobiales > SZUA-35 > CADEDH01. Next base: position 62,146 of record JBHJNQ010000076.1, on the reverse strand, counting down.
CGAAACGGCCGTCGTGGCCATGGCCAGGGCCAAGAGGTAGGCGTCGGCGATCTGACGGTGCCCGTGGAGTCGGGAGCGATCGATCCAACCCGTAGGAAGCCGTTCTCGGTGATGGCACATGATGCCCAACCGGCGTCGATCTCTGCATCGAGCCAGGTAGACGCCCTACTCGTGGTCGACGTGGTCACTGTCGGTACCTCAGCCGTCGATCGTCGGCGGATCGAACAGGATGGCCCGCTCCCACAGCGCCAGGGCCTCGTCGAACGGTACCGGCCGGCTGAGGGCGAAGCCCTGGGCGTAGTGGCAGCCGAGGCGGGCCAGGAGCTCGAGCTGTTCCAGTTCCTCCACCCCCTCCGCCACCACCTGTAGCTGGAGGGCGGTGGCCAGGGCCATCGAGGCGGAGACGATGGCGGTGTCCTCCCGGGACCGACCGAGGCCGGCCACGAACGAGCGGTCGATCTTCAACACGTTGGCCATCGAGAACCGGCGGAGGTAATCGAGGGTGGCGTACCCGATGCCGAAGTCGTCGACGGCGATCCGACACCCGAGGGCGGCCAGGGCGTCGAGGGCGTCGATGGCGGCCTCGAAGTCATCGATCCGCATCGACTCGGTCACCTCGAACCCGAGTCGGATCGGGGGCAGCCGATGGCGGGCCAGCACCTCGCGTACCGAGGGGACGAGGGTCTCGTCGGCCAGCTGGCGGGCCGACAGATTGACGGTCACCACGGGCCAGAGGCCGCCCGATCGGGGCCAGCGGCTCAGGTCGGACGCCACCCGCTCGATCACGGCCGAGCCCAGGGCAACGATCAGGCCGGTCTCCTCGGCGATGTCGATGAACTCGCCGGGGCCCAGCAGGCCGTGGCCGGGGCGATCCCACCGCACGAGGGCCTCGGCCCCCACCATGCGCCCGGTGCGGATCTCCGCCACCGGCTGGTAGTGGACGACGAGCTGGTCGCCCTCGATGGCGGCGTGGAGGGCCTGCTCGAGCTCGTGGTGGGCCAGGGCGTCGCGCTGCTGGCCGTGTTCGTAGAAGGCGAAACGACCCCGCCCCTGGGCGGTGGCGGTGGCCAGGGCCGACTCGGCCCGACCGATCACCGTCGACGCCGAGAGGGCCGGATCGTCGACGGCCACCACCCCCACCGACGCCGAGATGCGGAGCTGTCCCCCACCGGCCAGCACCATCGGGACCTGGAGGGTGCGGATGATCCGGCGGGCCACGAGGGCAGCGTCGAAGTCGGCGCCGGCCACGCACACCATCAGGAACTGGTCGCTGGCCAGGCGGCCCACGGTGTCGCCGAGGCGAACCGAGGCCAGGAGACGGCTCGCCACCTCCAGCAGTACCCGATCGCCGACCTCGGTCCCCCACGTGTCGTTGACCGACTTGAACCGGTCGATGTCGACGAGCAGCACCGACAGCGACGACGGGTCGCGCTCCAGGCGGGCCAGGGCGTGTTCCAACCGGTCGACGAGGAGGGCCCGGTTGGGAAGGCGGGTCAGTGGGTCGTGGAGGGCCCGGTGGGCCAGGGCGGTCTCGACGGTCGAGCGTTCGATCCCGGCGGCGATGAGCTTGGACAGCTGGTGGAGGTGGCGGGCGTCGTCGTTGGTGGGGAGCTCGTCGTGGCGGTGGACGACGACGAGGGCGCCCCGCTGGACCCGGTTCCGGTCGAGGGTGGGGAAGGCCCACAGGGCGAACCAGCCGGCCTCGGTCAGGCTGCGGCGCAGCTCGACCGGGAGATTCTCGACCAGGACGCAGCGGGCACTGGTCGGGTCGCCGGCCCCCATGACGAGGCGCAGCACGCTCGTGACCTCGTCGACGTCGTGGCCGGCGGTGACGACCGCCTCCATCCGGTCGGCGGCGTCGTTGACCCCGATCCAGCACCGGGCGGCCCCGACGAGCCGGGCCTCCACGCTCGATGCCACCTCGTGGCACAACGAGCCGAGATCCTGACCCCGGGCCAGGGAGTCGACGATGACCGCCTGGTCGGAGAACAGTCGCTCGGACGGGCGGCGGGACAGGTCTCGCACGAGCAGCAACCGCCCCCCCGTCCCCCGGTCGGCGGTGGGAAGGGGGGCGTGGGTCACGTGGACCGCTACCGGTGTTCCGTCGCGTCGGCGCAGCATGTGCGACGTCCCCACCTCCTCGCCCTGGGCGAGGCGGGCCTCGAGCCCGGCCACCTCCCGCACCGACGCCTCGTCCCCGAAGAGGTTGGCCAACGGTCGGCCCACGAGCTGGCCGTCGTCGTAACCGAGGAGGGCCGCCAGGTTGTCGCTGGCGTACACGATGCGGGGGTCGCCGGTGACCGGATCGGCGACGGTGACCGCCACCCCGTCGACGGCGGAGGCCGGGCCGACGATGAAGTCGACCTCCGGCCGGACCCGGTCGGGCCCCGGCCCGCGGCCATCGCGGCCATCGGGGTCGGGCCAGAGTAGATCAGGGTCGGGCCGGTCGCCCCCGGAACGGGTCCGGTCGCCGCCCGGGTGGGGCCGGTCGAGGTCGATGGAGGAGGCGAAGGCGTCGAGCAGGGCTTCGCCCAACGACGCCATACTGCGGTCTGTCACATCTTGCTTTCTCGGCCCAGCCCGCCGGCCCCTACCGAGGCACCAGGCGACCACAGTAGCGACCCGATCCCCAGGTGAGGGCCATGCTGAACGATTACTCAACAGCGGGTCGGCAGTACCCGCTCGCTAGCTTGAGGGACGTGTCGGAGACCTTCTCGGTACGGGAGCTGTGCAGCGCCGTCGTCGCCGCCGTCGACGACCGGTTCCCCGACGAGGTGTGGGTCAAGGGCGCCATCTCCAGCCTCAGCCGGTCCAACAACGGCCACGTCTACTTCGACCTGATCGACGACGGCGACGAGCCGGGGGCGGCGTCGGAAGCGGTCGTCCCCGTCGTGTTGTTCTCCTCCTCCCGCACCCGGGTCAACCACATCCTCCGCAAGTCGGGCAGCGTCCGTATGGACGACGGGATCGAGATCAGGATCAAGGGTCGCCTGGTCTACTACCCGCCCCAGGGCCGGGTGCAGCTGGTGATGAGCCTGATCGACCCCGCCTACACGGTGGGACGCCAGGCCGTGGCCCGCCAGGTCCTGCTCGACTCGCTGGCGGCCGAGGGGCTGCTCGGGGCCAACGCCGCCGTGGCCATGCCGGTGGTGCCGTTGCGCATCGGGCTGGTCACGAGCCACCGCAGCGCCGCCCACGCCGACTTCGCACACGAGCTCGCCCTCAGCGGCTACCGCTTCGAGGTCGTCGTGTTCGACTGCCGGGTCCAGGGGGTCGACGCCGTGCCCAGCCTGGTCGACGGGATCCGGCGGGCCGGGGCGGCCGGGGTCGACGTCGTGGCCGTGATCCGGGGCGGTGGGGCCCGGACCGATCTGGCGGCCTTCGACGCCGAGCCGGTCGTCCGGGCCATCGCCAAGTGCCCCCGGCCCGTCATCGTGGGTGTCGGCCACGAGATCGACCGATCGGTGGCCGACGACGTGGCCCACCTCTCGGCCAAGACGCCGACGGCGGCCGCCGCCACCCTCGTCGAGTCGGTCCGCCGGTTCGACGAGGAGGTCGAGTTCGCTGCGGGGCGGCTCGTGGCGTTGGCCACGTCCCGCCTCGAGCGGGCCAGCGCCGAACTGGCCAGCGCCGGGAACCGGCTGACGGTGGCGGCCAACGGGGCGCTGGTGGCCAACCACGCCCGGCTCGACGCCGCCGCCGGTGGGCTGAAGGCACACGGTGAACGGTTGGCGGAGCGGGCCGATGCCGCCATCGAGTCCGCCGCCCTCCGCCTCCGGGCCCTCGATCCGGCCCGGCTCCTGGCCCGGGGCTGGTCGATCACCCGCACCACCGACGGGGCGCTGGTGCGGGAGGCTGCAGCGGTGGCCGTCGGCACGACCCTACGAACGACGCTCGCATCGGGCACACTGACCAGCACCGTGTCCGAGTCGAGCCCCGCCACCCACGAACCCGCCAGCGACGAGGATCCATGACCGACGACGGAACCGCCGAGCTCGACCTCTCCTACGCCGACGCCCTCGACGAGCTCGACGAGATCCTGGCCGAGCTCGAGTCGAGCGCGGTCGACGTCGACGTCCTGGCCGAACGGGTGGCCCGGGCGGCACAGCTCGTCGGCCACTGCCGGCGCCGGCTGCGCCAGGTCCGGTCCGACGTGAACCTCGTGGTCGACGAACTGCTCGACGAGGCCGCCGACGACGACCGGCCCTCGCGGGGATGAGCGGCCGCGCCCCTCGTGAGCTGCTCGACGTGGCGACCAAGGTCGACGCCCGTCTCGACCGGCTGTTCGCCGACCAATCCTCCCACTGGCAGGAGGTCGACCCCCGCCTGGCCGAGGCCGTCGACGAGCTGGGGGCCGTCCTCCGCAGCGGGGGCAAACGGCTCCGGGCCGCCTTCGTGTACTGGGCGTGGCGGGGCGCGGCCCCCGACGGGGCCGACGAGACGGTCGTCGTCGATGTGGGGGCCGGGTTCGAGCTCCTCCAGTCGTTCGCTCTCATCCACGACGACATCATGGACGACTCCGCCACGCGCCGGGGCCGGCCCACGGTGCACACCACCCAGGCCAGGCGCCTCGTCGACGAGGGCTGGCAGGGCGAGCCCCGCAGGTTCGGGGAGGGCGTCGCCATCCTCGTCGGCGACCTCAGCCACGCCTACGCCGACAAGCTGATGGCCGACACCAGCCCGTCCGCCCGCCGCATCTGGGACGAGCTCAGGATCGAACTCAACCTCGGCCAGTACCTCGACCTCCGGTCGGCCGCCTCCGGGCAGATCGACCGCGAGACCGCCCACCGGGTGTCGACGTTCAAGTCGGCCCTCTACACGATCGTGCGGCCCCTCCAGCTGGGCGTCAGCATCGACGGTCCCGTCGATCCCGCCCTGCTCGACCTCCTCGACCGCTACGGCCGGCCCCTGGGCCGGGCCTTCCAGCTCAAGGACGATCTGCTCGGGGTGCTGGGCGACGAGGACCAGGTGGGCAAGCCGGTCGGCGACGACCTGCGCGAGGGCAAGCCGACGGAGCTGGCGGCGCTGGCCATGGACCGGGCCCGGGGTCCGGAACGAGGCCTCCTCGACGGCATCGGGCGTCGAGACCTCTCCGGTGACGACATCGAAGCCATCGTCGAGGTGTTCCGCTCGACCGGGGCGGTGGAGGAGATCACGAGCCGCATCGACCACCTCGTGGTGGAGGCCGTGGCCGTGATCGACCACCTCCCGTTCGGCTCGGACGCCAGAGGGGCGCTGGCGGCCCTCGCCGACTACGTTGCGACCAGGAACAGCTGACCGACCCGGCACACGGTAGCGTCTAACCCACGCGGGCACCTGAACCCCGGCACCCGTGTGCCGATGGGTGGTACTTGTGGCGACCAGTCAACAACCGATCGATCCCGTCACGCCGGACGAGGCCCCGGGAAGGTTCGCCGCGGACGGATGGCTGCGGCGAACCGTGAACGCCAGCCTCCCCGACTCCCGGCGGGCCCTGAACCTGAGCCCCGGGATCACCGCCTCGCTGACGGCCGTCATCGCCGCCCTCCGCTGGGGGGTGGTGATGATCGGATTGGCGTGGGGAGCCCCGGACGCCGCCAACGGCGACATCGAGGTCGTCATCACCCTCTCGGTCGCCATCTTCATCACGTCGTGGCGGACGATCGCCCCCATCAAGTTCGGCGATCCGGGGGCGCTGCCGTTGTTGAAGGCGATCGGCGACGTGGCCGTGCTGTCGCTGGCGGTCGGCCTCAGCGACGGGCTCGGCAGCCCGTTCGTCGGGTCCCTGTTCGTGGCCATCGCCGTCGCCGGGTTCGGGTGGGGGCTGGGCACCGGGATCGTCTGCGCCGTGCTGGCGGTGTTCATCGCCCCCATCACCGCCCCTCTCGGCGACGTGGAGTTCCATCCGCCGTCGCCGCTGGCCGTCACCGCCCTGGCGGGGGTGGCGATCGTGCCCGGCATCGTCGTCGACCGCCTGCGCGATCTCGAGCTCCAGAGTCGGGCGGTCAAGGATCAGCGCGACAAGCTGGCCGAGACCAACGAGCTGCTGGAACTGCTGAGCGACATCGCCCGCACCCTTCCCTCGTCGCTCGACCTGAACGACGTGGTCCAAGCGACCAGGGCCCAGCTGGTCGAGACGTTCCACGCCGATCGGGTCGCCATCCTCTCCTACGAGGACGGCCGGTGGTCGCCCCAGTTCCAGGACGGGTTCGACGTGCCGCCTCAGGTCACCTCGGCCGATCTGCCCCCGCCCCTCGACGTCGCCGCCGACTCGAGCACGCTGGTCCGGATCGAAGACCTGTCGCTCGATTACGGGCGCCCCGGCACCGGTCTCTACACCCGGCTCATCGTGGGTGGGCTCGACATCGGTCTCATCGCCATCGAGCACACCGGCCAGGAGGGCTACTACCTAGAGCCCGACGGTGAGCTGCTGCAGGGGATGTCCGACGTGCTGGCCCTGACCCTGGCCAACGCCCGGTCGTTCCGCCGCCTCCGGTCGTTGGCGGCGGCCGAGGAGCGTTCGCGGATCGCCCGCGACCTCCACGACCGGCTCGGCCAGTACCTGACCTACATCGCCCTCGAGCTGGAGCGCATCAACGGGGCCCGCGACCAACCGTCCTCGGAACTGAAGGAGCTCCACGAGGACGTCCAGGGGGCCATCAGCGAGTTCCGCGACACCCTGATCGAGCTGCGGGCCGCCGTCACCCCCGAGCGACCCCTGACCGTGGTGCTGAGCGAGGTGGTCGACCGCTTCCGCAAACGCAGCGCCGCCGACGTCACGCTCGCCCTTCCGGAAGTTCCCGATAGGCTGCCGGCCATCGTTGAAAACGAGCTTCTCCGCATCGCTCAGGAGGCCCTCGTCAACATCGAGAAGCATTCATCGGCGACGGAGGTATACGTCGTGTGGACCGTCGCCGCCGGACGGGGAGTACTCGTTGTGCAAGACAATGGCCGGGGCTTCGACCCGGCCAAGGGGATCCGCGGCTCGGCGTACGGACTGGTCGGGATGCGAGAGCGGGCTGCCTCGGTTGGAGCGGTGCTGGAAATCTCCAGCGAGCCGGGCCAGGGCACGGTCATAACGGTGCAAACCTCTGAGAGACGAGCCGAACAGGTGAAGAAATTATGATCAGAATTCTGCTGGCCGACGATCACACCCTGCTCCGTGAAGGCCTGAAGAAGTCGTTCGAGACGGCGGGCGACGAGGTGGTGGGCGAGGCGTCCACCGGCGAGGAGGCCGTGAGCCTGGCCCGGGCCCTTCAGCCCCAGGTCGTGCTCATGGACCTGTCGATGCCGGTCATGGACGGGATCGAGGCCACCCGCCACATCCGGGCCGAGCTGCCCAACACCCGAGTGGCCGTGCTCACCATGCACGACGACATCGACAAGACCCGGGATGCCATCGCCGCAGGGGCCAGCGCCTACCTGAGCAAGGGCACATCGTTCGCCGAGGTGCGCGAGACCGTGCTCCGTGTCGCCGAGGGCGACACCGTGCTGTCGCCGGCGGTCGCCGGAGCCATGCTGACCACGGCACAGGAGGCCCAGGACAACCACGACCTCCTGTCCGACCGTCAGATCGAGATCCTGCAGGCCATCGCCGACGGCATGAGCACCAAGCAGGCCGGCCGCTACCTCGGCATCACCACCAAGACGGTCCACAACCACCTGAACGCCATCTACCGCAAGCTCGACGCCCAGTCGCTAACCCACGCCGTGCTCAGCGCCGTGAGGATGGGGATCATCAACCTCGACACGGTCGACGGCGAAACCGTCTGACCCAGGGTTCGGGCTGACGCCGACGGCCGCGTCGGCCGACGTTGCGATGGCCTAGGGTCGGAGGGTGGCCGAGCCCTCGATGCTCTACTTCCATGGTTCCTCCTCGCAGCGCGACCTCGGGCCGTCGGCCGGGGATTGCAGATCTGTCGGCATCCGGGTGCTGCGCCATGTCCGCCCCGGGTATGACGGAACTCCGGTTCGCCCGGACGCAGATCTCCGGGCGGTCGCCCGGGATGCGATCGAGACCGTGGGCGGTGGTTCCGGTGGGCTGGTCGTGATGGGGTGGTCCGGTGGTGGACCATACGCACTGGCCGCAGGGTCGCTCGGGTCCCCGGTGGTGCGGGGCGTCTGCCTCCTCGGCTCGTGGGCGCCGATGTACCCACCTGATCGAGGGCTACCAGCACGTGTCCGACTGTTCATGCGGCTCGGGCGTTGGGCCCCTCGCCCCCTCCTCCGTGGTGCCCTCGCTGGCGTCGGTCTGCGGAATCCAGGCCACGCCGACGACATCCGCAGGGTCGCTCGCCCGTGGGGCTTCACCGTCGACGACGTCATCACGTGCGTGCCGGTCGCAGTGTGGCATGCCGAGAATGACGCCGAGGTACCCATCGGGCCGTGGGCGGGCATGGATGGGCTGTCGCTCCATCGCCTGGCTGGCGATGCACACCACCCCTCGGCGGCGACCTGGAAGGCCGCCCTCGACTGGGCGAAGTCGCAGTTGGAGTGAGCGCCAGGACCGGCTCGCCGGTCCGACGCCGAAGGCCGCGACGTTCGCCGTAGGCGAACTCGGGCAGGACCGGCGAGCCGGTCCGACGCCGATAGGTTTGAATGGTGTCTGATCCCCGGGCCGAAGCGGCACGACGCCGTACGTTCGCCATCATCTCCCATCCCGACGCCGGCAAGACCACGCTGACGGAGAAGTTCCTCCTCTACGGGGGCGCCCTGGGGGTTGAGGCGGGAACGGTGAAGGCCCGCCAGGGGCGGCGATCGGCAACCTCCGACTGGATGGACCTCGAACAGCAGCGAGGGATCTCGATCACCTCGACCGTGCTCCAGTTCGACTACCGGAACCGGGTGCTCAACCTCCTCGACACGCCGGGTCACCGCGACTTCTCGGAGGACACCTACCGGGTCCTCGCCGCCGCCGACGCCGCCATCATGGTCATCGACGCCGCCAAGGGCATCGAGGGCCAGACCCTGAAGCTGTTCGAGGTGTGCCGGGAACGGGAGATCCCGTTCCTCACGTTCATCAACAAGTGGGACCGGCCGGGCAAGGGCACGTTGGAGCTGCTCGACGAGATCGAGGAGACCCTCGTCGTCGAACCGACCCCGATGACGTGGCCGGTGGGGATCGCCGGCGACTTCCGGGGTGTCGTCAACCGGGCCGACGGGGTCTACACCCGGTTCGAGCGGACGGCCCGGGGGTCGACGATCGCCCCCGAACTCGAGGTCGACGCCGCCACCGCGGCGGCCGAGGAGGGCAAGGCGTGGAAGGCGGCGGCCGAGGAGGTCGAGCTGCTCGACGAGGTCGGCCGCATCGTCGACCCCAAGTCGTTCCTGGCCGGCGAATCGACCCCCGTCTTCTTCGGTTCGGCCCTCACCAACTTCGGGGTCCGGTTCCTGCTCGACGGTGTCGTCGACCTGGTACCCCCGCCGGCGCCCCGCCGCCTGGCCGACGGCTCCCGTCGGGCCCTCGACGCCCCGTTCGCCGGCCTCGTGTTCAAGGTCCAGGCGGGGATGGACAAGGCCCACCGCGACCGTCTGGCCTTCGTGCGGGTGTGTTCGGGGCGCTTCGAGCGGGGCATGACCGCCACCTCGGGACGAACGGGGCGGCAGTTCTCCACCAAGTACGCCCAGACGATGTTCGGCCAGGACCGCGAGACGGTCGACGAGGCGTACCCGGGCGACGTGATCGGCCTCGTCAACGCCAACGAGCTCCGGGTCGGTGACGCCATCTACGCCCGGGACCCGGCGGCGTTCCCTCCCCTGCCGGCGTTCGCCGCCGAACACTTCATGCGGGCCCGGGTGAAGGACACCTCGAAGTTCAAGCAGTTCCGCAAGGGCATCGTCCAGCTCGACGAGGAGGGGGCGATCCAGGTGCTACGCGATCAGGACCTCGGCGACCAGGCCCCCGTGCTGGCAGCGGTGGGGCCGATGCAGTTCGAGGTGGCCAGCTACCGCCTGGAGAACGAGTTCGGGGCCCCGGCCGAGCTGACAGCCACGAGGTTCACGATCGCCCGCCTCACCGACGAAGCGAGCAGCGCCCGCCTCCGGGCCATGCAGGGCGTCGACGTGCTGAGCCGGGACGACGGCACCCGCTTCGCCCTGTTCGAGAGCAAGTACTGGATGGACCGGGTCATCGCCGACCACCCCGACATCACCCTCGAGCGCCTGGTGGCCGAGGGCGGTTTGTAGCGCCCACCGGGATGCGACGGCACGCCCCCGGCGTGGGCCGACGCTGGGCCCCGGGGTCGCACATGTCCAGGGTCTCAGGCGTCGAGGATGGGCCAGGCCCGCTCGATGGCGACCTGGCGGAGTCGACGGTCGGGGCTGACCACGAATGGGGCGTCGACCGCCTCGAGCAGGGGGAGATCGGACATCGAGTCGGCGTAGGCGAAGCTCGACTCGGTGGTGGCAACGCCGGGGGTGGTGGCAACGCCGGGGACGGAGCCGTCGCTGCGGGCGGCATCGCCGGGCCATCCGAGGATCTCCTCCAGCCGTTCGAGCTTGCCCAACCCATAGCACATAGGGGGGACGATGCGGCCCGTGAGAACTCCCTCGTCGGTCTCGATGCGGGTGCCGATGGCGACGTGGAAGCCGAGCGAATCGGCGATCTCGTCGATCAACTGCTGCGGGCTGGCCGACAGCAGCACACAGGTGTGGCCGGCGTCGCGGTGCAGATGGAGGAGGGCGTGGATGGCGGGCCGGACCGACGCCGCGATCTCCGCCGCGGTATCGTCGATGACCTCACCGAGGTCGTCGACGTGGACGCCGGCACACATGTCGAGGGCCAGCTCGGCGATGGAGCTGATGTGGGTGTCGGTCGAGCCCCGCTTGCGGAACACCATGTCGTGGGCCAGGGAACGCACCAGCCGGTCGCGGCCGATGAGCCGCTGCCGGAAGGCGTAGCGGGCCAGGACGCCGAGACCGGAGCCGGCGTGGAGTGTCCGATCGAGGTCGAAGATGGCGAGAGGTCCGGCAGTCATGGGCTGAGGCTTCGTAGAGACGAAATGATTCCACCGGAACCATTGACGGCACCACCGTATCGGCTGGTTGTCGCCGAACTACCGGCGCAGCTGTGACGCCCGACCCCCGAACGGGCACACTTGGTTCGGTGCGGCCCCGGACCTCCTCAGCCCACCGACTGTTCCCGCTTCTCTGCTGCCTGGTCGCCGCCGTGGGCAGCGGCGCGCTGAAGGTCGAGTTCGACTCGTTGATGGCGGAAGCGGCGACACCGCCGACGATGACGACCGGCGACGGGGACAACGAGGGTGCCGAGCGCCCCCGGATCGGTTCGGCGGCGGCCGACGACGGGGCCGGGGACCGCGGCGCCATGGCCGAGGCGGCGGCCGCCGCCGGTGTCGACGGCGGCGGACCGGGGACGGGGGTGGCGGCCGCGGTATCGGGGGAGGAGGTCGATCTCGACGACTCGGTCCTGGTCGATCCGGCCTCGAGCGGGCGACCATGGTCGGAGCTCGGAGCGGCCGAGGGCCTGCTGACGTTCCGGGGCAACCCGACGAGGACCTACCACGGGCGGGGCCCGGTTCCCGACGACGCCGAGGTGCTGTGGTCATTCCCCATCGGGTGCGCCAACTCGTCGGTCGGCAACGAGATCAAGCAGTGGTGCGGGAGCGGGTGGACGGGCCAGCCCGCGGTGTTCCGGTCACCGGTCAACGGCCAGTGGACCCTGGCCTTCGGGGCCTACAACCGCTCGGTCAACTTCCTCGACCCGGTGACCGGAACGGAGGTGATGAGCCCGTATCCCACGGCCGACATCATCAAGGGCTCCGTGACGATCGACCCCGACGGTTTCCCCCTCCTCTACACGGGCAGCCGCGACAACTACTTCCACGTGGTGGCCCTCGACCGGGGGGAGCCCCAGCAGCTGTGGTCGCTGTCGGCCGACGCGGTCCAACCGACGATGTGGAACAACGACTGGGACGGGTCGGCCCTCGTCATCGACGACCGCCTCTACGTCGGGGGGGAGAACGGGCGGTTCTTCGTGATCGACCTGCATCGCAATCATGGCCCGGACGGCGAGGTGACGGTGGCCCCCGAGATCGCCTTCACCACCGAGTCGTGGGACGACGAACTGCTGGCCGCCATCGGCGACCAGGAGGTGTCGGTGGAGAACTCGGTGGCCATCAGCGGCGACACCGTCTACTTCGCCAACTCCGGCGGCCTGGTCCAGGGATGGGACATGTCGGGTCTGGACGAGGGCCGGACCCCGACCAGAACGTTCCGGTTCTGGACCGGTGACGACACCGACGCCACCATCGTCATCGACGACGAGGGGATGCTGTACGTCGCGTCCGAGTACGAGCGGGGCACGGCGCGCAGCGAGGAGGTCGGTCAGATCATGAAGCTCGACCCGTCGTCGCCCGACGATCCCCTGGTGTGGGGTCAGGCATCGCGGGCGGGCCTCGACTCCGGGGTGTGGGCCACCCCGGCGCTGTGGCGTGACCTCCTCATCGTCGCCACCAACGAGGGCGAGGTCCGCGGCCTCGACCGGACCACCGGGGAGCAGCGGTGGTCGCTGCCGCTCCAGGGACCGCTGTGGAGCTCGCCGGTGGTGGTCGACGATGTCCTCATCCAGGGCGACTGCGGGGGTGTGCTCCACGCCTTCGACCTCACCGCCGGCGACGTCCCCCTCGATCGACCGGCGAAGCGGTGGGCGGTGGAGCTGGGAGGCTGTATCGAGTCGACCCCGGCGGTATGGGACGGGCGGCTGTTCGTCGGCACCCGGGCCGGCAACTTCTACGCCGTCGGCTGACGAGCGGGCCGTTGGCGGTTGGGCGGTTGGGCGTGAACGGTCGGGCTGCGTCGGCTAGACCTGTCTCCATGTTGCCCGGACTTCGTGTGCTCGACATCTCCGACGAGCGGGGACAGCTCGCCGGCCAGATCCTCTCCGACCTCGGCGCCGACGTGATCCTCGTCGAACCCCCCGGCGGGTCCCGGTCCCGCCGGATCGGCCCGTTCGTCGCCGGCCACGAGGACGACCCCGAGGCGTCGTTGTGGTTCTGGTCGTACAACCGGGGCAAGCGGAGCGTCGTCCTCGACCTCGGCGACGACGCCGACCGGCAGCGGTTCCTCGACCTGGTCCGCACCGCCGACCTGCTGATCGACTCGGCCGAGCCGGGGGTGATGGCCGGCCTGGGCCTCGCCCACGACGACCTGGCGGCGGTCAACCCCGCCCTGGTCCACACGTCGATCACCGCCTTCGGCCAGGACGGCCCGAAGGCCGGATGGCGGGCAACCGACCTGACGGTGGTGTCGGCCGGGATGCAGATGAGCCTGATGGGCGACCGCGACCGGGCCCCGCTGCGCATCCCCCTCGACCAGGGCTACCTCCACACCTCGGCCGAGGCGGCGGCCGCCTCCCTGATCGCCCTGCGGGAGCGGACGCTGTCGGGCCGGGGCCAGCACGTCGACGTCAGCGCCCAGCAGGCCATCCTCCAGGCCACCCAGTCCTACGCCCTGAGCCATCTCGTCGGTTCGGCCCCCACCACCAGGATGAGCGGTGGGGCCAGCGCCGGGCCGTTCAATGTGCGCCTCCGGTCGCACGCCGCCGACGGCTACGTGTCGAACACGATCCTGTTCGGGGAGGCGATCGGCCCCTTCGGGCGGCGGCTGTTCGAGTGGATCCACGCCGAGGGAGAGTGCACCGACGAGGATCTGAACTTCGAGTGGATCGACTTCGTCGCCGAGGTCATGTCGGGCCGCATCCCTCCGTCGGAGTACGACCGGATCCAGGACGTGGCCGAGGCGTTCACGTCCAAGCGGACCAAGGCCGAGCTGCTGGCCGCTGCCCTCGAGCGGCGCCTCCTGATGGTGCCGGTGGCCACCGTGGCCGACGTGGTCGAGAACGAGCACTACCAGATCCGCGACTTCTGGCGCACGATCGACATGCCGAGCGTCGACAAGCCGGTACGGGTACCGGGCCCCATGGCCAAGCTGTCGGCCACCCCCCTCGACGTGTCGTCGCCCCCGCCGAAGGTGGGAGCCGACACCGACACGGTACTGGCCGACCTGACCCGCCGGCCCGAGGTGCCCGCCGAGGTCGATCCCGACCGCACCGGCCCCCCGCTGGAAGGGGTCAAGATCCTCGACTTCATGTGGGTGATGGCCGGCCCGGCCTCGACCCGGGTCCTGGCCGACCAGGGGGCCACGGTCATCCGGGTCGAGTCGAGCACTCGGATCGAGACGGCCCGCACGATCGGGCCGTTCCGCAACGACGAGGGCGGGGCCGAGAACAGTGGCCTCTACCAGAACATGAACGCCGGCAAGCTCGGCATCACGCTCGACGTCAACAACCCGGCGTCGCGCCGGGTCATCGAGGACCTCGTGCGATGGGCCGACGTCGTGACCGACTCGTTCTCCCCCAAGGCCATGCGTGACTGGGGGCTGACCTACGAGGAGCTCAAGGCCATCAATCCCGACATCATCGTGGCCTCCACCTGCCTGTTCGGGCAGACCGGGCCCCTGTCGAGCCTCGCCGGGTTCGGGACGATGGGTGCGTCGATGTCGGGCTTCTACGAGATGACGGGCTGGCCCGACCGTCCCCCCGCCGGGGTCTTCGGGGCCTACACCGACTACATCTCACCCCGCTACCTGAGCTGTGTGCTGCTGGCCGCACTCGACCACCGGGAACGCACGGGGGAGGGCCAGTACATCGACATGTCACAGGCGGAGGCGTCGATGGCGTTCCTCGCTCCGGCCGTCCTCGACTACGAGATCAACGGACGCATGGCCCCCTCGCTCGGCAACCGCCACCCCGAGATGACACCCCACGGGGCGTTCCCCACCGCCGGCGACGACCGCTGGATCACGATCGCTGTGGAAGACGACGACCGGTGGCGGACCGTGTGTCGGATCGCCGGCTTCGACGACGAGCTGGCCGCACTCGATCACGACGCCCGCCGAGCCCGCGAAGACGAGCTCGAGGAACGGTTGGCGGCGTGGACCGCCGGCCGCGACGGGTTCGAGCTGCAGGAGGAGCTGCAGGCGGCGGGTGTGGCGGCCCATGTGGTGCAGACGGCCGAGGACCTGGTGACCGACCCCCAGCTCGTCCACCGCAACCACTTCCGGGAGGTGGCCCACGCCGACCACGGCACGTTCTGGATCGAGGGGCCCCGCTTCACCATGTCGCGTTCGACGGTGGAGCTGACCGACGCCGGGCCGTCGCTCGGCCAGCACACGTTCGACGTGCTCCTCGGCATCCTCGACTACGACGACGAGACCCTGTCGGAGGTGGCGGCCTCAGGGGTCCTCGAGTAGGGCGGCCCGGGGAGCGGTGCCGACGTCCCAGGCGGCGTAGGCCCGGGTGGTGGCCCCGGCCAGGAGGAACGACACGAACCCGGCGACCGAGGCGGCGGCGGCCACCAGGAACGCCACTCGGTAGTCGGCGCTGTCGTGGACGAGGCCGAGGACGACGGGCCCCCCGGCCACGCCGGCCGTGCTGAACAGCTGGTTGAACGAGTAGATGCGGCCGTATTCCGCCACCCCGAAGGCCTCGGCCAGGAGGAGCGGCTGGAGCATGAGGAGGTTGCCGACGCTTACCCCGAGCAGCACCGATGCCCCGAGGATGGCCCACGGGGCGTTGGCGTTGGCCAGCAGGGCCAGGGCCAGGCCCTGGAACAGGGCCAGGGTGGTGCTGAGGGCCCGGGTCGAGAGCCGGAGCACGATGACCCCACCGGCGAGGCGGCCGACGACGCTGGTCAGGGCCAGGAGGGAGAGGGCGGTGGAGGCGGTGGGCCGGTCGGCCCGTTCGGACGCCACGTTGAACAGGTGGGCCAGGCCACCGACCTGGGCGAAGAAGATCAGGGCGTAGGCGACGCACATCATGACGAAGAACCGGGTCCGGCGGGCGTTGGCGAAGGTGGCCCCGGCCACGAGTCGGGGGGGGTCGGTGGGGCGACGGTCGGGGGTGGCGCCGTCGGGTTCGAGTCCCATCTCCCCGGGACGGGAGCGGATGAGGAGGACGCCGATGGGGATGACGCCGACAAGCCAGACGAGGGCGAGGATGGGGCCGGCGCCGGCCAGCGACCGCTCGTCGATCAGCCAGGCAGAGACCGGGGTGATGGCGATCCCGCCGAGGGACAGGCCGGTGGAGGCGATCGACAGGGCGATCGAACGTCGGACGTTGAACCAGCGGGTGACGAGGGTGGTGCCGGGGACCAGTCCGGCGAGGGCGAATCCGATGCCGAACAGGGCGAAGAACACGTAGAGGAGGGCGACCGTGTCGACCCAGCGGAGACCCGCCAGGGCGACCGCGCCGACGATGCCGCCGCCCACGTAGAAGAGTCGGAGGTCGCGTCGCTCCAACTGGCGGGACAGGACGAAGCCGGTGATGCCGCTGACGGCGAAGAAGAGGGCGGTGGCCCCCGAGACGGCCGAGACCGATACATCGAGCTCGTCGGTGGCGGCCGACAGGATGACCGAGGCGTTGTAGAAGCCGAGGCCCGACGTGACCATGAGGATCACGAAGACGGTGCCGACGATCGTCCAGCCGTAGAAGACTCGCCCGCCGGGCCGGGGGGCGGTCAATCGACCTCGGCGGACCGCGAGCCTGCGGTGGCCCGCAGGGGGGCCAGCACGGACTGGAGCGGTGCGGTGCGGTGATCCACCGGGTCGACGCTACCAGCGCGCCGTCAGGCCCGTCAGCCTCCGGCGAGTGGGCGCCCGGGGCAGTAGTTTCGGGCCATGCGCCTCGGACTGACGATTCGGACCCTGGACGGCGAGCGGCGGGAGCTGACCGTGATCGACGGCCACTTCCGTCCGGCCGGGGAGGCCGTCGACCGGGAGCTCGACACCGGCGGGTGGTGGGCGGTTCCCGGCCTGGCCGACTGCCACGCCCACCTCGGGGGTGGCCAGGCCGACGACCACGACGACACCGACGCCACCCTGGCCCGGACGAGGGCGAACGCCTGGGCCCAGCTCGAAGGGGGCGTGTTCCTGGTGGCCGACAAGGGGACCAGCAACGACGTGACCCTCCGGGTGCTCGGCGAGCCGCCGGCGGCACGCCCGGAGCTGTTCATGGCAGGCAAGATGATCGCCAACGACGGCGGCTACTACCCGGACTTCGCCCGGGAGGTGGCCGAGGACGACCTGGTCGACGCGGTGCGGGACGCCACCGGTGGCGGAGCCACCTGGGTGAAGCTCGTCGGGGACTGGCCCCGCCGGGGTCGGGGGGCGCTGACGAACTTCAGCGAGGAGGCCCTGCACCGGGCGGTCGGGGTGGCCCACCAGGCGGGGTGCAGGGTGGCGATCCACGCCGCCGCCCCCGACACGAGCACCCTGGCCGTGGCGGCCGGGATCGACTCGATCGAGCACGGGCTGTTCCTCACGGCCGACGATCTCGTGGCCCTGGGGGCCCGGGGCGGGGCGTGGGTACCGACGATCGCCGCCATGGAGGGAATCCGCGACATGCTGGGGGCCGAATCGAGCGGGGGCCGGTTGTTCGCCCAGGGCCTCGACAACGTGCGGGAGCTCCTGGCCGGGGCCCCGGCGACGGGGACGGTGGTGCTGGCCGGCACCGACCTCCAGCTGGCCCACGGGGCGGTGGCCACCGAGTCGTTGAAGCTGGCCGAGTACGGGCTGGCCCCGGCCGACGTCGTCCACGCCACCACCACCGCCGCCTACCGGTACCTGGGGTCGACCCACACCTTCGAGCCCGGCGGTCACGCCGACGTGCTCTTCTTCGACGCCGACCCCCGCCACGATCTCACGGTGCTCCAGCGTCCGGTGCTGGGCCTCCGCCACGGCGAGGTGACCGTGGGCTCGATCCCACCGGCACCAAGGAGTAGCAGATGACGTCAGCGGCCTGGCCCCGTCTCCCCGTCGACGAGTGGCACGACACCCTCGAGACGCTCCACCTCTGGACCCAGATCGCAACCGGTCCGCCCCGAAGCCGATCTTCTACGCCTACGCCTACCCCACCCCGGACGGCTTCGCCACGGCGACCGTCGAGCCCGACGCCGCCTTCTGGCTGGACGACCTCGGCGAGTTCGCCCTCCCCTACGCCGCGGCGGCGGCCGACGACGACCCCGACGCCACCCTCCTCCGCTTCTGGCAGAGCACCCACGCCGCCGCCGCCGACCTGTCCCAGTGGGATCGGCGGACCCTCGAGTGCAACGACCCCCACGGCCCCGACTGGTGGTGGACACGGCCACACGCCAGCCGGGGCTGCACCCGGGCCCGCTGCTCGCGGTCGACGACGTCACCGCGGGGCCGGTGCCCCTGCGCGTGTGCCGACCCACCGACGACCTGGCGCCGCTGCTCTGCTATCTGCATGGCGCGGGGTTCATCGCCGGTGACCTCGACTCCCACGACCAGATCTGCCGGCTCCTGGCGTCGAGGATCGACGCCGTCGTAGTTGCCGTCGACTACCGGCTGGCACCGGAGCATTCCTTCCCCGCCCCGGTGGACGACGCCGTCTCGGCAGTGCGCTGGGTGCTGGACAACGCCGACCGGTTCGGCGCCGACCCGAGCCGATGGGCCGTCGCCGGCGACAGTGCCGGTGGCACCCTGGCCGCCGTCATCGCCCAAGAGGTGGCGGGACCGCCCCGACCGCCCACCGATGCAGGCCCTGGTTTGCCCGGCCCTCGAGTTCGCCGAATTCGATCTCCCCTCGCACCATGCCTTCGCCGAAACGGACGGCTTCGACACGGCGACGCTGCGGCGGATAGCCCACCTCTACCTCGGCCCCACCGTCGACCGCCGAGACCCGGCGGTCTCACCGGCTCGCATCGAGGCGCCGACCGGGCTGGCTCCAGCGGTAATCGTGACCGCCGAGCTCGACCCGTTGCGTGACGACGGCGAACGGTATGGCGGGCGTCTCGTCGAAGCCGGTGTACCGGTGACCTCGTTCCGGCATCTCGGGATGGTTCACTACGGTGTGGCGTGGTGCCGAGCGGCGCCCGAGGTGGCCCCCGGCATCGACGTCGTGGTCGATACCGTCCGCCGCACCCTCCACCGTGCCGACGGCACCACCTGACCGGGAGCGGCGACGCCTCACCCGAGCGGGTCGGAGGTGTGGCGGTTCCGCCGGCCCGCCGGAGAACGACGACCCGGACCCCGGCCTACACGGTGCGGTCGTCGGCCGCCAGGTGCTCGACGTCGGACAGGCGGGTGAGGGCGAAGGCGTGGCCGTCGCCCATGGCCAGGGTGGTCAGGCGGGTGATGGAAGCGTGGTTGAGCACGAAACGGTCCCACTCCCACGGCACCGGAGTCAGGCCCAGGAGATGGCAGATCACTGCGGCATTGGTGCCGGCGTGGGCCACCAGTGCGATGCGGCGGTCGGGGTCAGGGGCCGACCACAGGGCGAACTCGCTGTGGACCGGCTCGATGCCCCGCTCGGCCAGGAACAGGCCGCACCCTTCCCGGATCCGGGCCACGAACGAGCCGACGTTCTCGCCGCCGATGTCCTCCAGGCCCCGCCACCGTTCGCTGGCCGGCCGGGACCGTTCCTCCTTGAACGCCTCCTCCGCCTTCTCGGACGGGGAGCCCTGCCACAGGGGGTTGCGGATCTCCTCCAACCAGGGCTGCACCGCCTCGGATCGGCTCAGGGCGGCCAACAGCGGGGCCGCCGTCTGGCGGGCCCGTATCAGGGGCGAGCAGTAGACCTCGTCGAACGCCTCACCGGCCAGGCGGTCGGCCATCGCTTCGGCCTGCCGCTGGCCCCGTTCGGTCAGGGACGGGTCGTCGACGCTGAACCCGTCCCGCACCCATTCCGGCTCACCATGGCGGACCAGAACGATCTCCATGACCGGTGATGCTAGACAGCAGAGCGGGCGGCGACGTGGTTGCGCCAGCCGCCGAGATGGGTGATGTCGGTGGCCCCGTCGAGGGCGCGCGGTTCGGCCACGAAGCCGGTCTCGGTGCTCCCGTCGGCCAGGGTCACGGTGCCGAGGGCGAGGGGCGGCGGGATCATGGTCAGGAAGCGACCGAGCCCCGCCGGTGGGATGCGCCACACGTCGACCTCGACGGCCGCCCCCGTCGGGTCGTGGACGAGGTCCGCAGTCGTCGTCGCCGGTCGGCAGCTCCATGGCCTCCCAGTCGTCGAGGAGCGACCCCCAGCTGGCCCTCGTCGTGTCGACCCCGGCGCAGCGCCGTGAACTCGAGGCCGCGCCGCACCTCGTAGAGCTCGCTGATGGTGTGCAGGTCGGGAGCGGCGGGCGAGAACCCGCCGTCGGGGTGGCGGACCACGAGACCCTCGGCGTGGAGGCGGGACAGGGCCTCCCGAACCGGCGTGCGGGACATGTCGAGCTGGTCGGCCAGCGCCGTCTCGCCCAACCGGACACCGAGCGGGAAGTCGCCGACCAGCAGCCGATGCTTCAGATCGGCGTAGGCCTGGACGGCGAGCGGTGGTCGATCGCCCCTGCGGCCGGCGGTGGTATCCCGGGTTGCATTCACTGCTGGGCACCGTAGGGACGGCCGATGTCGGGCGATTTGCGGCCGTGTCAACGCTGCGGGCCCGGTCGCTTTCGCCCCGATGCAAGGTGTGGTTCAGTTGTCGTTCAGCATCACGTCGGTTGCCATTCTCCGGCGCGGCACCCGGGCCCGTCCTGGGGCGTGCCGACGCTGGTCGAGCGCCGTCGATTGGAGACGCCGTCGGTGCCGTCCTTAGGCTGCGACCATCAGGAGGACCGCGATGCACCGACTTACCGACGAACAGCGCGAGCGTTGGGCCACCGACGGCTACCTCCACCTCGAGGGAGCTCTGGGCCCCGACGAGGTGGCGACGTTCAGCGAGGACCTCGACCGGATCCGACTCGAGCCGGGCTGGGAGCCGGCCCGGCAGCCGTTGGGCCACTACGAGTGGATCAAACACGCCCGCGACACCGACCCCGAGGGGTTCATGGACCGCCGCGACCTCCTCGACTACGGCCAGGCGTTCATCGACCTCATCGACCGCCCCGGGGTCTTCGATCTGATCGTCGACATCATGGGCCCCCACCTGATGTTGAGCATGACCCAGGCCATCGTCCGCCCCTCGACCGACGCCTTTCCCGGGTACACCCACACCGATGGGGGCGAGGGCCTCCGGGAGATTCGGGTGACCGAGACCAGCCGGCCCCTGGCCATGAAGGCGATGTACCTGTTGAGCGACGTCGAGGGCCCCGACGCCGGCGCCTTCACCGTCTTCCCCGGCAGTCACGTCCGCCCCTTCCCGTGGCGGCGGGAGGAGCGCCTCACCCCGCACTCCCCCGGGGCCGTCCAGCTTCCGGGGCGGGCCGGCGACTGCTACCTGTTCTCCCACTCGCTGTGGCACGGGCCATCCCCCAACCACTCCGGACGGGCCCGCAAGACCCTGCTCTACAACTACTGCCAGATGTTCATCCGGTCCTACGACCACGAGACCACGCCCGAGGTGAGCGGTCGCTGCACCCCGCGCCAGCGGCGACTGATCGGCGACCTGGGCCACGGGTTCCGTCCCGGCTCGTACTTCTACGTCCCCACCGACCAGGAGGCCGTGATCTACGACGACGGTCGCGGCGCCACCGACTGGTCGGGCCCCCAGGTGATCCCCGCCCCCTGACGTGGGTGGGTCCCACCACGCCGGCTTCTACGTCGTCCAGGGAGCACCCAGCCCACCCCGCCGGATCAGGTCATCATCGTCGTGCCGACCAAACCGACCCGACCGACCGGTGAACCCACCAAACCGACGGCTCCCAGCAAACCAACAGCCGAGCTAACCATCAGGTGAGAATCGGCCGGTGCCAGGCACCTGGCGGTTTATGGTGCCGGTGATGGTGGAAGCAGCGGATCGCAGTTTTGATGGGCCGGTGGAGACCTGGCATCACGGGTTGATGGCTCGCTGGTGGGCCAACTTCAACCTCGATGGCCCGGAGATCGGGTTCTTTCGTCCCTATGTCGAGTCGGGTCAGCCGGCCCTCGATCTCGGTTGTGGGACCGGTCGGCTGCTGGTGCCATGGGTCGGAAGCGGGCTCGATGTCGACGGGGTCGATGCGGCGCCCGACATGATCACGGCGTGCCGAGACGCGTGCGAGGCGGTCGGCCGCGAACCGGCGCTGTACGTGCAGGCCGCCCATCAGCTCGATCTTCCCCGCCGCTACGGCACCATCGTGAGCTGCGGCTCGTTCGGCCTTGGTGGCACCCGAGCCCAGGACCGCGAAGGCCTGCGTCGATCGCTGGCGCATTTGCGACCGGGCGGCGTGCTCGCTCTCGACTACGAGGTCGGAGAGTTCGATGTCGAGCGGCTGCGCGGATGGAAACCGAAAGCGGTCGACGAGTCCCCTCCGGCGTCCGAGGATCGACGCCTCGCACCGGACGGCTTCCACTACGCCCTGCGGCATCGGGTCACCGCGATCGACGCCGAGGATCGCGCGATGCAGCGGGAGATGCAGATCTGGCAGTGGCGCGGTGATGACCTGACGGCACGCGAAACGCGCGGCCTGCGGTACAACGTCTACTCGTCGGCGGAGATCGCGTCGCTGCTCACCGAAGTCGGCTTCATCAACGTCGATGTGCTGGGCGGCTACCACGGCGGCGCCCCCCAGGCGGACGACCGCTTCCACGTCTTCGTAGCCACCGCCCCCCGAAAAGGTTGAGCGGAATAGACGCAGGTTTGCTGCGTTGTGGGCTTGAGTCAGCGGCCGACCGGGCATACCGTCCGACGCGGACCCTGGCCGTGGCTTCGCCGACCGGCACGGTGGCCGCCCAGCCGATGGCATACAACGAGGCGATGCGCTGGCCGGGGTACGGCCCGGCGTTCGCCCTTCTCGATCGGATCGTGGTCGCCCTGAGCGACAGGTCCCTTTCGGTGGTGGACGATGCCGCCGACGACGGACGTTGGGGCTGGTTGACCGAGGACCAACTCGTCGTCGAGCACCCCGAGGGGCGCATCATCGACGTCGGCTGGTACCCCGACAACCATCCCACCGGCAGCTGGCGGGTCAGCCTCGTCGACGGCACCGAGACGACGGCCCGGTCCGAGCAGCGGTCGGTCGCCGGCGTGGTGCAGGAGGTCGAGCGACTCGCCGGCCTCGACCCCCGGTAGTGGACACCTCCCCCCAATCCGAGTGGCAGCAGGAGCGGAATGGCGGGGCACGACGCCGCCGTCGCCGATGACATAGGGTCGCGCACCAAGGATGCGGCGCCCGGGGACGGGCGCTGGGAACGGACACCGGTGAACGAGGACGCTGAAGATGGACACCGTGACGGCCCCGGAGCCGTGTCGGGCCGATCGGGAGGTGTGGGGGTGACGGTGCAGGAGATCCGACCGGACCGGTTCGAATGGCTCGACCCGAGCCGCTACACCTTCTCACTGGGGGTCGAGGCCGGGGGCGCCACCTGGGTGTCGGGCCAGACGGCGTCTCGCCACGACCCCGACACCGGCGGGGTCACGAGCGGGGGAGTCGTCGGGGAGCAGGCGGCGGTGTGCTGGGCCAAGACCGGCGCCGTGCTCGCCGCCGCCGGCCGCATCCCGGCCGACGTCACCGAGCTCGTCGAATACGTGACGGCCGGCGGCCTGGCCGACGCCGCGGCCCGGACCGCAGCCCGGCCCACCGACCGGGAGCCGTCGGTGATGGTGGTCGAGTCGCTCGTCCGGCCCGACGCCGACCTCGAGGTGGAGGTCGTGGCGGGCGGGCCACCGGGGCACGTACGGCTACCTCAGCTCCTTCCGATCGACGACGCCGGCCGGGTCGTCGCCCCCGACGACTTCGTGGCCCAGTGCGCCTGGGTGCTGGAGGAGGCGGGCCGCCGGCTCGCCGCCCACGGGCTCGACCTGAGCCACGTCGCGCGGGTCGTGCAGCAGACCACGCCGGCCACCCGGAGCCGCTACCGCGACACGGCGGCGGCTCGCCGGGAGCTGCTCGGCCCGACCTTCCCCGCCTCCACCGGGGTCCTCGTGTCGCGGCTCCCCCACCCCGAGGTGCTCGTGGCCATCGACGTGTGGGCGGCGGCCGAGCCGAAGGCCGTGGTCCCCTACGCCACCGACGCCTACGCCGCCCTGACCTTCAGTCCCGCCGTCACCGCCGGCGGGCTCGTGTTCATCTCCGGCACAACGGCCTGGGATCCAGCGTCGGGTGAGACGGTCGCCCCCGACGACATCCGGGCCCAGGCCGAGTTCATCTACGGCGAGATCGCCCGGGTCTGCGAGCTGGCCGGCACCTCGATCGACCACCTGGTGAAGACCGTGGAGTACGTGACCCCGGCCGGCGCCGGCCGCTACCGGGAGGTGGCCGAAGTCCGCCGGCAGGTGCTGGGCCGACCGTTCCCCGTGTCGACCGGGGTGGTGGTAGCCGGGCTGCTCGGCCGGAGCTGGCACCTCGAGGTCGAGGCCGTGGCCGCCCTCCCGTGACTGGCATGGGTGACGACGGGCGGGGCGAGCGGCTACCGGACCCGCCGCTGGTGACCGACGAGGTCGTGGCTCTCGTCGGCACCGAGGTCACGTACCGGGCACCGGAACCACTGGGCGCCCCCTCGATCCGTCACTACGCCCTGGCCGTCGGGGCCGACCCCGACCGCTGGTGCCACGAGGCGTTTCCGACGCTGGTGTGCGACACGACCCAGCTGACGGGGCGCCGTCGTCCCGACGCCAGCGGCTACTTGGGCCACACCTGGGACCTCCCGTTCCCCGGGCCGACGACGATGGTCCGGGGCGGCAACGACTACACCTTCCACCACCCGATCCGGCCCGACGACGTGATCGAGACGGTGTGGCGCCTCGACGACATCGTCGAACGGTCGGATGCCGCCGGCCGTCCCATGGCCATCGTCACCACCACCGCTACCTACACCCGCCCCGACGGGACGGTGCTCGCCACCGACACCGAGACCCTGATCCACCGGGCGACCGAACGGCCACCCCCGTCGACCGTGGGTCCCGACCCGGACTTACCACCGACCGTTCCCGCAAACGGCCCGACGACCCTCCACGCCACGCCCCCATCGGTCGGTGATCGCCTGCCCGACCTGGTCCGTCCCCTCGGCCCGGTGGAGCTGATGGCCTACGGGGCGGCGACGTGGGACTGGCACCGCCTCCACCACGACCCCGACTGGGCCAGGGCCGCCGGGTTCGATCGGCCCGTCGTCGACGGGCAACTGCTGGGCGCGCTCCTCGCCCATCAGGTGACGGCGTGGGCCCCGCCCGGCGCCCGGCTCACTCGCCTCCGCTTCCGCAATCGAGCCCCCGTGCTGTCGGGATCGACCGTGGTGTGTGGTGCGACCGTGGCGGCCGTGGGCGCCGACGGCTCGGTGACCGTCGACCAGGAGATCCGGGTCGACGACCACCTGGTGGTGGGCCCCGCCCGGTCCGTCATCCACCTGCCGGCCGCCGACCCCACGTCGGCGCCGGCGACCACATCGTCGACGACATCGGCGACCATCGGTTGACGCTGGGGCGGTGCCTTCAACACAGTTGGCGACCGAGCAGCTCGAGAGCGCGGTCGTAGGCCTTGTCGGCCGCCGGCTCGTGGTAGGTGAAGCCGGGCACGGCGAACCCGTGATCGGCCCCGTCGTACACCCCGTAGCCGCTCGGCTCACCCAACGCCGCCACGGCGTCGAGCAGGGGTTGGTTGTGGTCGACCGGGGCCAGCCCGTCGTCGACGTCGCTCGCCACCATGTCCTCGGTGGTGCCCAGCAGCAGGCCCATCAGCTCCCCCGTCGCGGGCGAGTCCGGCCCTCCGGTCACGATCGCCTCCACGTCGAACACCGTCCACGGTCCGGCCCGGTGGTACCGATCGGTGGCGGACGACCAGGTAGCCGGCCGCCGCCACCCGCTCCACCGCCTGCCGGGAGTCGGCGTCGAAGCCGGGCCCGTGGTGGAAGAACAGCACGGCGGGGAACGGGCCGTCACCGTCGGGTGGGCGACATGGACGCCGAGCTCACCGTCGTCGGTGGTGAGGGTGCGGGCGCTGCTGAACATCGGGTGCCTCCTCCGGATCCGCTGACGGTCAGACGGCCGTGCCGCAACTAGTATCGGCCGCCATGGACTACGCCGAGGCTGCCGCCGTACTGCTGGACATGCGTCGCACCGGTCGGATCGAATCCGACCTGCCGGCCCACCTCCGACCCGGCGACCTCGACGACGCCTACGCCATCCAGTCCCTGGTCGTCGACGGGCTGCTCCCCGAGAGGGCACGGGCCATCGGCTACAAGTGCGCCTGCACCGGCGCGATCGCCCAGCAGGCGCTCGGCATCGACCGACCGGTCTTCGGTCGGCTGTTGTCGCCCACCACCTCACCGTCCGGCGTCGAGCTACCGGCCGATCGGTTCACCCACCGGGTGATCGAGGCGGAGTTCGGCATCCGGGTCGGTCGCGACGTACCGGGGCGCCAGGATGGCCACACCCCTGAATCGATCGCCGATTTTGTCGAGGCGGTCATCCCCGCCATCGAGATCGTCGATCACCGCTTCACCGACTGGTCGGTCGGTGCGCTCCGGGTGGCGGCCGACAACGCCATCCACGGCTGGTGGGTCGAGGGGCAACCGGTGATCGAGTGGCACGACCTCGACCTCGGGGCGGCCGAGGTCACGGTCCGATCCAACGGCGAGGTCATCACCAGCGGGACCGGGGCCAACGTGCTCGGTCACCCTCTCAACGTCCTGGCCTGGCTGGCCGACGAGCTCCCCCGCTTCGGCCGCCAGCTCCGGGCCGGGGATCTGGTCACCACGGGCGTCGTCACCGACGTCTTCGAAGCCGGCCGGGGCGATACGATCATCGCCGACTTCGCCGGCCTCGGCTCGGTCGAGGTCACCTTCACCTGACCCGACCGTGTCGGGGGTTCGCTGGTAGTTCCCTCTGGCTGTTGGCTACGCACCAGCCGGTCAGACGATGTCGTCGATGAGCGTGAAGAGCTCTGCCAGATCCTCGCTCACCCCTAGCGATGGAGCCCATTCAGCCATGTAGCCACGGTCGAGTTCCTCAATAGCAGCGATCTCGACACAGTCCCGCCACTGGGTCTCCGATCTCGATTGCAGGCGCCAGCTCAGTTTGGCCAAGACCACGTTTTCGGCCGTATCGACCCAGGTCTCGACTCCGAGAACGGTCGCTCTGAGCCGACGGGCCAACCGGGCTCGCGTGAACGGGTCGTCGGGTGGCATCACGAACACATCGACCTTGCCGCCGGAGGCGGGGTGGATGACGTTGAACGAGCCCCCGTCGATGGCAGCACGCCGTGCATCGCCCGAGTTGACGTAGAGCTCGTCGCCGTCGAGGGACCCGAGTACCGCTTCCACGTCCGCCGGTCCAATTGCGGCAACCAGATCTACGTCCCGCGTCGTCCTGGCGACGCCCCACGCCGCCGCAGCGACGGACCCGACAACCACATAGGGCAGGTCGGCGTCCTCCAGCGCGCTGACGACGCGCTCGAAGGCGGCGGTGAGATCGATCAGAGCGCTACGCTCCCTCGACCCGGTCCCGGGCATCGGGCCAGATCTCGACAGCCAGATGATCGCCATAGCGGCGACGAACCAGCGTGAGGAAGACCTCTCGCTCCGACATGCCAGGATCGCGTCGCCGGACCGCATCAGCCTCCATGACCGCAACGTGCCGGTTGAGCGACTCCCACTCGGCAAGCCGCTCGGCGACACTCCGGCGGGCGATCGCCGCCATCTGCATACGCCAGACGTCCGGAGACGTATCGGCAGGAATCGCGGGCGGGTTTCTCGCCATGGCGTCAGGTTACCGATCCCTGGTGACCACCAACCGACGGGCCAGGCCTGGCCACGGGGCCCGTTCCGTGGGCGGGCCCTGGCGGCGGCGGGGATCTAGGCTCGGCGCCCATGGCACGACTCGATGGCAAGGTGGCGTTGATCTCCGGCGGAGCCCGGGGTCAGGGAGCGGCCGAGGGCCGCCTTTTCGCAGCGGAGGGGGCGACGGTCTACCTGACCGACGTGCTCGCCGAGGGGCGTCTCGTGGCCGACGAGATCGGCGGCACGTTCTTCGAGCACGACGTGACCGACGAGGCGGCGTGGGCCACGATCACCAAGGAGATCGTGGCCGAGCACGGCCGCATCGACGTCCTCGTCAACAACGCCGGCATCTTCCGCATCGCCGGCCTGGCCGACACCGACCGCGACCTGTGGGACACGATCATCGCCGTCAACCAGACCGGCGTCTTCCTCGGCCTCAAGGCGGTGGCCCCGATCATGCAGGAACAGCGCTCGGGGTCGATCATCAACATCTCGTCGATCGCCGGGCTCCGGGGGGCGGGCATGGCGCTGGCCTACGGCGCCAGCAAGTGGGCGGTGCGGGGCATGACCCGCAGCCTGGCCCAGGAGCTGGCCCCCCATCAGGTGCGGGTCAACTCGATCCACCCCGGCATCATCGACACCCCCATGGCCGACGAGTTCGACCGGATGGGGGTGCGTCAGATGGTCGACGAGCGGATCCCCATGGGTCACGAGGCTTCGCCCGACGAGGTGGCCAAGCTAGCCCTGTTCCTCGCCTCCGACGACAGCACCTACTGCACCGGTTCGGAGTTCGTCGTCGACGGCGGCATGACGGCCTGACCCGTCCGAGGCCCGGCGGCCGGACACACCGAGCCGGTCCGACCCGGGGCCCGGACGCGCCGGTGGGGCGCTACCCGTGGTAGCGCCCCACCGTGGATCAGTCGAGCTCGGCAGAGCCGACTCGGGGTGGAGTGGCCTCAGCGATGGAGATCGAAGCGGTCGTTCTCCATCACCTTGACCCAGCCGTTCATGAAATGGTTCAGGAACAGCTCGTCGCCGCCGGCGGAGGAGGCGTACTCCTCGGCGATGGCCCGGAGCTGGCTGTTGGAACCGAACACGAGATCGACTCGGGTGGCCGTCCACTTCGGATCGCCGGTGGCCCGGTCACGGCCCTCGAACACGTCCTCCGCCTCGCCGACGGCGGCCCACCGCACGCCCATGTCGAGGAGGTTGCGGAAGAAGTCGGTGGTGAGCTGACCCGGTCGGTCGGTGAACACGCCGTAGCCTTCGCCGCCGACATTGTTGCCCAGCACGCGGAGACCACCGACGAGGGCGGTCATCTGCGGCGCCGTCAGGTTCAGCATGAACGCCTTGTCGATGAGCAGATGCTCGCTCGGGATGGCGCCCTGCTTGGCCACGTAGTTGCGGAACCCGTCGGCCGTTCCCTCGAGGTAGGAGAAGGATTCGACGTCGACGCTGTCCTGGTCGACGTCGGTCCGGCCCGGGGTGAACGGCACGGTGATGTCGTGACCGGCGGCCCTAGCCGCGGCCTCGACGGCGGCGGTGCCACCGAGGACGATCAGGTCGGCGAGCGACACCTGGGCGCCGCCCTTGCCGTTGAACTCGCCCTGGATCTCCTCCAGCTTGGTGATCACCGCACCGACGCCGGCCTGGACGTTCATGTCCCAGCTGCGCTGGGGCTCGAGCCGGATCCGGGCACCGTTGGCACCGCCGCGGTAGTCGGTGCGACGGTAGGTGGAGGCCGCGGCCCATGCCGTCTTCACCAGTTGCTCGGTGGTCAGGCCCGAGTCGAGGATGATCGACTTCAGCTCGGTGATCTCAGCGTCGCCGATCGCCTTCGCCTCGTTGGCGGGCACGTTGTCCTGCCAGTCGAGCTGCTCGCTGGGGACCTGGGGGCCGACGTAGCGGGCCGCTGGGCCCATGTCACGGTGGAGGAGCTTGAACCAGGCCCGGGCGAAGGCATCGGCCAGCTGATCGGGATTCTCGTGGAACCGCTTGGAGATCTCGAGATAGAGCGGGTCGACGATCATCGCCATGTCGGCGGTCGTCATCGTCGGCTTGGTCTCGGGGGCTCCGGGCTCCAGCGGCGGAACCATGAAGCCGTCCTTCACTTCACGGGGCTGCCACTGCTTGGCCCCCGCCGGCGACTCGACCACCTCCCACTCGTGGGCGAAGATCGTCTCGAGGTACATGTTGTCCCACTTGGTGGGGGTGGGGGTCCAGGCACCCTCGAGGCCGGAGGTGATGGTGAACTGGCCGAGGCCGGTCTCGTGGGTGCTGACCCATCCGAAGCCCTGGTCGGCGAGGCCACCGCCCTCGGGCTCGGCGCCCACGAGCTCGGGAGGACCGTTGCCGTGCATCTTGCCGAAGGTGTGACCGCCGACGGTGAGGGCGACGGTCTCCTCGTCGTTCATGGCCATCCGCTTGAACGTCTCGCGGATGTCACGACCCGAGGCAAGGGCGTCGGGCACACCGTTGGGGCCCTCGGGGTTCACGTAGATGAGGCCCATCTGCACCGCGGCCAGGGGGTTGGCCAGCTCGCGGTCGCGGGAGTAGCGCTGATCGCCGAGCCACTCGTTCTCCGGGCCCCAGTAGATGTCGTCCTCGGGGGCCCAGATGTCGGAGCGGCCGAAGGCGAAGCCGAAGGTCTTGAAGCCCATGGTCTCGAGGGCACGGTTGCCGGCGAAGACCAGCAGGTCAGCCCAGGAGATGGCCTTGCCGTGCTTCTCCTTGATGGGCAGCAGCAGTCGGCGGGCCTTGTCGAGGTTGCCGTTGTCGGGCCAGGAGTTGAGGGGGGCGAAGCGCTGGGCGCCGGTGCCGGCCCCGCCGCGACCGTCGTGCACCCGGTAGGTGCCGGCGGCGTGCCAGCTCATACGGATGAAGAACCCGCCGTAGTGACCCCAGTCGGCCGGCCACCACTCCTTGGAGTCGGTCATGATGGCGTCGACGTCGCGCGTCAGCTGATCGAAGTCGATCCCCGCCACGGCCTCGGCGTAGTCGAAGTCGGGCCCGAACGGCGTCGAGTCGGGGTGGTTCTGATGGAGCATCCGCAGGTTCAGCTGGTTCGGCCACCACTTCTCGTTGGATTGGAACTCGTTCGAGGTGAGCGAACCCCATTCCGGGGTATTCGTCGAGCTTTCAGTCATCGGATCTCCTGCTTATCCAGTGTGAATGATCGGTTGTGAAGGGTGATGTGTGCTGGTTGCTTGGGGGGTTCCGCCGTCACGGAGGCCACCCTGTGGTCAGACCCTAGAGGCCTGACACTCGGGGCAGGTGCCCCAGTAGATGACCTCAGCCTCGTGGACGTCGAACTGCCAGTCGTCCGAGGGCGTGAGGCAAGGTGTGTCGCCGACGGCACAATCGACGTCGACGAGACGGTCACAGCTCCGGCAGACGAGATGATGGTGGTTGTCGCCCACCCTGTCCTCGTATCTCGTCGGCGAGCCCGCCGGCTGGATCCGCCGGATGATGTAATTCTCGGCCAGGACGGTGAGCGTGTCGTAGACCGACTGACGGGAGATCGCACCGATCTCCTCCCTGACGCTCTCGGCCACATCGTTCGCCGTGCCGTGCGGATGGGCGGACACGGCGCGGATCACGGCCAGGCGTTGCGCGGTCACCTGGAGCCCGTGGTCACGGAGCGTCTCGGCGGGTTCGACTGACACAGGGGAGAGTCTGGGCTAGATTTTGGACTCAGTCAAGTCTTTGAACGGAACAACATCTCCGTGACGGACCTCGGCCGGTGCGGTGATCAGCGTTGCGACGGTCAGCGTTTGGTGTTCGCCACCACGAACTCGATGGCCGAGATCTCGTCCTACCAGCGACCCCTGATGACCGCTCGCTCCGACCGGCTCGCTCCGGGCGTCGAGGCCGGGCGTCGGGGCCGCAGCGGTGGCCCTCACCACCGCTGAGCGGGGGGAAGCTGGGCGGCCCAGCAGGCGTAGGAGGATCCAAACTCGCCGCTGTAGCAGCCGCCGGTCAGCATCGGGGCCGAGCGGACGATGAACTCGTCGCTCTCGGAGAAGTAGTAGACGAGGGCCCCACGGTCGAGGCCACGGGCCAGCTCGCCGACCCAGTAGGTCAGGCCGTCGGGGTCGGGTTCCCGGTCGAGGATCTGCCGGTAGACAAAGGTGACGAGCTCGGTGTCGGACCGCTCGCCGAGGAGGGCGAACTCGGAGCTGCGGGCGAACCAGTGGCTGATCCCGATCGGTGACAGGCCCCGGCTGAACTGCTCGTTCCAGTAGTCCCAACCGTCGGGGTCGGGGGCCCGGTCGAAGTAGGCTCGGTAGAGGCGGGCGATCTGGAACCGATGCCAGCGCTCCGGGTGGGCGGGGTCGAACGGTGCTTCGCTGACGACTCCCCCACAGCCGGGCAGGGGGCGGAAGTCGAAGCGGTCGTGGTTGGCGGCCAGCCACCGGCCGAGGACGGCGAGACCGCGGGAGCGGTGGAGGCCGCCGTCGTGGAGGAGGACGGTGTCGCCGTCGCCGACCCGGTCGAGCTGGCGTCGCATGTCGGCCTCGGTCCAGGTGCCGCCGGCGACGCTGAGGCGCCAGTCGTTGGTGTCGATGTCCCACAGGCCCCAGTGACTTCCGGAGCTGGCGGTCCGCCACTCGGCGTTGGGCAGACCGACGGCCACGGCGACGGCGTGGACGCGGGCGTCGACCGCACCATAGGGGGGGCGGTAGCAGGTCGGCACCACCCCGGTGGCGGCCGCGATGGCCCGGTTGGTGGCGGCGAACTGACCGGCGATGGCGGCGTTGGACAGCGACGTCAGCCGGGGGTGCGACCAGCTGTGGTTGCCGAGGGCGTGGCCCTCGGCAACCATGCGGCGGGCCAGGGCACCGTCGGTGGTGGTGTGCTGGCCGGTCACGAAGAACGTGGCCCGTATGTCGTGGTGGGCGAGGAGGTCGAGGAACTGCGGGGTGTAGCTCCCTGGTCCGTCATCGAACGTGAGGTACACGACCGGTTTGTCGGCGGCCGCCGCCGGGGCCGCCGTGAGGGCCGGCTCGAGCAGTGAGCTGAGCGTGACGACCACGACGGCGACGAGTCCGGCCAGGCACCGGGAGCGAGACATGGGCCGATGGTGTCGCTCGATGGCGTGGCATTGCCTCGGATCAACGGCCTCTTGTCACTGGGCACCGCCCCCACCCTC
The DNA here is from genome assembly GCA_050330635.1 of Acidimicrobiales bacterium. GTDB lineage: Bacteria > Actinomycetota > Acidimicrobiia > Acidimicrobiales > SZUA-35 > CADEDH01. Next base: position 29,364 of record JBHJNQ010000076.1, on the reverse strand, counting down.
GCCGGCCCGTGGTGGACCATCGGGTTCCCCGGCCCGTGGGCACACCCGCTCCCCACCGTCCGCCGGTCGAGCGCATCCCGAGCCACCGCGAGGGTGGCCCATCGCCGCAGGGCGCCCGGGCCGGACATCACGGCGAGGGGCCCTGGGTGCTGGCGGGCCGCGGTCAGCAGGCGTCGGCGGGGATCGACCGGTCGATCGTCACGGGGCCCTGCAGGCTCTCGTCGACCACGAGGTCACCGTCGGGATCGCCGACGATGAGGCGACCTTGGAAGGCGTCGACCACGTAGGTGAAGCCCTCGTTGGTGGCGAAGAACACGTCGCCGCCGGCATCGCAGGCCGGGAGCTCGATACCGTCGCCGGTACTGCGCTTGGCGCCGACGTAGGTCAGCCCGCCGAAGCCGTCGCCGCAGATGGCCACGTCGAACGTTGCGCTGCGGGTCGCCACCACCGTGAGCTCACACGGCCCGGACGGCGGCGGTCCCGTCGTGGTCGTCGACGTGGTCGAGGTGGTCGAGGACGAGGTCGTCGACGCTGTCGTCGGGGTGGCGGTGGCGGTGGTGGCCGTGGCCGAACTGGAGGCCGAGCCGGCACCCGTCACGCCCGAGCTCTCGGGGCTGGCGCCGGGGTCGGTGGTGGTGGCGCTGGGGTCGGTGGTGGTGGCGCCGGGGTCGGTGGTGGTGGCGCCGTCGCCGTCCCCGGCGGCGGTGGTGTCGCCGTCGCCGGTGCGCTGGACGATCAGGAGCGTTCCGGCCACACCGACGACGGCGGCCAGGACCACGCCAGCGACGAGTAGGAGGAGCCGTCCCGACCGGTTGCCCGGCCCGTCGCCGCCGCCGGGTCCGGCCGAGGCGTAGGGGTCGACGGGAGTGTGCCCGCCTCCCCACGGGTTGCCGGGGGCCGGCTGCCCGCCCGCCCATTGGCCGGGGCCGGGACCCCAGTTGTCGGAGCCGGTGCCGGCCATGTTGGGATAGGGGATGGCCGACGGGCCGACGCCGGGGCCGACGAGGGTGGGCGGGGCGGCCGATGGGCCGGTGCCCGGAACGCTGGAGTGGGGAGTAGAGATCTGGGTCGGGGCCGACGGGTCGGTGGTCGACGGGATCGACGGCAGCGACGTGATCGGGCCCGAGAGCGGGCCGTCGGCCACGATCGTCGCTGCGCCCGCCCCCACCCCGGCGCCGGGTCCGGCGCCCGAGCCACCGCCGGCCGACGCTGCGGCAGCGGCGAGCTCGTCGGCGAGGTGGGCGGCGCTCGGCTGACGGGCGGCCGAGTCCTTGGCCAGCGCCCGCTCGGCCACCGTCGCCACCCGGTCGGGCACGCCGAAGGGGCGGAGGTCGGGCGGGAGTGCCGTCATCGTTCGAGCGATCATGGCCGACACGCCGTGGTCGCCGGGCTCCTGGAACGGGGGGCGTCCGAGCACGAGGTTGTAGAAGGTGGACCCGAGGGCGTAGATGTCGATGGCGGGGGTGGGGGGCCACCCCTCGAGCACCTCGGGGGCGGCGTGGGCGATCGTGGCGGTGGTGCTGGTGGTGGCGGTGGCGTTGGAGGCCACGGCAGCGATGCCGAAGTCGGTGAGCCGTGGGTTGCGGTAGGCGTCGATGAGGATGTTGTCGGGCTTGATGTCGCGGTGGAGGACGCCCTGATCGTGGGCGGCCTGGGTGGCGCGAGCGATGTCGACCATGACCGCCACCGCCTCCGGCCACGGGAGCGGACCCTCCCGTTGGAGACGTTGGGCCAGCGAGCCGTGGGGGGCGAGCTCCATGACCAGGTAGCCCTCGCCCTGCGCGGTGTAGCCCGACTCGTGGACCGGCATGATGTTGGGGTGGGCCCCGAGCCGGCCCATCGTCTGGCGTTCCCGGTCGAAACGGCGTCGCTCGGTGTCGCCGAGGATGCCCTGGAGGACCTTGATCGCCACATCGCGACCGTGCTCGGCGTCGGTCGCCCGGTACACCGAGCCGAAGCCACCCTGACCGATCAGGGTGGCGTTCCGGAACCTGCCGATGTCACGCGCCTGGTCGGCCACGGGCTGCCCCAATCCTCTCCGCTACCCACACTAATCGGCATCGGGCGCCCGTCGACGGGCACCTTTCCTCGTCGGCCCGGCCGTCGCCGGCGTCGGCTGCGGCGCACGGGCGGCGACGCCGGGCCGCGGCGGCCGACGCCGCTCCCTGCCCTTCTGGCCGTGACACCCCCCGTTTCCTGGAACGACCGCTGCCAGATCGGGCAGGGGTGGCGGTCCCGGACCCTTCTGGCCGTCGCACCTCCCGATTCCGGGAGCGACCGCTGTCAGATCGTGCCGGGGCCCAGCATGGCCGCCGACACACCCCGGCTACCTGAGCGTCAGATCTCGGCGTCGGTGGAGCGCAGCGGCCCGTAGGGGCACAGGTGATCGAGGACGGCGGTGGGGTCGCCCGACCAGTCGAGGGCGGCCACCTGACGCCGACTGCGGCGGCCGGTGACGGAGCGGAGGAAGTCGTAGGGAGCGGCCCGCAGGATCAACGCTTCCGGGCCGAAACGCTGGTCGGTGGGGGCGAACCGGCTCCCGTCGCTCAGCTCGATCGTCACCGCAATGTGTGCCACGGCGGCCAGGCGGTCGGGGGTGCGGGCGGCGTAGGTGCGGGCCCCGCTGCGGGTGGCCTCGTCGTCGGGGTCGACCGATCGCCCGAGGGCGTGCTCGACGTCGTGGAGGTGGACGACGAGGTCGGCGGCCAGGCGGCGCCCGAAGAACGGATCGTCGCCGATGGCCCGCTCCATGGCGGGGGCGTGACCGAGCCACTCGTCGCACACCTCGTCGACGGAGCGACCGGCCCGGATGGCGACCTGGTGAGCCGTCCGCTCGTCGGTGCCGAGGCCCTCTCGCATCCCGGCGGCCACGTCGGCGTTGAGGCCACAGACGTGGGCGGCCACCGCAGCGATCGTCCAGCCCGACGTCAGGGGCACAGGGCGGGCGGCCTCCTCGGCGCTCAGCGGTCGGACGAGGGCGAGCAGCCGATCCCTGGTGTCGGCGTAGAGCGCCCAGGCGCCGTCGGCGTCTGGCGTCACGATGCCATCGACCGCGTTCGTGGCGACCCCGCCGAGAAGCTGCTGGCGGTCGTGCTCATCGTCGCCTCCCAGTGAACTCGACTCCGCCACCCGGAGGGCACAAACGGCGAGCGCCCGAGCGGGACCATCGCTGAACGGTAGCACCGAGTGCGGTGGGTGGCCCCGATCACCGCACCTCGAGTTGAAACACCGCCGGCGCCACCGGCCGGCCGCTAGCCTGGTCAGCCCTGGGGCTGTAGCTCAGTTGGCTAGAGCACCTGCTTTGCAAGCAGGGGGTCGTGGGTTCGATTCCCATCAGCTCCACACGTTTGACCAGGTCAGAGGCTATGTTCAGAGCGCTTCGCTCTGGTTGGCGTGCGCGATACGTGCGCGCACGTTTGGTTGCTCAGTGTGTGTTTCTCAGTTGTGGCTACCTACCTTCGTTCTGTTGCCGGGCTCGTGGTGTCGATTCTCTATTGCCCTGGCGCCGAGTGGCCGTGAGGTCCGTGCCATCGAACCGGGACGCGTCCGATGGCGGAACGCGGCAGTTCGGCTGATCGCACAACCAGGCGGTCGACGTGATCGGCCCTTTCAAGGTGGGGCAGCTGCCAAACGCTTCGCCTGAATCGTTGTCGCCCGAGGGCCGACAGCACCCCGTATCCGTATTACGCTTAATCTAGTGGAGATCTTCGTGACCGCCCACCGTCACGGCCTCACCAACGAGGAGATCAGCCACGCCTGGAACAACTCAATCGGCTTCTACACCATCGACGAGGACACCGACCCACCGAAGGGGCTCTGCATCGGCCCCGACACCGCCGGCAACCTCCTCGAGATCCTCTACCTGGAGATCAACCAGGAACAACTGGTCATCCATGCCATGTCGCTACGCCCGGTGTTTCGGGCCTACCTCACCGGAGACAAACCATGAACCGCAAAAACACCTCAGGACACCCACTCACCGACACCGACATCGCCGACATCGCACGAGACTTCGAAGAACACGAGTTCACCGACCATGAACTCGCCAGGATCAAGCCCACGCGCCGGCGAACCCCGACCATCGGTGAGGCAACCGCTGTGGTCGTCGCGTTCCGGGCCCCGCCCGCCTACAAGGAACGGATCAAACGGCGCGCCGAGAACGACCACACAACAGAGAGCCAGGTCATTCGCGACGCCCTCGACGCCTACCTCGCCGACGCCGAGTGAATAGACCGGTCCCCAACCCATAAGCACGCCACCTCGCACCGGAAGTGAAACGGGCATCACTCAAGCCGACCGCTCCGGGCTGCTCAGCAAGCCCCGATCAGCGACCCGAGGCGACTGGTCGATCGAGGTCCCCGAACTCCGCTGGGGTGAGGGAGAGAAGATCGAGCCGAGAGTCCAGGCCAGCGATCACGTCCTGGATTTCGCAGGCCGCTCCGTGGTGGATGCCTTGGTGCTCGACCATCTCGACGCCGCAACCCTGTCTACGCGCAGAGCTTCGAGCCATCGTCTCGCCCAACCCGTTCGATCTCGAGCCTGTGAAGCCAGTGATGGCCTTCGACCTCGCCCGCTACAGGTTCGCCGATCAGCACTTGCCGCAGATACTGCCAGCGCCATGTGACAGCCAGTCTCAACCTCGGGACCCGGGAGCAACCGCCGCCAGGTCGCGCGCGCCACGTGCGCGTAACAGAGGGCAACACCGGGCAGAGCCGGACATTCACCGCTCTCACCGCCAACCCCCCGACCAGGACTTCCACCCATTCTCCCTGGTCCGGCCCCTGCCGACCGGGGCGCTTTGCAAGCAGGGGGTCGTGGGTTCGATTCCCATCAGCTCCACACGTTTGACCAAGTCAGAGGCTATATCCAGAGCGAATCGCTCCAGTCGGTGCGCGCGCCACGCGCGCGTAGTTTTCGGTCAGTCCCTCGTCGGCCTCGTCAAGTCTCCCCTCGTTTCGCCGGCTGCACTGGCACGTTCTCAATCCTGTATTGCCCTTTGGCGGGCACACAGCGAGGTTCGACCTGAGGGTTTCAAGGAGCCAACGCCTTCGGACGCCGGACCTCGACGAGCCGCCGGATCGGTTGGTTGGTCTCCTCGATCATGAGTAGTACACCGAACGCGGCATGACGTCGCCGTGCGGGCTGGCGTGCCTCGATCGGTGGCTGACGAACTCGACCGCGAGGTGGTCGCGGCGCCGGCTGAGATCCTCGAGGTGTGGGACAGCATCGAGGACGACCGCGCCTACCGGCGGTTGCGTCGGGCAGGAAGACGACGACGGCTTCGAGCTCACCGGCCTGATCGACGTCCAACCTGTTGTTTCACCTCCCTGGCGGCCGGTCGGGCCGAGGTATGGCGTTCGATGCAGAGGCCGGAGAGCACGAGCTGTGCGAGTCGACGCCGTCGGTGAAGCTGGATCCGTACCAGTCCGAGTTCGAAGGCAACGCCGGCAACACGTTGGACCGCTGGTCCCGGCGCGGGGCAGTGGTTCTGTGGCCTTGGGCCCGGGCCTTCGCCGTGCGGGCCAGAGACAACCCGGCGGGCGCTCGACGAGTTGGCGGCGGCCGGCGGGCCGGCGCCCGGCGAGGACGACGATCTGCTGGTAAAGGCCATGACGGCCGACCTGGTGGACAACGACGACCTCGCCGGTCGCCCTGATCGGTCCGTTCGAATCGAGGAGCTGACCTCCGATCGGCTCCCGCCCGGTAGACGTTCTAGCTGCCGGCGGACAGCGAGGTTCATCGTGACTTGGGCCAGCACATCGAGCGACCGATACCAACTCGTGCGAGAGGATGTAGTCTCGGCATCGGGGACGTCCCGCAGGCAGCGGGGTGCCTCCTATAGCGCATCGCAGCGGGCGCCGATCAGGGGAGAACGTAGCGGCTACCGCGGCGCTCGCCGAGCCGCACAAGGTCGCCCCTGCCAGCAAGGCGTTGTAGCACCGACCGTGCCTCAGCACTGCTCAGGCCCGTTCGGTCCCGCAGGAGCGCGTTGGTTACAGGCCCCTGCGCGGCGAGGGCTAAGGCGATCTCGTCGAGCTCAGCGTCGGTGTGACGTATCCGGGCCGGTACCCCCAGGTCGCCAGCAATCACGTATTGCGCTCCACCACGCTCGCCTCTCCGCTCCAACACCCCTTCACTCACCAGCAGCTGCAACAGGCCACGAGCCTGAACGCTGTCAACATCAAGCAGAGCGCGGACCTCGCTGTTGCTGATCGATCCGTCCCTTGCCACGGCAACGATCACGACCGCAGCTTTGGAGTCGAGCCGTCGATCCCGGACGAGAGCCCGCACCCACGCCCGCTCACGCGGCGTCACCACACTCCCCAAGCGAAGCCGCACCGTGAAGAACGACCCGTCGTCCTCAAACACCGGGGGGTGCAACAGCTCCGCAGCCATGTCATCCTCGATCCGGTCGATGCCTTTGCCAAGGTCTTCCGCCAGGCCTAGCCGACGCAGTGCACCAAGGAGTCGGTCGTTTCGGGCCGACTGCTGAAAGCGGATGTTCTCGACCGTGACCGGTTCCGGAAGACTCCCGGGCGACGTGATGGTCACGCCGGTTGACCGAATATCAAGCCGGACCGCCGTCCCGGCATGCTCATAGGAGCGGTGCGCAACTGCGTTCGAGATCGCCTCGCGGATCGCTCGAGGCGGCAGCTTCGGCATATCGACCCGCTGAACCCCGACGATCGCGCTGACCGAACCGAGCTCGCTGAGTACGTCCGCCGTGGCCTGCTGGATCTGATGATCGACAGGTCCCCGTATCTCCCAAAGCTTGTCCGGGTCCGGATCGTCACCCCCATAGCGACGGACATCGATGTATGGCCGCCCACCGGCAACGGCGGGATCCGGCAACAGCAGCAGCGAACCGGCGACAGTCAGCGCCTGTCGGCCAGACTCAATGACAGCGAAGCCGGCGTCAAGCACAGCGGCGGCGAGGTCAGCCGCAGCATCCCAACCGTACGCCGTCTGCAATCGCTCGATGAGCTGAGGATCCGCATCGTCGAGGCTCTGGCCAGTGGGGGTGAGCTCAAAGGCCTCGAAGGCGTTGTGAGCGATGAAGCGGGAGAGGTCGGCCCCAAGGAGGGGTATGTTGCTCGCCCCGCGGCGAACCAGCACGGCACCGGATGAGGTTTGTGAAAAGCCCTCGCGTCGACGATCGACCGAGAGGACGAGCAACGTTCGATCGTCGACAACGAGCTCTCGGACCTCGTACCGACCGGGATCCCGGGTGTCGCGAAGTGCTTGGTGAAGGTCCTTGGCTTTCTCGCCGGGTTGAGCGACACCAACGATCCGTCCATCAGGAGCAACCCCAGCGATGAGCACACCACCACCGCTGTTCGAGAAGGCCACCGCCGCCTCTTGAGCGCGATTCGCGGAGACCCCCTGCTTGAACTCGACGTGCTCACCCTCCCCAGGAAAGGCAGCGACGAAGTCTTCGAGAGACAGGACCATCGGCAGATCGCCAACCCAAGCCGGATGAAAAGGCGGATATGACAAACTTGATCTCCTCACTAGGAAGTGAGACAAGTATGACATAACTGATGGGCGGGCCGGAGCATGCGCGCCCAACTGCGGACAACGCCAGGCACGGGCCGGACCCGACGGCGTCCGCGCCAGCTACCGGGCGCTTGATTCTCGCCTTTACACTTCAGTGCCGTGAGGGGGAGTCCGCGTCACCGGTTGGCCGCGTTGTTGGGGGAGTTGACGGCCGACGGGTCGTTCAGCGCGAGTTGCCGGGCGCCAGTTGACGACCTGGCGATCGAGGTAAATGGTGTCGGTCCGCTTCGGCTTCCGGTGAGCGCGTCCCAGGCCCTGGAGCTGCGTCGGATCGCGCGGCCGGCCCGGTACGGCCGGGGAGAGGAGACGGTGCTCGATCGCCGGGTACGCGACACCTGGGAGGTCGCCCGCAGCCGGGTCCGGATCGACAAGCGCCGATGGAACCGCACCCTGATTCCGGTCATCGACACGCTGCGCCGTGATCTCGGCCTTCCCGACAGCTGCCAACTCCGGGCCGAACTCCATTCGATACTGGTCTACGAGGCGGACCAGTTCTTCGCCCCCCACCAGGACTCGGAGAAAGCCGACGACATGGTCGGCACGCTGGTCGTGATCCTGCCGTCGAATGCCGCGGGAGGCGAGCTGATCGTCCGCCACCGGGGGACGGAGTCGGTCTATCGCTCGTCTCGGTCGCTCATCACATTTGTTGCGCTGTACGCCGACACGGTCCACGAGGTGAGGCCGCTGGGCTCGGGCTACCGGGTTGTGCTGACCTACAACCTCAGGCTCGCCGGCGACAGCGCAGCTACGACCCCGGCGGTACCTGCGTCAGCGTTGATCGAGGCGGCGGATCTGGTCGAGCGTCATTTCGCCGAGCCCGCCGACGTTGCCCCGTGGCGGCAGCACGCCGCGCCCGGCGAGCCGCCGGATCGGCTGGTCTATCTCCTCGATCACGAGTACACCGAGCGCGGCATGAACTGGTCCCGACTGAAAGGAGACGACGCCGTACGGGCTGGCGTCCTCCGATCAGTGGCTGACGAGCTGGACCTCGAAGTGGTTCCAGCGCTGGCCGAGGTCCACGAGGTGTGGGACTGCATCGAAGACGACTGGCGCTACCGGCGGACACGTCGGGAGGAAAGCGACAACGACTTCGAGCTCAACGACCTGATCGACTCCGATGTGCTGCTTCACCTCCCTGGCAGCGCGTCGAGCCGAGGTATGTCGTTAGATGCGGAGGCCGGGGAGCACGAGCTCTGCGAGTCGACGCCGTCGGTGAAGCTGGAACCGTACCAATCCGAGTTCGAGGGCTACACCGGCAACGCAGGCAACACCATGGACCGGTGGTACCGGCGCGGGGCACTGGTCATGTGGCCCCGGGCCCGGGCCTTCGCCGTACGGGCCAGAGGCAACCCGGCAGGCGCCCTCGACGAACTGTTGGCGGCCGGCGACCATGCCGATCTCACCGAGATCCGGAACCGGGCAGCGATGCTGGCCCCGTTCTGGGCCAACGTGGTCCGCCCCTCCAACGATGATGACGAACTTCTGGTCAAGACGATGGCGACGGCTGACCTGGTGGACGACGCCGACCTCGCCGCCACCCTGATCGGCCCGTTTCGGATCGAGTCCCTCACCCCCACCGGCGCGCTGGTACTCGTCAGGCTCGCCCACCGGTACGGTCTCGGCTGGGTCGACGCCCAGCTCGACCGCTGGCTCGGGCTGGGGAACCGGTGGCCCGTCCCGGGGCATCGATCAAGGGCAGAATGGCTGGCGTCACTCCCCGCCCTGTGTGCCGCCATGAGCCTGGCGCCGCCGGCGGAGACAGCGAGCTCCAACGAAACCTCGATCAGGACCTCCCAGCTGGTGCTCGAAAGGTCGTGGACCTGGCTGGAACAAACGCTCACCACCGCAGCCCAGGAGCAGCGACCGTCAGAACGACACGCAGCTTTGGAATCGCTGGGGCCCGCACTGGCTGGCCTGCTGGAGGCTACGACGACGGCCGAAACCCCCGAACTGAGCGCCACCATCGTCACCACCGCCTGTGGCGGCGGGACAGAGGTACTACCGGCTCTTACCTCAGCAGTGGAAAACGGGCACCAGCTGGAGCCCGATGTGCTGGCCGCCAGCGGGCTGGCCGACATCGCCATCCACTGCGCCAGGCGCCTCGAAGCCATCCTGGCCCAACCGGAACGAACCGAGGGCGACTGGTCGATCGAGGTCCCCGCCCCCTGGCACACCTGCGACGACTGCACCGTCTTCGCCGCCTTTCTGGCCGACCCTGGACGGCAGGTCCTCGAATGGCCGCTGGCCGAACGTCGACGACGTCACGTGCACGACACCATCGACCGTCTCGAGTTGCCCGTAGAGCACACCACCCGACGCAAAGGCAGCCCATACACCCTCGTGCTCAAAAAGGGCGACCTGGTGCAGCTTGACCGCCAAGCTCGCCAACGAGCGGCCCTCGATCTCGTCACCGCGCTGGACCTGCTCCCCTACCGCCCCCGGTGATAGATAGCCCGCCTGCTGACGCCCAGGGCTCGCCCGCCCATGCTCCGTCCCGGAAAGCAGCCGCCTGGATCCTCGCTATCAGTTCAGCTAGTACCGCCGCATCGACGAGGCCAAGGAACGAGCCACCGAGGAGATCGCGTCCTACCGCCTCGCCGAACTCAGGAGGGCCCTGGGCATCACGCAGGTCGAACTGGCAGCGCTGGTCGGCAAGTCCCAATCGGCGATCTCCCAGCTCGAGCACGGCGAGATCGGCCTGTCACTCGAAACCCTCCCGCTCGATCATCCACCAACTCGGCGGCGAGATCGAGATCACCGCCGTCTTGCGACGGTCGCCGAGTCCTCATCGACACCTGATCTCGCGCGCGCCACGCGCGCGTAGCAGAGGGCAACACCGGGCTGAGCCGGACACTCACCAGTCGTACCACCAACTCCTCTACCAGGACATTCGCCCGTTTCCCCTGGTCAGGCCCCTGCCGGCCGGGGCGCTTTGCAAGCAGGGGGTCGTGGGTTCGATTCCCATCAGCTCCACCGCCTTTTCCCTGGTCACGGCGTCGCATAGCTGGACCCCCCGAATCCCGGGCGCGAAGTGCGCGCGCGTAGCAAAGGGCGACACCGGGCAGCAAGGGGCCGAGCGGGCACATCGAAACCGGCGGCGCGACGCGAGAACCCGCTGAAAACAGCGGGATTCCGCGCCCGGAACGAGACCGCCTCTCAGGCCAGGGTCGTGCGATGGGCCTCCCAGGCGTCCAGGGTGTGTTTGGCCATGGCCCGGTGCTGGTTGGCCACCGCTTTGGCTTCGGCTTCAGCCAGCCGACCGGCGATGGCGATGGCGCCGAACATGTTGCCCCGGAAGTAGGAGCCGAGGTCGTCGGGTCGGAAGTAGCCCCGCAGATCGGCGGGCACATCGATACCAGGGACCCACGGCGGAGGATCCACCGCCGGCAGGCCGAGACTATCGAGGGCGATCCAGAGGTCGTCGTCGTTGGTCCGATCGGCGAAATCCCGGCCCTGGTAGCGGTAGGTCTCGGTGCCGTCGGGGGTGACGACGATCATCCCCGGCAGGGCGATCCCACCCCGCTCGTGCGGGTCGAACAGGCCAAGGGTCTGGAGCCACCGCTCACCCCCCGGGTCGGCCACCATCCGGGTGTGGGTGAGACCCCAACGCCGGGCCATACCGGCCTGGCGCACCATGTCATCGACGCTGATCGCCACCACTTCGGCCCCGGCGCCGTGGATCCGGTCATAACTGGTCGCCAGCCGCACGAGCTGGCCGCAGCAATACGGTCACCAGTCGCCCCGGTAGAGCATGGCCACCACGGCGCCGGTGCTGCGGCGTAGGTCGAGCAGGTCGTTCACGTCGGGTACTCCTGGGGCGTTGGACGGTCGCGGGGATGACGGGCCGGGGCCGAGGAGCCCAAACCCTAGACGATGGACGGGGGATACCAAGAAAGTCGGTGGTCCGAGCGGGCGGGCGGTGGGTTCATCCCAGATGATGTGCTGGATCCGATCGAGGCCCGGGCCGACGCCGATCTGCCCCTCACCGGGAGAGTCGCCTCCAACATCGACTTCGCCGACCTCACGAACCGCACTATACCGCTGTTCTTCACTGGCGCAGGGTCGCTGTCGTTCCTGTCGTTGATGTGTTGGTGTTGGGTCGGCCGGCCGCCCCCGACGGGCTCGACCAGATCGTTCCCCGCCTGGGATCGAGTGGACGCCGGTCGCCCAAGCGCTCGAGTTGACCAGGTCCGTCTCCGGACTTCGTGCGCATTCGCTCCCCAACACCCCCCACCGGCGGCTGATACCAGCCAATACTGTTGCTATTCGCTTTCACGCGACACCATGGCCCCGTCTCTGTCGAGGCCCGGGCCGGGTCGGAGGCCATTCCCGCCGGGCCCGACCGCCGCCAACTCGGTGAGGACGGCCCGGGCCACAGCGTCGCTCTGGCTGAAGACCAGGGCGTTGGTGCGGGGGCGGGCGAAGGTGCCGCCGGCAGGCCGGGTGGTCCACTGCCCGAGCGCGTGGCGACGCGGATGGAACGAGCCGTCGGACCGGCGGACCCGCAGGGCGGGGCCGCCCACCACCAGCCGGCCGGTGTTGGCCTCCCAGTCGCCGTCCCGGACCACCTCCTCGGTCACCTCGCCCCGCTGGGCCAGGTGGCGCACCAGGGGCGAGCGGGTGCGGCTGACGGTGGCGGGGGCGATACGAGCATCGACCAGGGCCGCCGACACCACCGCCTCGGGATGGCTGGAGCTGGTGGCCACGAACCGGCCCGACCCCTCGTCGGTCTCGATCGTCATGTCGGCTCCCACGAAGCGGACGAGGCCGGCGTCGGCCAGGGCCAGCAGTTGACGCAGGCGGGCCGGGGGTGGACCGCTGGCGTAGTACATGAAGAAGCTGAACCACCCGACAGCCACGTCGCCGACCCGGGACCGCTCGCTCATCCGACCCGAGGCGGCGATGCGGCCGATGGCGCCGAAGGTCATCAGGAACGCCACGAAGGCGGCCAGGTCGGGACTGTGGGCCGGGTCGGTGCGGCGGGCCACGTCGTCGGCCACGTGGCGGCGGAGGTGAGCCTCCAGCTCGGCCCTCGTGTCGAAGCGAAGCCCAGCCAGGGGGCGGTTGAGCCGCTCGATCTCGAACCGGTCGGCCGGGTCGGGCACCGCCTCGGCCACCAGGGCAGCCAGCTCGGGGCCCCAGGCCAGGGGGGTGTAGCGGTCGGCGAAGGTGTCCCAGGGCAGGCGGGTGCGATCGGGGTGGGCGCTGAACAGCTCGTGGTACCAGGCCCAGCCCACCTCCTTGAGTACCAGCGGCAACACGGCGGCCCGGAAGGTGAGGGGCGGCCCGGTCCGGTTCAACAGATCGGCGATGACGGCGTCGTCGAGGAACCGGGGAAGGGGGGCCAGCGGGGCCTGGAGGCGGTAGTCGATCTTCGACCGATAGGGCACCCCTCGGGGGGAGCCGACGTGGAGCACGGGCTCCCGCCCGCTCGGCTGGTAACGCAGCCGGCCCCCGGCGCCCCCGGCCGGTTCAGGGACGAAGCGGCCGCCCCGGCCCTCGGTCACCAGGGCCACCAGGTCGGTGAAGGCCTGGCCGAAGCCCGCCACCAGCACGTCGGCCCGGGGTGTCAGCACCGACAGATCGAGATCGGCGGTGTGGCCGGGCCCCACGTACACCAGGTCGTGGCGGCGGGCGAAGCGCCGGTGTTCGGCCCCAAAGTCGACCAACCGGGTCATAATTTGGGCCATGACTGTTGCAGCGTCAGCGGCCCCACCGAACGGCGATCGGGAAAGCTCGTCGCCAGCTCCTCCTGGCGCTGGAGCTCAACGGCGCCGGCCACCACCCGGCAGCCTGGCGCCACCTGGCTCCCGCCGGGGTCGATCCGTCGGATCTGCTCACTCTGGGCTATGCCAGGGCCATGGCCCACCAGGCCGAGGACGCCGGGTTCGACCTACTGGTCATCGCCGACTCGCTGGCCCCGGCCGACGAAGACCCCGGGGAGGCCTCGGGCCGGCTCGACGCCCTCACGGTGGCGGCCGCCCTCGGCCCCCTCACCACCACTATCGGCCTGGCCCCGGTGGTCACCACCACCCACACCGAGCCGTTCCACGTGGCCAAGAACCTGCAATCGCTCGACTGGGTGAGCCGGGGCCGGGCCGCCTGGAAGCCGGCGGTGTCCACCACCGCAGCCGAGGCCCGGGCCTTCGGCCGCAAAGACCCGGCCGACCTCGACGAGCTGTGGGCCGAGGCGGCCGACGGGGTGGAGGTGGCCCGCCGCCTATGGGACAGCTGGGAGGACGACGCCATCATCCGCCACGTCCCCACCGGCCGCTTCATCGACCGGGCCAGGCTCCACTACATCGACTTCGAGAGCCAGCGGTCCAGCGTGCGGGCCCCGTCGATCACGCCCCGCTCCCCCCAGGGCCAGCCCCCGATCCCGATTGAACTGGTGGCTGGCTCCGCCCCCGGCCCTGCCCTCGAGCTGGCGGCCCGGGAAGGCGACCTGGTTGTGCTGCGGGGCCCCGACGCCAACATGCTGGTCGACCTGCGCAGCACCTTCGACCGCCATCTGGCGGCGGCCGGCCGCCCGACCCTCACGCCACCCCTGGTGCTGGCCCTGGTCGACGTGCTGCTCGACACCTCCGGGGCCACCGCCGCCCAGCGCCGGGCCGCCCTCGACGCCGCCGCCCCCCTCCCACAGGCCCAGCCCGACGTCCTGACCTATGAAGGCTCCGGTGCCGGGCTGCCCGACGCCTTCCACCGGTGGCGGTCGAGCATCGGCCTCGACGGCTTCGTCTTCCGCCCCGCCGTCACCCCGGTGGATCTGGCCGCCTTCGCCACCACCGTCGCCCCGCGGCTCCCGGCCCCCACCCCGCCACCAGCACGGCCCGCCAGACCCCGCACCCTGCGGGACCGCGTGGGTTGGCCCCGCCCCGCCAACCGCTACCCGGCCCGACGCCATCACCGTGCTGTCGGCTCTGGCCGGCGTCACCGACCACCTGGGCCTGGCCGGCACCTGCTCCACCACCTACAACGAGCCCTACGAGCTGGCCCGCCAGTTCGCCTCCCTCGACTTCCTCAGCGGGGGCCGGGCGGCCTGGAACGCCGTCACCTCACCCGACTCGTTCACCGGCGAGAACTTCCGGCGGGGCGGCTTCATGCTCAACGACGTCCGCTACGAGCGGGCGGCCGAGTTCATCGAGCTGACCCGGGCCTTCTGGGACAGCTGGGACGATGGCGCCGTGGTGGCTGACGCCATCGGCGGCACCTTCACCCGACCCGGGTCCCGCCAACCGGTGCGGCGAAGCACCGCCCACTTCGACGTCGACGCCCGCTCCACCCTGCCCCGCTGCCCCCAGGGGTGGCCGGTCCAGATCCAGGCCGGCGACTCCGATGGCGGCCGGGATCTGGGCGCCGCCTACGCCGAGGTGATTTTCAGCCGCCACGCCGGCTACGACGACGGCCGGGCCTACTACGCCGACGTGAAGGGCCGCATGGCCCGCTTCGGCCGCCACCCCGACCAGCTCCGGATCATGCCCGCCGCCACCGTGGTGCTGGGCGACAGCGAGGACGACGCCCGGGAGAAGGCCCGCGACGTCCGCCTCCAGCAGGTGTCACCCCAGGGGGCCATCGCCTTCCTCGAGCAGGTGTGGGGTCGCGACCTTTCGGCCTGCGATCCCGACGGCCCTCTCCCCGACCTCGATCCCGACGTGGCCGGCACCGCCGAGATCACCCGGGGCCGGGTGCGCCACCAGCGCGACCCCCGGAACTTGGCCGAGCGGTGGCGGGCGATGGCCGAGGCCGAGCACCTGTCGATCCGGGAGCTGATCATCGAGGTCACGGCCCGGGCCACGTTCTCCGGCACCCCGGCCCAGGTGGCGGCCCAGATCGACCGCAACGTGCAGGACGACGCGGCCGACGGCTACATCCTCGTCCCCCACCTGACTCCCCACGGGCTTGACGACTTCGTGGACCGGGTGATCCCCGAGCTGCAGGACCGGGGCTCCTACCGCACCGCCTGGGCCGGCCCGACCCTGCGGGACCAGCTCGGCATCGCCCACCCCCACCGTCAACCTGACCGGGAGCCGGCCACCCTCTAGGTTGCACGCCAGGTCCGGAGCTGCCGGGCCCGGGTCCATGCGCTAGAAAGGGACCCGACGACGACAAGAGGGAGTGATATGGCAGCTGAGTTCGAGCTGACCGACGAGATGCTGGCCGCGGTCGGGGTGGAGAGCGAGCCGTGGCCGGTCGAGCTCACGACCACCAGCGTGCGGGCCTTCGCCCGGGGAGTCGGGTACAGCGATCCCCGGTACTACGATCTCGACGCTGCGGCGGCCGCCGGGCACGACGGCCTCCCCGCCCCGCCGTGCTACCTGGGTACACCGGTGTTCATCCCGGGCCAATCCGACCCCACGTTCAGCGGGCCCCGTAACACCGGGCCGTCGGTCCGCCACGGGCTCAAGGGTCTCCTCGACGGAGGCACCGAGGTCCACTACGAGCGGCCCCTGAAGGCCGGCGACAGATTGTTCATGACCTCCAAGATCTCCAAGCTGGAGGTCAAGGAGTCGAAGGGGCTGGGCAAGATGCTGGTCGTTACCAGCGAGCAGACCTTCACCGAGCAGGACACCGGGGACGTCGTGATGCGAACCTACGGCCAGGCCATCTACTACTGAGGGAACGAGAACATGCCGAAGTTCGACGAAATCAACGTGGGCGACGAACTCCCGCCGGTGACCAAGGCCCCTGATCGGGCCCAGCTGGTGCTGTACTGCGCCGGATCGGGCGACTTCAATCCCCTCCACTGGGACCAGTCCTTCGAGCAGGCCCAAGAGATCGGCGACAACATCGTCCACGGCCGGATGAAGTGGTCGACGCTTGGCCAGCTGGTCTCGGACTGGGTAGGGGCCAGCGGCTGGGTGAAGTCCGTCGCCTGCCAGTACCGGGGCATGGATCTCCAGGGCACGCAATGGCAGGCCAAGGGTGTGGTGGCCGATAAGCGGGAGGAGAACGGCAAGAAGCTGGTGGAGGTGGAGGTCTGGACCGAGAACGACTCGGGCCAGAAGACTACGCCCGGGCGGGCCGTGGTCGTTCTCGACTCCTGACTGCTTCGCCCCTGTCGGTCATGCGGAGGTGATCATCGACCTGGACACCACACCGGTCACGACCCGGGGGGCGCCGTCGACCGGTAGGCCTCCCACGAACACCTGCGCCGCATCGTCAACGGGCACTGGGAGCCCGACTGGCGGCGCCGCCCCGTTCGGACGGGATAGGCCGAGGACCACCTGTGGCGAGCCTCGGCCGCCCTCATCGAGATCGATGACGCTCTCGCCGGGCTCGGGCGCTGACAAACCGGGCGACCGACGCCCGGGTGGGGTCAGGGGTAGACGTTGCCGAGTTCGACGAAACGCCATTCACCGGCGACCAGGGCGATGGTCCCGGTGCGTAGGCACTGGTGATGGGGCCGTTGGCTTCCAGCCACGCCGACAGCTTCTTGGTGACCGTCCCGCCCAGCCTGGCCCGGGATCTTGTCGGGGCCGAACAGGTTCACGAACGCCTCGGCATCCTCCCCACGGGTGGTCTCCCATTCCTTGGTCTCCAGCTCGTCGAGTGGGTCCGGGCCGTAGCTACAACGACGCACTCGGCAAGGCCCTTGGCATCACCCAGGCCGAGCTGGATGCTCGTGACTTCCGCCCCTGTGCAGCGACCAGAGCGGATCACCATCCTGACCATGTGGGAACCGCTTGTAGGCTCGGGTCGCTCGTCGGCATCGAGTCGTTGCTGTCGACGTTGCGCCAGTTCGGCTACCGGGTCGTGGGGCCCGTCGTGCGAGATGGCGTCATCGTCTA
Source organism: Acidimicrobiales bacterium (assembly GCA_050330635.1). Classification (GTDB taxonomy): domain Bacteria; phylum Actinomycetota; class Acidimicrobiia; order Acidimicrobiales; family SZUA-35; genus CADEDH01. The sequence continues at coordinate 12,019 of JBHJNQ010000076.1, read as the reverse complement.
CGACGACCTCACCTCAGCGACCGACATGCCCCGAGGGGTCACGGTCGAGCAGGGGCCAGGCCGGTGGCGGCTGCAGCAGACCGATCGCCCCGAGCGGTTCTCGTGGACGCCAGCAGCCGACTCGTGGAAGCGGTTCGTCTTCCCGCCCCGCAGCGAGGTGTTGCGCATCCGTCGCACGGATGGCTCGTTCGTCGTCACCCATCCCGAGCCTCCCGACCGGCCGCTGGCCCTCATCGGCGCCCGCGATTGTGAGGTCCGTGCCCTGGCCATCCTGGATGGTGTGTTCCTGGGAGGGGACCATCCCGACCCGCGTCACCGTGCCAGGAGAGCCGGGATGTTCGTGGTCGCCGTCACCTGCGGTGTGCCGAGCAGCACGTGCTGGTGCACCTCGATGGGCGGAGGGCCGCAGCCCTCCGGCGGCTTCGATCTCCGCCTCACCGAGGTGGACGAAGCGTTCCTCGTCGAGGCAGGGACGGATCGTGGCGAGGAAGTGCTGGCACGGCTCGACGGCTCCCCCGCCGACGCCGCTGTTCTCGCCGCCGCCGAGCGGGTCGTGCAGTCGGCGCTCGCTCAACTCCCGGTCCGGGTCGACGGCGCCGCGCTGCCCGAGCGGCTGGCGGGCACCGATCACCATCGGCAGTGGGCCGACGTCGCCGAACGATGCCTCTCCTGTGGGAACTGCACCTCGGTATGCCCCACGTGCTTCTGCTCGTCGTTCAGCGATCACACCGAACTCGGCGGAGACGGCGACGAGACCGTACGGGAGCAGGTCTGGACGTCGTGCTTCGAGCTCGACCATTCGAGCCTGGGCGGCCGCCCGGTGCGGGCGACGATCTCCTCCCGTTACCGGCAATGGCTCACCCACAAGCTGCAGACATGGCCCGAGCAGTTCGGCACGAACGGGTGCGTGGGATGCGGCCGGTGCACCACGTGGTGTCCCGCGGGCATCGACCTCGCCGCCGAGGCCATCGCTCTCACATCCGTCGACACCACACGGTAGGGCTGGGGGGGAGGCGACATGACCGAGATGGATCCTCCGGCGCTGTGCGACGATCCGATGCAGCCCGCCCCCTACCGTGTGGTGTCGCGCCGCGAGGACGCACCCGATGTCGTGACCGTCACCCTCGCTGCCGTCGCCGCTGGTCTCGCTGCACCCGCCCCCGGACAGTTCGTGATGGTGTGGATTCCCGCCGTCGGCGAGATCCCCATCTCCGTCGGCGGCATCACCGCCTCCCACTCCCTGGAGCTCACGGTGCGGGCGGTCGGCGCCGTCAGCAGCGCCCTCGTCGCCGCCCCCACCGGCGAGGTCGTCGGGTTGCGCGGGCCGTACGGCACGGCGTGGCCGCTGGCCGGCACCGCCGGTCGCGACGTGGTGGTCATGGCCGGGGGGCTCGGCCTCGCGCCGCTACGGCTGGCGATCCGGTCGCTGGTCGGCGGCGCCCATGCCCCCAGGAGCGTCACCGTCCTCATCGGGGCACGGGTGCCGGCGCAGCTCGTCTACGCCGACGAGTACGACGCCTGGGAGGCCCACGGTGCACGCGTGGCAACCACGGTCGACGTCGGAGACGGATCGTGGTACGAGTCACTCGGCACCGTCACCGACCTCCTCGACGACCACGGGTTGTCGGGTGTGCCCGGCAACGGATTGGCGTTCGTCTGCGGTCCCGAGGTGATGATGACGTCGGGGGCGCGTGCTCTCGTCGAGCGCGGCATGCCGCGACGGCAGGTGTTCCTATCGCTCGAGCGCAACATGCACTGCGGGGTGGCGAAGTGCGGACGCTGTCAGCTCGGCCCGCTGCTGCTGTGCCGCGACGGGCCAGTGGTCAGATGGGATCGCGTCGGTGGCCTCATGGCGGTGGGCGAGCGATGAGCCGACCCACCCTCGCCGTGTGGAAGTTCGCCTCGTGCGACGGCTGCCAGCTCACCCTGCTCGACTGCGAGGACGAGTTGCTCGACATCGCCGCTGCGCTCGACATCCGGATGTTCCTCGAAGCAGGCCCGTCCGAGGAGCTCGACCACTACGACATCTCCTTCGTCGAGGGCTCGATCACGACCGCCCACGATGCCGAGCGGATCCGCGACATCCGCGCCCGCTCAGGCCTGCTCGTCACCCTCGGCGCATGCGCCACCGCCGGCGGGATCCAGGCGCTCCGCAACTCCGCCGACATCGACGAGTACCGCTCGATCGTCTACGCCCGGCCCGGGTGGATCGACACGCTCGCTACGAGCACCCCGATCGCCGATCATGTCGCGGTGGACCACCAGCTCCACGGATGTCCCATCGCGAAGGCCGAACTGCTGGCCACGGTGGCCGCTCTTCTCGCCGGTCGCCGCCTTCCCGTCACGTCGCACAGCGTGTGCGTGGAGTGCAAACAGGTAGGCAACCCCTGTGTGCTGATCGCTCACGGGACGGCATGTCTCGGACCCGTCACCCACGGCGGCTGCGGCGCGCTGTGCCCGTCCTTCGACCGTGGATGCTTCGGGTGCTTCGGGCCATCGGAGTCCGCCAACCTCGACGCCATGCGCACCGTCGTACACCGCACCGGTACCCGCAACGACGACCTCCTCCACCTGCTCGCCACGTTCAACGTGGCTGCCCCCGAGTTCCGGCGTGCCGCCGAAGCGATCGAACGAGGAGACGCCGAGTCATGACCCACGATCACCGCAAACACCGGCGCCGCACCCGCCGCTTCGGCGTCGAGGCCCTCACCCGCGTGGAGGGCGAGGGTGGCCTCATCGTCGAGATCCACGACGGCGAGGTGCGCGACGTCAGGTTGCGCATCTTCGAACCACCGCGGTTCTTCGAAGCGTTCCTGCGCGGTCGCTCCTTCACCGAGCCACCGGACATCACGGCCCGAATCTGCGGCATCTGTCCCGTGGCCTACCAGATGAGCGCCTGCCAGGCGCTCGAGGCGCTCTGCAAGGTCACGCTCGACGAGCCCCTGCGGGACCTGCGCCGCATCCTGTACTGCGGTGAATGGATCGAGAGCCACGTGCTCCACATCCACCTCCTGCACGCCCCCGACTTCCTCGGGTACGACAGCGGGATCGCCATGGCCGCCGACCACGGAGCCGAACTGCAGCGCGGTCTGCGGCTCAAGAAGCTCGGCAACGAGATCGTCGAGGTGATCGGCGGCCGGGCCGTGCATCCGATCAACGTGAGGGTGGGAGGATTTCACAAGGCCCCGGCCGTGGCCCGGCTGCGGGCGCTCACCAGTGAACTGGGGTGGGCCGTCGACGCCGCCGAGGAGGTGGCCCGATGGACCGCCACGTTCCCCATGCCCGATCACGAGATCCCCGATGGCACGGCACTGATCGCACTGGCGAGTCCCGACGAGTACGCGGTCCTCGATGGGCGCCTGGTGTCGACCACCGGCCTCGACATCGGGCCTGACGAGTTCCTCGATCACTTCGCCGAGGAACACGTCGAGCACTCCACGGCGCTCCACGGTCGGATGCTCGCCGGCGGCGACTACCTCGTGGGTCCGCTCGCCCGGTTCGCCCACGGTGCCGACCTTCTGGCGCCCAGAGCGGCTGCGCTCGCTGCCGAGCTGGGCCTCACGTCCGGCGAGCGCAACCCGTTCCGCAGCGTGGTCATCAGAGCCATCGAGACGCTCCATGCCTGCGAGGTGGCGTTCGACCTCGTGTCGGCGTACACCACGCCCGACCGGCCCTTCGTGGAGGTCGAACCCCGAGCCGGTGTCGGGGCGGGGTGGAGCGAGGCCCCCCGCGGGCTGCTCTGGCACCGCTACGAGCTCGATGATGCGGGCACGATCGTCGACGCCCGCATCGTGCCGCCGACATCACAGAACCAGCCGGTCATCGAGCACGATCTGTTCCACCTCATCGAGCACTCGCTCGACCTCGACGACGCGACCCTGGAGGCCCTGTGCGAACAGGCCGTGCGCAACTACGACCCGTGCATCTCCTGTGCCACCCACTTCCTCGACATGCGGGTGCACCGGACGTGACCGGATCGCATGCGCCAGAGGTGACCGTCATCGGCGTCGGCAACCCGTTCCGCAGCGACGACGCGGTCGGCCCCATCGTGACGGCCCGCCTCCTCGATCACTTCGAGGATGACGACCGTGTGCGGGTGGTCGACCTCGACGGTGAGCCCGTCCGGATCATTCAGGCCTGGGAGGGCTCCCGACACGTGCTGGTGGTCGATGCCGTGAGCTCCGGTTCTCCGGTTGGGACCATCCACCGCTACACCGTCGATGGTCTGCGTGGGGTCGGGGCACTCTCCGGCGACGCAATGGTGGCCAGCGGTCACGCCCTCGGCCTCGGCGACGCAGTCGGTCTCGCCGCGGTGCTCGACCAGCTGCCACCCCACCTCGAGGTCCGCGCGGTGGAAGGCGGCTGCTTCGATCTCGGTGGCGCCATGAGTGCACCTGTTCGTGTCGCCTGTGACGAGATGGTCACCGAGATCGTCGCTCGGGTGCATTGCTGGCTCGACACCTCGTGAGTCACGCTCGTAGAAGACGAAGAAATCGCCAACAGCTCGGTTCCCCGGCGCATGCTGGGCCGGACGGTATCTGCGGGTACGGGAGGAAGAGCGAATGGTTCGCTATACCTTGGAGGAGAATTCGTCAGGTGACGAGTTGTTACAGAGAGAGCGTGCATATGCAAGGCACTGTCAAATTTTTCAACAGTGAGAAGGGCTTCGGCTTCATCTCGCGAGAACAGGGAGATGACGTCTTCGTGCACTTCTCCAACATCACTGGCGATGGCTACAAGTCGCTGGACGAAGGCCAGCTCGTCGAGTTCGACGTTGCCCCCGGCCGCAAGGGAGAAGAAGCCCAGAACGTTCGCGTGATCTAGCAGAGTAACGCAGGAGTTTCAGGCACCGCCGGCTCATGTCGGCGGTGTTTTTCGTTGTGGGCACGGATTCGAGCCGCAGTGGTGGCAGGATTCAGGGTTGCGTCGCTGCCGATTGGGTAGTACCTGCTCCTACGAAACCGGAGGTGAGAGGTGCAACTCCGCATCGGCTACTCACTACAGTACGAGTTCGAGCAACCGACCCCCGTGATCACCGTCCTCAGCGTGCACTACAGCCGCATCTCCGACCTGGTGGCACCGGACGCGATGGTGACCAGCCCCTCCACGCCCTACGTGTCGTACCGCGACTCGTTCGGCAACTGGTGCAATCGGATCCTGGCTCCGGCCGGGTCGTTCCAGATGCGGGCCGACACCGTGGTGCGCGACGGCGGGCTGCCCGACGAGTCGTCTCCGACGGTCCACCAGCACACCGTCGAGAACCTGCCCGAGGAGACCCTGCTGTTCCTCCTGCCCAGCCGTTACTGCGAGAGTGACAAGCTGCTGGAGACGGCGTGGGACCTGTTCGGCGACACCCCACCGGGCTGGGACCGGGTGCAGGCCATCAGCCAGTGGGTCCATCAACACATCACGTTCGGCTACCAGTGGGCCCGGCCATCGAAGACGGCCTGGGAGGCGTTCGAGGAGCGACGAGGAGTCTGCCGCGACTTCGCCCACCTGGGCGTTGCGCTGTGCCGGGCCATGAACATCCCTGCCCGATACTGCACCGGCTACCTGGGCACCATCGGCGTGCCGCCCTCGCCGGACCCGATGGACTTCTCGGGCTGGTTCGAGGTGTTCCTGGGCGGGCGGTGGCTGACGGTCGACCCCCGGAACCTGGTCCCCCGCATCGGGCGGGTTCTGATCGCCCACGGACGGGACGCCGCCGACGTGGCCATCACCACCACCTTCGGCCCCAACGTGCTCCAGGACTTCACGGTCTGGACCGACGAGGTGGTGGCCGCACCCGGTCCCGTGACCCCCCCATGACCGACGCACGCCTCACCGACCCTGCCAGCCACCTCGGTGCCGTGCTGGCCCGGCTGGCCGGCCCCGGGGCGTCACCCCGCGACGACCAGGTCGAGGCGGTCGGGGCCATCGTCGGCCCCGCCGCCCGGGTGCTGGTCGTGCAGGCCACCGGGTGGGGCAAGTCGGCGGTCTATTGGGCCGCCACCGCCGCCCTTCGGTCGAGCGGCGCCGGTCCCACCCTGGTGGTGTCGCCCCTGCTGGCGCTCATGCGTGACCAGGTGGCGGCGGCCACCCGGGCCGGCCTGCGGGCCGCCACGGTCAACAGCACCAACCTCGACGAGTGGAACCCCGTCTTCGACGCCCTCGACGCCGACCGGCTCGATCTGCTGTTGGTGTCGCCCGAGCGGCTGGGCAACCCCCGCTTCGCCGCCCGCCTCGACGAGCTCATGGCCCGCGTCGGACTCGTCGTCATCGACGAGGCCCACTGCATCAGCGACTGGGGATTCGACTTCCGGCCCGACTACCAGCGCCTGGCCCGGGCCCTGCTGTCGACCCCGACCGCCTCGGTCCTGGCCACCACCGCCACCGCCAACGGCCGGGTCACGGCCGACATCGAACGTCAGCTCGGTGAGGGCACGGTCACGTTCCGGGGCACCCTGGCCCGCACCTCGCTGCGCCTCTCGGTGGTCCCGGGCCTCGCCCCGCTCGAACGCTACGCCTGGGTCGCCGACGCCCTCGACACCCTCGACGGCTCCGGCATCGTCTATGTCCTCACCGTGGCCGAGGCCAACCGCCTCGCCGGGTTCCTCCGAGCCTGCGGCCACGAGGTGGCGGCCTACACCGGCCAGCTCGACGCCGAGGCCCGGGTCGAGGTGGAGGAACAGCTACGCCACAACCGGGTCAAGGCGGTGGTCGCCACGTCGGCCCTCGGCATGGGCTACGACAAACCCGACCTCGGCTTCTGCCTCCACGTGGGCTCGCCGGCCACCCCCGTCGCCTACTACCAGCAGATCGGGCGGGCCGGCCGCGCCGTGGCGCGAGCCGACGCCGTGCTCCTGTCGGCCGCCGCCGACGAGCGCATCTGGGAGTACTTCGCCACGGCGTCGATCCCCGATCCCGACGACGTCGACGCCACCCTCCACCGTCTGGCCGACGGGCCCCGCTCGATCATCGACCTCGAATCCCGCACCGGCATACGCCGGGGCCGGTTGGAGACCATCCTCAAGATCCTCGCCGTCGACGGCGTGGTGGCCAAGAGCGGTTCCGGCTGGGAGGCGACGGGCGTGCCCTACACTCACGACGGCGTCAAGTGGCAGGCGTTGACCTCGACCCGCCGGGCCGAGGCCGACCTGATGCGCCGCTACGCCCGGGGCGAGGGTTGCCTGATGGCCTACCTCCAGCAGGCCCTCGACGATCCCTCGCCGGCGCCGTGCGGGCGGTGCTCGGTGTGTACCGGCACCCTGCCGTCGCCCGGGGCCCGACCGGGCGAGGAACGCCTCCGGGCCGCCCGGGACCACCTGCGGGGGGTCGATGTGGTGATCGAGCCTCGCAAACTGTGGCCCAAGGGACCGGGGCGGCGGGGCCGCATCGTCGGCATCGCCGAGGGGCGGGCGGTGGCCTTCGCCGACGACGCCGCCTGGGACGACGAGCTGGCCACCCTGGGTCGCGCCGGCAACGGGTCGATCCCGCCGGCCCTACTCGACGGGGCCGTCGAGGTGCTGCGCCGCTGGTCGAAGGTATGGCCCGAGCGGCCCCTGGCCGTCGTGCCGGCCCCGGCCCGACCGGGAGAGCACGCCACCAACCTGGCCCTGGCCGCCCACCTGGCCACCGTCGGCCGCCTCCCGCTCGTCGACGCCCTGCGCTGGACCGGGTCCGACCCTGCCCCGTCGAACGCGTCGAGCGCCGCCGTTGTCGCCCACCTGGAAGACGCCATCGGTCTCGACCCCGCAGCCGCCGCCGACCTACGACCGGGCCCGGTGCTGTTGTGCGCCACGACGATGCGCACCGGTTGGGCCCTCACGATCGCCGCGGCCCGCCTCCACGACGCCGCCGGCACCACCGCCCTGCCCATCGTCATCCACCGGCTGCCCTGAACCAACCCGGGCGCTCGGGCGGGCCGAGCGCCTCGACCCGGAGCCGGCGAGGCACTACGACGTCCGTCAACCGGACCCGATGAGCTGGCGGGCCTGCTCGGCGCCCAGGGACCGGTGGCCGGGCGGCAGCCGACCGACGATGCGGTGCAGGTAGGCCCGGGCGTCGTCCGGCGCCGTCGCCGTCAACGAGCACCCGGCCAGCAGGGCCACGGTGAGGGCACCCACCCGCTCGCTCGTCTCACAGGCCCGCCGGAACCAGGCGTCGGCTTCCACCCGGTCGCCTTCCGCCAGCGCCGCCTCGCCCTGCAACCGGTAGATCTCCGACTGGCCCATCCGCTCCGGAGCCACATCGGCCACCGGGACCAGGACGCGGCGGGCGTCGTCCGGTCGTCCAGCGGCCAGGTAGGCCTGGGCCAGGTCAGCTGCGAAGAGGGGCACCCAGGACCCGTTCCGCATCCGCTGCTGCACCGCCAACTCGGCCTCGAGCACGGCGATGGCCTCATCGGCGTGACCTCGTCGCAGTGCGACCAGGCCCTGTACCCGGCGCACGCTGCCGAAGAAGATGGGGGCCGTCATCGACTCCTCGAGCCGCAACGCTTCCCGGCAACGCCGGTCGAGATCGTCCGGGTCGGCATCGAACGACCTGATCCACGGATCCCAGCACGTCGGCTGGACCAGCGAGGGCGGATGGTCGGCGGCCCTCGCCAGGTCGGCGGCTTCGTGGAGGTGCCGCTCGGCCCGGACCGTGTCGCCTTGCATGAGGTGACACAGGGCCGTCAGCGACAACCCGCACACGATCGGATTGTGGTTGGCGTAGCGGTAGCTCTGCCGGTGGTGGACGTTGTGACGGTACAGGCTGCGGCACCGATCGAAGGCCGGGTGGGCACGGTCGTAGTTCCCGGCCAACGCCTCCTGGGTGAAGCGGGCGTGGAGGGCCTGCACGCGGAGGCCGTCGTCCCCGGCCGCTTCGGCCAGGGACCCGGCCAGTTCCGCCAGCTCCCCGGCGCGATCGAACTCCCCCCGGGTCGCCCGCCCCACGAACAGCCCGAACACCACCGGAAGCCGGCGATTGGGCGGGTCGTTGCGCATCACGTCTATCGCCAACTGGTAGGTCTGCTCGACCTCGACCGACGGAAAGCCGTACAGCAGCGACTGGGCCAGGCCTAGGAGCAGGAGCGCCTCGGACCGGGTTCGGGTCGGGCGGTACTGCTCGGGGACCTCGCCCAGCAGGGCCAGGGCTCGCTGGGCGTCGTGTTCGGCCCGTCGGTAGGCCGACAGGCGCAGGCCCCGACGGGCAGCCTCGGTGTGCTGCCGGGCGGCGTTCAAGCGGTCGCCGGCCTGCTCGTAGTGCAGGGCCAGGGTACTGGCCAGCTCGTCGGTGTCGCCGAGGCTGTCGATGAGCCCGGCCGCCACCTTGGCGTGGAGGTGGGACCGCTCCGCCTGGTCGATGCGCTCGTAGAGATAGCGCTGGAACAGGTTGTGGGCGAAGCGGTACCGCCGGATCGGTCGCCCCTTGCCCTGGGCCGGACCGATTGGATTGACGACACCGCTCGCCGCCGCCCGCCGGCTGAGCGCAGCCACCACCCGGTCCTCGGTCAATCCGGTGGCATGAGCGACGACGGCGTCGGTGAACTCCTCGCCCTCCACGCTGGCCACCCGCAGGACCTCGATCAGCTCGTCGTCCAGCGCGCTCAGGCGGGAGCCCAGCACGCCCTGGATCCTCGCCGGCCACGACTCCCAGCCAACGGTTCCCGTCACCCCCCAGCGCCCCCTCGTCCGTCCGATGGAACCTCGGGTCTGGAGGTCGGCCAGGACCTCCAGCGTGTAGAGGGCGTGGCCCTCGCCCGTCGCCATGAGATCAGCCCGGAAGCCGTTGTCGAAGTCGTTGGGTTCCCGGTCGAGCAGCTGGTCGACGAACTGCGCACGTTCGGTCGGTGTCACCTCGTCCAGATCGACGACGACCGCTTCCCGGGACCGAGCCTGGAGCTCCTGTTCCAGCGCCGTCAGGTCACGGCAGGCGTCGTTGAGCGGGAGGTCGTGGGGGCGGTAGGTGCCGACCACGGCGATTCTTCCACTCGGCGCCACGCTCAGGGCCCGGAGGAAGGCCACGGTCTCGGTGTCGACCCAGTGGAGGTCCTCCACCACGACCAGTAGCGGAACCCGCTCGGCCCAGGTGAGGAACAGCTCCTGCAGATCGTCGCCGACCCGGCCCGGGCCGGTGGCCCGGCCGCTGAAGCCGACGACGTCGAGACCCGGCCGGAGCCCGAGCACCGGCCCGACGCGGGCCATGCTGTCGGCGGCCCCATCGGAGAGCTGCACCCGGGCCGTCACCGGGTCACCGCCACCGAGGACCTGGGCCACCCGCAGGATCGGCCCATACGGATCGGCCGGGCCCGAGACGGCCGAGCAGCTGGTGATCAACCCCACTGCGCCCCGCAGGTCCTGCTGCCGGGTCAGCTCGGTGGCCAGCCGGGTCTTGCCCGCCCCCGCCTCGGCCCGGACGAACCGGACCACCGGTGTCGTCACCCGACCGCCGACGACCGGGCCGACCGCGTCGTCGAGGTGGCGGAGTTGGCGCTCCCGGCCCACGAAACGCTCCGCCCCGTAGGACGGGTCGGCGGGCCTGGGACCAACTGCCGCCGGTTCCGCTGATGGCTTGACCGTCCGGGCGTAGCTCTGGAGCGGGCCCCCCGGTTCGACACCCAGCTCGTCGGCCAGGAGCTGACGGGCCCGCTCGTAGCTCCCCAGCGCTTCGGCCGGCCGCCCGGCCGCGGCCTGCGCCTGCATGAGCCGCAACCACAGGGTCTCGCGGTACGGGTGGTCGACGAGGAGGCTCTCGAGCTCCGACGTCAGCCGGCTGATGTCGCCGAGCACCAGTCGGGCGTCGACACAGGCCTCGACGGCGCTAATCCGGAGCTCGCTGAGACGCACCCGCTCCCCCCACCCGACGGCGTCCTCGTCGACGTCACCGTAAGGGTCACCCCGCCACAGCGACAGGGCCGATGTCAGCAGCCGGCGGGCCTCGGGGGCCAAGTCGGCGGCGAGCGCAGCCGACCCCTGCTCCACCCTGCGCTGGAACACGGTGGCGTCGATGCAACCCTCGTCGATCACCAACCGGTACGTCCCGGGACCCAACTCGATCGTGGCGCCGGCGGCCGCCACCGTCGCTCGCAGCTTGGAGACGTGGAACCACAGTCGCTGCGGCCCGTTGGCCCAATCGTCCCCCGACCATAGGGCCTCGACGATGCGGTCGACGGTGACGGGGCGGTTCACGTTGGCCACGAGGAGGGCCAGAAGACTACGCCGGAGCCGAGACCGGATGGGTTCGGGCCCCTCACCCCGGTCGACGGCCACGGGGCCCAACACCCGGAGCACGACCGGCCGATCGTCGCTCATCCCCCCTCCTTCGGGCCACCCCCCGGGCCCGGACCCCTCCGCCCGGGCTGCAGTGCCCATAACGGGACGTTAGCACGGGCGGGGATGACCGATCGGGTGCGCCACCGGAGCGGCGCACCCGATCGGCGGTCACCGCAGCACGGCCGCCCACCAGTGCGCTGCGGTCCCGACGGCGCCGTTGAGCTGGCGGATGTCGTCCGGCGGATCGAGGAGCGCCCCGTGGGGTGCCATGGCCAGGTGGAGCTCGGCGTCGATCGGCTCGGTGAGCGGGGCCCCGAAGTCAGCCCGTTGCCCATACCAGACCGACCCGTCCATGGTGATCCTCCGGCCCCGTCCGATCATGGCGTCGAGCTGGTATATCCCACCTTGGGCCGGGGTCTCGCCGACGTCGTCCATGTCGCAGGGGTCCGTGCACAGCTCGGGGTTGTTGAACACGAAGAGCCACAGCGAGAAGACCTCCACGTCGCCCGGGGCGATGGGGGGATGAATTGGGGCGCCGGGCGGCACCATGTCCTCGGTCGGGTACAGGTAGGAGCCCGGCTCCGGCCTCACCATCTTCCACGGCACCGGGCGGCTGCTGCCTCCACCTCGCGTCCGACGGGATCCTGTTCAGCGGCGTCACGTTGTTCAAGGGCGGTCCGGGTGCCACCGCACGTTCGTTCAGCAGCTACGACGAGATCCTCGACTCGATCGAGTACCGCATCTTCACCCTCCCGCCCGCCACCGCGGTCCACACCGGCCAC
>JBHJNQ010000075.1:5000-17094 GCA_050330635.1 Acidimicrobiales bacterium | reverse complement strand
AGGCATCGCCCACCCCCCCCGGCCGGAGGAGAACCCCATGACCAACTACCGCGTCGGCATCGTCGGTGCGTCGGGCTACACGGGAGCGGAGCTGCTGCGGCTCCTGACGGCCCATCCCGCCTTCGAGCTCGTCGTCGCCACCGGCGACTCCCAGGCCGGCACGACGATCGCAGACCTGTACCCGAGCCTGGCCCTCGCCTACGGCGATCGCACCTTCGACGCCTACGACCCCGCCGCCCTCTACGGCCTCGACGTCGTCTTCTGTGGCCTACCCCACGGGGTCAGCATGGGCACCGTCCCCGACTTCAAGGGCAAGGTCGGCCACATCGTCGACATGGGCTCCGACTTCCGGCTCCGCGACGCCGCCCTCTACCCCGAGTGGTACGGGGCCGAGCACACCTGCCCCGAACTGCTGGCCGAGGCCGCCTATGGACTTCCGGAGCTGTTTCGCGACCAGATCGTCGGAGCGGAGCTGATCGCCGCCACCGGCTGCAACGCCGCCACCGCCACCCTCACCCTCGCCCCCTTCCTCGACGCCGGTCTGATCGAGCCCGACGGCCTCATCGTCGACCTCAAGACGGGGGTCAGCGGCGCCGGCCGCCCTCCGAAGGCCCACACCACGTTCTGTACCGTCGACGAGGACGTCACCGCCTACGGCCTGCTCACCCACCGTCACACCCCCGAGATCGAGCAGGCGCTCACCGAGCGGACTGGCCGCCCCGCCCAGGTGCTGTTCACCCCCCACCTCGCCCCCCTCAACCGGGGCATCCTCGCCACCTGTTACGGCCGCCCCGCCGCCGGCGCCGGGCCCCTCACCACCGACACGGCGCTCGAGGCCATGACCGAGTTCTACCGCCATGCCCCGTTCGTCGTCGTCTCCGAGCGCAGCCCGTCGACCAAGGCCACCCTGGGCTCGAACGCCGTCCACCTGACCGCCCGGGTCGATCCCCGCACCGGGCTGGTGATGGGGATCGGAGCGATCGACAACCTGATGAAGGGGGCCTCCGGCATGGCCGTCCAGTGCGCCAACCTCGCCCTCGGCCTCCCCGAGGACACGGGCCTCGCCACCGCCGGGGTCTACCCATGACGATCTCACCCCTGGCCCCGGCCACCTTCCCCGTCCTGCCCCCGGTCGGCGGCGTCCGCCTCGCCGCCTACGAAGCCGGTCTCCGCTACCGCCAGCGGGCCGACCTGATGCTGGCCGAGCTCGCCCCCGGCACCGTGGTGGCCGGGGTGTTCACCTCGTCGCTGTGCCCGTCGGCCCCGGTCGACTGGTGCCGCTCGATCCTCCACCGGGGCTCGGCCCGAGCCGTGGTCTGCAACGCCGGCAACGCCAACGCCTTCACCGGCCGGGCCGGGGCCACGGCGGCCCGTCTGACGGCCGAGACCGTGGCCGCCGCCCTCGGTTGTGCACCCGACGACATCTACCTGGCCTCCACCGGTGTGATCGGCGAGACGCTCGACGAGTCGGCGCTGGCGGCGGCCCTGCCCCACCTGGTCGACGCCCCCGCCGCCGCCTGGGCCGAGGCCGCCGACGCCATCCGCACCACCGACACCTTCCCCAAGGGGGCGGCCCGCCCGGTCGGCGCCACGGGGGCCAACGTCGTCGGCATCGCCAAGGGCAGCGGCATGATCGCCCCCGACATGGCCACCATGTTGGGCTTCGTGTTCACCGACCTGGCCGTGGCCCCCGTGGCCCTCCAGTCGGCCCTCGCCTCCTCGGTCGAGCACAGTTTCAACCGGATCACGGTCGACTCCGACACCTCCACGAGCGACACCGTGCTCCTGTTCGCCACCGGTGCCGCCGGCGGCGACCCTCTGGAGGGGCCTGGGACGGCGCGCTGGGACGAGTTCCAGGCCGCCCTCGACGCCGTCACTCTCGACCTGGCCCACCAGATCGTGCGGGACGGGGAGGGCGCCACCAAGTTCGTCGAGGTGGTCGTGGCGGGGGCGGCCGACGACGGCGCAGCCAAGCGCATCGCCCTGTCGATCGGCAACTCCCCGCTGGTCAAGACCGCTCTGGCCGCCGAGGACGCCAACTGGGGTCGCATCGTCATGGCGGTGGGCAAGGCCGGTGAGCGGGCCGAGCGCGACCGGTTGGCCATCTGGATCGGCGACGAGCAGGTCACGGCGGCGGGTGTCGCCGTCGACGGCTACTCCGAGGAGCGGGCCACCGGGCACCTCCGCAACGACGAGGTGACGATCACGGTCGACGTCGGCGTCGGCGACGGCCGGGCCTCGATCTGGACCTGCGATCTGACCCACGGCTACATCGAGATCAACGCCGGGTACCGGTCATGACCGTCGACCGGGGCTTCTCCCCCGATCAGCGGGCGGCGGCCCTCATCGAGGCCCTCCCCTACATCCAACGGTTCCGGGGCGCGGTGATCGTGGTCAAGCTGGGGGGCAACGCCATGGTCGACGACGACCTGGCCCGCACCTTCGCCGAGGACATTGTCATGCTGCGATCGGTCGGCCTGAAGCCGGTCGTCGTCCACGGTGGCGGCCCTCAGATCGGTGAGCTCCTCGACCGCCTGGGCAAGACGAGCGAGTTCCGCGACGGCCTGCGGGTCACCGATGCCGAGACCCTCGACGTGGCCCGTATGGTGCTCGTGGGCAAGGTCGGCCGCGATATCGTCGGTCAGATCAACATGCACGGGGCCTACGCCGTCGGCATGTCGGGGGAGGACGGGCGGCTGCTGCTGGCCGAGGTCCGCCATCCCGAGCTGGGCTTCGTGGGCGACGTCGTGGCCGTCAACCCCGGCATCGTGGAGCGCCTCCTGGCCGAGGACCTGATCCCGGTCGTCTCGTCGATCGGGGTCGACGCCTCCGGTCAGGCCCTCAACATCAACGCCGACACGGTGGCCGGCGCCCTCGGCGGTGCCCTGGTCGCGGAGAAGGTCGTCTTCCTCACCAACGTGCCCGGGCTCCTCACCGACGTCGACGACCCGGCGTCGCTGGTGGCCCGGGCCTCGGTGGCCGATCTGGAGGCCGCCATCGGCGACGGGACGATCTCCGGTGGCATGGTGCCCAAGGTCCGGTCGTGCATCGAGGCCGTCGCCGCCGGCGCCGCCAGTGCCCACATGCTCGACGGCAGGATCCCCCACGTGCTCCTCCTGGAGCTGTTCACCGACGCCGGCATCGGCACCATGATCACCACCGGTCCATCGGGGTCGGAGCGCCCGTGAACCACCGCCCCACCGAAACCGACACCGACACCGACACCGACGCCGCAGCGATGGCAAACGCCATTGCCGTGTACCCGACCGAACGACGAGGGGAACCGACATGACCGACCACCGCAGTGCCATGGGAGCGCCGGCCGATCTGGACCATTGCCCGCTGATGCCGACCTACGGGCCTCCGTCGGTCCTATTCGTGAGGGGTGAGGGAGCCCACCTGTGGGACATCGACGGGAAGCGCTACCTCGACTTCCTGTCCGGGCTCGCCGTCACCAGCCTCGGCCACGCCCACCCGGCGGTGGCCGCCGCCCTGGCCGAGCAGTCCCAGCGCCTCCTCCACGTGTCGAACCTCTACGCCACGGAGCACAACTGGGCCGTCGCCCTCGAGCTCGACCGCCTCATCGGCGACGGGATCCCCATCGGGGGCCAGGTCTTCTTCTGCAACTCGGGAGCCGAGTCGAACGAGGCCGCCATCAAGCTGGCTCGTCGCTACGGCGGCCCGGGCCGTCACGTGGTCGTCTGTGCCTTCCAGAGCTTCCACGGCCGGACCCTGGCCACCCTGGCCGCCACCGGGCAGCCCCAGAAGTGGGACACCTTCCAGCCCCTCCCGGAGGGCTTCCGTCACGTCGTGTGGAATGACCTGGCCGAGCTGGAGACGAGCCTCGACGAGACCGTGGCCGCCGTCCTGCTCGAACCCGTGCAGGGCGAGGGGGGCGTGAACCCGGCGACCGACGAGTACTTCCAGGGCGTGCGGCGACTGTGCGACGAGCGGGGCATCCTGTTCATGGTCGACGAGGTGCAGACCGGCCTCGGCCGCACCGGCCGCTGGTTCGGGTTCCAGCACTTCGGGATCCAGCCCGACGTGGTGACCATGGCCAAGGCGCTCGGCAACGGGGTGCCCATCGGTGCCTGTTGGGCCCGCCCGGAGGTGGCGGCTTCGTTCAAGCCGGGCGATCACGCCACCACCTACGGGGGCCAGCCCCTGGCCACGGCGGCGGCCCGGGCCGTGCTCGACACTATGGTCGCCATCGACGCCCCGGCCCAGGCCACCAGTGCCGGGGCGGCGTTGACCCAGGCCATGCTGGGCCTGCCCCAGGTCAGCGCCGTCCGGGGCCTGGGTCTGCTCCTCGCCGTCGAGCTCAGCGGCGTCGACGCCCAACGGGCCGCCGCCGTGTGCCTCGAACGGGGACTGGTCGTCAACGGGATCACCCCCACCGCCCTCCGTCTCGCCCCGCCCCTCACGATCGGCGACGAGCACATCGCCGAGGCGGTCTCCCTCCTCGGGCCGATCCTCGACGAGCTGGAAGCGACCTGATGCGCCACCTCCTCGAGATCGACGACCTGACCCCGCAGGAGCTACGTCACCTCTGCGACCTGGCGGTCGTGCCGCCCGCCGACCTGGAACAGACGCTGGCCCGGCAGGGCGTGGCGTGCGTCTTCACCAAGCCCTCGGCCCGGACCCGAAACTCCACCGAGATGGCGGTGGTCCAGCTCGGGGGGCACCCCGTCTACATCACGGCCGACGAGGTCGGGATCGACACCCGGGAGACGGCCGAGGACGTGGCCCGGACCTTCGCCTGCTACCACCGGGTGCTGTGCGCCCGGGTCCATGACCACCGGGTGCTCGAGCGCATGGCCGCCCTCGACGTGCTCCCCGTCGTCAACCTGCTGTCCGACGACGGGCACCCGCTCCAGGCCCTGGCCGACATCCTCACGATCGAGGCCGAGTACGGCACGATCGAGGGACGGGTCGTGACCTATGTCGGCGACGCCAACAACGTGGCCCGCTCCCTGACGCTGGCCGTCGGCTACCTCGGCGGCGAGATGCGGGTGGCGTCACCCCCCGGCTACGGCTTCAGCGAGGTCGACGCCGGACGGTTGCGGGTCGCCGGGGTCGACGTCGCCCTCTTCGACCGGCCGGCCGAAGCCATCGACGGTGCCGACGTGATCTACACCGACACCTGGATCTCGATGGGTCAGGAGGCCGAACGGGCCGACCGGCTGCGGGCCTTCGAGGGGTTCATGGTCGACGAACGGCTGATGGCCGCGGCCGGCCACGCCGTCTTCCTCCACTGTCTCCCAGCCCACCGGGGGGAGGAGGTGAGCGACGCCGTGCTCGACGGTGACCGGAGCCGGATCTGGAACCAGGCCGCCAACCGCCTGGCCGCGGTGCGGGCCGTCCTGGCCTGGATCACCGACGGATCGGGCGGCGGCTGAGATGGCCGGGACCAAGGCCCAGCGCCAGCATCGCATCGCCCGGCTCCTGGCCGACGAGCCCGTCAGCAGTCAGACCCAGCTCGTCGATCTACTGGCCACCGACGGGATATCCGCCACCCAGGCCACCGTCTCACGCGACCTGGAGGAGCTGGGAGCCATCAAGGTCCGAGCCCCGGGCGGGGCCACCGTCTATGCCATCCCGGAGCTCCCCACCGATCAGCTCGCCCCGAGCGACCACCTCCGGCGGGTGTTGGGGGAGTGGCTGGTGGAGATCGACCGATCCGGTGACCTCGTCGTCCTGCGCACCCCGCCCGGCTCGGCCCATGTCGTGGCCTCCGCCCTCGACCGGGCCGGCTGGCCCCGGCTGATCGGCACCGTGGCCGGCGACGATACCTTGCTCGCCATCGCCGCCGAGGGCGCCGGCCCGGCTCTGGCCACCGATCTCGCCGACCTCGCCGGCCTCGCCGGCCTCAGCCCCCGGGTCGACGAACGACCCTGACGCCGGGTCCGGGCCGGGCCCGACGGTCCCGAACCCAACGGACCCTGCCGCCCGACCCCCGGCATCCGATCGACCCTCGTCATCCGATCGACTCCCACGATCCGCTATCCATCATCCGCTTCCCAACCGTCCCCCCGAGGAACCTCCGATGACCACCGACCCCAGCACCGACCGGAGCATCGACAAGGTCGTGCTCGCCTACTCCGGCGGGCTCGACACCTCCGTCATCCTCCAGTGGCTGATCGACACCTACCACTGCGCGGTCGTGACCTACACCGCCGACCTCGGCCAGGGCGACGAGCTCGAACCGGCCCGGACCAAGGCCCTGCAGATGGGCGTGCCCGAGTCGTCGATCTTCATCGACGACGTGCGGGAGGAGTTCGTCCGTGACTTCGTCTTCCCCATGTTCCGGGCCAACACCGTCTACGAGGGCGAGTACCTCCTCGGCACCTCGATCGCCCGTCCCCTCATCGCCAAGCGGCTGGTGGAGGTGGCGGCGGAGACGGGGGCCGACGCCATCAGCCACGGTGCCACCGGCAAGGGCAACGACCAGGTCCGCTTCGAGCTGGGCGCCTACGCCCTCGAGCCGGGCATCAAGGTGATCGCCCCGTGGCGGGAGTGGGACCTGCTCAGCCGGGAGAAGTTGATGGCCTACGCCGCCGAGCGCAACATACCGATCGAGATGACGCGGGGCACCAAGTCGCCGTTCTCGATGGACGCCAACCTGCTCCACATCTCCTACGAGGGTGGCCCGCTGGAAGACCCGTGGACCGAGCCGCCGGCCGAGATGTGGCGATGGTCGGTCAGCCCCGAACAGGCGCCGAACGAGGCCACCTACATCGAGCTCGAGTACCGTCGGGGCGACATCGTGGCCATCGACGGGCGGGCGATGAGCCCGGCCGAGGTCCTGACCCACCTCAACGCCGTGGGCGGGGCCAACGGCGTCGGCCGGCTCGACATCGTCGAGAACCGCTACGTGGGGATCAAGAGCCGGGGCGCCTACGAGACGCCCGGGGGCACGATCATGCTCCGGGCCCACCGGGCCATCGAGTCGCTCACCCTCGACCGCGAGGTGGCCCACTTGAAGGACGAGCTGATGCCCCGCTACGCCAGCATCATCTACAACGGCTACTGGTGGAGTCCCGAGCGCCACATGCTGCAGCAGACCATCGACTGGACCCAGTCCGCGGTCAACGGCACCGTCAGGGTCAAACTCTACAAGGGCAACGTCGACGTGGTCGGGCGCCGCTCCGACGACTCCCTGTTCGACGCCACGATCGCCACGTTCGAAGACGACGGCGGCGCCTACCAGCAGGCCGACGCCGACGGCTTCATCAAGCTCAACGCCCTCCGCCTCCGGACGCTGGCCGCCAAGCGGGGCATCTCGTGACGGCCGCCGGCCCGCCGGACGATGGCAAGGCCACACTGCTGTGGCACGGTCGGTTCGAGGCCGGGCCCGCCGACGCCCTGCTCGCCTACACGGTCAGTCTCCCGTTCGATCAGCGTCTGGCCCACCACGACGTTCAGGGGTCACGGGCCCACGCCCGGGGCCTGCACCGGGCCGGCCTGCTCGACGACGAGGAGCTGAGCGCCGTGCTCACCGCCCTCGACCGCACCGGGATGGAGTTGGCGGCCGGCGACCTGGGCTTCGTGCCCTCCGACGAGGACATCCACACCGCCATCGAGCGTCGGGTGACCGAGCTGGCCGGACCGGCGGGGGCCAAGATCCACACCGGCCGCAGCCGCAACGACCAGGTGGCGACGGCGTTCCGGCTGTGGACCAAAGACGCGCTGGTCGAGGTGGCCGACCTCGTCATGGCCTTCCAGGAGGCCCTGGTCGAGCGGGCCGAGGGGGCGGGCGCCGCCTACCTGCCGGGCTACACCCATCTCCAGCGGGCCCAGCCGGTCCTGCTGGCCCACCATCTGGCCGCCCACGCCTGGGCATTGGGTCGCGACCTCGACCGCCTCCTCGACGCCCACCGCCGGACCGACGTGTCGCCGCTGGGGGCGGGGGCGCTGGCCGGTACCTCGTTGCCCCTCGACCCGGCGGCCACCGCCGCCGACCTGCGGTTCGGGGCCACCTTCACCAACTCGCTCGACGTCACCAGCGATCGTGACTTCGTGGCCGAGGCCCTGTTCGCCGTGGCCATGGTCGGCATCCACCTGAGCCGGCTGGGCGAGGAGATCGTCCTGTGGTCGTCGGAGGAGTTCGGGTTCCTCCGGCTCGACGACGCCTATGCCACCGGCAGCTCGATGATGCCGCAGAAGAAGAACCCCGATATCGCCGAGTTGGCCCGGGGCAAGTCGGGGCGGCTCATCGGCAACCTGACCGGTCTGCTAGCGACGCTCAAGGGCCTGCCGCTGGCCTACAACCGAGATCTCCAGGAGGACAAGGAGCCGCTGTTCGACTCCTTCGACCAGATCCGCCTGGCCCTCCTGGCCCTGCGGGGCTTGATCGAGACCGCCACCTTCGACACCGTGGCCATGGCCGCCGCCGCCGACTCCGACGGCCCCCTGGCCACCGACCTGGCCGAGATCCTCGTGGTGGGGGGAACCCCGTTCCGGGAGGCTCATGCCATCGTGGGGGCCCTGGTGCGCCGCTGCATCGACGAGGGGGTGTCGCTCGAGGAGGTGGCCGCCGCTCATCCCGACCTGGGCGAGGAATCCCGGTCCGTGTTCGCCCCCGGCGCGGGGGCCGAGCGGCGCCGTAGCCCCGGCGGTGGGGGGCCGGGGCCGGTGGCGGTGCAGCTCGCTCAGCTCCGGGCCCTCCTCGCCGCCGATCGGAGCCGGCTCGACGCTCTCCGCTGACATGACCCCGCTGACATGACCCCATCCGGTCGGTCGAACGTGGGCGCCGCTGACCTGACCCCGCCCGAACCCCACCGAGCCTGGTTGGCCGGGCCGGCCACGGTGGTGGCACCCCGTCTCCTTGGCGCTGCGCTGTGGTGCGGCCAACGGGCCGGGCTGATCGTCGAGGTCGAGGCCTACGAGGGGCCGGACGACCCGGCCAGCCATGCGTTCCGCGGTCCGACGCCCCGCAACCGCGTCATGTTCGGTCCGCCCGGTCACCTCTATGTCTACCGCAGCTACGGGATCCACTGGTGCGCCAACGTCGTGTGCGGCATCGAGGGCACGGCCTCGGCCGTCCTCGTCCGGGCGGTGGAGCCGGTGGCCGGGGTCGAGGCCATGTGGGCCGACAGGCCCAAGGCCCGGGTCCTGTCCGACCTGGGATCGGGCCCGGGCAAGCTGTGCGCCGCCCTCGGCATCGGCGGGGGCCACGACGGGGTCGATCTGGTCGCCGCCGGGTCGCCCGTCCGCCTCGAGCCGCCGGCCGTGCCGGCCCGGTCCGTCGTCACCGGCCCGAGGATCGGTATCTCGGTGGCGGTCGACCGCCCGTGGCGCTTCGCTCTGGCCGGCAATCCCCACGTCAGCCGGCCCCGCCCCCCGCTGACCCTCTCCGGCGAGGGCTGTCGGGACGAGACACCCCAGTAGGTGCGGGGTCGGAACTGCGCTCCAGGGCACCCGCTCGGAGCCGACGACGTTCCGGCCAAGCCGGAGCTCGGGCCGACGTCGCTCCGCGGCGTCGGCTAGGGTGCCGGGCCGTGGATGGCGAGCACTGGGAGGTGGCGACGCATGGGCTGGCGCCGGCTCCCGACGATCTCGGTGAGGCCCGCCGCCAGGTCCGCCTCGCTTGCCTCGTCGGGGCCGACCAGGAGGCCCTCCGTCACCGGCTCCTCGCCTTCTGCGACGACCATCCCGACGCTCTCCACCGGCGCTGCGTGGCCGGCCACCTCACCGGGTCCGGCGTGGTGGTCGACGCCGCCACCGGGCGCACCCTGCTGATCCACCACGCCAAGCTCGGCCGCTGGCTCCAGCCCGGTGGCCACGCCGATGGCGACGGCAACCTGGGGGCGGTGGCGTGGCGGGAGGCCACGGAGGAGACCGGTCTCACCGGGCTGCGCCTGATCACCCCGGCCATCGATCTCGACGTCCACGCCATCCCGGCCCGGGGGGCCGAGCCCGAGCACCTCCATCTCGATCTGCGGTTCCTGGTCCTCGCCGGCCCCTCCACCCGTCCCGACCCCAACCACGAGACCCTGGGCGCACGGTGGCTCGGAGCGGACGATCCGGTGGTGGCGACCGGTGGTGAGCTGGCCCGCGCCGTGCGTCGGGCGGTGGCGGTCGCCGCCACCCTCGAGCGCTGAAACCGGACCGCTGGCCGCAGGGGAGCCCTACGTGGATCAGCCGACGTCCTCGGGTGCGGCACAGGAGGGCATGGTGTTGGTGTCGGCCATGCGGGTGATGCGCCGATCGAGTCGCTCACCGGCCCCGGTGTCGGTCTGGAGGAACTGGGCGTTCGGATCGCCGGCGATGGCGTCGGCGTAGCGGTAGCGGTCGGCGGTCATGACCCGCCAGTCGGCCAGCCAGCCGGTCGTGATCTCGACGTCGCGGTCCGACCCGCCGACGAGGGCGTCGAGCTCGTCGAGCATGGTCTCGAGGCGCGCCGTCGACCGTCGGATCTGATCGGCCCGGTCGGGGCCGTCGGCGGCGTCGAGCGCGCTGGGCATGTCGGCGATGTCGTCGAGGGCGGTGGCGCACATCCGCTCGGCCGCCAGGGCGAACGCCTGGTCGTCCAACCGGTCGGGGGTCGGGCGGTCGGCAGCGCCGGAATAGGCGTAGGCCCAGATGGCGAACGAGCCGATGACGAGGATGCCGGCCACGACCCGGCCGAGCAACCGAAGGGGACGGCGCCGTCCCGGGGTCTCCCCGGCCGGCTCGAGATCGTCGTGCATGGGGCTCCTGGTGCTCACCCGCTCAAGTGTGCCAGCGCCGGCGAGCGGTGCGAACCGTAACCGACGTCGTCGCCTCGGCGTGCCACCTACAGTGAGGGCCATGTCCACCGATCCACGACTCTTCGATGATCTCGTGGCCCGCGGTCTCGTTCACGACACGACCGATCGAGACGCGCTGGCCGCCCGCCTGGCCGAGGGTCCGATCACCGTCTATTGCGGCTTCGATCCGACCGCGGCCAGCCTGCACGTCGGCAACCTGATCGGCCTGCTCATGCTGCGCCGCTTCCAGGAGGCCGGGCATCGCCCGTTGCCCCTCGCGGGGGGAGCTACGGGGATGATCGGCGATCCGTCTGGCAAGTCCGAGGAGCGGAACCTCCTCGACGACGACGCCCTGCAGGCCAACCTGGCCGGGATCGTGCCCCTGCTCCGGCAGTTCGTCGACTTCGACGACGCCAGGAACCCGGCCAAGCTCCTCGACAACCGGGCGTGGACGGTTTCGGTCTCCCTGCTCGACTTCCTACGCGACATCGGCAAGCACGTGACCGTGAGCCAGATGGCGGCCAAGGAGTCGGTCCGGGCCCGGATGGCCGGCGACGAGGGCCTCTCCTACACCGAGTTCAGCTACATGCTGCTGCAGGCCAACGATTACCTCTGGCTCCACCAGAACGAGCGGTGCGAGCTGCAGATCGGCGGATCGGACCAGTGGGGCAACATCGCCCTCGGGGTCGACCTGATCCGACGCAAGACAGCCACCCGGGTCCACGGTCTCACCTGGCCGTTGCTGCTCCGCAAGGACGGGACGAAGTATGGCAAGACGGCCGGGGGGGAGACGATGTGGCTCGGCGCCGATCTCATGTCGCCCTACAGGTTCTTCCAGGCCTGGATGCAGGTCGACGACGACGAGGTTCGCAAGCTCCTGCTCCAGCTGACCTTCCTGTCGATCGACGACGTCGACAACGTGATGGCCGAGCACGATGCGGCCCCCCACCGGCGGACCGGCCAGCGCGCCCTGGCCACCGAGCTGACGGGCACGGTCCACGGGACCGATGCCGCAGCGGCCGCCGCCGCCGCTTCTCGCGTCCTGTTCGGCGGGTCGTCCGCCGATCTCGACGGGGCGACGTTCGCCCTCCTGGCCGACGAGATCCCCACCTCGGTGCACGACCGCCGCGTCCTGGACGACGCCGAGAACCTCGTCCCGCTCCTCGTGAGCGCGGGGATCGCCTCGTCGAAGAGCGAGGCCAGCCGTCTCCTGGCGCAGAATGGCATCTCGGTCAACGACGAACGGGTCGCCGGCGCGGCGTCGCTCGACCGGAGCTCCCTCCACCACGACCGGTACTGCCTGGTCCGCAAGGGCAAGAAGGCCGTCTACCTTCTGGTCTTCGACGACGCCGAGAACGGCTGAA
>JBHJNQ010000074.1:0-29171 GCA_050330635.1 Acidimicrobiales bacterium | reverse complement strand
GGGGTGGGGCGGGATGGGGGGCGTCGAGCCGGTACCGGCGATCGCGGTGACGGTGGACGCACGGTGCCGTGCCCGTCATGCGAGGATGAGCCGGTGGCCCCACCCTGGATCGTCCGCCGTCGCCGGGGGACGGCGGCCGCCCTCCACGCTCCCCTGACCACGTCGTCCCCCACCCTGCCCCACCCGAGCGGTTCCGAGCCCCCCGTCCCCGCGCTGGTCGTCCTCAACGAGGTGACGGGGCCCGCACTGGCCCTCGGCAGCAGCCAGGGCGACGATCTCGTCCGACGCGACGTGGCCGAGGCCGAGGGTGTGGCGATCTGCCGCCGGGCCAGTGGTGGGGGCGTCGTCGCCCTGG
The DNA here is from genome assembly GCA_050330635.1 of Acidimicrobiales bacterium. GTDB lineage: Bacteria > Actinomycetota > Acidimicrobiia > Acidimicrobiales > SZUA-35 > CADEDH01. The sequence goes on along the minus strand of JBHJNQ010000074.1, from coordinate 28,816 downwards.
TGCCCAGCGGCCAGCTGTGGATCGACCTCGTGCTCCCACGCTCGTCGCCGTTGTGGGACGACGACATCGGGCGCTCCTTCCACTGGCTCGGCGCCGCCTGGGCACGAGCGCTCGCCGCTCGACTCGGCCCCCGACCGTGTATCGAGGTCCACCGGGGTCCGGCCGTCGCCCCCGATGCCGGTCGCGTCGTGTGTTTCGCCGGGTTGGGCCATGGCGAGGTGACGGTCGACGGTCGCAAGGTCGTGGGGCTGTCCCAACGCCGGACCCGCACCAGCGCCCGGTTCCAGTGCGCGGCGGTGACGACATGGGACCCGGACCTGCTCCATCGTCTCCTCGTGCCAGAGGCCGTGGCCCGGGTCGGCATCGACCTCGCCCACGTGGCCGCCGGCCTTGCCCCGGGCACGCCGAGTGCATCCCTCGAAGAGCTTGGCGACGAGCTCGTGCGGCAGCTTCCCACTCCGGCACGGCCCCGATGACGCTCGGATGAGCTGCGGATGGACGCCCGGTTATGAACCTCTCACCTGCGCGACCGACCGACTAACTTGGCGCCATGTCGCGGGCGCTCGTGCTCAACGCAACCTATGAACCGATCGGTGTGGTCTCCGCCCGTCGGGCCGTGATCCTCGCCCTCGACCAGAAGGTCGACGTGCTCGCCGACACGGGCGAGATCATCGCCTCCACGTCGCTGTCGCTGGCGATCCCGTCCGTCGTCCGCCTCCGCTACTTCGTGAAGGTGCCCTACAAGCGCATCGCCCCCCTCAGCCGCCGAGCCGTCTTCGCCCGCGACCACAATCGCTGCCAGTACTGCGGCAAGCCGGCCGAGAGCATCGACCACGTCATCCCCCGCTCCAAGGGGGGAGACCATTCGTGGGACAACGTCGTCGCCTGCTGCCGCCGCTGCAACACGTTCAAGGGCGACCGGCTGCTGGTCGACTGCTCGCTCAGCCTGCGGTCGACCCCGATGGTCCCGACCGAGTACGTCTGGGTCAAGGTCGCCGCCGGCACCGTGCCTGCGGCCTGGGCGCCGTACCTCGAGCGCACCGCGGCCTGAGGGCCGCCCGAGCGCACCGCGGCCTGAGGGCCGCCCGGTCGGTCACCCTCCGGGTCGGGCCCGCTACGTTTTGTCGCCATGCGACCGACCTACGCCCCCGATGCCGAGACGTTCCGACACAAGATCCAGGCCTTCTTGAAAGAGCACCTCCCGGCCGACTGGGCCGGCATCGGTGCCCTCGACGCCGAGGCCGCAGCCGAGTTCACCAGGAGCTGGCGCGAGACGCTCCGGGACAACCAGCTGCTGGCCGCCGGCTGGCCCACCGCCTACGGCGGCGCCGGACTCTCCGCCCTCGAGTCGGTGATCCTCGCCGAGGAGTTCCAACGAGCCGGCGTGCCGACCGGCGGTTCGAACGACGCCTTCAGCATCCAGATGGTGGGCAACACGATCATCGAGTGGGGCACCGAGGAGCAGAAACGCCACTTCCTGCCGCGGATCATCTCCGGGGAGGACGTCTGGTGTCAGGGCTACTCGGAGCCCGGCGCCGGGTCCGACCTCGGCAACCTCGGATGCCGGGCCGCGCTCGATGGTGACGAGTGGACGATCAACGGGCAGAAGATCTGGACCTCTGCCGGCCACCTGGCCAACTGGATCTTCGTACTGACGAGGACGGATGTCGAAGCGGCGAAGCATCGGGGCATCACGTTCCTGCTCTGCCCCATGGACCAGCCCGCCGTCGAAGTCCGCCCGATCAGGATGATCACCGGCGAGTCCGAGTTCAACGAGGTCTTCTTCACCGACGCCCGGACGGCGAAGGAGAACGTCATAGGCGAGGTCAACGGTGGCTGGGCCGTGGCCATGACCCTGCTCGGCTTCGAGCGCGGCGAGGCCGCCGCCACGACCCCGGTGGCCTTCGCTGGCGAGTTCGACCGTCTGGTGGCCCTGGCCCGCCAACACGGCCGGCTCGACGATCCCGTCATACGTCAGCGCCTCGCCTGGTGCCATTCGAAGGTCCAGATCATGCGCTTCCTCGGCATGCGGACCCTGACCCAGTTCCTCGGCGGGTCCCGGCCGGGCCCCGAGGCGTCGACCTTCAAGTTGTTCTGGTCGGAGTACCACCGCCAGGTCACCGAGCTGGCGGTCGACATCCTCGGTCCCGACGGCATGCACCTCTCCGGCAAGCTGCCGAGCAGCGCCTTCTCCACCGACGCCCCCGGTGCCCCCAACGACTCGGCGAGCTGGATCGGCACGTTCCTCAACGCCAGGGCCGGCACCATCTACGCCGGCACGAGCCAGGTCCAGCGCAACATCATCGGCGAGATCGTGCTCGGACTGCCCAAGGAGCCGCGTGCCGACACCGGAGCCTGGAAGGACATCCCGAAGTGAGGAGAGACCTGGTCACCGTGGCCGCGGCGGTGGGCCGACGGCCCGACCTGTGGCCGATCGCGGCCAGGGCCACCCTCGATCACGTGCCTCGCCGCTGGTGGCGGCGCCGTCCGTTCCTGCCCCTCCCCGACCGGGGTTGGCTCCGCTTCCGGCTCGTGGCCGCCTACGGCGGCGACGGCGACCGGCGACCCCAACCCGACGACGTGATCACCTGGCTGGAGTGGCGGCGCCGCTTCGGGCGCTGACCGATCGGCCTCAGGGCCGGAGATGGCCCAGGATCCGACCCTGGGAACGGTAGCCGACGGCGGCCGCCCCTATCAGCGGCCCCTCGTCGCCGCAGCCGGCGGGCCGGATGACCGTCCCCCGGCTGTGATCGAGCTGACAGATGCGGTCGATCTCGGTCTGGGCGGCGGCGAAGAACCGCTCACCGAAGCCGAGCGCCACCGACCCGGCGACCACCGCCAGCGGTAGGTCGAGCAGGTTGGCGACCGACCCCACGGCCCGACCGACGAGGCGACCGGCGACCACGACGTCGGCGGTCGACGCCTCCTCGGCCGGGCGGCCGGTGTGAGCGGCGATGGCCGTCCCGGACGCCTCGGCCTCCAGGACCCCGGTCACGTGGTCGGGCAACGGGCGGCCGTGCTCGGTGACCACGACGTGGCCGATGTGCCCGGCGTTGCCCGTCTCCCCCTCGAGGAGGCGGCCGTCGAGCACGATGCCACCCCCGATCCCCGTCGACACGACCATCGCCAGATAGTTCGACTGCCCGACCGCAGCCCCGACCCAGCCCTCGGCCAGGGCCAGGGCCTTGGCATCGTTGTCGACGGCCACCGGCAGACCGGTCACCGCCGCCAGCTTCTCCCGCAGGGGGAACGACCGCCAGGCCCGGATGTTGAGGGGCGACACGAGATCCCCGCCCTGCGTCATCGGCCCCCCGCATCCGACCCCGCAGACGTCGTACCGGTCGAACGGCGCAAGGCGTCGCACCAGTGCGATCAGCGCCCCGAACAGCACCGCGCCGTCGTCGGTTCGGGGCGTCGGGGCCGACAAACGCTCGTGGAGCACTCCCCGATCGTCGACGATCCCGACGGCGAGCTTGGTGCCGCCGACATCGACGGCCAGGGCAACGGTCCCGGACACCCGACCATCGTGCCACCGCCGGGAACGAAACGTCAGGGTGGCGGGTTGCCGGTCGTGAGCTCCCGAGAGCGCCGCTGCCGGCCACGACTCCCTCTCCACGCTGCGGTACGGATAACCTCGCCTGGGACGGAACGCGATGGAGGACGTGTGAGCGCAACGGAAGCCCCGCCATTCGACGAGACACGGGCTCATCAGCTGTCTTTGGCGTTCCGAGCGATCCGCGACAACATGCAACGCGTTGTCCGGGGGAAGCAGAACGTGGTGGAGGAGGTGCTCCTGTGCATGCTCGCCGGCGGGCACCTCCTTATCGAGGACGTGCCCGGGGTCGGCAAGACCACACTGGCCAAGGCGCTGTCGGCGTCGATCGGGCTCACACTCGGCCGGATCCAGTTCACCCCCGACCTCCTGCCGGCCGACGTCACCGGCGTCAGTGTCTGGAACCGCAACACCTCGACGTTCGAGTTCCGGCCCGGCCCGATCTTCACCGAGCTCGTCCTGGCCGACGAGATCAACCGGGCCTCCCCCAAGACCCAGTCCGCTCTGCTCGAGGCGATGGCCGAGACCCAGGTGACCGTCGACGGAGTGACCCGCCCACTCCCCCACCCGTTCATGGTGGTGGCCACCCAGAACCCGATCGAGCAGGAGGGGACCTACCCCCTCCCCGAGAGCCAGCTCGACCGGTTCCTCATGAAGATCTCGGTCGGCTACCCGGCCCGGAGCGACGAGTTGCAGATCCTCGAGACCCACGAGGTCGACGGCATGGTCGGCCGCCTCCAGGCCGTGGCCAACCTCAGCGACGTCCTGGCCATGAACCAGATGGTGACGGCGGTCCACATCGCCGACGAACTCCGGGGCTACCTGATCGACCTGGCCGACGCCACCCGCCGTCATCCGGCGGTGGCCCTCGGCATGTCGCCCCGGGCCACGCTGAGCCTCCAGCGGGTGGCCAGGGCGAGGGCAGCCTCGCAGGCCCGCACCTATGTCACCGACGACGACATCAAGGCCGTCACCCCGGCCGTCGTGTCCCACCGCATCATTCTCCGACCCGAGGCTGCGCTCCAGGGCACGGAGGCCAAGGCCGTCGTGGCCGACGTCCTCCGGGCCGTGCCGGTCCCCTACGATCGGGTCTGATGCATCCGACCCGAGCGGGCATCGGGCTCGGCATCACCACCGCAGCCAGTGTGGTCGCCGGCCGGATCTTCGGCCTGCTCGAACTGTACGTGCTGGCCACGATGGGGGCGGGGGCGATCATCATGGCCGCCCTCTACACCGCCAGCATCCGGCTCGACATCGGCGTCGCCCGCACCGCGAGCCCATCACGCCTGCGGGCGGGGGCCCCGGCCCGGATCGACCTGGGCCTGCAGAACCGTTCCCGTCGCTCGACCCCGCTCATCTCGGCCCATGACAGTGTCCAGGGCTCCCGGGGTGCCGCCCTCCTCCTCGCCCCCATCCGGCCCGGCCTGGAGGCCCGGATCGCCTATCGGCTGCCCACCAGCCGGCGGGGCCTGGTCAAGGTCGGTCCCCTCGACCTCACGCTCGGCGATCCTCTCGGGCTGACCAGGTCGAAGCTGCGGGCGGCGGAGGTCACGAACCTCATGGTTCACCCCCAGCTTCTCGACCTCCGACCCCTCACGGCCATCGCCGGCCACGATCCCACGGCAGAACTCCAGCCCATCCGATCGCTCGCCACTGCAGGCGACGAGTTCTTCGCTCTCCGCCCGTACGTGGTCGGCGACGAGCTGAAGCGAGTCAACTGGCGGGCCTCCGCCCGGACCGACGACCTCGTGGTGCGGCAAGAGGAACGGCCCAGGACCGGCCGGGTCACGGTCGTCCTCGACCGCCGTCGGGAGGTGTACGACGACGCTGCATTCGAGCGGGCCGTGTCGGCCGCCCTCAGCGCCCTGCACAGCGCCTTCCGCGGCGGCGACGCCCTCCGCTTCCTGACCTCGGCCGGCAACGCCGTCACCGACATCCGCTCACGCTCCGATCTCGACGCCGTCGACGAGCAGCTCGCCCTCATCGAGCCCACCGAGTCGGCATCCCTGCTGCGCACGCTCGAGGAGCAGAGCCGTGCCCGCCGGGGGGGAACGCTCATCGTCGTCACCGGCGCCGCCGTCCCCCATCTCGACGCCGCCGTGGCTCGGGCCCGCAAAACGTTCGGCCTGGTGGTGATGATCATCTGCCAGCCGTCGGCGGCACCCCTGCCGGCCTGGGCCATTCCCCACGACGGGACGAACGACTTCCCGCTGGCCTGGCGACGGGCGATCGCCCCACCGTCGACGAGCACGACGGTGAAGGCGGTGGCCGTGTGATCGCCCGCCCCCGACCCGCCCCGGTCGTCCTCGAGGTCGCTGCCGCCCTGTTGGTGCCGGCGTCGATCCTCAGCTTCCTGCGGGTGTTCGTGACCGCCGGTGCCATCACCCCGATCATCGGTGCCTGCCTGCTCTCGACGGCGGTCGCCGTCCTCATGCGCCGACTCCGCGTCCCGCTGTCGCTGTCGGCGGTCATCTCCGCCCTTTTCCTCGTCGCACTGGTGGTGAACCGGTTCGGTCCCGGGACCAGCCGCTTCGGCCTGCTGCCGACTTCGGCCACCGTCGGGCGCTTCAACGAGCTGGTAGACGAGCTCGTGCTCAACTTCAAGGAGCTCAAGACCCCCGTCGAGGCCCTCGACCCCTTCATCGCCGCCGCCATGGTCGGGGCCTGGGTCATGGCGTTCCTCACCGACTGGGGGGCGCTCCGACTGCGGCTGGCATTCGAGCCGGTGCTCCCGGCCGGACTGCTGTTCATGTTCGCCGCCGTGCTGGGCGAGGGCACCCGCGAGTTGTTCGTGACCGGGATCTTCGGCGCCGCCATCGCCGTGTGGGCGGTGACCCAGCGCTCGGTCAACCTGGCTGAGGGCAACGCCTGGCTCGCCAACGACCGCCGGCGAGGCTCGATCAACGTGGCCCAGGTGGCCGGGGTGTTCGCCGCCATCGCCGTCTTCGGCGGCGTCCTCGTCGGTCCACGGCTGCCCGGAGCGTCGGCCGACGAGCTGCTCAGCTTCCGGGAGCAGGTCGACGAGCCGCGCCGGGTCTTCAGCCCCTACGTCGAGCTCACCGCCCAACTGGTCGAGCAGACGGGCGTCCAGCTGTTCACCGTCACCGCTCCCCAGCCGTCGTACTGGCGGATGGCGGGCCTCGACACCTACGAGGAGAGCATCTGGAAGGTGGCCGGCAACTTCTCCCCCGAGGACGGTCGACTGCCGGGTCAGCGGGATCTCGGGGGCGCCCGCGAGAACATGCTGCAGACATACTCGGTCCGGGCCCTCAACTCGATCTGGTTGCCCGCCGCCTTCGCCCCGTCGGAGATCGTGGAGACGACCGCTCCCATCACCTGGAACGCCGAAACGAGCTCCCTCACCGTCGCCACCGACGTCCCGTCGAGCAACGGTGTCGACTACAGCCTCCTGTCGTCGGTGCCCCGCTTCACGTCCGACGAACTGCGGGCCGCCCCCGACAGCCAGCCCACGGACATCGCCGAACGCTACCTCGGCCTGCCCGAGCTGCCGGCGAGCATCCTCGACGAAGCCATCAGAGTGACGGTCGACGCCCCATCCCGCTACGACAAGATGCTGACCCTCCAGAACTACTTCCGGGGCTTTGACTACAGCGTCAACCTCGGCCCCCGTCAGGGCGATCCCATCGAGCAGTTCCTGGCCGAGCGCGTCGGGTTCTGCCAGCAGTTCGCCGGCACGTTCGCCGTCATGGCCCGGCTCATGGGCATCCCGTCCCGGGTGGCCATCGGGTTCACCTGGGGCGATCCGGTCGGCCTGGCCGACGACGGCCGGACCATTTACCAGATCACGGGCCGGCAGGCCCACGCCTGGCCCGAGATCTGGTTCGATGGCCTCGGGTGGGTCGCGTTCGAACCGACGCCGGGCCGCGGCGCCCCTTCGGCCGTCGAGTACACGTCCGTCCCGGCGTCGCAGGATTCCCTTGTGCAGCCCGACAATCCGGGCGGACCGGTGACGACCACCACGACCGGGGCATCCGACGCCCCGGCCGCCATCGACGACCTCCAGGTCCCCGAGTTCGACACCGGTGGCCTCCCCGGTGAGGGCGGGGCGAGCGAGGAGGACGGCGGTCCGAGCGCCGGGACGATCCTCCGGCTCCTCGCCGTCGTGGCCGTGGTGGCGACCTACGCCGGAGGAGTGCCGGCGTGGCGGGCCTATCGCCGCCAACGGCGCCGGCACGAGGCCACCACCCCTGCGGCTCAGGTCGAGACCGGATGGGCCGAGGTGACCGAGTCGCTGGAGCTCGGCTACGGGCTGACCAGGCGACCCTCGGAGACGCGTCGGGAGTTCGCCCGCCGGATGGGGGCCGACCTGCGGGTGCCCCGGGCGCCGGTGGGCGAGCTGGCCGAACTGGTCACCGTGGCCCGGTACCACCCGACCGGGCTCTCGACGAGCGACGCCGGCCGTGCCTTCGAGCTGGTGTCGGAGATCGAGGGCTCGATCAACGAGCGGGTCCCGGCGTTCACCCGGTGGCAACGGATCGTCGACCCGAGACGGCTGCTACGGCCGCGGACCAGGATGGTGGCCGGCCCGCTGGCGCCCCCCGCTCTCGACGCCGGGGCTGCCGGTGGCGAGCGTCAGCCAGTCGCCGCCGGGCGTTGAGGCCCGACGGCAGTCACCGCAGGGGGCAGCAGATAGCAGGACACCGTCGGTGCGCTGAACGCCGTCAACCCGGCGGTGCGTCTCGATGGTGCGTCAAGGGTGCGCCGACCCCTGGCGGCCACGGGTGCCGCCCGGCCAGCCCGGCTCGGTAGCGATCAGTCGTCGGCGTCTTCGGAGGGTAAGGCCTGACGGCCGATGTTGGGATTGGCCGCCCGGAACGCGCTCGACACCTGGTTGATGCCAGCCCGGCCCATGAGCCGGAGGTTGCGTTCGAAGCCCAGGGCGCTCAGAAGCATCATGACGAAGCCGCAGAACGCCACCATGAAGTGGATCTGGAGGGTGGCGACCATCACGGCCAAGCCGGCGAGGAAGCCGAGCACCGACCACTTCAGGGAACCGAGGGCGTGCCGGTAGATGGTGGTCTCCCCAACCTCTCGGGCCAGCCGCGGATCGCTCTCGTGGAGATTGCGCTCGATCTCTGCGAGGATCCGCTGCTCGTCTTCTGACAGTGGCATTCGCTTGTCCTTTGACCGAACTCCCACGAACAGTCTCGCGCATCCGATGAACTCGGACAACGCGCGGACCGATAGATTCCTCTGATCTGGTCGGACGAGCCTGCCCGAGCTGAAGCCGTGCTGCAACACGGCCGGCAGGATTTCCCACCGGTCACCTGTCAGCGTCGGGTCCCCACTGGCCCTGCCCACGTTCCTTGGGCCTGATCCTTCCCCCCTCGAGCAGGGCGGCGGGACCGATAGCGGCACCGCCGAACCGGTGGCGGATGCGGTCGACAGCGTCGTTCGCTCGCTCCCAGTCCGCCGCCACCTCCCCCCCGGGGGACACGAGATCGTCGAACGTGAGCTGATCGGCGACCCGATCGGTGAGGGCCGTGGCCCCGACCCCAAGCAGGCGCACCCCGGCCTCCACGTCGAGACCGTCGAGCAGACCGCCGGCCACGGTCACGATCGTGCGGGCACTGTCGGTCGGACGATCCAAGGTGCTGGCCCTGGTGACGGTCTCGAACGTCCCGTAGCGCAGCTTCAGCGTGACGGTCCTCCCCCGCAGTCCGGCGCCGCGCAGGCGGGCCGCCACCGAGTCGGCCATCCGCACCAGCTGACGGCGGAGCTCGGCCCGGTCGGTCAGATCGCGCTCGAACGTCTCCTCATGGCTCATCGACTTGGTCGGGCGCTCGGCCTCGACCGGTCGTTCGTCGCGTCCGTTGGCGACCTCGTGGAGGTGGCGACCGTTGGCATCGCCCACCGCCCGCACCAGGAGGTCGACCGACAGATCAGCCAGATCTCCCACGGTGACGATGCCGAAGCGATCGAGCTTCTCCGCCGTCTTCGGCCCCACGCCCCACAGGGCCCGGATCGGAAGGGGACGGAGGAAACCGTGGACGTCGTCCGGCGTCACGACCCTGACCCCGGGCCCGGGTTCGACCCGCCGTCCAACGATGCGGGGCTTCGCCGCCTCCGACGCCAGCTTGGCCACCAGCTTGGACGAGGCCACCCCGACCGAGCAGCTCAGCCCCTCGGTTTCCGCCACCCGGGCTCTCAGCCGATGGGCGATGGCGGCCGGCGGGCCGAGCAACCGGCTGGCCCCTGCCACGTCGAGGAACGCCTCGTCGAGCGAGAGGGGCTCCACCAGTGGCGTCACCGCCCGGAACTCCGCCATGACCCTGGCGCTGACCTCGCCGTACCGACGGTGATCACCGGGAAGGAAGATGGCGTGGGGGCAGAGCTGCCTGGCCCGGGCCGACGGCATGGCCGAGCGGATCCCGAAGACGCGAGCTTCGTAGGAGGCCGCCGCCACCACCCCCCGGTCACCGGTTCCGCCGACCACGACGGGCCGGTTCCGCAGCGACGGATCGCGGGCCACCTCGACCGAGACGTAGAAGGCGTCCATGTCGACGTGGAGGATCGGGGTGGTGGTCGGTGCGGTCGTCACAGCCGTTCGACGCGCCGATCGTGACGGCGGGCCCCCGTCATCCGGTACTGGAACAGGCGGCCGTCGTCGACACCCTCGACGAGATGAGCCAGGAGCGGTTCGACCACCCACGGCAGGGCCCCGTCGAGGCGGCGGCCCACCTCGGAGCGACGTACGAAGGCCACGTCGACGACGATCCCGTCCGGGTCGTCGACGACGATGTCGCCCGAGAACTCCAGCCCCAGGTGGGCCTCGACCCTCAGGTGGAATCCGGCGTCGGGGGCCACCACCTCGACCCGGTAGAGCGGACCCTGCCACCGGGCCACGACGAGGCCGGTCTCCTCGGCCACCTCGCGGGTCAGACCCTCGATCGCGTTCTCCCCGGCGTCGACCACCCCGCCGGGGGTCGACCAGTCGATCAGGCCACCCGGACGCTCGTTCTTGACCAGTAGCACGTTGTCGTCCCGCACGATGATCCCACCGGCCACCTCCCAGTGGCGGAGCCCGTCCTCGGCGATCGGGGGGACGTAGCGGTCTGCCTCGCTCATCGGCCCAGTCTGGCCCATCGGAGACCGGTGGTGCGTTCCCGTGCCCACCACCGGCGCCCCTCCGTCGTTCCGGCACCGGCCTCCCCACCGCTCAGGGCGACCGGTCGATCCCGTAGGCTGGTAGCCGTGTGTGGACCGACGACGAGCGGGGCGGCGACGTGACGGATGAGCAGAACCAGATCGGGGGCGAGCACCAGGACGACGACCTGGTCCCCCGATCCCCCTCGAGCCCGCTGCCGTTCGAGGATCTGCGAGCCCCGCAGCCGATCACGGCCCAGCCTCCGGGCGTGGCCCGCTGGCTGGCGTTCGGCTCGATCCTGCTCGGAGGACTCCTCGGCGGGCTCATCGGCTATGCCACGGCCGACCTGATGACGAGCGGTGGCCTGCTGTCGGCCCTCGGCGCCATCGGCGGCGGCGCCGCCGGCGCGGCGGGCGTCGGGGTCGTGGCCGGTCTCACCCTCCGGGCCATGAACGAGTGGCGGCCGGTGGCCCACCCGGAGTCCGACCTGGAGACCCGGCCCTCGTCGGGGCTGGTGCTCCGCCGTGACCGCACACCGGGTGCGGGATCGAGCGGTGGGGCCGGATCGGGACCCGGGGCGGGGGGCGATGACCGCTGACACCGCGCCCGACGGTGAGTCGCTGGCGCTGACCCTCGTCGGCCTGGCCACGGGACTGGCCCGCGATGCCGGGCGCCTCGCCCTCGAGCTGGCCACCGAGGCCCGCCGGTCACCCGGCACGAAGTCGAGCGACACCGATCTGGTGACCGAGGCCGACCGGCGGGCCGAGCGCCTCATCGTCGACGGCATCCTGGCCGCCCGTCCCCACGACGCCATCGAGGGCGAGGAGGGCACCTCCCGGTTGGGCACCAGCGGTGTCACCTGGCACGTGGACCCGATCGACGGCACGACCAACTACGTCTACGGCATCCCCGCCTTCTCGGTGTCGGTGGCGGCGGAGATCGACCGCCGGATGGTGGCCGGCGTCGTCTTCGATCCGTCCCGGAACCGCCTCTACCGGGCCGCCATCGGCGACGGGGCCTGGTGTGACGACCGCCCCCTGCGGCTCGGGTCGGGGCCGGAGCTCGATCGCGCCCTGGTCGCCACCGGCTTCGGCTACCGGGCCGAGCGCCGCCGTCACCAGGGTCGGGTGGTTGCCGAGGTCCTTCCCCAGGTGCGCGACATCCGCCGCTTCGGCTCCGCCGCCCTCGACCTGTGCGCGGTGGCCAGCGGCGAGGTCGACGCCTACTACGAGCGGGGCCTGCACCGTTGGGATTTGGCCGCCGGGGCCCTGGTGGCGGCCGAGGCCGGGGCCGTGGTCCAGAACCTCGACGGCGGCGATGCCGACGAGGGTTTTGCCCTGGCTGCTCCGCCGGGTCTGTTCGCTTCCCTCCGGGAGCTGCTGATCGAACTCGGTGCCGGCGAGGGTGCCTGACCGACGAGAAACGAAATATCGCCCAATGACAGCATTTCGGTCCGTCGTTCGGGCACCATTCAGGTGTGGGTACCAAGATCCTGACCGTCGAGGACGACGAGCGAATCCGTCAAGCCGTGACCCTGGCCCTCGAGGAGGAGGGGTGGGATGTCGTCGAGGCCGGGACCGGTGAGCGGGCGTTGGAGATCTTCGCCAGCGCCCCGGCCGATGTCGTGCTGATCGACATCATGCTCCCCGGCATCGACGGATTCGAGGTCTGCCGCTCCCTGCGCCGGGCGAGCGACGTCCCGATCATCATGGTCACGGCCCGGGCCGACACCCACGACGTGGTGGCGGGTCTCGAGGCCGGCGCCGACGACTACCTGACCAAGCCGTTCGCTCCCAAGGAGCTCTCGGCCCGGATCCGGGCCATGCTGCGTCGGGCCCGGTCGATCGAGCCCGGCGACCTCGAGCGGATCAAGGTCGGCGAGCTGGAGATCAGCCCCGACGAGGGGCTCGTGCTCAAGAACGGCGAGGAGCTCCACCTCACCAAGACCGAGTTCAAGCTCCTGGTGGAGCTGGCCTCCCAGCCCGGCAAGGTGTTCAGCCGGGAGGTTCTACTGGAGCGTGTGTGGGGCTACGACTACTTCGGTGACGGCCGTCTGGTCGACGTCCATGTCCGCCGGCTGCGGACCAAGGTGGAGAGCGACGCCGCCAGCCCCCGCTATGTCGTCACCTCCCGGGGGCTAGGGTACAAGTTGCAGCCCTGAGCATGGAACAACGTCATTGGTGGCGGGGTCTCCAGGCCAGGGTGGCCCTGGCCTTCGCCCTCGGCGCCCTCGTCCTGTTCTCGCTGGCCTCGTGGTCGACCTTCTGGCTGGTCCGCAACCAGCTGGTGTCGGAAGCCGAGAGCCAACACCGCCAGCAGACCTACAGCAACTACGACATCATCCAGCAGCGCGTCCTGCCCGTCCTGACCGCGCCCGCTCCGGCGGGCGTCGACCAGGAGCTGACCGACGAGGCGCAGGCCGAGGCCGAAGAGGCGCGGGCCAACCGCTTCGAGGCCGTCTTCGAGGACCTCGTCGTGACCAACGGGGCCCGATCCCTCCTCATCGAGCCGAACGGCAGGGCCCGGTCGCCCGACCTGTTGACCCGACGCGACATCCCGGCCGGCTTCGAGGTGCTCGTCCGCAGCGGCGACGTCCCCGTGGCCCAGATGCGTTACCAGGCCTCCGAGGGGATGACCTACGTCGTCGGGGTCAAGCTCCCCGACGTCGAGGCTGCGTACTACGAGACCCTCTCGCTGTCCGAGCTGGAGGCGACGCTGGGGTCGCTACGGTTCATCCTGTTCGGGGTCACCGCGGTGTCGAGCGTGGCCGGTGCCCTCCTCGGCTCGTACACGGCCCGCCGCACCCTCGCTCCCCTCCCCCGGATCTCCACCGCGGCCCGGGCCATCGCCGCCGGTGACCTGAGCACCAAGATCGACCTCCAGACCGACCCCGACCTGGCGGTGTTGACGTCGGCCTTCAACGACATGGTCGACGCCGTGCGGGAACGGATCGCCCGCGAGCAGCGCTTCACCTCGAACGTCAGCCACGAGCTGCGATCCCCGCTCATGACCCTCACCGCCTCGGTCGAGGTGCTGGAGCGACGCAAGGAGTCGCTGCCCGACGTGGCCCAGCAGGCCGTCGAGCTGCTCAGCCACGATCTCATCCGCTTCCAGCGACTGGTCGAGGATCTGCTGGAGATCTCCCGGATGGAGGCGGGGGCCGTCCAACTCCAGTACAGCCGCTTCCTGCTGGCGGAGTTCCTCGAGAACGTGATCTTCCAGTCGCGCAGCCCCCATCTCGAGCTGAGCCACAAGTCAGACGACGCCGATCTGACCATCACCGCCGACAAGCGGCGCCTGGCCCAGGTCATGACCAACCTGATCGACAACGCCGAGAAGTACGGTGACGGTGCTACGGGGATCTTCTACGAACGGAGCGGCGACCGGGTCCAGATCGTCGTCGACGACGGCGGACCGGGCGTCGCCCCGTCCGAGCGCCAGCAGATCTTCGAGCGCTTCGGTCGCATCGACACCACGGCCGGGAACCGCTCGAAGGCCACCGGCTTCGGTCTCGGCCTATCGTTGGTGCGGGAACACGTACGGCTCCACGAGGGTTCCGTGTGGGTGACCGATCGCATCGACGGCCAGCGGGGCGCCCGCTTCGTCGTCGAACTCCCCCTGGGCGACGACATCGATCTGCCGGAGGACCTGGCCGAATGAACCACCCTCATCCCCGTCGCCATCCCGCCCGACGACGACCCGGGGCGGCCGTCGTGAGCGGCGCCGTTTCCTTGGTCGCCGGGCTCGCTCTCGCTGGCTGCGGCCTAGCGGCGACCGCCCCCACGGCCGCCCCCGACGCCCCCGACGGGCTGTTCACCACCACCACGGTGGCGGTGGCCGACACCGCCGACTCGAAGACGATCCTGCCCGTCTACTTCATCGACGACAGCACGAACGCACTGGTGAGGGTCGACCGTCGCAGCGACACCAGCCCGGTGATTGACGACGTCGTCCGGGCGGTGATGGACCAGCCGATCGACTCCGACAAGGTCGACCACCCCGGCATCGCCAGCAGGTTCCCGCCCTACGACAACCTGAAACCGGTCGCCGTGGGACCGGACGAGAACGGGATACTGACGGTCACGATGAGCGGGGTGGAGCTGTCCGAGGTCGCCATCAACAACGCCCAGCGGGTCAATCTGGCGTACTCGCAGATCGTGTGCACCATGGTCGCCCTCAGAGGGCCGGACATCGAGGGGGTCCTGCTGCGAGACGACGCAGGCGACATCCCGTTCCGCACCGCCGGGTCGGAGACGGTGCTGCGGCCGGTGGGGCCGAGCGACGTGAACGACTGCATGACGGGCGAAGAGCTCGCTGCCAGCCAGTCGTCGACGACATCCACCGGATCGACCACGCCCGTCACGCCCACCAGCTCACCCAACTGAGCGGCACGGTCGAACCGACGGCGTTGCTCAGGCGAAGAACTCGTTGGCCACCGCCCACAGCTCACCGCTGACCGGCTTGATCCCGGCCACGGCGTCGACCAGCGGAACCCGGACGATGGTGTTGGCCTGGAGCGCCACCATCTGCCCCCAGGCACCGTCGTGCACGGCGTCGATGGCGGCCACCCCGAACCTCGTCGAGAGCACCCGATCGAACGCCGTCGGGGAACCCCCGCGCTGGACGTGCCCGAGGATCGTGACCCTCGTCTCGATCCCGGTGCGTTGCTCGATCTCGCCGGCCACGATGTTGGCGATCCCGCCGAGGCGAACATGACCGTACTGGTCGTACTCGACGGCTGGGACGTCGAGCGTGTCGAGCTTGGGCCGCGCCCCCTCGGCCACCACCACGATCGAGGCGTGACGACCCATGTGGTGGCGCCGCTCCAGCGCCTCGCACACCTCGGCGATGTCGAACGGGTGCTCGGGTATGAGGATGATCGTGGCCCCACCGGCCAGACCGGCCCACGTTGCGATGTGGCCGACGTGGCGGCCCATGACCTCGACGACCATGATGCGGTCGTGGCTCTCGGCCGTGGTGTGGAGCCGGTCGATGGCCTCGGTGGCGATGGCCACCGCGGTGTCGAACCCGAACGTCCGCTCGGTGACGGCGATGTCGTTGTCGATGGTCTTCGGTACCCCGACCACGCAGAGACCGGCCCGTGACAGCTCCAGGGCGCACGAGAGGCTGCCCTCGCCGCCGATGGCGATGACAGCGTCGAGCCCGTTGCGTTCGACGGTGGCGAACAGGCGCTCCACCCCATCCTCGAACATGTAGGGGTTGATGCGGCTGGTGCCGAGCACCGTGCCCCCGCGGGGCAGGGTGCCGCGCAGGGCGTCGATGTCGAGCGGGCGCCATGTGTCGTCGATGAGACCGCGGTAGCCGTCGGTGAAGCCGACGATCTCGTCGCGGTAATGACGCTCGCCCTTGCGGACCACGGCCCTGATGACGGCGTTGAGACCGGGGCAGTCACCGCCTGCGGTCAGCACTCCGATCTTCATCTCGCTCCAACCCGTTCGTCGCAGTTCGGTGTGGCCCAACGCACATGCTATGGGCAGGCGAAGGCCGAGGGGCCGACCCTTCGCCTCGTCGAACCTGGCCCGGCCACCAGGTCGATCGGGCCGGTCCCGCCGTAGGGTTGCGGCCATGGGCATCGTGATCGCACTCGACGCCGGCACCACCGGGGTCCGGGCACTAGCCGTCGACGAGGCGGGCGACGTGGTCGACGTCGCCTACCGGGAGCTGCCCCAGCACTTCCCGAGACCGGGGTGGGTCGAGCACGATCTCGACGAGATCTGGGACGGCCTCGTGGCGGTGATCGGCGAGCTCGTCGAGAGACGGCCCGATCCGGTGGCCGCCGTCGGTATCACCAACCAGCGGGAGACGGCAGCCGCCTGGGACCGTGGAACCGGGGCCCCCCGACACCGGGCCATCGTCTGGCAGGACCGCCGCACGGCCGGCCGCTGCGACGAACTGATCGAGGCCGGTCATCTCGATCTGGTCCGTACGACCACCGGCCTCGTCCTCGACCCCTACTTCACCGGCACCAAGTTCGAATGGCTGCTCGGACCGGGCGGGGTGACCGCCGACGACGATCTCGCCCTCGGCACCATCGACTCCTGGCTCATGTGGAAGCTGAGTGGCGGCGCCGTCCACGCCACCGAGCCCTCGAACGCGTCCCGGACCATGCTCTACCACATCGGCGACCTGGCCTGGTCGGAGGAGCTGTGCGACCTCCTCGGTGTCCCCGCCGGCGCCCTCCCCTCCGTCCGACCCTCGAGCGGACGGTTCGGTACGACCGCCGACACCACCGCCCTCGGTGCCGGCGTGGCCATCGCCGGCGTCGCCGGCGACCAGCAGGCCGCCCTGTTCGGCCAGGCCTGCCTCCGTCGGGGCATGACGAAGAACACCTACGGCACCGGCAGCTTCGTACTCATGAACGTCGGCGACTCCTGTCCTCCTCCGGTCGATGGGCTGCTGACCACCGTGGCCTGGTCGCTGACCGACGGTGGCCCCGCCACCTACGCCTACGAGGGCGCCATCTTCGTCACCGGCGCCGCCATCCAGTGGCTCCGCGACGGACTGGGGATCATCGACGAGGCCGCCGACATCGGGCCCCTCGCCGCCTCCGTGGACGACACCGGCGACGTCTACCTGGTGCCCGCCTTCACCGGGCTCGGGAGCCCGTGGTGGGATCCCTATGCCCGGGGCACGCTCGTGGGTCTGACCCGGGGCACCGGGCGGGCCGAGATCGCCCGCGCCACCGTGGAGTCGATGGTGTACCAGACCCGCGACGTGGTCGACCTGATGACCTCGGCCTCGGGCCAGCCGCCGACCGAGCTCCGGGTCGACGGCGGGGCGTCGGTGATGCCGCTGCTCCTGCAGCTCCAGGCCGACCAGCTCCAGGTGCCGGTGACGCGACCGGCAAGCGAGGAGACGACGGCCCTGGGCGCCGCCTACCTCGCCGGGTTGGCCGAGGGGGTGTGGGACTCGGTCGACGACGTCGCCACCGCCTGGCGGGCCGCGGTCACGTTCCGGCCCACCGTCGACGCCGCAGCGGCCGATGCCGGCCACCGCCGATGGCTGGACGCCGTGGCCCGGTCGCGAGGGTGGGCCCGCCCCCGCCCCTGAGGGCGGGGCGGCAAGGGCCCGGCGGAGAGCTCAGGGCTGCTCAGGTCAACTCGGGGAGGGCCCGGCGGAGGTTGCGGATCGCCTGCAGGGTCCGCTGTTCGTTCTCGATCAGGGCGAACCTGACATGGCCCTCACCGCCCGGCCCGAAGCCGACACCGGGGGAGGTCGCCACCTTGGCCTCGCGCACCAGGAAGGAGCTGAACTCCAGCGAGTCCATGTGACGGTAGGGCTCGGGGATGGGAGCCCACACGAACATGGTGCCCCGGGGTCGCCCGACCTCCCAGCCGATGGCCCCGAGACCGTCGCACAGGGTGTTGCGCCGGCTCTGGTAGATGTCGCGTACCAGCTTGGGATGCTCGGCCGCCTCGTTGAGGGTGACGGTAGCGGCGATCTGGATCGGCTGGAAGGTGCCGTAGTCGAGGTAGCTCTTCAGTTTCGCCAGCGCCGCCACGATCTCCTGGTTACCGACGAGGAACGCCACCCGCCACCCCGCCATCGAGAACGACTTCGTCATCGAGTAGAGCTCGACACACCGCTCCTTGGCGCCGGGAACCTGGAGGATCGACGGAGGGTCGTAGCCGTCGAAACCGATGTCGGCGTAGGCGTTGTCGTGCACGATGACGATGTCGCGCTGGCGGGCGAAGTCGACGATCCTGGTGAGAAACCCGACGTCGGCGCACACCGTCGTCGGGTTGTGGGGAAACGAGATGACGAGGACCCGGGGCTTGGGCCACGAGTACTCCCACGCCCGCTCCAGGTTCATGATGAAGTCGTTGCCCTCGGCCAGGGGCACCTCCCGGATGGCTGCCCCGGCGAAGATCGGACCCCAGATGTGGATCGGGTAGGACGGCGCGGGCACCAGGCAGGCGTCGCCCGGCTGGAGCAGGACCC
Organism: Acidimicrobiales bacterium; assembly: GCA_050330635.1. Lineage (GTDB taxonomy): Bacteria > Actinomycetota > Acidimicrobiia > Acidimicrobiales > SZUA-35 > CADEDH01. The sequence goes on along the minus strand of JBHJNQ010000074.1, from coordinate 10,193 downwards.
ACATGAGGTGAGTGAATCCCTCCTTTGCTCCGATGACGTTGAGCACCTCCGTCTCCGGGTCGAGATCGACCCCGAAGCGACGCTGGTACAGGCCGGCGACGGCGTCACGGAGCTTGGGGATGCCCTTACTGGCCGAGTACCGGTGGTTCCGCCCCAGCTGCGCCGCCTCGGCCAGCTTGTCGACGGCCACCCCCGGCGACGCCAGGTCGGGGTTGCCGAAACCGAAATCGATGATGTCCTGACCAGCTCGCCGGGCCGAGATCTTGAGCTCGTTGATGATCGAAAAGACGTACGGTGGGAGGTGGTTGATCCGACGGAACTCCATCCGCCCGACGCTATCCGACCAGGGTCGACGCCCGCACCGAGATGCAGGCCGTCGGGTTCGCGCTGGCGCCGAGATCCCGACGATCAACCATCGATGGCCAGCAGCGCCGCCCCCACAGCCCCGGCCTCGGGGCCCAGCTCGGCCGCCACCACCGGGACCACCGGTCGGTGGGCCCCGCCGAGCACGGCGCCCACCGTCCGGGCCTGGACATCGGGTAGGAAGTGCTCGCTCAGGAGGGTGAGTCCACCCCCGAGCACGATGATGCCGGGATCGAGCAGGTTGATCAGGCTGGCCAGACCCTGCGCCACCCACGAGGCGAACGAGTCGAGGACCTCACCGGCGTCGGGATCGCCCCCGGCCAGCGCGGCGGCAACGTGCTCGCCCCGGATGTGACCGGGATCCCCGCCGGCCAGGGCCACGATGCGCCCGGCCCGGCCCTCGGCCACGAGCTGGCGGGCCAGGTTGGCGAGGCCGGCCCCGGACGCCACGGCCTCCCAACAGCCCCTCGTCCCGCAGGCGCACACGGGACCGGAACGGTCGACGAGCATGTGGCCGGGCTCGCCGGCGAACCCGTTGGTGCCCCGGAGCAACGCGCCGTTCACGATCAACCCACCCCCGATCCCCGTTCCCTGGGTGACGACGACGGCGTGATCATGGCCGCGCGCCGCTCCCAGCCGGTGCTCGGCCACCGCGGCGCACGAAGCGTCGTTCTCGGCCACCACAGGCAGCTCGAACCGGGCCCCGATCACGGCGGGAACGTCGAACCCGACCACGCCGGGCACGTTCGGTCCATAGCGGAGAACGCCATCGTTGTCGACGAGACCGGGCACCCCCACGCCGACCCCCGCCACCGGGCCCACCCGATCGAGCAACTGCTCGACGGCGTCGCCGATGGCGAGCGGCACCGCCGCCGGGTCACGTGGGGTCGCCGTCTTGAGGCGGTGGATCGGTCGCCCGTCCCGGCCGGCGACCACCCCCAAGATCTTTGTACCGCCGACGTCGATCCCGATGGCGACGATGTCACCGCCACGAGACTGGTCGAGGTCTGCCATCGCACGCTCCGGCCCGACCGACGGGATCTCCGAGCGGTCGACGCCGGGAGTGTAGGTCGACGGTGCCAGGGCTGACGGGCCCGTCAGCGCCCCCCGCTCGCCTTGGCCCGGCTGACCAGGCAGCGCTCGAGCCCGGTTCGTTTGCCCCACGAGGTGGCACCCTCGTGATCGGTGAGCACGATGATCTGCACCTCGTCGGCGAAACCGTCCAGCCGGTCGAGGATGGCGTCGACGTCCTCCTCGGCCAGCCCTTCGAAGTCGGCGACGACGGCAAGGGGCAGCGAACCCCGAGCCTCGCGCCGCAGCTGCTGGGCCACCGGCTCGACCAGGGCGAGCACCGCTGCTGCGGTACTCGGTCCGCCCTCGGTGCGGACCTGGAGCTGCTCCTCCATGTTGACGACCCGAGCCCTGGCCGCCGTAGCCGTCTCCTCGGCCCGAGCGATCCTGGCCAGGGCCCGCTCGTGCCGGGCCAGGCGATCCCGCGCCGCGGCCAGGTCACGCTCCAGCGCCCCGCCGTCGAGCTCGTCCTCGACGTCACGGTCGAGCCACTCGACCGCCGCCGCCAGTACTGCGGCCCGGTCGGGTCCGTCGGCGGTCGACGAGGGCAGGTCCACGCCGGCCGCGATCGCCCGGCCGACCACGCGATCGACGGCGGCCTGCCACGCCGCGTTCGGCGTCTCGACGATCAGCTCGCCGAGGGCCCCCGTGAGGTCGTTGGGCAGCATCATGCCGAGATAGTGGCGGGCCTCGCTGCGGATGGCGTCCATCTCGTCGTTGAGTTCGGTAATCAGCCGGTCGGTGGTGAGGGCGCCCTCGGCCTGCCCGAGCTCGATGCGGGCGGTCTCCACCGCGGTGCGGGCCCGCTCGGCGGCCTCGAGCCGCTCGGGCGACGCCGAGGGCGACACCCGGTACATGGTGTAGGCCGTCCAGTTCTCGACGCCTACCTTGTCGAGGAGGGACTGCTTCTCGACCTCTTCCTCGTGCCGGAGCCTGTTCTTCCACCGTCCCCGGCGTGAGTCGTCCATCGACGGGAACGACAGCATCTCGAGACGGGCCTCCTCCTCCCGGCTGAGGAAAACGGGCCTGATGGCGGTCTCGGTCTCCAACAGCTGCCGCTCGGCCTCATCCAGCCGGCGCCGGGCCTCGTCGATGGCGCCCCGGAGGGTGTCGATGTGGTGCCGGGCCCGTTCGCTCTTGGCCCCATGGGCCCGGAGGCGCCCCGTCAGGGCGATCACACCGGGAGGGGCCTCCCGGATGATGGGCTCGAAGTCGGCCGTCGCCGCCACCGCCTCCCGCAGCTCATTCCTCGCCCGGTTCCGTCGCTCGGTCTCGTCATCGTTCACCGGGGCCCGGCGGCGCTCCAACTGGGCGACCTCGTAGCACGCCGACAGATCGAGATCGGCCCGGATCTCCTCGACCAGGGCCGTGTCGATCTCGACCCGGCGGCGGAGCTGGGCCAGCTGATCGTCGAGGGCCGGCAGGTCGTCGTCGCGGGCGGCGCACACATCGATCACGACACTCGACTCGATGGCCGACGACACCCGGTCGTCGCCGTAGCCATCGAGCTCGACCAGCAGGCCCTGGTGCTGGACGAGGCCTTGGATCCCCGCTGTCGATCCCCGGGCCAGGGCCCGGAGGGCGCCGACCAGCTCGACTCGTTGCTCGCTGTCCAGCTCGCGGACGATCGTCACGAACGGATGAAGATCGATGGCCCGCTGGCTCGATCCCAGGTCGAGACGGAGGAGTCGCATGCCCCTTCTTCGACCGGAACGGGGTTGGCCTCAAGCAGGAAAACCGGAGGACGAGACGGCCAGCACCCGGTCGGCGAAGCGCTGGAGCGCGGCCTCGACAATCTTGTCCTCGGCCCGCCGTTTGACGTAGCCGGGCAGGGCGATGGCGAGATCGACGATGAGCTCGTAGGTGACATCGGTGGCGTCGGGCTCGTCGGGCGACGGCTCGAAGAGGTACGCCCCTTCGAGACGGGTCGTCAGGTCGCCCTCCACCAGCGTCCAGGCCAGACGTTCGGGCGCGCCGCTCAGGTCGTAGGCGAGCACGTAGGCGGTGTCCCGGCCCATCCCGGAGGCGACGAAACGGACCCGCACCGGCCGGCCCAGATCGTCGCGCTCCTCGACCTCGGCCGAGACCAGGCCCTTGACCCATTCCGGATAGGCCTCGATGTCGATGCCGACGGCGAAGCACTGATCGATCGAGGCCTGCACCGTGGTCAGGACGACGGTGTGCTCGTTGGCTGGGATGTCGTGCACCGGCACCGAGGTTACCCGAGCGTCGGCGTGGTGACGAAAACCCCTGTTGGTCCACGCCGACCGACGGTCAGATCGGCGCCGTCGATGGCCCGAACCAGCCGAGCGGCGAGGGTACCGTAGTCGAACTCCGCCTCGACGCGACTGCGGGCGGCGGCCCCGAGACGGCGCCGACGCTCCGGGTCGCGAACGAGGCCGGCCAGCGCCACGGCAACAGCCCGCACGTCGTCGGGGCGGTCGAGCACGATCCCGGTGATGCCGTCGTCGACCGCTTCGTGGGCCCCGCCCGACCGCCCGGCGACCTGGGGTAGGCCGGTGGCCGCGGCCTCGAGGAACACGATCCCGAATCCCTCCTGCTCGAGCCCGAACCAGCGGTCGGTGCACAGCATGGCCATGACGTCGGCGGCCTGGTACAGGGCGACGACCTCCTCGTCGTCGAGGCGGCCCAGCAGCCGCACCGGGGCGCCACGACGGGTGGCCAGGGTCCGCAGCCGACCCTCCTGACGGCCCGTTCCACCGACGAGGACCTCGATCGAGCATCCTCCGAGGTCGAGGGCGGGGTCGAGGGCGGGGTCGGCGGGCCGCGAGGCCAGGAGGGCGGCCGCCTCGATGAGCACGTCGATGCCTTTGCGGGGCACCAGCCGATTGACGGTCACCAGGGCGACCGTGCCGTCGTCCAGCTCGAACCGGCGGCGGGCGGCCGCCCGCTCGTCGACCGTCGGCGGAACGAACCTCCGATGATCGACGCCGGGGGGGACGACCACGGCAGGGAGCGGCCCGCCGGCGCACTGCTCGGCCTCGGACCTCGGGTAGTTGCCGGCCGCAACGACCAGTGAGGCCGAACGGAGCGTTCGGGCCAGAACCGTCCGGGCACCGGGAAGACGCCCGGGGATGGTGACCTCGGCCCCGTGGAGGACGACGCCGTAGGGCAGGGCGAGCCGCGGGCCGATGGCTCCGAGCGGAAGCGCCGGGTCGAGGAGGACGAGCTCGGCCCCCAGGTCTCGGGCGAAGGCATCGATGCGGGGGACGAGCCAGGGGTAGGGAGCGAGTACCGGCTCGGGCGAGCGCTCGATCGGGAAGGGCTGGGCGGCATCGAAGGCGGCGGCGCCGGCGTAGGGGGTGGTGTAGACGGCGAAGGAGTCGGCGGGGAGCCGACGCCACAGTTCCCACAGGTAACTCTGGATCCCGCCGATCTTCGGCGGGAAGTCGTTGGTGACGAGCACGTGCCGTCTCATCGGGCGGTCACCGGCTCGTCCCACTCGGCCCGGACCTCGACGACGGGATCGGCGCGGGTGGACGCCGCCAGATCGGCACGCCCGAGGCGGCGGGCAGCCCATGTGGCGTGGCTGCGCAGCAGGGCCCGGTCGTGGACCAGGTAGCGCCGGAGGGCGGCGACCACGGCGGGGTCATGACCGTCGGCGGTGTTGCCCAGCACGATCAGCGCCGTACGCCGGATGACGTCGGGATCGCGGTTGGCGATGTACCAGCGGCCACAGGTGGCGAACAGCGCCTCATCGTCGGCCGACAGTAGCCAGAGGACGTCGATCCACGCACCCGGATCGGCAGGATGGCCCGTCCCGGCCGGGTCGCTGGCCGGGTCACTGGCCGACCGGTTGGGCGGACAGACCTCCTGGCAGACGTCGCAGCCATAGATCCGGTCGCCGACGGCGCTCCTTAGCGCCACCGGGATCGGCTCGGCCGCCTGGACCAGCCAGGCGATGCAGCGTCGGGCGTCGAGCACGCCGGGAGCGACGATGGCGCCCGTGGGACAGCCGTCGAGGCAGGCCGTGCACGGACCACACAGGTCGGTCACGGGGGCATCGACGGCCGGCAGGGCGGCGTCGGTGATCACGGCCCCGACGACGTACCAGCTCCCGGCCCCCGGCACGAGAAGGTTCGTGTTCTTGCCGTAGGCGGCGAGACCGGCCCGCCACGCCGCGTTCCTGTCGACGAGGGCGTTCGAGTCGGCCACGACGCGGGCCCGGAAGCCGGTGGCCGTGAGAGCGTCGGCCACCGTCGCCAGTCCATGGCGGAGGGCGCCGTAGTGGTCGGCCCGGGCGTAGCGGGCGACCCGCCCGACCGGGCGGCGTGGCGAATCGCCGGGACCGCCCGGTACGGGTCGAGGTGGATCCCCGGCACCGCCGTAGTGGCGGAGGCCGACGACGAGGGAACGGGCCCCGGCCAGCTCCTCGGTCGGGTCGGTCGAGCGCACCGGGTTGCGGTAGGTGAACTCCATCGTCGCCGCCAGGCCCGCCTCCCGCCGCAGGCCGAGAACCGAACGCGCCGGTTCGAGCACGTCGGCCGTGGTGAAACCGACGGCGCTGAGCCCGGCATCGAGCCCGATTCGACGCAGCTCACCGGTCGACGGCGTACCGGCGGACGGTCCCCCGCCGGCAGCATCCGTGATGGCGGGTTCCTCGTCGCCCCGGCGTCGGATCGGATTCCCGCTCATGGTTCCAGGATGGCTCGCCCGTGGCGCGCTCCCACCACCCGGAGCGAGCGTCGGTCGACTCAACCGGCTCGGGGCAGTTGGGTCGCAACGGCGCCGGTGGCGGGAGCGTCAACCGAGCGGGCGGGCATCCCGACCCGGCGGGTCCGATGGCGGATGGACGGGATCAGACCGGCGGCCTCCAGCCGGCGGAGGGCTGCATGTTCGGCGGCGTCGACCACGACGGCACCGGCCTCCCGGTCGTTGAGGAAGGCGACCACGCAGTCGTCGCAACTCGACGTGCCCTGGCCGACACAGGTGCGGCAATCGATGGTGAAATGCATGGACCGACCGTAACGACGCGGTGTGACAGCCATGATGGTGTCCCTCGGCCGCCGGCCGCTGCCGGAGGTCCCACCACCGTCCCGGTTGCCGGCGCCGTCCGGGTAGGTTGGCCGGGTGCGAGCTCTCCAGTTCAGCCGATCCGAAGCCAGGTACGCCGCCGCCGCCGTGTCGTCCCGTCTGCGGCCCGGCAGCGGCGCCCGCTCCGGACCGCTGGCCCTCATCGATGACGACGCCCCCGAGCTGCCCGGTCCGGGCTGGCACCGGGTCCGAACCCTCCTCGCCGGGATCTGCGGTTCCGATCTGGCCACGGTCGACGGTCGTTCCGCCCGCTACTTCGAGCCGTGGGTGTCGTTCCCCTTCGTCCCCGGCCACGAGGTCGTCGGCCGTCTCGACGATGGCACCCGGATCGCCCTCGAACCGGTTCTCGGCCACGCCGCCCGGGGCTTCGAGCCACCATTCGCCGGTGCCAGCCCCGGCGACGGCGACGACTACCGCCACCTGGTGGGCGGCCAGCTCGAGCCCGGCATCCAGACCGGCTACTGCGCCTCTACCGGCGGGGGTTGGTCGAGCGAGTTCGTGGCCCACGAGTCTCAGCTCCATCCGGTGCCCGACGAGCTCACCGACGAGGCGGCCGTGATGATCGAACCGACGGCGGTCGGTGTCCACGCCGCCCTCAAGGCCGCAGTGGCGCCCGGGGCCACCGTCGCCGTCATCGGCAGCGGCACGATGGGCCTGGCGACGATCGCCGCCCTCCGTCACCTCACCGAGGCCGGCACGATCATCGCCGCCGCCAAGTACCCGGAGCAGGTCGAGCTGGCCCGGGCGCTCGGGGCCGCCACCGTGGTGGCCCCGGCCGAGCTGGGCCGGGCCGTCCGGCGGGCCACGGGCAGCTACCTGATCGGCGACGACCTGTCCGGCGGGGCCGACGTGGTCGTCGACGCCGTCGGCACGGCGGCATCGATCGACGAGGCCATCGGCATCGCCCGCCCGAGGGGTCGGGTCGTCCTCGTCGGCATGCCGGGCCGGGTCAATGTCGACCTGACGGCCCTGTGGCATCGAGAGACCGAGCTGGTCGGCGCCTACACCTACGGCACCGAGGTTCTCGCCGACGGTTCGACCCGGCGCACCTTCGACCTGGCGACCGAGCTGGTGGCGACCGCCGACCTCGGGCGCCTCGTCTCGGCCACGTATCCGCTCGAGTCCTACCGGGAGGCGATCGAGCACGCCGCCAACGGCGGCCGCAGGGGGGCGATCAAGGTCTGCTTCGATCTGCGCTGATCGCAACCCGGCGGGCGAACCTCGCCCCGCCGCGGCCAGGGCACTAGCATTGGCTCGAGTTGAGCACGCCGCCGGGAGGCCGTCCCGGCGGCTCGCCCCCGGGAGGACCTACCGTGGACTTCGAACAGACCGCCGTCACCGCTACCCCGGCCGACGAGGCTCGTACGATCGATCGGATCGACGACGGCTTCGACCTGGTCGAGGACGAGCTGTTGGTCGAGGAGATCTCGATCGACGGCATGTGCGGTGTCTACTAGGCGGGCCCTGCACCCCAAGGTCGCGCTCCGACCCGAGCCCTTCGGCGCCCTGGCCTATCACTACGGCAACCGGCGCCTGAACTTCCTCCGGTCGCCCGACCTGGTGGCCGTGGTCCGTTGCCTCGGCGACCACGATTCCGCCCGCGCCGCTTACGCCGCGTGCGACATCGATCCCAGACGCTGGCCCAGCTTCGACCGGGCACTCGATGCCCTGGCCGCATCGGAGTTCCTCCAGGAGGTGCCCTCGTGACCGCATTGACCGACGAGCTGAAGCTCGGCCTCGACGCCCCGATCTGCCTGACGTGGGAGCTGACGTACGCCTGCAACCTGGCCTGCGTCCACTGCCTGAGCTCGTCCGGCCGTCGCGATCCCTCCGAGCTCACCACCGCCGAGGCCATGGCCGTGATCGACGACCTCGCCCGGATGCAGGTCTTCTACATCAACATCGGGGGCGGCGAACCCATGATCCGGCCCGATTTCCACGACCTGATCGAACACGCCACCGCCAGCGGTGTCGGCGTGAAGTTCTCGACCAACGGCTCCCGGATCGACGCCGCCGGCGCCCGCCGTCTCGCCGCCTACGATTACACCGACATCCAGATCTCGATCGACGGGGCCGACGCCGCCACCAACGACCGGGTCCGGGGCGAGGGGTCCTTCGCCACCGCCCTGGCCGCCATGGACCATCTGGCGGCCGCCGACTTCGGGCCGTTCAAGATCAGCGTGGTGATGACTCGCCACAACGTCGGCCAGCTCGACGACTTCGAGGCCCTGGCCGCCCGCTACGGCGCCGAACTGCGCCTGACCAGGCTGCGTCCCGCCGGGCGGGGGGCCGACACGTGGCACGAGCTGCACCTCCTGCCGGAGGACCAGCTCCACCTCTACCACTGGCTGCTCGAACGGCCCGACGTCCTGACCGGTGATTCGTTCTTCCATCTCAACGCCCTCGGCGAGGAGAACCTGCCCGGGCTGAACCTGTGCGGCGCCGGTCGGGTGGTGTGCCTCATCGATCCGGTGGGCGACGTCTACGCCTGCCCCTTCGTGCTCCACGACGAGTTCCGGGCCGGCAACGTCCGCGACGAGGGCGGCTTCGGCCGGGTGTGGTCGGCGTCGGAGCTGTTCGGATCCCTGCGGGAACCGCAGTCGGCCGGGGCCTGCGCCAGCTGCGGCCAGTTCGACGCCTGCCAGGGCGGCTGCATGGCGGCCAAGTTCTTCACCGGCCTGCCCCTCGACGGGCCCGATCCGGAGTGTGTCAGCGGCCACGGCGAGGCGGCCCTGGCCGCGGTGCCGGGCGGCTCGGCCCCCCGCCCCAGCACGGATCACTCCAAGCCGGTGCCGGTGCGGTTGACGTCCAGGCCGGTCGCCACGGCCTGATCGTCACTGCAGCCGGGCAGGATCGGTTCGACGGGATCCGGCATCGGGTGGCGTTCCCGTACCCTCGGGGAGACAGGCGTGATCAGGGAGGAGCGGGACATCGTGACCTGCAGCGGCAACCAGGGACGGTGGAGGGCGGCTCCCCGGCCCGACCTGCGGTGGGCGGCGGAGCGGTGAGCCTGCTCGACCCCCTCGACCTCGGACCCCGCCGAGCTCCCAACCGGGTGCTGTTCGGCCCCCACGAGACCAACCTGGGCCACGGCCGGGCCATCTCGCTCCGCCACGTGGCCTACTACCGGGCCCGGGCCGAGGGCGGCTGCGGCGCCATCGTGGCCGAGACGGCGTCGGTCCACCCGTCGGACTGGCCCTACGAGCGCTGTCCGGCCGCGGAGGAGGCGGCCGAGGGGTGGGCGGCCATCGTCGCCGCCTGCCGGCCCCACGGGTCGCTCGTGCTGGCCGGGCTGGGGCACGCCGGCGGCCAGGGCAGCTCCGCCTACTCCCAGCGCGAGCTCTGGGCGCCCTCCGACGAGGCCGAGGTCGACAGCCGCGAGGTCCCCAAGATCATGGAGCAGGCCGACATCGACGCCGTGGTGGCCGGGTTCGCCCGGGCGGCGGCCTCGGCGGCCGCCGCCGATCTCGACGGGGTGGAGCTCAACGCCGGCCAGCACAGCCTGATCCGCCAGTTCCTGTCGGGCCTCACCAACCGACGGGACGACGACTACGGCCGCGACCGCACCCGCCTGGCCCGCGAGGTGCTGACCGCCACCCGGGACGCTCTCGGCGCCGACCGGGTGCTCGGCCTCCGGCTCTGCGCCGACGAGCTGGCCCCCTGGGCCGGGATCACCCCGGAGGCGGCGGTGGGCATCGCCGCCG
>JBHJNQ010000073.1:0-3096 GCA_050330635.1 Acidimicrobiales bacterium | reverse complement strand
GCCGCCCTCGAGATCGGCCCCGGCGACGAGGTGATCTGCCCCGCCGACTCGTTTCTCCTCACCACCGCCTTCGCCGCCGCCAACCGGGCCACGGTCGTGTTCGCCGACCTCGATCCCCGGTCGCTGCACCTCGATCCCGAGGCGGTCGAGGCCGCAGTCACCCCCCGCACCAGGGCCATCGTCGCCGTCGACCGCTACGGCACGACCGGCGACTACCACCGCCTCCGCCCGCTGGCGGCCCGGCACGGGCTGGCCCTCGTCGAGGACGCCACCGCTTCCATCGGGGCCGTGTTCGACAACACCCCCGTCGGTGCCCTCGGGACGGCAAGCTTCTGTTCCCTGGGGGAGGCCGGGACGTCGCTCGGGGTGGCCGGCCTGTTCGCCACCGACGACGACGGCGTGGCGGCCAAGGCCCGCCGGGTGATGCTCGTCGACGACGACCTCGACTCGCCGGGATTCGACCTCGAGAGCGGGGTGGTCGGCGGAAGCTACCGCCTGGCCGAGCTCGATGCCACCCTGGCCTCGGCCGAGTTGGCCCTCCTCGGCGACGACGCTCCGACCCGGGTCGCCAACGGCAAGCATCTCCGTCGCCGTCTCGACGGTCTGGCCGGCATCCGGGCTCCCGAGGTCGTGGCCGGAGCCACGAACGTCTACACCTCGTTCCCGCTCGTGGTGGTGCCCGACGAGCTCGGCCTGGACGAGGAGGCGTCGTCGGCCCTGCGCGACACCCTGGTCGACTGCATGACGGCCGAGGGCCTCCGTCTCGACCGGTGGCGGGCCCGGACCCTGCCGGCCGGCGATACCCGGTCGCGGCGCGACCTCTACGCCGCCGCCGTTCCGCCCGTCGCCGATCCCCTGGGGGAGACCGGCCCCGGCTTCGATCTGGCCTGCCGGCGCTCGTCGTTCCCGGTGGCCGAGAACGCCTGGGCCGGCGGTCTCGTCCTCGCCGGCCGCCAGGCCCTCGGCCCGCCGAACTCCGAGGTCGAGATGGACGCCGTCGTCGACTGCTTCGTCAAGGTCCTCGTCGACAACGTCGACCGGCTCCGCCAGCTGACCCTGGAGCGAAGGGAACCGCTCCCCTGAGCTGACCCTTCCCCCCGGACCCCGCCGTCCCCGACCGGGCACACGTCGCCGTCCCGCCGGGCGGTGCAGGGCCGAAACGAGGCCCGTCTCCCCCCGGCGGCACGCACCGAGCACCGCCACGCTTGCTGGTTCCCAACGGTGCTCCGTCGAACCGGTTCGACGCTCGGACAGGGGCCTCCGCACGATTCGTGATCATCGTGCGGGGGCCCGCTGCCTGGGGTCACGACGTTCGTGGCGGCCATCTGGGCCAGGCTCCCGCCATCGGCCACACGGGCCGGCTAGGGTGACCAGAACTGTGGCAACAACAAGTCGGAACTCCAGCCGTTCCGGTCGAGGGGCTACGGGCGGACGGTCGTCGAAGCGAAGGACGAGCAAACAGCATCGCGCCCAGAATCGCAGGGATGTCCAGGCGTTGGTGCTGATCGCCCTGGGGTTGATCCTCGGACTGGGTCTCTACACCGGTGCCACCGGTGTCGTCGGCAACGGCCTCGCCACCCTCACCGGCGCCCTCGTCGGACGGGCCCGCTTCGTCGTCCCGCTGGGTCTGCTGGTCGCCGGCTGGCATTTCCTTCGAACCAAGAAGCGCCGCCGCCGGGCTCCCGCCACCGTCACCGAGAAGGTGGCGTGGGCCTGCCTCGTGCTCGCCTGCGTCGCCGGTCTCGACTGGTTCGGGGGCCGACCCTACTGGAGCTCACCGGTCGACGACCTGAGCCGGGCCGGGGGCTGGGCCGGCGTCCTCGTCGGAGGCACGCTCGACCGTTACCTCGGGAAGTGGGGCGAGCTCATCGTCACCGTCACCCTCCTCGCCGTGGCCGCCGTGCTCCTCACGTCGATGTCGGTCGGGGCCGTGGTCGACGGGATCGCCGAGCGGCTCGGTGGACTCACCGGGGGTGGCGCCGAACGGGTGCGCCAACTGGCCGACCGGGGTCGGGCCGGGGCCTCGGCCCGGGCCGAGGCCCGGCGGTCCCGCCGCCGCGAGGGCGACGACGGCGATGACGGCGTCAGCGACAGCGACCGCGACCGGCGGGAGTCGCCGGTGTTCGGCGCCGGGACCCCCGTCGACGACCCGTCGCGGGGCGCCGACGAGGCCGAGACCTACATCGATCTCCGGGTCCCGACCCCCTCGCCCATCGACGGGTGGGACGACGCCACCGGGCCACTGACCCTGCCCCCCGACGCCGGCACCGAATCCGATCCCGGGCCTGGGCCCGGGGACGAGATCGACCGCCGGGCCCGGTGGGCCGACGAGGCCTTCCAGCCGATCATCGAGGTGCCCGAGCCGACGGTCGTCGACGGGATGGTCGTGGCCTCACCGGAGCCGCCCGACGGGATCTGGCACCTACCCAGCCTCGACCTGCTGGTTCGGTCCGAGGCCCAGGACGTCGACCGGGCGTCGGTGGAGGCCACGGGCCGGCAACTGGAGCACGCCCTGGCCGAGCACGGGGTGGAGACCCGCCTGATCGGTGTCGTCGTCGGTCCCACGGTGAGCCGCTTCGAGCTGGAGCTCGGCCCGGGGGTGAAGGTCGGTCGGGTGACCGCCCTCCACAAGGACATCGCCTACGCAATGGCCACCCCCGACGTCCGCATCCTGGCTCCCATCCCCGGAAAGCAGGCCATCGGCGTCGAGGTGCCGAACGTGCGGCGCCAGATGATCACCGTCGGCGACCTGCTCGTGTCGGAGGAGGCGATCAAGGCGACCCACGCCCTCGACGCCACGCTGGGGCGCGACATCACGGGTCGGACCGTCATGATCAACCTGGCCAAGATGCCCCACCTCCTGGTGGCGGGCCAGACCGGGTCGGGCAAGTCGAGCTTCCTGAACTCGATGCTGACGTCGATCCTGATGCGCTCCACCCCCGACCAGGTGCGGATGATCCTCGTCGACCCCAAGCGGGTGGAGCTCACCCAGTACGCCCGCCTGCCCCACCTGCTGACCGAGGTGGTGACCGACCCGAAGAAGGCGGCCAACGCCCTGTCGTGGGGGGTGCGGGAGATGGAACGCCGCTACGACCT
>JBHJNQ010000072.1:0-22842 GCA_050330635.1 Acidimicrobiales bacterium | reverse complement strand
ACCTTCGTAATCGCCGCCGTCAACGTCGTCTTACCATGATCAATATGACCCATCGTACCCACATTCACATGCGGCTTCGTACGCTCAAACTTCGCCTTGGCCATAACGGCTGGTTCCTTTCAAAGTGTGTCCGGGCGAGCGATCCGCTTCATTTGGTCGTGGACCGCTCGTGCGAGCTGAATTCGTTCAGGTGTGTTGCGGTCACTCGCCCCGGATGCGCTGGACGATCTCGTCCTGCACGTTCGCTGGGGTCTGCTGGTAGCTGTGGAAGTGCATGGTGTAGGTGGCACGACCCTGGGTCTTCGAGCGGAGGTCATTCGAGTAGGCGAACATCTCCGACAGCGGCACCTCGGCCGTAACCACCTGGTTCATCCCTCGGGCCTCCATCTTGCCGACCTTGCCCCGGCGGGAGTTGAGGTCGCCGATGACGTCACCCATGTAGTCCTCGGGCGTGACGACCTCGACGGCCATGATCGGCTCGAGGAGGACCGGCTTGGCCATTCGAGCGGCCTGCTTGAACGCCATCGTGCCGGCGATCTTGAACGCCATCTCCGACGAGTCGACGTCGTGGTACTTGCCGTCGAGGAGGGTGACCCGAATGTCGACCGTGGGGTAGCCGGCCAGGACGCCCGTCGTCATCGCCTCCTGGATGCCGTGGCTGACCGACGGGATGTACTCCTTGGGGATGCGGCCACCGCTGATGTTGTCGACGAACTCGTAGCCACCGCCGGGGCCACTCGGCTCCATCTTGATGGTCACCTCGGCGTACTGGCCCGACCCACCCGTCTGCTTCTTGTGGGTGTAGGTGTCCTTCTCGACCACGGATGTGATGGTCTCCCGGTAGGCCACCTGGGGCTTGCCGACCGTGGCATCGACCCTGAACTCGCGGAGCATCCGGTCGACCAGCACCTCGAGGTGCAGCTCGCCCATGCCGGCGATGATGGTCTGGCCTGTCTCCTCGTCGGTCTTGACGGTGAAGGTCGGGTCCTCGTCGGACAGCGCCATGAGCGCCTTGGCCATCTTGTCCTGATCGGCCTTCGTCTTGGGCTCCACGGCGACATGGATGACCGGGTCCGGGAACTCCAGCGACTCCAGGATGATGGCGTCGCTCATGTCGGTCAGGGTGTCGCCGGTCTTGACGTTCTTGATGCCGATGGCGGCCATGATGTCGCCGGTGGCGGCGACGTCGCGGTCCTCCTGCTTGTTGGCGTGCATCTCGAGCAACCGGCCCAGGCGTTCACGGTCGCCGGTTCGGGTGTTCAGGACCTGGCTGCCCTTGTCGAGCGTCCCGGAGTACACCCGGAAGTACGTCAGCTTGCCGACGTTGGGAGCGGTCATGATCTTGAAGGCGAGAGCGGAGAACGGCTCGTCGTCGCTCGGCTTGCGCATGGCCGGCTCGCCACCCTTGAGGGTCAGTCCCTCCACCGGGGGCAAGTCGAGCGGTGACGGCAGGTAGTCGACGACGGCGTCGAGCAGGGGCTGGACGCCCTTGTTCTTGAAGGCCGAACCGCACAGGATCGGCACGAGCTGGCTGCTGATGGTTGCGGCCCGCAGGCCCCGCTTGAGCTCGTCGGCGGTGATCTCCTCGTCCTCGAGGAACTTCTCCATGAGCACCTCGTCATGGGTGGCCACGGCCTCCACCAGCTCGGCCCGGTACTCCTCGGCCTTGTCGAGAAGGTCGGCCGGGATCTCGGTCTCCTCCCAGGTGGCGCCCAGATCCTCGCTGTTCCAGATGAGGGCCCGCATCCTGATGAGGTCGACGATGCCGGCGAAGTCGGACTCGGTGCCGATCGGCAGCTGGGTTATGGCGATGTCGGTCGTCAGCCGATCCTTGATGGTGTCGACCACGAAGTAGAAGTCGGCACCGGTGCGATCGAGCTTGTTGACGAAACACATGCGGGGGACGCCGTAGCGGTCGGCCTGGCGCCAGACGTTCTCCGTCTGGGGCTCGACGCCGGCCACACCGTCGAACACGGCGACGGCACCGTCGAGTACCCGCAGCGAGCGTTCGACCTCGACGGTGAAGTCGACGTGGCCGGGGGTGTCGATGATGTTGATCCGGTGGTCGTTCCAGAAGCAGGTGGTGGCGGCGGAGGTGATCGTGATGCCACGCTCCTGTTCCTGCTCCATCCAGTCCATGGTCGCCCCGCCGTCGTGGACCTCACCGATCTTGTAGTTCTTGCCGGTGTAGTAGAGGATGCGCTCGGTCGTCGTTGTCTTGCCGGCATCGATGTGGGCCATGATGCCGATGTTGCGGTAGCGGTCGAGTGGTGTCGGTCGCACGGACATTGTGGTTCCTCTGAAGGTTCCTCAGACCCCGTGGCCTGAGGAGCAGCTCGGTTCGGATTCGGGGTGGGACTCGGTGTCGGACGATGCCGGCGACCGCTCGGGAGGAGGGGGCCGGCTGCTCACCACGGCTACCAGCGGTAGTGAGCGAAGGCCTTGTTGGACTCGGCCATCTTGTGGAGATCCTCGCGGCGCTTGACCGACGCACCGATGCCGTTCGACGCGTCGAGCACCTCGTTGGCCAGGCGCTCGGCCATCGTCCGCTCGCGGCGAGCGCGGGAGAAGCCGACGAGCCAGCGGATGGCGAGGGTGGTGGCGCGGCGGGGGCGGACCTCCACCGGGACCTGGTAGGTGGCGCCACCGACGCGACGGCTACGCACCTCCAGCTGGGGGCGGACGTTATCGACCGCCCGCTTCAGGGCGGCGATCGGGTCACCGCCGGTCTTCTCGGCCACGATGTCGAGGGCCTGATAGACGATGCGCTCGGCTACGTTCTTCTTGCCCTCGAGGAGGACCTTGTTGACGATCTGCGTCACGAGCACCGACCGGTAGACCGGATCTGGCTCGAGCTCTCGACGGGGTGCGGGGCCCTTGCGTGGCATATCAGCTTTCCTTCTTCACGCCGTAGCGGCTACGGGCCTGCTTGCGATCACGGACACCGGCGGTGTCGAGCGTGCCCCGGACGATCTTGTACCGGACACCGGGCAGGTCCTTCACCCGGCCGCCGCGAACGAGCACGATCGAGTGCTCCTGGAGGTTGTGGCCCTCACCCGGGATGTACGCCGTGACCTCGATGCCGGTGGTGAGTCGGACGCGGGCCACCTTGCGTAGGGCGGAGTTGGGCTTCTTGGGAGTGGCCGTGTACACGCGGGTGCAGACGCCGCGCCGTTGGGGCGAGCCCATCAGCGCCGGGGTCTTGGCCTTCTTCGATTTGCTTTCCCGGCCCTTGCGAACCAGCTGTTGTATGGTGGGCACCAAGCACCTCTCGGGCAGTACGGGGAGCGAACGTCGGGGACGGGCTAGTTGCTGACGGGTCTGGCTGCGGCTTTCGAGATCCACCGGCTACCCGGTCATGGACACGATCCGGGGCTCTGACATGACATGCGACTGACATGAGAACCATGACATGCGACTGACATGAAAACAGAACTCCGAGTGACCATCGTCGATCGACTCGACGAGAAACTCGAATGCATCGGCGGACATGCCAGGCTGAGCGTGGTCGAACGCCAGCTGGTAATGTTACGGCCGAGAGGGTCGGTTCACAACAACGCCGGGCTCGCCGACGCTCAACCGAAGTCCGGGGCCCGCTTCTCGGTGACGGCGGCGACGCCCTCGTGGACGTCGGTGCCGGCGAAGCCGAGCATCTCCAACGCCACCGAGGCGTCGAATGACGGACCGGCCATCCTCAGCCAGTTGTTCAGGGCCAACTTGGTCCACCGGATGGCCTGCTGCGACCCGGCGGCGAGCGTCCTGGCCACCTCGAAGGCCCGGTCGATGACCTGATCGTCGTCGACGGCCATCGACACGAGCCCGATCCGCTCCGCCTCCTCGCCGGTGAGGACATCGCAGGTCATCAGGTAGTACTTGGCCTTGGCCATGCCGCACAGCAGGGGCCAGATGATCACGGCGTGGTCGCCGGCCGCCACCCCCAGCTTGGTGTGACCGTCGATGATCCGGGTCGACCGGCCGCACACCGACACGTCGGCCATCAAGGCGGTGGCGAGACCGGCCCCCACCGCAACCCGCTCGATGGCCGACACGATCGGCTTCGAGCAATTGATCATGTTGTAGACCAGGTCGCGAGCCTCCCGGAACGTCTCGGCCCGGGTGTCGGGATCGGCCACGATGTCGCGGATCATGTCGAGGTCGCCCCCGGCCGAGAAGGTACCGCCCTCGCCGTGGACGACGACGACCCTAGTCTCGGGGTCGCGGTCGATGACCGGCCAGACGTCGGCCAGGTTGGCGTGCTTGACGGCGTCGACGGCGTTCAGCTTCCCCGGGGTGTCGAGGATCATCCGCAGGATCCCGGGTTGGGGGCGGTCGATGCGTAGACCGGGGAACTGCTGGTAGCGATCGAGGGAGGCGTCCATAGCGGCCGAACCTAGCGCCCCGAGCGGCTGGTCGGTAGCCCGCTCCCCGCTGGTGGCGAGCGCGTCGGTCACGACACGGCCGGGTCAAAGGCGCCGAGGGCCTGGGCCGCCCCGAGGCCGTTGAACAGCATGTGGGCGATGATCGCCGGCCACAGTCGGCCGACGACGACGGTGACCGTGCCCAACACGAGGCCGACGGTGCCGATGGCGGCGAACAGCACGAGGGTGCCGTCGAGGCCGGCACCGACATAGTGGGGCAGCGTGAACACGGCGGTGGAGCCGATGACCGCCACCACCGGCCCGGCCCGCTTCTCGATCGCCCGGAGCACGAGACCACGGAAGAAGAACTCCTCGGCCAGTGGGGCCCCCAACACGACGGCCGCCACCACCACCGGCAACCAGGCGGAGCCCTCGGCATCGCTCAGGACGGCCACGTTGCTGGCTTCGGCGGCGTCGTCGAGGTCGACGAGGGCGGCGACGATGGCGGCGACGGCACCGGCGAGGCCGAGGGCCATGATGGCCGTACCGACACCGACGACCGGATCGACGGGGCGGATGTCGAGGCGCCAGTCGAGGCGGGGCCCCAACCCCTTCCAGCGCGACACGCCGACGGCCCACCCGAACTGGGCCGCCTGCTGCACGAGGAGGGCGATGGCGGTGGCGGAGGCCGGCAGCGGGTCGCCGCCCTGCACGGCCTGCAGATCGGTGAAGGGGAGGGCGACGATCAGTCCGAGTCCCGAGGCGACCACCATGACGACGAGCCCCAGCAGCACGTCGCCCAGACCCCACCAGGGCCGCACCCGATGGCCGGTGGGCGGGGAGGTCGACGCCGGCACGCCCACCGGGGGCGGCGGATCGCCGGGCGTCGGGGGACCGGAGGGCGGGGGGCCGAAGGGGTGCCGGTCACTCACCGCCGGACATCCCCGGCCAGGATGGCGGCCAGATCCTCGAGGGAGGCGTAGGAGTGCCCCTCGACGAACTCGTCGACGTGGGGCAGGGCGGCGGCCATGCCGGCGGCCAGCGGGGCGTAGCCCGGGGTGGCCTTCAGCGGGTTGACCCACACCAGGTGATGCGTCACCCGGCGCAACCGCTCCATCTCCTCGCCGAGCAGGGTGGCGTCCCCCCGATCCCAGCCGTCGCTGAGTACGACGACGACGCCGCCCCGGGCCATGCCCCGGATGCCCCACTCGTCGTTGAACCGGCGTATCCCCTCCCCCAGGCGGGTACCACCGGCCCAGTCCTTCACCTCCGGAAAGGCCCGGCGGATGGCGGCGTCGGGATCGCGGCTGGTCAGATGCCGGGTCAGGCGGGTCAGGCGGGTGCCCAGCACGAAGACCTCGACCCGTCCCCTGGCCACGACGGCGGCGTGGGCGAAGCGCAGCAGGGCCCGGGCGTACGGTTCCATCGATCCCGAGACGTCGAGGATGAGAACGAGTCGACGGGGCCGGGTGGCCTTCTCGGTGAAGGCCCGGTCGAAAGGCTCGCCCTGGTGGCGGAGCGCCCGCTGCACCGTCCGCCGCAGATCGGGACGACCGCCGTCGCCCCGGGCCGGCACCTGGCGACGACTCCGGCGGCGGTGGGTGGTGAAACGGAGACGGGACATGAGCGAGGTCAGCTCGGCCAGCTCGTCGGGCGAGCATTCGGCGAAGTCCTTCTCGGTGAGGACCTCGATCCGGCTGAAGCGCACGGTCTGGATGTCGCCCTCGGGATCGTCGCTGTCGTCGCCGTCGGACTCCTCGTCGTCGTCCACGTCGAGGGCGATCGTGATCGGCGGCGGTGCCCCCTCGATCAGCATCCCGTCGGGCGATTGCTGCTGCCAGTAGGCCCGGAACACCCGGTCGTAGACCGGGAGGTCTTCGGGCCGGCGGATGAGGGTCGACCGGCCGGCCCAGTACACCCCCCGACGATCGTCGACCCCGAGCAGGCCCAGGGCTTCCACGAAGTTGATGGTGGCGCTGGCCGGCACGCTCAGCCCGGCACCGCGCAGGACCCGACAGAAGCCGACCGCCACCCGATCGCCGTGATCGGCGAAGGGCGGGGCGTCGACGGTCACGTCGTGCTGCGTCCGATGGCTGCCCGCACCATCTCCGGTACACCGTGCTGGTCCACCCGTTCCTGGTCTTCCCGGTACTTGAGCACCGTGCCGAGGGTGGCGGCCACGGAGGCCTCGTCCATCTCGGTTCGACCCAGGGCGGCCAGCGAGAGGGCCCAGTCGATCGACTCGGCCACCCCGGGGGGCTTGTAGAGGCCGAAACCCCGCATGGCCTCCGTGGCCGCCGCCACCTGGCGGGCCAGGGCGTCGCCGACATGGGGAGCCCGGAGCTTGACGATGTCGACCTCGCGTTGGAAGTCGGGATGCTCGACCCAGTGGTAGAGGCAGCGCCGCTTGAGGGCGTCGTGGACGTCGCGGGTGCGGTTGGAGGTGAGCACCACCGTCGGGGGGACGGGGGCCCGGATCGTGCCGAGTTCGGGGATCGTCATGCTGTAGTCGGACAGCGCCTCGAGGAGGAAGGCCTCGAACTCGTCGTCGGCCCGGTCGACCTCGTCGATCAGCAGCACCGGCGGCGGGCCCTCGGTGGGGCTCAGCGCCTCGAGCAGGGGTCGCCGGATCAGGAACCGGGTGTCGTAGAGCTCGGCTTCTAGCTGGGCCGCCGTGGTGGCATCGGCCTCGCCGGTGGCCTCGACCGTGCGGAGGTGCAACAGCTGGCGGGCGTAGTCCCACTCGTAGACGGCCTGAGCGGCGTCGATGCCCTCGTAGCACTGGAGCCGGATCAGGCGGCCGCCGAGCCAGCGCGACAGCACCTTGGCCACCTCGGTCTTGCCGACGCCGGCCTCCCCCTCGAGGAACAGCGGCCGGTGCAACGACAGGGCGAGGAAGATGGCGGTGGCCAGGCCCTCGTCGGCCAGGTACTCGTGCTCGGCGAGTGCCTTGGCGACCTCGTCGACCGAGGTGGGCGCGACCAACTGATCATCGTTCACGGATTGTGAGGGTAGTGGCCGGCCGGCCGGTCATGCCCACCCCGGCCGGGCCACCGTCGAACCGGGACCCCCAGAGGGGTCGCTCCGGACCAGCGCGTCAGTCAGACAGTCAGCCGACGGCGATCCAGAGGGAGTCGGCCCTGGCCACGATGGTGCCATCGGCGGCGAACACCGACGCTGCAGCCCCCCGTTTGCGGCCATCCCACCCCCCGGACCAGTGACCGTCGTGGGCCACGACGGCGTAGGGCCGGCCGACGAGGATCGGCTCCGCCATCTCCACCGCGTAGCGGCCGGTCACGGCCTGACGGGGAAACGGCCGCCGGCCCACGTAGAAGCCCTGGGCGCAGTCCATGACCGCCCACACGACGGCCGCCGCTACCACCCCGTCGTCGTCGCCGACCCACGGCGGCGGCAGCCAGTCGGTACCCGACCGTCCCGAGCCGTCGGGCAGGGGTCCGGCGTGCACCTTCATGCTGGTGTCCTGCAGGCCGCACGAGAAGCACGAGCGAGCGTCGTGGCCGTCGGCCACGGTCGCCTCGGAGGCGGCCCTGCCGGCTGCTGCGACATCGATCGGAACGGGGTCGGTGGTGGCAAACCCCTCGACCAACCGCTCCAGCGGTTCGGCGTCCATGATCCTCGTGCCGTCGTGAGTGACCATCCAGCCCCCCTCGCCGGGGGACACGGCGAGGGGCGTCTCGAGTGGGATGGGGGCCCGGAAACTCAC
This sequence comes from Acidimicrobiales bacterium, assembly GCA_050330635.1. Lineage (GTDB taxonomy): Bacteria > Actinomycetota > Acidimicrobiia > Acidimicrobiales > SZUA-35 > CADEDH01. The sequence goes on along the minus strand of JBHJNQ010000072.1, from coordinate 14,760 downwards.
CACCACCGGGCGGCCGATGGCGGCCTGGAAGCAGGCGGCCGAATAGCCGCCCTGGCCCACGCCGGGCCGGCCGTGGGCCCAGTCGGGAACCGTGATCGTGGTGGAGCCGGACATGGACCTCGTTTCTACCACCGGACCCCGGAGGGGGTCACGGCGAGTCGGAGATCACCACCCGGGTGCCGAGCGGCAGGAACGACGCCATCTGCTCGATGGTGTCGTTGGCGACCCGGACGCAGCCGTGGCTGACATCGGTGCCGAGCGAACCGGGTTCGTCGGTGCCGTGGATGCCGACGACCCCGTCGCCGCCGTTGAACGACTCCAGGGTCTCGCTGTAGCCGGACAGACCGTAGGCGTACGTTCCGTAGGGGCCCGTGGGGTCGGGCGGCTGCACGAGCTCGGTCAGGTAGAACGAGCCGAGCGGGGTCGGGGTGGCGCCGGTACCTATGGCGACCATGGTCTCGAGCACGACCCGACCGTCGTCGGTGACGAGGAGCCGATGGGTGTCGACGTCGATGTCGATCCGATACGGATTGCGGCTCAGGGTCACGTCGTCAACGCTGATCCAGCCGGTCGACCCGTTGGGCCGGATCGGGAGCTCGACCTCGAGCCAGGGTCCGTCGAGCGGGCCGACGACGACGAGGACGAGCGGGCCGCCCAGCGGTCGGGGGTGGGCGAGGCGGGCCACCACGTCGGAGCTGGCGGTCGGATGGACGTGGGCCACCACCTCGTCGACGGCGGCGGTGGCGACAACGGTCCCCCCGGGGGCGGGAGAGACCACGGTCGGCTCGACCACCAGCTCGGGCCCCGCCACCGCTCCCGGACCGGTGCCGGCACCGCTATCGGCTCCGCAGCCGGCGACGATCCCGCAGAACGTCACCACGACCAGGACGATGCGGACGACGGGGTGCGATGGTGGCGCCGGGCCCCAGCGCCGACGGACGCTGAGACGGCGGCGCTGGAGCCTGGGGGAGGGGCCGGCCAACGAGGCCCGGGTCAGCCGGTGTAGGCTGGGGCGGCCACGGTGGCGGCCGCCGTCGGCGTCGGCGGCAGTGCCTCCTGGACGGCGGGCAGCACGGTGGGCGGCGGCACGGCCGTCGAGCCGGCCACGACGGGCGGCCCAGTGCCCGGGGTGGGAGGGGTGGCGGAGACGGGCGCCGCCGGTGGGGTGACGACCGAGGTCTGGACGCCGGGGGCCACCACGGGGGCGCTCGGAGGGCAGTCGAAGCTCACCGTGAACCCGAGGCTGGAGATACCGTCGGGGCCCATACGCAACTCGACCACGATCTGGTCGCCCAGGGTGACCCGCGCCGTGCCCACGACCGAGCCGTCGGCCGCGTCCTCGACACCGTCGACGGTGGTGACCGAGTCGCCGGTGGTGGCGATCACGACGTTGCCGGCATGGACGGAGGCGCCGTTGACGGTCACGACCTTCAGGTCGCAGTCGCTGCCGACGAGCCCCGCCGGCACAACCTCGGTGGCGACCGTGGTCACGGAGCCAGGAGGGGCGACGATCACCCGATCGGGCTCGATGGAGATCTCGTCCTCGGCCCCGGCCGGCAGGCCGGTGGCGGTAAGCAGGACGGCGGTGGCGGCGGCGAACGCAGCGACGGGCCCGGTGGGGCGCGTCGCCCGTTTCAGGGGGTTGCGACGGGACATGGGTCGGAAGCTACCAGCACCGATCCGGACCGTGACTCACCCTGCAGAAGAGGGCCATCCACAGACAACGCGGGCCGATCACCGCCAACCATGTCACCCGCTGGCGGTGATCGGACGCGACCCGTAGGTGTCCAACCCGAGGGGGCTGATGCGGTGTCGGAGTGGAGGACGGTCATGTCGGCCGTCGCCCGCCGACGCAACGCTGCAGAGTGACGAGGGTCTCGTCCGGACGTTGGAACGCGGCGGGGCTGGCGGCGTGCTGGTCGGGCGCTTCGGGCGGTCGGAGTCGTCGAGGCGCTCAGGCGTCGCGTTGGCGGGCCTGATGATCGCGGTCGGCTCGCTTGCCCCGGTAGACCCGCATATCGATCGCCCGCCACACCTCGGGGGTGATCCTGATCAGCAGTCGGGGTTCGGTCATCATGTTGGCCACGAAGGCGTCGACGGCGGCGGTAGTGGCCTCGTCACCCCGGCCGACGTACTTCTCTGCGAGGCGGCGGCTGATCGGCCAGATGTCGATGTCGTCGGGGGTGAGGACGTCGGCCCGGCCGTCGACCTCGACGTGGCCCGGCACCGGGGTCATCGCCTCGACGCACAACGACAGTCGGGGGTCGTGCATCAACTGGCGGCACCACACCCGCGACGAGGTGCCCGTTAGCCAGACATGCTCACCGTCCCACAGATGCCACACCGGCACGGTGTAGGGGCGTCCGTCGCGACGCAGGCTGGCCACCACGCCCACGTGGGGTTCGGCCAGGAAGGCCTCGCAGTCCTCGTCGGTCATCCTCGGCACGGCCCCCACAGTAGGCCGACCCACCGTCACCCACCATCCGGCCCGGATCCCTCCCGAAACCAGGAGCCAGCGACGCCGGTCGCAGGGAAGAGGGCACGGTCGGTGGGACGACCACTAGCGTCACGGCGATGAGCGAGATCGACGTGTCCGTGGCCCATCGTCTGGACGGGCGGGTGGCCGTCGTCATCGGCGGTGGTCAGACCGCGGGCGAGACGATCGGCAATGGACGGGCCACCGCCCTCCTCCTGGCCCGGGCCGGGGCCACGGTGGTGGTGGCCGACCGGCATCTCGATTCGGCCCAGGCCACGGTCGACACCATCGTGACCGAGGGCGGGGTGGCCCAGGCCCGGGAGCTGGAGGTCACCGACGACGACGCCCACCGGGCCGTGGTCGACGCCACCATGGCCGATCACGGAAGGATCGACATCCTCCACAACAACGTCGGCCTCAGCATCGCCGGCGGCGACGCCGACGCCCTGGAGATCGACCCCGACACCTTCGACCGGTTGTGGCAGATCAACGTGAAGGGGATGTGGCTGGCCGCCCGCCACGCCCTTCCGGTCATGCGGGAGCAGGGCGCGGGCTCGATCGTCAACATCAGCTCCATGGCAGCCCGGTTGGCCTACCCCCTCGTCGCCTACAAGACGACCAAGACCGCCCTACTGGGGCTGACCGAGAACCTGGCCGTGACCAACGCCGGCCACGGGATACGGGTCAACGCCATCCTCCCCGGCTTGATGAACACCCCGATGGCGATCGAGGCCAGGGTGGCCCAGGGCACCCCCCGGGACGAGGTGGTGGCCCAGCGCGATCGCCGGGTGCCGCTGGGGCGGCGGATGGGGTCGGCCTGGGACGTGGCCCACGCCGCCCTGTTCCTCCACAGCGACGAGGCCCGGTTCATCACCGGTGTGGCCCTCCCGGTCGACGGTGGGCAGGGGCTCACCGGTTAGGCTCGCCCCCATGACCCAGGCTCAGCTTCCCTACGACTCGCTGCCCCCGGTCGCCTTCTTCGAGGTCGCCAGCAACGACGTGACCGACGGCGAGATGCTGCCCATGCCCCAGGTGAGCGGCATTTTCGGCGCCGGAGGCGAGGACCTCTCGCCCCACCTCTCGTGGTCGGGGTTCCCGGCCGAGACCCGGAGCTTCGTCGTCACCTGCTTCGATCCCGATGCCCCCACCGGGAGCGGGTTCTGGCACTGGAACGTGGTCGACATCCCCGCCTCCGTGACTGAGCTGGCGGCGGGCGCCGGTGCCCAGGACGGCGCCGGGCTCCCCGAGGGGGCGATGACGATCCGCAACGACGCCGGGCTCCCCGGGTACCTGGGGGCGGCGCCCCCGGCCGGTCACGGCCCCCACCGCTACGTGTTCGCCGTCCACGCCATGAGCGTGGATTCACTCGGCATCGACGAGGGCGTGTCGAACGCCATCGCCGGATTCAACATGTTCGGCAAGGTGCTGGCCCGGGCCCTCATCGTTCCGGTCTACGAGCAGAGCTGACCGGCGCCAGCGGCGCAGCTGCGGCGCACCGGGCCCGGCCCGGTGCCCGCCGCTCAGGCGGCGGCCGTGATCTCCCACAGCGAGGCGATGGTGTCCTTGCCCAGCTCGCCCGCCGAGCGGGTCAGGACCCGGTTGTCGCCATCGAGGTAGACGGCGTAGGGGAAGCCCCCGGAGCCGTAGGCGGCCAGGGCGGAGCTCGTCTCGGTGTCGCGGATCACCGGGGGCTGGAAGCCCTCGCGCTCGAGCCACGTCTCGGGCGGGAAGTTGAGGGGCGACTGGTTGAGTGCGGTCGACACGGCGTAGATGTCGAGGTTCTCGGGTTGGCTTCCCTCGTCGATCAACTCGACCACCAGCGGCACCTCGACCTGGCAGTGGGAGCACCAATGGGCCAGGAAGTACACGACCTTGGGCCGTCCGTCGGGCTCGATCCTCACCTCCGTGCCGTCGAAATCGGTGCCGACCAGGGTGGGGGCGATGGCGCCCACGGCCGGGTCGTCGGCGCCGACCCCCGACCCCGACATCGGGGCCAGGGGGTCGCCGTCGATCTCGACGTCGGCGGCCTGGTTCGCCTCCTGCTCGGCCTTGTCGGCGCCGCGCTGCGTGGCGAGAAAGGCGACGCCGAGCAGTCCGATCACGACGATGCCGACCACGACCAGCAGGAAGGATCGGTTGGACGAGGTCGGTGGACCCTGGGACTTGGACTTGGACTTGGACTTGGTCGTTGAGGTCATGGTGTCCTCCGGAAGAGGTGTAGGGCGACCAGGGAGGCCACGCCGAGGAACCCGGCGGCGGCCATGGTCGGGATGGTGATGAAACCGAAGTGATCGACCCACCGGGTCGTGCACGGCGTGGTCGGGCTGCAGAAGCCGCCGACGGTGCCGTAGCTCTGCTCCCACCGGTGGAACAGGGCGACGGGAAGTCCGCCGAGCGCGAGTAGCCCAGCGACGGCGGCCAGGAGGCGACGGCGCAACACCACGGCGGCAACCAGCAGGGCCGCCGCCGGGTACATGAAGCCCCGCTGGATCCAACAGAGTCGGCACGGGACGAAGTCGGCCACCTCGGAAAGATAGAGCGAGCCGAGGGTGGCGGTCACGGCCACCGCCGCCGCCACCTCGAGGGCGACGCTGTGGAACGCGTCGACGATCGGGCGACCCCGCTCTCCCACCAGCAGCGCCACACCGAGTGCGGCGACGGCGGCCACGGTGGCGCACGCCAGAAGCGCGAAGAAGAGGGTGACGGTTTCCCGGGGCACGTGAAGCAGGCTATTCGCTCCGGGCGAAACTGCGGCGAAAGGGCCGTCGGACGATGAACGACGACGCCGGCCCCACCCCTGAGGGTCAGACCGGCGTCGTCGGAGCTCGTTTGTCGCTAGGGCGAGGACTCAGCCGATCTCGTCGGCCGTCCCCGTCCCGGGAAGGGCGGCGACACCGGCACCGGCGCCGTTGCCGCCGTTGTCGGCGCCGATCGAGGCCAGCCACTGGGCCGGATCCTGCTCCTCGCCCTCCGAGGTGTAGAACGACATCGGCTGGTAGTCGGGCGCCCGGGTCTTGATCTCCCGGTGCCGCATCAGGCCCGTGCCGGCGGGGATCAGCTTGCCGATGATGATGTTCTCCTTGAGCCCGATCATGGAGTCGGACCGACCCTCGATGGCCGCCTCGGTCAACACTCGGGTCGTCTCCTGGAAGGAGGCGGCCGAGAGCCACGAGTCGGTGGCCAGCGACGCCTTCGTGATGCCCATGATCTCGGGTCGACCCTCGGCCGGCCGCTGACCCTCGGTCACCAGGCGACGGTTCACGTCGGCGAACTGCCACTGGTCGCAACGCTCGCCGGGCAGGAAGTCGCTGTCACCCGGCTCCTGGATGGCGACCCGGCGAGTCATCTGCCGGACGATGAGCTCGATGTGCTTGTCGTGGATCGACACGCCCTGGTCGCGGTAGACCTTCTGGACCTCCTCGACCAGGTACTGCTGGGTCTCCCGGATACCTCGGATCTCCAGTAGCTCCTTGGGGTCGCGGGGGCCGTCGACGATCGGATCACCGGCGGTGATCTCCTGCCCGTCGACAACCTCGACGCGGGCCGCCAGCGCGATGAGGTAGTCGTCCTCGGTGCCGTCATCGCCGATGATGGTGACGACCTTGCCCTTGCCCTCGTCCTCGGCGATGCGGACCGTGCCCGAGATCCGGGCCATCGTGGCCTTGCCCTTGGGGCTGCGGGCCTCGAACAGCTCCACCACCCGGGGTAGACCACCGGCGATGTCGGCCCCACCGGCGACACCGCCGGTGTGGAACGTCCGCATCGTCAGCTGGGTGCCGGGCTCGCCGATCGACTGGGCGGCGATGACACCCACCGCCTCGCCGACCTCGATGTCGCCCCCGGTGGCCAGCGACATGCCGTAGCTGGCGCCGGTGATACCGATGGGCGAGTCGTCGGTCAGAGGTGAGAGCACCCGCAGACGGGTGACGGCCGGGTCGTCACGCAGGGTGAACATCTCCTGCTCCCGCACCATCGTGCCCCGAGGGATGACGGAGCCGTCGCTCAAGGTGACATCGTCGGCCAGTACCCGGCTGTAGAGGCGGGTCTCCAGGTACGTCCTGACCATCCGGGCGTCCGGGTCGGTCGGGTCGGAGGCCTCACCGGTGAACCGGTTGTAGTAGCCGTCGGGCTTGATGTCGTCGAGGAACAGACCTCGCACCGGCCGTCCCCCGGCGAACGGGTCACGGTCGTTGATGATGACCTCCTGAGCCACGTCGACGAGTCGACGGGTCAGGTAGCCCGAGTCGGCGGTCCGGAGGGCGGTGTCGACGAGGCCCTTGCGGGCACCCGGCGTGGCGATGAAGTACTCCAACATCGTTAGGCCTTCACGGAAGTTCGACTTGATCGGGCGGGGGATCATGTCACCACGGGGGTTGGCCACCAGGCCCCGCATACCGGCGATCTGGCGGACCTGCATCATGTTGCCACGGGCCCCGGAGCCGACCATCATGTCGATCGGGTTGAACTGCTGGGTCCGGAAGCTGGCCTCCATGGCCTCGCGCACCTCGTCGGTGGCGGCCGTCCAGATCTCCACTTCCTTCTGGCGCCGCTCACCATCGGTGATGATGCCCTTCCGGAACTGGCCCTCGATCTTCTCCGCCTCCTCCTCGTGGAGGTCGAGGATGGCCTTCTTCTCCTTCGGGGTCCGGACGTCGTCGATCGACACCGTCAACCCGGAGCGGGCGGCGAACTTGAAGGCGAGGCTCTTGATGCGGTCGAGACTGGCCCCGACCTCGGCCTTGGGATAGCCGGTGGCCAGCAGGTCCACGATGGCGCCGATGTCGCGCTTCTTGACCGCGTCGTTGTGGTAGGGGAAGCCCTCGGGCAGCGCCTCGTTGAACATGACCCGGCCCGCCGTCGTCCGGTGGTAGGTGGTGGGGGTCCCGTTGCCGTCACCGGGGACGTCGACCAGGTCGGGAATCCGGTACTCGATCGGGGCGTGGAGCCCGATGACACCCGACTCGTAGGCCCGCTCGATCTCGTGGATGCGGCGGTACACACCGCCCCCGGGCTCGTCCTCGACCAGCTCGGTCAGGTAGAAGCAGCCGATGACCATGTCCTGGGTCGGGGTGACCAGAGGCCGGCCGTGGGCCGGCGACAGGACGTTGTTGGCCGACAGCATCAGCACCCGGGCCTCGGCCTGAGCCTCGGCCGACAGGGGCAGGTGGACCGCCATCTGGTCGCCGTCGAAGTCGGCGTTGAAGGCGGTGCACACCATGGGGTGGATCTGGATGGCCTTGCCCTCCACCAGCACCGGCTCGAAGGCCTGGATGCCGAGGCGGTGCAGCGTCGGGGCCCGGTTCAGCATGACCGGGTGCTCCTGGATGACGTCCTCCAGCACCTCCCACACCTGGGGCCGGCGCCGCTCGACCATGCGCTTGGCCGACTTGATGTTCTGGGCCAGCTCCTGGTCGACGAGCCGCTTCATGACGAAGGGCTTGAACAGCTCCAGCGCCATGATCTTGGGAAGACCACACTGGTGGAACTTCAGCGTGGGGCCGACCACGATGACCGACCGGCCGGAATAGTCGACGCGCTTACCCAGCAGGTTCTGGCGGAACCGGCCCTGCTTGCCCTTCAGCATGTCGGACAGCGACTTCAGTGGACGATTACCGGGCCCCGTGACGGGCCGGCCGCGCCGCCCGTTGTCGAACAGGGCGTCGACCGCCTCCTGGAGCATCCGCTTCTCGTTGTTGACGATGATCTCGGGTGCCCCGAGATCGAGCAGTCGCTTCAGGCGGTTGTTGCGGTTGATGACCCGTCGGTACAGGTCGTTGAGGTCCGACGTGGCGAACCGGCCACCGTCGAGCTGCACCATCGGTCGGAGCTCCGGTGGGATGACCGGGACGACATCGAGGATCATGGCCCGCGGATCGTTGAGACGCCGACCGTTGTCGTCGCGACGGTTGAACGCAGCGACGATCTTCAGCCGCTTGATCGCCTTCTGCTTGCGCTGGGCCGACAGGGGCTTCGAGCCGTCCTCGGGCTCGATGGCGAGACGGAGCTTGATCTCCTCCTCGTCGAAGTCGATGCGCTCGATCAGCTGGGCGATGGCGTCAGCGCCCATCCCGCCCTCGAAGTACTCCCCGAAGCGGTCGGCCATCTCCCGCCACAGCATCTCGTCCTCGAGGATCTTGCGGGGGAAGAGCTCCTTGAACTCGTCCCACGCCCGATCGAGGACGTCGAGCTCCATGTCGTACTGCTCGCGGGTGGCGGCCAGCTCCTTGTCGAAGGCGCGCTGGCGGGCCCGGATCTCGGTCTCCTTGGCCCCGTCGGCCTCCATCTGCTTGAGCTCGCCCTCGAGGTCCTCGTGCTGCTCGGCCAGCCGAAGCTCCATCTCCTTGATGATGGTCTCCCGCTCACCGATGACCTCGGCCTCGAGACTCGGCAGGTCGTTCTGGCGGCGATCCTCGTCGACCCAGGTGACCAGGTTGGCGGCGAAGTAGATGACCTTCTCCAGCTGCTTGGCCTTCAGCTCCTCCCGGGGCTCGGTGCCCATGAGGAGGTAGGCCAGCCAGGACCGGGTGCCCCGCAGGTACCAGATGTGGACGCAGGGGGCGGCCAGCTCGATATGGCCCATGCGCTCGCGCCGAACCTTCGAGCGGGTGACCTCGACGCCGCAACGCTCACAGATGATCCCCTTGAACCGGACGCGCTTGTACTTGCCACAGGCGCATTCCCAGTCCTTGGTCGGACCGAAGATCTTCTCGCAGAACAGGCCGTCCTTTTCCGGCTTCAGCGTCCGGTAGTTGATCGTCTCCGGCTTCTTCACCTCGCCGTTGGACCACATCCGGATCGAGTCGGCGGTGGCCAGACCGATCTTCAGCTGATCGAAATCGTTGACATCAAGCATTCGTTCTCCTCGCGATCAGCGGGTCGTGCCGGCGGCGCGGGCTGCGTCGTCCTCGTCGGAACCCCGTTCGGGGCGGCTGAGGTCGATGCCGAGCTCCTCAGCGGTGCGGAACAGCTCGTCGTCGAGCTCCCGCATCTCGATCTCGTGACCGTCCTCGGCCAGTACCTCGACGTTGAGGCAGAGGGCCTGCATCTCCTTGATGAGCACCTTGAAGCTCTCGGGGATACCGGGTTCGGGAATGTTTTCGCCCTTGACGATCGCCTCGTAGACCTTGACCCGGCCGAGGACGTCGTCGGACTTGATGGTGAGGAGCTCCTGGAGGCAGTAGGCGGCGCCGTAGGCCTCGAGGGCCCAGACCTCCATCTCACCGAAGCGCTGCCCGCCGAACTGCGCCTTACCGCCCAGCGGCTGCTGGGTGATCATCGAGTACGGGCCGGTCGAGCGGGCATGGATCTTGTCGTCGACCAGGTGGGACAGCTTCAAGATGTACATGATGCCGACCATGATCGGTCGGTCGAACGCCTCGCCGGTCTGGCCGTCGTAGAGGGTGGCTTTGCCGTCGGTGCCGATGAGGCGCGACCCGTCGGCCGCCTCGGGGTTGAGGTTCTCGAAGATCTTCTGGATCGTCGGCTTCGAGCCGGCGAGCTCGGTCTCGTCCCATTTCGCCCCGTCGAACACGGGCGTCGCCACCAGCGTGGAGGGGGTGGTGAAGGGGCGGCTCTTGGTCTCGGTGCCCCGGACCGGGGGCTCGCCGACCCGCTCGCCGTCGACCTCCCAACCCCAGCGGGCGGCGTAGCCGAGATGCGACTCGAGCACCTGTCCGACGTTCATCCGGCTGGGCACGCCGAGCGGGTTGAGGATGATGTCGACCGGGGTGCCGTCGGCCAGGTGCGGCATGTCCTCCACCGGGAGGATCCGGGAGATGACCCCCTTGTTGCCGTGGCGGCCGGCCAGCTTGTCGCCGACCGAGATCTTGCGCTTCTGGGCCACGTAGACCCGTACCAGCTGGTTGACGCCGGGCGGGAGCTCGTGACTGTCGTCGCGGTTGAAGACCTTGACCTCGATGACCTTACCGGTCTCGCCGTGGGGCACCTTGAGGGAGGTGTCGCGCACCTCACGGGCCTTCTCACCGAAGATGGCCCGCAGCAGGCGCTCCTCGGGGGTGAGCTCGGTCTCGCCCTTGGGCGTGACCTTGCCGACCAGGACATCGCCCGGCTCGACCTCGGCCCCGACCCGCACGATGCCCCGCTCGTCGAGATCGGCCAGGATGTCCTCGGAGAGGTTCGGGATGTCGCGGGTGATCTCCTCGGGGCCGAGCTTGGTGTCGCGGGCGTCGATCTCGTGTTCCTTGATGTGGATCGAGGTCAGGACGTCGTCGCGGGCCAGCCGCTCGCTGAGGATGATGGCGTCCTCGAAGTTGTAGCCCTCCCAGGGCATGAAGGCCACGACCAGGTTCTTACCCAGCGCCAGCTCGCCATTGTCGGTCGACGGGCCGTCGGCCAGGAGGCCACCTTCGACGACCCGGTCGCCGGCGGCCACGCGGGGCTTCTGGTTGATGCAGGTGTCCTGGTTCGAGCGGTCGAACTTGAGGAGCCGGTGGACCTTGCGGCCCAGCTTCTCGTACTCGACCGTGAGGGAACGACCGTCGGCCTCGAGCACCACCCCGTTGTCGGGGGCCATGAGGGTGTCGGCGGCATCGGCCGCCGCCCGTGCCTCGATGCCGGTGCCGATGTACGGCGCTTCCGCCGTCAGCAGGGGCACGGCCTGGCGCTGCATGTTGGCGCCCATCAGTGCCCGGTTGGCGTCGTCGTGCTCGAGGAACGGGATGAGGCCGGCACCGATCGACACGATCTGCTTCGGCGACACGTCCATCATCTGGACTTCGTCGCGCGGAACCTGTGAGATCTCGGTGGTGGCCCCGAAGAAGACGTCGCGCTCCAACTGGAGCTTCAGGTCACGCAGCGAGGCGGCCTGCGGCGACCGCCGGGCCAGGACCCGTTCGTCCATCAAGTTGCCGTTCTCGTCGACCCGGGCGTTGGCCTGGGCGACGACGTACTCCTCCTCTTCGTCGGCGGTGAGGAACACGATGTCGTTGGTGACGGTGCTGTCGATCACCTTGCGGTAGGGGGTTTCCAGGAAGCCGAAGTCGTTGACCCGGGCGTAGCTCGACAGGTAGCCGATGAGGCCGATGTTCGGACCCTCCGGGGTCTCGATCGGGCACATCCTCCCGTAGTGACTGAAGTGCACGTCGCGGACCTCGAAGCCCGCCCGCTCCCGGGACAAACCGCCCGGGCCGAGGGCCGACAGGCGCCGTCGGTGGGTCAGACCCGACAGGGGGTTGACCTGGTCCATGAACTGGCTCAGCTGCGACGTCCCGAAGAACTCCTTGATGGCGGCGACGACGGGCCGGATGTTGATCAGGGTCTGCGGGGTGATGGCCTCGACGTCCTGGGTCGTCATGCGTTCCCGGACCACCCGCTCCATGCGGGACAGGCCGATCCGCACCTGGTTCTGGATGAGCTCACCGACCGAACGGACCCGGCGATTGGCGAAGTGGTCCTGGTCGTCGAGGCGGTAGCCCGGCTCGGCCACCATCAGGTGGAGGAGGTAGGTGGCCGAGGCCAACACCTCACAGCGCGACAACACGGGCTGCTCGAACTCCGGCTTGTCGAGGTCGAGCATGGGGAACAGCCGCTCGAGCTTGTCGATCTCCGGTCCCAGCTTGCGGTTGAGCTTGTAGCGCCCAACCCGCGAGAGGTCGTAGCGGCGGTTCTCGAAGAACGCGTTGCGGAGGTAGGTCCGGGCGGCCTCGAGGGTGGGGGGCTCGCCGGGGCGGGCCCGCTTGTAGATCTCGACCAGCGCTTCGTCCTGGGTCGGCGAGATCTCGCGATCCTTCTCCCACTGCCCCTCGAGGAACTCGAAGTGGCGGACGAAGGCCTCGAGGAATCCGGGGGCGTTCTCCTCGTCGTAGCCAAGGGCTCGCAGCATGGTGAACAGGGACAGGCGGCGCTTGCGGGCGACCCGCACCCCGGCCGTCGGGTCCTTGCCCGGCTTCTGCTCGACGTCGAACTCGATCCACTCACCCCGGTAGGGGTGGATCGTGCCCGTCACCATCTGGTGCTTGGCCAGGTTCCGGAGCCGGAAGCGCTCACCCGGCTGGAAGATCACGCCGGGGGAACGGACGAGCTGGGAGACGACGACCCGCTCCGTGCCGTTGATCACGAAGGTGCCCTTGTCGGTCATGATGGGGAAATCCCCCATGAAGACCGTCTGCTCCTTGATCTCACCGGTCGTCGCGTTGATGAACCGGGCCCTGACGAAGATCGGGGCCGAGTAGGTCATGTCCTTTTCTTTGCACTCCTCGACGGAGAACTTCGGATACGGCTTCAGGTCCTCGTCGTGAGGGTCGAACTCCAGTTCGAGCTGAAGGGTTTCCGTGAAGTCGCGAATGGGACTGATATCACGGAACGCATCGGACAGACCCTGCTCCAGGAACCAGCGAAACGAATCCCGCTGGACGGAAATCAGGTCGGGAAGCGGAAGCGCTTCCTGCAGATTCCCGAAGGAGTAGCGATCGCGAGCGACAGTACGTGCAGGCAAGAGGCACCACCAGATAGACCACGAGGAGCTACGGAGCGTGCCTGATCAGCGTCTCCCGATATCGGAGAACCGCCGAGATTGGAAGGGCGAGCAGGCACGGCTTGACCAGCATAGGCCGCACGTCATCGTCCAACAACCAAATTCGTCGCGGCATCGTAAGAGAAGCGCGACCCGAGGTCAAGACTCTTGTGGAAAGAAGGGCTCCACGCCCGCGGCGGGTGAGACTCCGGACCCCTACGGATCAGCCGGCGACGGCCGATCCGAGGGGCCCGATCGTCATTGACGATGGCTGTCGATCCAGAGGCCGGTCAGGCCAGGTCGACGGAACCGCCGGCGTCCTCGATCTTGGCCTTGGCCGCCTCGGCATCGTCCTTCGACTGTCCCTCGAGCACTGCCTTGGGGGCCGCTTCGACGAGGTCCTTGGCCTCCTTCAGGCCGAGGCTCGTGAGTTCACGAACCACCTTGATGACCTGGATCTTCTTGTCGCCGGCGGCGGTGAGCACGACGTCGAACGAGGTCTTCTCCTCGACCTCCTCGGCGGCAGCAGCGGCAGGGGCAGCGACCGCAACGGGAGCGGCCGCGGTGACACCGAACTTCTCTTCGAAGTCTTTGAGGAGCTCGGACAGCTCCAGGACCGACATCGAGCCGATCGCGTCGAGGATCTCGCTTTTCGTGAGGGTTGCCATTTTCAGTCTTCTCCGTCTTCTTCGTTCGTTTCGGTCTGGTCGACCGCTTCCTCGGCGGGAGCGGCATCGGCGGCGTCGTCACCGTCGGGGGCGGGCGCGTCCTCTGCGACCGGCGCTTCGTCCACCGGCGCTTCGTCCATCGGCGCTTCGTCGATCGATGCCTCAGCGGCCGGGTGGTCGTCCGCTCCGGCGGCGGTCTCCGCCACGGGCGCGGCATCGGCGCCACCGCGGCTGTCGATGAGTGCCTGGAGTCCGTAGGCGAAATTGCTGGGCACAGCCTGGAGCAGTGCGGCCATCTGTTGCATCGGCGCTGCCATCAGGCCGGCGAACCTGGCCAGCAGGACTTCGCGCGACTCGAGGTCGGCCAGCCGGTTGATGCTGTCGGCGTCGACCGGGCCACCCTCGAGTAGGCCACCTTTGATGATCAGCTGGGGGTGGGTCCTGGCGAAGTCCTTCAGCGCCTTGGCCACTCCGACGATGTCGCCGGGGGCGCCATCGGGTGTGGTCTCGGTGAAGGTCAGGGCCGTGGGACCGACGAGCTGATCGTCGATGTCGATACCGGCCTCGTTGGCGGCTCGCCGTACCAGGGTGTTCTTGTACACCTTGTAGGCGCCACCCACGGGTCGCAGACTCCGTCGCAGATCGGCGAGCGCTTTCACGCTCAGACCGCGGTACTCGGTCACGACGACCGATTGCGACGACGTCAGTCGCTCCTTGACCTCGGTGACGATCGCCACCTTCTCCGGTCTCGGGTTCTCCATTCGCTCCACCTCCTTTCGTGTGTCGGTCGGCCCGCAGGAGCGGACCATCGTGGTCGGTGATTGCGATCGGCTCCTCGGTCGCCGATCGATCACGATCACGAGACACGACCGGGCACGTTCCGGCCGGGGCCGGTTTGCCGTGGAGGTGAACTATGTTCGGGAAGACCGCCTAATCCAGGATTTCCACCGCTCCGGGAAGCGGCCACCTGAGGTCTTGGGCGAGAGGATTCGATTGTTGCGGTTACCAGGCTAGCGGCCCGACCGCCAGCTGCTACCTTGCGCCGGCGGGTCTCAGCCTCAGACCGCGACGTTCAGCTCGTCGAGCCGAGTGGGGTCGACTCGACCCGACGAACGACCCGAGCCGCGACCCGGTCACACCGCGAC
>JBHJNQ010000071.1:0-31865 GCA_050330635.1 Acidimicrobiales bacterium | reverse complement strand
AGCTGGTCCCATGTAGCTGGCGCAGCCCCGGTCCCATGTAGCTGGCGCAGCACCCTCAAAGTGGTCCCATGCAGCTGGCGGACGACAGCGAGGAATCGATACAGAATCCGGTACACGAGGCTTCAGCATCGGCCGGCATCATCACAGGTCAACCACCACGACCGAGTATTCGGCCCCCACAGGCGCCGAGCCTGTGCTGGTCTACGCCAAGGCGTTCGCCGGGACGAGCCAGGTAGTCCTCCTCGATTCCGGCAGTCCGATGACGGGATATGACGTCTCACTCGACATCGACTCGGGCCTCTGGGCGGCACCGATTCAACCCCCCAATGGATCTGTCAACGCGGAATATTACGACGCCGCAGGGACACTCCTAGGCACTGGCTAGGTAGCGGAAGCGACTCCCTTGGTCCTGGAATTTCCGCTGGCCGGTTGGACGATCGCACCTCCGACAAAAGTGCGTAACCCCGGCCGTTTGCCGAGGCAGGGACGGTTCCGGGGTCTTCGGCCTCTATTGTATGGTCAGCGGTGGAGATGTCAACGCTCAATCACCAAGTCATTGCCGATCGACTCACCCAGGATCGGCTCGCCTCTTACCTGGCGGCCACCGCTGGGGACGTGCATGCGTCCATTGATCTCTACGACTGGAACACGCAGGTGGGAGCGGCGTTGTACGAGGACCTCGGTCGGCTCGAGGTCATCTTCCGCAACGCCATCGACGCAGCCCTGGTCACCCACGGCCAAACCCGCGGATGGCAAGACGTCTGGTACCGGCAGCGACAACTGTTCTCGGGCAGGCCGGGACGCCGAGCCTGGGACGACATCGAATCGGCGCGCAAACGAGCCACCCGCCGCAGCAAGACCGAGGTCCACGGCAAGGTTGTCGCAGAGCTGAACTTCGGGTTCTGGCGCTTCCTGTGCACACCCCACTACCTCACATCGCTGTGGGTGCCGGCGCTCGCCTCGGCGTTCCCCGGCCACCACGACGCAGGCGACCCGCGACGGGTTAGAGCTGATGTCGATGACCGCATGCAGCGGCTTCACTTCCTGCGAAACCGGATCGCGCACCACGAACCCATCCACCAGCGCAATCTCGCCCACGACCACGGTGAGCTCCTCGACATCGTCGGGTGGATCTGCGCTGACAGCCACACGTGGGTCGGCTCGGTCACCCGCACGCTCGCCGTCATCGGCGACCGGCCATGAGTGGAGTGACCTGCGAAGGGGTGTCGCTCTGCAAATGGTTTGCTAATGGCAGCCAGCGGCAAGGAGCGGCAGGGAGCGGCAAGTAGCGTCTCGGCCGGTCGCCAGTTGCCGGTGTTTGCCGCTCCCTGCCGCCTGTTGCCGTTCCCTGCCGGATGGGGGAGGTGAGTTCAAGTCCCCCCTCCGACACCACCAGTAACCCACGGAGCCACCGATAGCTGGGCTCGGCGGTTCTGGTGGTCGTAGAGCACTTCGAGCTGGGCGGCCTCGTAGACCCGCCGCCGGTCCTCAGCCGAGGCGCCGGAGAGCAGCCTGACGGCGTCGGCGATGCTCTGAACCACCTGGCGGATCTCGTCCTCGGTCATGCCCTTGCCGGTGGTGAGGCGACGGAGGCGTAGCTCGGCGCCCTTGCGTTCGGCTCGGGCTCGTTCGATCTGGCGGGCGAAGCCGGCGAGGGTGTCGGGGTCGTCGGTCACGCCGAGGGCCGCTTCGAAGTTTGCGATGCGTTTGTCGCAGTCCTTGATGGCCCGTCGGGCGGCCAGCTCCTCGGCGGCCCCGATCGGGTCCGCCTCCACATTGGCCAGAGTCGAGATGGTGTCGTCGATGTGGTCGTCGTCGAAGAGTTGGCTGAGCCAGCTGTCGATGGTGGGCAGGAGGTGGTCTTCACGGACGGAGAGGGTCTTGGGGTGTTCCACGCCGGGATACTCGGTCTTCAGGCGGCACTGGTAGATGAGTGCTCCCCGGACCGTGTTGGCGACGAGCTTGCGGCCGCAGTCGTTGCAGGTGACCATGCCCTTCAGCATGTAGTCGTGTTTGCGCTGGCGTTGGGGCTTGGCCCTACGGTCCCCAGCGGTGAACACGTCTTGGACGGCGTCCCAGTCTTCCCGGGAGATCAGGGCGGCGTGGGCTGGTTCCCGGGACCACTGCCATTGGGCCTCGGGGTTCCAGCGTTGCTTGGTGACGTGCCCGGCGGCGACGTCGTCGATGTCGAGCAGGACCTCGTCCTTGCGTTGGCGGGCCCAGACCTCGTAGCCCGTGTAGCGGGGGTTCTTGAGGATCGCTCGTACAGCGCTCTGGCCCCAGGCGCCCCGGCTCGATGTCCGGTGCCGGTTGCGGTCGGGGTCGGCGCCGCTGGGGGAGGGGATGCCGTCGAGGGTGAGGGCGGTGGCGAGCGCCTTGATGCCGTTGCCGGCGAGGAAGTCGGCGAAGATCCGCTGCACCACCGTGGCGTAGTCGGGGTGAGGTTCGAGCACGTGGAGCCGACGGCCGTCGGCCGCCTTGGCCGGGTTGGGGTGGGGGCCGGCGTCGGCGAGGCGGTAGCCATAAGGTGGCCGCCCGCCCTGGTACCTGCCGTCCAGCGCTACCTGGGCGTTCATGGCGGTACGGACCCGTGTCTTGATGCGGTTGCGTTCGCCCTTTCCCATGCCGCCGTACAGGTTCATGATCAGGTCGTGGGCGTCGGAGGCCGGGTCGATCGGGCCGCCGATCTCGGGCACCCAGAGCTCCACGCCGAAGTGGACGAACAGGGGGAAGGTGTCGCCGTACTGGGAGCCGTAGAAGGCCCGCTGGGGTTCGCCGATGACCACAGCGTCGAAACCTCGGTCCTCGTTCGCCAGGGCTTCGAGCAGCCGCCTGGCCTGGGGCCGGCGCTTCCAGGGAAGGGAGCGGCTCTCGCCGATGTCGAAGTACTCGGTGACGATGACCCCGCCGTGGGGGGCGATCAGGGCTTCGGCCCGGCTGCGCTGCCACTGGCGGCTGGCTTCGGGATCCTGCTGGTCCTCGGTTGAGACCCGTCCGTAGAAGGCGACGTTCTTCATGACGCCTTGGACGATAGACCCTCCGCCGGTTGGTGTCCGCTGGTTGTCGATCGGGACTTGGCGATGATCGTCATGAAGGCCTGAGCCAGCGCTGGGCTGAGTTCCGGTGGCCCGGCCGGTACCAGGACCAGGAGGTTATTGGGCTCCGAGCGTGACTGGTGCTGATCGTCGGTCCCAAGCGCCTCATGCCCCTCGGGCAGCTCGAGCACCCGGAGAGTCGGGCTGGTTCGAGGCTGAGGTTGGCGCTTCATCGGTGTATCTGCTCCACGTCGTGGCCTTCCGGCAGCTCACGGCTGAGTTGGTTGCCCTACATCGCTCTAAAGCGACCGGGAGTCAGCTCCGTGCGGGAGAGTCCCTGCGGGTGCTTCAACATCTGGAGTCGGCGAGACGTCGGCTGCGTCGGCCCCGTTCGGATGGGCTGGACTTGTGCTGGCGGCGCTCCGTCAGGGCCGCCGGTAGACTCAGGCCTCTTCCGCCGGGGCTTGCGGGCTCCGGATCGGACCGCCGGGGATGCAGGGGATGGGCGACGTGAGCGTCAGTGAGCACTACCGATGGTGACGCCGACTCCGCCCCAGCTCGAGTCGTTGATCGCGGCTTGGGCTCAGGTGGTAGTGCGGGACGAGGAGTGGTCTGGTCGCTGGCGATAGGCCGGACGTCGACGGAAGCGGCGGGTGGGTCGGCCGGCTGAGGGTCGGGACCGACCGGCTCAGTCTGACTCGGCAGCGACGGGGAGGGGGTCGGGTTGCTGGCCGATGGCCGATGGCCGAACTACCGCGACAGACCTCAGGCTGGAGGCCGCTCGGCGGCGGCTGTGACGGCGTCCGTCGTGACACAGAACGCCGCCGCGAGGGCCTGGGCCCGATCGGTGCTCAGTTTGGCTGTGCCGAGTTCGATGCGGGCGTAGGTGGTAGCGGACTCCCAGCCCGCGGCGTGTGCGGCTTCGGCTTGGCTGAAGCCGGCCCATTCTCGCAGGTCCCTAAGGGTCGCTTGTTCGGGGGCGAGGCCGGAGAGTTCGTGGGCTGGGATGCCGCAGGCGGCGGCGACGCGAGCCAGGGTGGTGGGGCCGGGTCGTCGGGCGCCGTTTTCGAGGTTGACGTAGTTGGTGCGGGCCATCTCGGCGAGATCGGCGAGGGCTTGTTGGGTGAGCCCGGCCCGTTCTCGGGCCTGGCGGAGGAGTTGAGGGGAGAAGCTGCGAACCGGCCGTTGGATGGCCGGAGTATACGCATGCACCGCGCTGTGCTGGCTGGCGGCTGGACGTGGTCGGGGCCACGGGGCCTGGCCTGTCACCGATGTCAGGAATGGAGCCGCTCGGGGCTCGGCGCTGTGATCAGAGCTGTCGTGGATCGATCGCGGCGGTCGGTGCCGGCGGTTCGGTTTGTGTCGGGTCGGGTTCGTTGGTGGGCAGGAGCCGGTCTTCTACGTCGGCGAGGCGGGCTCGGAGTTCGTCGAGTTGGTCCTGGTGGGGGAATGGGGTGCTGATGTCGTGGTCGGCCTGGTTGAGGTCGGATCGTAGGCGGCGGAGTTCGTCCTGGTGGGCTTGGAGGGCGGCTTCGATGCCTCGGAGTGGGCGGTTGGCGATGCGTTGCCAGATGCGGGTGTCGCTGTCGCGTGCGAGGTCGTCGACGGCCAGGGGGAGGTGGAACTGGAGGTCGTAGTCGATCACGTTGATGGTGAAGGTGACGGTGCCCCAGTCCCGGATGGCGGCGACGGACCAGGGACCGATGGCGCCGATGATGCGGGGTTCGATGGGTTCCCGGTTGCTGGGGCGGAGGTCGGTGGAGGGGATGGCGTGGGCGGCGGAGCGCAGGATTCGGTCGGCGTGGGCCGGGGTGTCGGCGGGCTGGTCGAGGCAGACGATGGGCCAGTGGGTGGGGTTGAGGCTGTCGTTGGCGAGGCGTCGGAGGTTGGCGAGGGCTGGTTCGAGTTGGCTGATGCGGTGTTGCCAGGCGGGGCGACTGGCTTGGAGCCGTGAGGTGCGGCGGTGCCAGGCCCGGGCTCGGATTTCGAGTTCGTCGACCTGTCGTTTGAGGTCGAGGTGTTCGACGACGAGGGGGTTGCCGGTGGCGAGGGCTTTCATGTCGCCGAATTGGACGAGGGCGGTGTCGACGTCGCTGACGGTGCGGGCGGTGTTGGTGCCGGTGAGCACCTGGGTGATCATGCGGGCTTTGCGTTCGAGGCCTTGGTACATGAGGGCGTCGGTGCTGCCTTCGGCCAGCATGTTGTAGATCGTCACTTCGGGGTTCTGGTTGCCCTGACGCAGGATCCGGCCTTCGCGTTGTTCCATGTCGGCGGGGCGCCAGGTGGGGTCCATGTGGATGAGTGACACGGCACGGGTCTGGACGTTCATCCCGGTCCCCATCTTCGAGGTGGATCCGATGAGGACGGCGTAGCGTCCTTCCCGGCATTGCTCGTAGAGCTTCTCGGGTTCCTTGCTGTCGTGGACGAACGCGATGCTGTCGGGGGGTATGCCGAGTTGGACGAGGCGTTGGCGGAGTTGCTGGTAGAGGTTGATTTTGTGTTCAGCACTGGATCCGGGGACGCCCTGGTCCATGAACACGATTTGCAGGGCCCCGGGGCGGGGGTGGGGCTGCCCGGTGGCGGGGTCGAGGTAGTTGCGGTGGCGGGTGGCGAGCCAGGTTTGGTGGATCTGTCGGGCGGCGAGGTCGAGCTTGGAGGGGGTGGGGTCGGGGTGGCCGACGAGTTGGAGGGACAGGGCGGCGGCTCGGCCGTCGCTGTAGATGGCGAGCATGTTGTCGTGGTTGCCGTCGGTGGAGCGGTAGGTGAGCCGTTCGGCTCGTTGGGCCAGGGTCTGGACGTAGGCGTCGAGTTGGGGGTTGGCCGGCACGAGGACGGTTTGGCGGGCACCGTCAGCGAGGTGGGGGCGGGCGAGGTCGAGGTCGTCGGCCATGCGGACGTCGGCGGTTTGTCGGAACAGGAGTTGCAGGTCGGGGACGTTGCGGAACTGGGACAGTCGGCTGGTGAGGCGGAACTGGCCGGTGGGTTGGAGTTCGAGTTCGTTCACGGTTCGGGCGAACTGGGCGACGAACTCGTCGAACCGGCCGATCCCGGCCTGGGTGAGGATCTCGGGTTGGAGGTAGCGCATCATGACCCACAGCTCGGCGAAGGAGTTGCTGATCGGGGTGCCGGTGGACAGCACGATCCGGCTCTGGCCGTTGGTGATGCGTCGTAGCAGCTGGATCTTGAGGTCGAGGTCGATTGCCCGCTGGGAGGGCTGGCCCACGGTCTCGTTGTTGGTGCCTCCCACGACCAGGTTCTTGGCATAGTGCGCTTCGTCGGCCAGCAACGCGTCGACCCCGAGAGCCTCGAAGGTGAGGGTCGGGTCCCGGGGCTTGGTTCGGAGTTCTTTGATCTTCTCCTCGAACCGGGCGATGAGCTTCTCGATGCTCTTGGGGGTCTTACGCCGGGTCTCGGTGGTGTCGGTGGCCTGGGCAACAGCGGCGAGGGCACGGCGGAGCTCGTCGGAGCGTTGGTTGAGGTAGTCGATCTCGGTCTCGGTCGACACTGGGATCGCCTTGAACAGTTCGTAGCTGAAGATCACGGCATCCCAGTCGCCGGCTGCGATCCGGGACACGAGGTTGGTTCGCCCTTTGACCGATCGGTCGTCGGGGAGCAGGACGTTGGCGCCGGGGTGGGCCCGGTGGAAGTCGGCGGTGATCTGTTCGACGAGGTGGTTGGGGACGACGATAAGGGGTTTGCGGGCCAGGCCGATGCGTCGGAGTTCCATGGCAATGGAGGCCATGGTGATCGTCTTTCCGGCCCCGACAGCGTGGAACAGCCCGACGCTGGGGTTCATCACGGCCCGGAACACGGCGGAGTTCTGGTGGGGGCGGAGGTCGATCCCGGCGGCCAGGGTTGGGGGTCGTCGCCACGCCGGGGGGTAGGTGGGGGCGGCATGGGATCGGAACAGCCGGTTGTACCGTTCGGTCAGCTCTGAGGCCCTGAGGGGGTCTTGGCGGGTCCATTCGGTGAGGGCGTTGTTGAGATCGTCGAGCTTGGCGTTGGCTTCGATGGTGGCGGCCCGGTCCAGGACCCGGACCTCTCGGCCGTCGCGGTCGATGGTCTGGTAGACCCTCACGGGGCGGCCTTCGAGGGCGGTGGCGGTGATGCGTAGGGCTGACATGGCGGGGGTGCCGTAGGTGCCGGTGATGGTCTCGCCGTATTCGAGGTGTTGGGGGAACTGCATCTTCCATCCGATCTCGGGATGGAAGGCGATGCTGCATTGCCGTAGGGGGGTGTCGAGGGTGTCTCGGAGGAACTGGAGGACCTCATCGGGGGTGAGCCAGGGGACGCCGAGTTGGACGCTGATGTCTTCGGGGCTGACGTCGGTCGGGACCACGGTGTCGAGGGCGGCGATGTTGGCGGCGAAGCGGGGTTCGGTGGCAGCTCGGGCGGTGGCGGTGTCGCGTTTGGTGCGGACGTCGCCGGAGAGGTAGACGACGGCGGGGATCCAGTGGCCGGTGTCGGGGTCTTCGAAGGCGTGTCCGGCGAGTTGGGCGACGGTGGCGGTGCGGTCGAGGTCGAGGAGCTGGCTGATGCGTTCGATTCGCACGGTCCCGGTTTCGGCCAGCGACACGGCGAGGGCGTCCTCTACGCCGTCGCATCGGGTGACAGGCTCCTGGGGGCGGATCTGGCGTTGGGTGAAGATGGCGGCTTTGGTGGCGGTGGCGGTGTCGGGGTCGTAGCGCTCGAGGCCGAGGACGGCGAAGTAGTCGGGATCGTTGGCCCGGGCGCCCCCGATCTTTGGGTAGGACCGTCGGATTCGACCGTCTCGGGTGGTGGTCACCGTGTAGTGGTTGACCGGGTGGCCGAGCAGACCGGTGAGGTGGTCGTACCGCTGGTTCAGGGCGGCCCGGAGGGTGTCAAGGTCGCCGTCGCTGGAGGTGGTCCGACTTTCGGTGTCGATCAGGGTCAGGTAGGCGTCCCGCAACCCGATCCACGCTTCCAGGACCCGGGCCTCCGACTTCGGTGACGGTTCGAACCGCTCCGCGGTCTCGCCCCAGAGGGGCCGTTGCCAGAACCCGACCGACCGGGAACCGAACAGGCCGCCCGGCTTCACCCACCGTGGCATTGGCGGTGCCACGACCGCATCGACCGGGGCCCGCTCCGGCCTGGCCTGACCACGCACGGCGCTCCGGGTGCCCGTTACCGGGCCCGAGACCGGGGCGGAGATGGCGGCGGCCAGATTGGTGAAGGCCTCGTCAAGCCGGTCCCGGTAATGGGTGGGGTCGATCTCGACCTGGGCCGCGTCACGGCGATACATGCCGCCGTTGACGATGGTGCCCACGATGTTTGGCTGGGTGGTGGCGGTGTAGGTGCGGTTGACCGTCACGGTTTCGCCGTTGCCGGTATCGAGCTGGTGGGTGTCGATCCAGGCCTCGCCTCGGGTGGCCTCTCTGGCTTCGGCCACCGTGAGGACCTCAGGGCGACGGCGGAACACCACGACGTCGGTGGTGACGGAGGTACCAGAGTGGGCCTGGAATGCTGTGCTGGGCAGGCGTACCGATCCGGCGAAGTGCCCGTAGCGGGCGATCTCCAGGCGGGCCCCGGGGTCGGTGGCATCCAGGGTGTACATGGAGGTGATCAGGATCGCGTGGGCTCCGGGGTCCAGGGCGGCCAGCGCTTTCACGATGACCCAGTTGTGCAGCCCGAGGTTCCGGTTGGGGTTGTACACCGTGTCGTGGATCGCCACATCAGCAAACGGCACGTTCCCGATGACCAAGCTGAACGACTCCCTGGTCGGGTCCAGGTCAGCCAGATCGGCGTGGCGGATCTCATGAGCGGGGTGGTGGAGTCTGGTGGCCAGCCCGGCGGTGATCGGGTCCAGCTCGATGCCGGTCACTCGGGCCTCGGGTGGGGCGGTGGCGGCAAAGATCCCGATCCCGCAGCCGGGCTCCAGCACCTTGCCCCCGTCCCACCCGGTCGCTGCGGCCAGGGCCCAGAGGTGCTGGGCGAGGTCGGGGCTGGTGTAGTGGGCGTTCAGGATCGACCGGCGGGCGGCCCGCAGCTCGCTGTCACCCAGGTGTTCGTGCAGCCACGCCTGGGCCGCTCGGGCCCACGGCCGGGTGGTGTCGGGGTCAAACACCTCCGGCACCGCGCCCCACCCGGACCACCGTGACACGGCAACTTGCTCAGCCACCGTCAACGGACCTCCCCGGCGGAGCAGAGCGATGGCCTCGATATTGGCCCGGGCCCGGGCTGCTTGACCTGACGGGGGCCGCCACCCCCCGAATGGGGCCAGCGTCTCGAACGACGAGGACACCGGTTGCCCCGCCCCGAGGGAGGGCTCGGGGAGGCCGGGGGTCAGATCACGTTGATCAGATACAGATCCACGGGCCGGTACAGCAGGGTCGCCAGGTACTGATTGACCACCCGCACCTCGGTCGGAAACAACGCTGTCGGACACGTCAACGGCAGGCACTCCCCGCTGTTCACCGACCCCAGCAGATCCCTCTCGTTCAGTTCGTCGGCCAGGTCCAGAGCCACCATTCGGAGCTCGCCCAGGCTGGGCCGCTGCTCCCACGAGATCGTGGTCAACAGCTCCACTTCCAGAACCGATGGGCGGAACCCGTCGATCAGGTCCCCCGGCGCCGGCAGGGCCGGAAGGAACACCAGGTCCAGGCAGGGCCTGATCTCGGCCGCCCGGGTGGCGGCGGTGATCTGGTCCTCCTCGGTCTCGGCGAACTCCGGCGGCAGGTTGTCGACCGTCACGCTCGTATCGGCCCGGTATCGGATCCAGTCCTGCACTACCCGGCGGACCTGGTCGCTCACCGTCGAGTCGATCAAGCGGAACATCGTCACCGGATCCTCCAGCAGATCCAGGCTCATCGGGGCCCGGGCCCGGCGCCATTCGTAGGCCGCCCGCCCGTAGATCCCCAGCTCCATCACCCAGTCCGGGCGATCCCACAAGCTCGGCGGCACTCGAGGTTCCCCTTCCGGGACGATCACGTCCCACATCGTCGGCTCCATGAGCCACCTCCTCCCCCGATGACGGGTCAGCACCAAACAACGCTAGCTGCTCACCAGTATCGGTTCGGGTTCTGCCCCCTCGGCCTCGGCGTCCGGCCACGACAGCTCCACTCCCGTTCGATTGTCCAACTCACTGAAGCGCCGGCAGCCTGATCGCGGGGGCCTGCCAACCCGTTTGACATGTTCGCCAGTTACAGAAGCAGCTCCCCGGTCGGCTCCGGCCGCCGGGTATGCACCCGCAGTACCCCGACCGGAGGCTCCGACCGGCCGGCGCCCCCAACTCGTGGTGCCTCCGAACGCCTTGCGGCTCGACCCACCACCGGTACCTCTGCTCGTGCAACGCGATCCTCGGCTGCCGACACGCCGGTTGGTTCGACCACGGCGGCGGGTCCCTCCGGATCCGGCCCCGAGCCGGTTGCGGTCGTGGTCGGTTCCCGATGGTCGTGCTGTTGGCGGTCAGCGGTGGCGGGCGACGCCCGGTGGACCGCCTCCGTTGTGGGTGCGACGGCGGCGGGGTCGAGTTGATCTGAGGTGAAGGCTACGACGGTCTCCGATCCGGTCCGGGCCACGAACCGGACCCGGACCCGATCGGGAAGATCATCGACCGACACCACCGTGCCGACGTTCCCCCGGTCCCGGGCAACAACCCGCTGGCCCGGCACGAACCAGGGTCCTCCTCCCTTGGAGATCACCCGATCCTCCACTGGTCCGTGACTAGGCCGTCGCGGTTCGGTCGGTGCCTCGTTTCCCTCGTGATACAGGCCGGTGACGTCGACCTCGTCGGCGACGTCGACCGTTGAGCGACCAACCAGCCGGTACTTGTGTGCCTCACTGAACCCGTCGATGTCGAAGCGGTCGACCCGGAATTCGCCCTGAGCGTCATCCCAGGCGCCGAGCAGACGGACCGTGGCCCCTCGCACCAGGAGCCGTTCGGCCACCTCGGCCCGATCACCTCGGAACACCACCGTCACGCTGTGACCCTCACTGGTTACCAACGTGTTGGCCAACCTGGCCCGCGCCGCATGTTCAGCGGTCGCCGGTTCCAGACCCAGCACGGGCGGATACCGGATCACCCCCTCGAGCACCTCCGCCGACCGGAACTCGGAGCTCACTGCCCCACGCCCCGTGACGCCGTCAACGGCACCGCCGCCGATGTAGCTGGCGGCCGGCGCAGGGCGGGCCGGGCCTCGCCAGCCACCGGCGGGTGATCACGGAGCACCGAGATTGCCGCCGTCAACCGAACGGCGCTCCAAAAGCCGGTGGCCCCGACCGACAGTCGGACCTCGACCTTGGACAGCCTTGAACGGTCACCATCAGCCCGGGCCATTGCCCAGTCCTGAACGTCACGAACGTTCAGGACCCCCTGTCGGCCCCACACCTGCTCGACCGTCTGAGCGAACACCGCCACCTCATCAACACCGGGAACCGCGGGCGCTCCGGTGGGCGGAGTGGTCAACGACACGAACCCGATCGGGGCTGCCAACTCCAACAGCCTCCCCGCCGTCGACCGGGACAGCCGGGCTGAGCGATCCTCCAGCACGGGCGGCCCCAGCACCTCTCCTGCCGTGGTGCACACCGCCACCCGTCCGCTGCCCGGATCCCGGACGACGAACAGGGGAGCCTCGATCACAGCGATGCGACTGTCGAGTTGGAACAGAGCATCGAATGAGGCCGCCTCCAGCCAGAAGCCGGCCGACTCGAGGACCGCCTGCACATGCTCCCCTGTAGGCAAGAGCGACGCTGCCAGTCCCCGCTCCTGCAACGAGACCAACTTGAAGCCCCGGCCAGGCGCCCAGGACAACCCGAACCGATGCATGTCCGCCGGACCTGAGGAGCCGCAGCGGAGGTTCGCTTCAAGAACTACATGATGATCCATGCCGGACTAAAGCTCGGCCGTACGCCCCGGTCGCGGGTGCGCCCGACGGCTCGACGAGGAGGCCCGGAGTCGTCCCCCTGGCGTGTGGGATGTGGTTCTGGGGCCAGCCGGCGGGTAGCTACTCCGCTACCCCCCATCTGAGGAGCTAGGCCGGTTGCCCGCTGGGGGACTTACGGCGACGCACGATAGCGGTTGGCCGAATCCCTCCGATCACCCGAAGCAGCAGACCGACGCCGACGAACCTCGCCGTCTCCCCACCGTCGACACCGCCGCCTGCCACCAGCACTGCAAGCAGGCATGCGCCGAAGACGAGGAACATCGTTCCTAGCCCGAACAGGATCCTGCGGTAGACGGGCCAGAGCAGGATCAGGGCTCCGCCCAGCAGGAGGAGCAGCAGCAGACCGCTGTTCAGGCTGGAGCCAGCCGCCTCAGTCCCAAGTCCCATAGCGGCGACTATGCGCGTCCGTCCCATGTCGGGTCAAGGACCACCAGGAGGTTCCCGCGGCTGGTGGCGTTCGGGACGACTGAGCGGTCGGACCGTGCTGGCCTCCGCCAGCAACCCCTGGCGTCTTCGTGGATCAGCTTCTCATCGGATCGGAACGTCGCTGATCGGTGTCGCAGCTTCGTGGGTCAGCGGGTCGCGTTGAAGGAGCCGCCGCAGATGCTGCTCGGCGGCCGGGTCGATGCTGGTGGTGCCGTCGAAGGTCTGGTCGGGCGTCATGCCGGCCTGGTCCCGGGCGTCGCTGAGGTGTTGGAGCCAGCGGGCGAGTTGGGGGAAGTCGGTGTGCCGGTTGAGGGCGCCGGCCCGGGCGTGGGCGTGGAGGTAGTCGGTCAACCAGGGCGGCGGCGCCGGCTGGGCTGAGGTCGCGGCGCTACCGGTCCGGGCGGTGGGCGGGTAGCCGGCGTCGGTGAGGTGGCGGAGGGCGATGCGGACGGCGTTGCGGGTGAGGGTGACGTTGGTGGCGGTCCAGGCCTGGTGGTGGGCGGTGCCTGGCTCGGGTTCGGGTCCAAGCAGAGGTAGGCGGCCGACTGTCCCCGTGTGTCGGTCTGGCGGTGGCCAGCGGTGCCGGTAGGTGATGGCGTCTTGGAGGCTGGTGTCCCAGCGGCGGGCGAGCCAGGGGGTGGTGGGGCGTGGGGGGAAGGTGTCGAGGAAGGCTTGGGGTGGGTGGTTGAGGGCGTAGCGGACGAGTCGATGGAGTTCAGCGTCGGCGTGGCGTTGGCGGACTGCTTCCTGGCCGGTGCGGGCGGTGGCTCGCTGGTGGAGGAGGTGGGGGAGGAGGGTGTCGGCGACGATGGCCGGTTTGAGGGCGGTGTCGGCGATGGTGTCGGCGACTTCGACGACGGGGAGGCTGTGGGGTTGGCTGTTGACGCCGTGTGCTTCGCTGCCGAGGGGGCGGGTGGTGATCAGGGTGTTGCTGTGGCGGCCTCGGGTGAGCATGACGTAGAGGGAGTGGAGTTCTTCGCCGGGGCGGGCGGTGGCTTCGGCCTCGTCGAGGGTGAGGCCTTGGACGGCGAACGCGGTGAGGGCGTACCCCAGTTCGATGTGGGTTCGGACGGTGGCGGTGGGGACGGTGATGTCGCCGAGGCCCTCGAAGCGGACAGTGACACCGGTGGTGCTGGTGGCAGTGACGGTGCCGGTGGATCCGTTGGATAGGTAGTTGCGGGGTGCGCCGTCGGGGAACAGCCGCCGGTTGGGTTGGGTGGCCACGACGTGGTCGCCGACGCCGAACTCCCGGTCGCCGTAGCGGTGGAGGTCGCTGACCTGCCCGGCGCTCACCCGGATGGTTTGGGCCATGAGGTTGAGGCGTTCCCGGGCGGCGTTGCGGCGGTCGATCATGGGGGCGTGGATCCCTCGTTGGAGCCGTTCCAGCCACCCGGCGAGGGCGATGAGCTCGCCCTGGGCGGGGTCTTCGGCTTGTTTGATCTTCCCCGCTTGAAGGAGGGCGTTGAACGCGTCGTCGATTTGGCCGAGGCGCAGGAGTTGCGCGGTGTAGATCTCGTGGGGGTCCTGGAGGCGGCGTTGCTCACTTAGTTCGGGGGTGCGGGATCGGTAGCAGTCGATCATGTGTTCCCACATGCCCCCAGCGGCGACCGATTGTTGTTGGGCGGGGTCGCCGATCATCCGCAGCGCAGCACCGGTCTGGCGGCACAGGTGCATGAGGGCCCGCAGGTCCCGGTCGGACAGGGTGGTGGCTTCGTCGACGACGAGCACGGTCCGGGCGTCGAGTTTCTCGATGCCCATGGCAGCGGCCCGCAGGTAGTGGGCCACGGTCTCACACGGGATCCCGGTCTCCCGGGCGAGATGCTGAGCGGCGGTGCCCTTCACCGCGGCCCCGAGGACCCGGTAGCCGTGGTGTTCCCAGATCTGGCGGGCGGCTCGCATGGTGAAGGTCTTGCCGGTGCCGGGCTGGCCGATGGCGGCCTGGAACTGGTCGCCGGAGGTTGACCATGCCCGGATCAGGTC
The DNA here is from genome assembly GCA_050330635.1 of Acidimicrobiales bacterium. GTDB lineage: Bacteria > Actinomycetota > Acidimicrobiia > Acidimicrobiales > SZUA-35 > CADEDH01. Next base: position 17,521 of record JBHJNQ010000071.1, on the reverse strand, counting down.
GGCCTGTTCGGGGCCGACCCCTTCGGTGTGGCAGACGGTCTCGATGGTGTCGGCATCGACGTCGAGGAGGAACCCGCAGTTGGTGCCGGTGCCCCACCAGTTGACGATGGCAACCTGGGTGCGGACCATGTCGGGTGTGGTCCAGCGTTCCTGTTGGACCACCCGTCCCACGGTGCGGCCGTCGCGGCGGGTGATCAGTCCGGCGTCGTGGTTGACGGGGATGGCGAGGTGGGTGGCGAGGAAGTCGTTGGCCAACACCGCGACGGTCTCTGCCGGCAGGGGGCGGGGTTGGCCGTTGGGGCTCCACCGGTTGATGGCGGCCAGCAGGTCCCCGTAGCTGAATGTCGACTCCTCGTCGCAGGCGCCGTCGGGGGAGGTGGCCAGGAACTCGAACAGGGACACGGTCTCGGTCTCGGTCAGCCGGGACGTCCACCGTCGGGCGTGGGTGGCGGTGGTGTGGTTGGTGATGGCGTGTTCGTCGAAGCCGACTGCGGCGGCTCGGGCCATCCAGTCGGCCAGGACGGTGGCGGCGTAGACCACGGTCTTGGCGCTGCGGGTGGTGCGGGAGATCTCCTGGAGCTCGGCCCGGGTGGGTAGGGTCCCGTCGGGGCCAACGAGGTGGCGGGCGGCGGCTTCGATTTCGGAGCGTCGGGTGGAGAACTCCTTGATCAGCTCTCGGCTGACCCCGGCGATCTCCCACACCCCGGTGCGGGTGTGGCGTTCCCAACCGAGCCCGGGGAAGGCCTGGTGGAGTTCCCAGCGGAGCTGGGCGGTGGCCAACGCTGACGCCGCTTTGGCTTCGGTGAACAGGAACCGGGCATCCACCGCTCGGCGTTGCCCGAAGGGGTCTTCGAGGAAGTTCATGACCACGTTGTGGATGTGGGGGTGGGGGTCGAGTGACCGGGACGTGGCGTGCATGAAACTGGCCCACACGAACCCCTCCGAACTCACCGACGACCCCTTGCGCCGCCCCCGGCTGGCGTGCTGGTCGAGATGGTCCATTCCCGCCCGGTTGGCGGCCACGATCGCATCCACACACCGCCGTTTCGTGTCGAACCCCGACAAAAGGGTGAGTAGCGACACGGACTTCTCGACCGTGGCCACCACGTCGTAGGCCTGACGCACCGCGGGCGGCTGTCGGCGCTCCCAATAGGCGATCAGGTCGTCCCGGCCGATCAGCCACCGCTTTCCGCTGCGGCGGGCCGGGAGCCAGGCCCGCTTGTGGGGGAGCCGCTGGCCGGCCTGGCTCGCTTCGATGTCGGCCTGGTGATCGGCCCATTCGTCGATGATCTTGCGGATGTGGCGCTCACTGGTCCCCGTGAGGGGCGCCGCCTCGGCAGTGGTCAGTTCCGCCGGAGCGCCGGCGAGCTGGTCTCGAACGTCGCCGTAGCCCGACTCGCTGAGGCGTTCGATGTGGAGTTCGATCAGCTGGTCGAGCCCGTCACCGGTCAACCATCGGTCACCGTCGGGGTCGATGATGAACGCGGCATCGTCGAGCTGGTCGACCATGGACATGACCCCGGAGCGTTGGGTGTCGAGGCGGGCCGCGGCGTCGGCCAAGCTCCATACCGGCTCACCGTTGACGAAACGGGAGTGCTGGCCTCGCCGGAGTGACCGCCGGCCGCTGGCGCCCGCAGCGCTGATCAACCGTTCGCCGGTGATGTGGTGGCGTCCGCTCAGCAGCGATTCGAGATCCGAGGCGTCGACGGTTCCGGCAAGGCCGAGACGGGCTGCGCCCAGACCGGCCCACCAGCCGTCGCCCTCGAGTTGGTCGGCCTGGTAGTAGCCGGCGATCGCCCGGGCCGGTTGCTCAGTGGCGAACTGGCCGACCATGGGCCGGTTCGGGTCGGGGGCCCTGCCCATCAGGTACTGGGAGATCCGCCGAGCGGCGTCGCCCACACCGCCGGCCTCAGCACCCAGGGCGGTCACCGTGAACTTCACCTCAGCTCAACCCAAGTCCACAACAGCGGCCGCATGACGGGCGCTCCTGCCCTCGGGGCAGGTTCCGGAACGGAACCTGCAAATGTTTGTAGGGGGATGGTTCTGTCGGGAAGGGGGGTGATGGTGAGCGGCGACTGGTGAGCGAGGGGGGTGGCGGGCGGTGGTGCCGGTCGTCGTTGATGGTCACTGTGCGTGGTCGAGATGGGGCTGGGGGGTGGCGGGGCCGGTGCCGGGTTGGGCTTGGCTGGGCTTGGTTGCGTCGAGGTGAGTGGCGCGTTTTGGGTTCGCCTTGGCTGGGGGGCGTGGCGTCGGTCGTCGGTGGTGTGGTCCATCGTCTGGTTAACGCCCGCGGGCGGGGCTGCGCTGCGGGTGAGCCGGCGCTACGTTCGTCCTGGCAGGCGAGGGCGACCACGGGGGCCTGCGCAGACCTTGGGTCAGGCGCGCCGCTGGGGAGCGAGATGCGGCCCCGAGGGGCTCGATTGCCGACTGCCTGGTGGCCCCAGCGGCGCTGGCAAGGGGGCGTCGTGGTGGGGTGCGAGGACTGGCATCGAGAGGGGCTCGCCTGGGCGTTTCCTGGTGGCTCTCGTGGCGCCGGCGAAGGGGCCGGGGCTTCCGACCGGCGTGTCCGGATGCGGCGGTCGGCGTCGTCCCGACCTGCTGCCCCAGCGGCTGGTCGGGGGTGAGGGGGTACGGCTGGGGGTCCGCCCAGGGGTACGTGGTGGGGTACGGGGCGGGGGGCGGGATGCTGTTGGCCCTGGTCGTGGCGGTGCCGGTTGCTGGTCCTACGACCGGCTGGAGGCGCTCCGGGGCTGGGGCTCGGGCGGACTGCTACCTGGTGTCGCTTGCCGGGTCGGCTGGTGGTTTGAGCGCGCGAGTGTTGGCGGTGAGGTCGTACTTGCCTTGGTAGAACTGCTGGCGGGGGATGCCGGTGGCCCGGGCGATGTCTGACAGGTTCATCCCCGCCTCGAGCGCCGCGGTGATGGCGGCCTGGATCTCGCGCTTGGTGGGGGCGGCGGCTCGACGTTGGCGGATCCCGTCGAGCCACTCGTCCACGGTCTGGTAGCCGTTGTTGGCGTCCAGGTGGGCCTGGGTGTCGCGGTTCTCGCCCGGGGGCATGGTGTCACGATACGTCGGTTCTGTCGGCCTGGTGGGTTCCTGGGACGGCCACGGTCGCCCATGGTGCTGATGGCTGATTCGGATCATCGGGTGTCCCTGTCCCTGCGGGCGAGCTGGTGGCCGATGGTTCAGGCTGCGGTTTCGAGGGCGTGGAGGATCCGGGCGCAGGGCCAGGTGATCACGGGCGGGGTGACCGCGTTGCCGGCCAGTTTGACCTGGTCCCGTTTGGTCAGCTCGCTGGGGATGTAGCCGGTGGGAAAGGCCATGGCGGCGGCTACTTCGTGGGGTTCGAGCATCCGGAAGCCGCAGGCGTCGACGGCGGCCTCGACGTCGGTGGCCGGCCCGATGTCGAGAAGCCCGCACCGGTCTCTGGTGGTGAGGGTGGGGGTTGGCCGGTCGACTGGTCGAGCTTCGGCGGTGGAGTGGTAGGGGAGCAGGAGCGACTGGTGGCCCCTGGAGGTCACGGTCCGTATGACCTGCGACACGGGGGTGACCATCTGGCCCTGATCGCCTCGGGCGGTGTTGTTCCGCATCAGCAGCGCCCCGTCGGCATCAGTCGTGGTGGTGGGGCCGGTGACGAGGGAGTGGCGGTCGTCGGATGCGGTGACGGTGGGGTGGGGGTGGTCGAGGTCGGCCAGGCGGCCGCCGTGGGCGGTCTGGAGCAGGAACGATGGCGGGTAGGCGAGGGCATGGGTGAGGCTGGCCTGCTGGACCGGGAGGGGGTCGGTCAGGGGTCGGGCCCGGTTGCCGGGGGTGCGTTCGAAGGTGTTGCCGGCGCCGGCGGTCACGACCGGTTCCAGCCATCCGTAGCGGGCCAGGCCGGCGGCGATCCGGCCCCGGGTCCTGACGGCCAGGGGCCGGTTGCGGTCACCGATGCGGGGGCAGGGTAGGGCCCAGTCGATGATGGTGGAGGCGGGGACCCAGCCCGGTTCGACGTCGGTGCCGCAGTGGGTGCAGGCCCAGTACCACTGCTGGCGGTAGCGGCCAACGGTGCGTCCGTTCTTCCACGCTTGGCGGCAGGGCCGGCGGCCCTGGCAGGGGCCGCACCAGGCCTGGTGTTCCACTTCGAGGTCGACGTTGAGGCCCTTGCGCCAGAACACCACGTAGATCCGGTCCCGTGACTGGGGCACGCCGAAGTGCATGGAGTTGAGCGACAGGACCTTGGCGTCGTAGCCCAGGGCGTCCATCGCCATCCGCCATGCCCCCCAGAGGACCCAGGAGGTGGCCTCGACCACGTTCTCCACGATGATGGCGTCGTAGCGCATCTGCTCGGCGAAGCGGGGAACGTCCCACATGGTGGCCCTCGACCGCTCGGCGGTCGGGTCCGGGGCGTCCCACAGGGAGGGTTGTTGGGAGCGGCGGGATACCCCTCGGGCCTGGGAGTGGTTGGTGCACTCCGGGGAAGCGAGCAGGATGTTGGTCCGCTGGTAGCGGCGGGGATCGGCCTGGGAGATGTCGGCGCAGTCATGGGCGGCGCCGGGAAAGTGGGCCTGGTGGACGTCGATGGCGGTCTGCCAGTGGTTCATCGCCAGCCGTAGCTCGAGCCCGGCGGCTGTGGCTCCGAGCGACGAGCCCCCGGCCCCGCAGAACAGATCCGTCACCGTCGCTGTCATAGCCACCTCCAGAACTCGGCTACCTGTCATTAGTATTGACAGAAAGCGGAGTTATGTCAATATCATTGACAGATCTGTCGGTGGCGGATTGGAAGGTCGACGAGGCCTCGGTCTGTCAGGCTGCCTGGCGGTGGATCGTGATGGTCTCGGCCGGGGCGCCGAGAGTGGCCAGGACGTGGGGTCGGTAGCGGTCAGCGTTGTCGTGAAGAGCCCGGGTGACGTGCTTCTGAAGGTCGCGGATGGTGTGGTACGAGGCGCCCATCTCGGTGGCGATCTCGGCTGCCGTGATCGGGGTGCCGGTCGCAGCGGCCGAGATCCGGGCTCGGAGGTAGTCGGCCAGTCGGCGCCGACGGATCTCGAACGAGCAGCTGTGCGGATCCCAGTCGAAGGCCCGGATCAGGTCGTCGGTCAGGAACTGGGTCAGATGGTCGACCATGCCCTCGACGTCGGTCCGCCACTCCGCTGCCTCGATGGGCCGGTTGCCCCACGTGGGGTCGGGGTCGAGCCACGAGGTGGGGGGCCGGTTCCTCATCGGCAGGATCGGGGCCGGGCGGTCGTCGTCGCCGTCGGTTGTGAACCGGCTGGGATCGACGAGCGACCGGGCCAGGAGGTAGGTCGACTTGCGGCCCGGCCCGGCGGCTCGGGCGGCATGACGGACCCGGGACGACAACGCGAAGAAGATCGACGCCCGGTTGGTATCGAGGTTGATTCTCTGGATGTGGCACCACAGTTCGGCCACGGCGGTGTTCACGGCCGCTCGTGGTCCCTCTGAGCCTGTCCCGGAGAACACCTCGGCCCGGGCCGCAGCGGCCACTGCCGGCAGGAGCTGGCAGATCACGGCCCATGTCGCAGCTTCGGCATCGGCCTCGCTGGCCCGTGAGATACGGATGAGGGCACGGACCTGAGGGTCGGTGAGCTGCCCGGGCCGCTCGAACAGCTGGCTGACGTCGACATCGACCAGGACCGGTTCCAGGTCAGCCCAACGCTGCAAGGCCGACCGTAGGTGAATGGGCTGTGAGACGACAGGTCGGATCGCAACCAGGACGTCGTCGAAGTAGCGTCGCCACCGGGGCGGTACCTGGCTGAGGGTGGAGTTGGTCATGGCGTTCGGTCCTCGCCGCCACCCCCAGGCCTCTGCGATCCGGCTCTCGGATCCATCGGGGCGGCCGTGATGGCAGCGTCGAACGGTGGGGGTGATGGTTGGGTCCCGCGAGCGGTCACGGCCAGGGGGGCGGCTCGGGGTGCATCTCGGGTCACGGCTCGTCAATCAGAGGCCGCTGGCGGCCGGACAGGCGACCACCGCCGAGCTCGGCCGCCAGCCCCGGACGGTGATATGTACGCCTGTACATATTCTCCACGTACTTGCTACATGCGTGGCCGGCCACGGTTGACGCACTGACTACGGCCGCGCTGCCCGAAGCCCACCGACGTGTGCCGCAAGCTCAACGTACTCAGGGCGCCTGGGCAACGTCGTGGCTATGGGCCCGTAGCGTGCCCTATGCCCGGTTGACAGCGGCCTGACTACGTTCTCATACGCAGCCAAGGCGCAGAGTCACCGTGGTCAGCCCCGGACGATGTGCGGCATCTCCGCCGCAGTCCTGACCCGGGACATGCGTTCGCCTGGTGGGGGAACGCCGCAGATCCCGGGTTGATGGCACATCCACTGCTGCCTAAGGTCAACGCAGACGACGGGGGACACCGCAGGCGGCAGCCACGTTCTCCCGGGGGCATTCTGTCCGCCAGGCAGCACGTAGCCGTGGGCACCGATGACGTGGAACACCGGGTGCCGGCGATGGGGGTGCCTTGCGCTAACTCGACGCGGACCTTACGTTGGCGTTACGTCGTGTTGCCCCGCTCGCCGCGTCGGGGTTCCGCACCGGTAAGCCGCCGTTGATACTGCGCTCAAAGGACAGTGGCATGCGCAACGTCACCTTCGTCATGGCCGTCACCCTCCTCAAGGGCGGCGTGGGGAAAACCACCACCTCGATCGGCCTCGGTCTCGCCCTGGGACGAGAACCCAGGGTCGGTCAGGTTCTCCTCGTCGACGCTGATCCTCAGGCCAGCGCCACCGCATCTCGGGCAGCTCTGGTCCGACGGGAGAACCTCCGCACCGCCAACCTCGTTGCCACCAGACCAGCGGGAAGTACGCCGGCCTGGGCGACGTTCGACGAGGTCTATCCCTTCGCCCAATGCCAGTTGTCGTTCCCGGCCGAAGGCAACCTGAGCCGGGCCGACGTCTACCACCAACTGGCCGACATCACTGAGGGCCACTACCGCCCCACCCAGATCGACGACCGCACTGGGCCGGGACCGGAACGAACCCCCAGCACGCCGGTGATCCCCAACGTGATAATCGTCGACACCTCGCCGGCCTACCCCGGGATCCTCGGCGGCGTCCTCGACTTCGTGGCCGAACAGGACCACGCCCTGCTGGTCGTACCCACCACCATGAGCGACCTCGACATTCCCCAGGCCCGTCAGTTCCCCGAGATCCTCAACCGCTCCACCGCCAACCAGACCCCCTACGCCCTGCTGGCCACGAAGTTCGACCGTCGCCGACGCACCGACCTCGAACGCCTCCAGGCACTGCGGGCCGCCTACCCGGTGTTCAACACCGTCGTACCCTACGGACTCCCGTTCGCCCGCGGCCCCTTCGACGACCACGACAAACCGAAGAGCCCCTTCGGGCGGGTCTACAAATCAGTGACCGCCGAGGCGATCGAGATGCTCGTCGGCAAGTGGCAGCCCGACGTAAACCCCGCAGGTGGCGAGCAGCAGGCGGCTCATGCCTAGCCCCAGCCGCCGCCAGCCCGACCGCACCGAACGGAACCGCGAGATCGACGCCCTTGATCTCAGCGCCGGTCTCGAGGTCCTGCCCGCCGCAGCTGATCCCGCCTTCAGCCCCCTGTCCCAGGTCGGCCGCCCAGTCGAGCCTGACCTCCCGCCGGCCCGTATTCCGGCCACAACCGGGCCTGTCGGCCGGTCCCGACCCGAACCGACACCGATCAACCGGGGGTCGCGACGCAATCGGACCCCGGAACCAGCGGTGGAAGCCGTCCGTAGCGAACGGGATCAGATTCGGGATCGCCTGGTACGTGACGCGCTTCAGGCCCGGGGCCTCGACCCGGACACGATCACCAGGAAGCCTCCGCCACGAGGCGGCAAGCACCGACCGACGATCGAACTCACCCCGGAGGAGTACGCCGCCATCCAGATCGCCACCGCCGTCCGGCCCGACCTGTTCGGCCGCTCCCTGGTCAGCTTCATCCGAACCTGCGCTGACAACTGGGAGGCCTTCGCCCAAGCACTCGACGCCGACGGTGCCGTCGGGAAGTAGCCCTGAGCCGATCCGTCCTTCGGCGACGAGGCCGCCGAACGAAACAAGCGCCGGGCAGCGAACGCCAGAAGCCCGAAGGCGGGTGGTGGGGTCCGAGTCGGCGGGGTAGGCGGAGACGGCTAAGCCGACGGCTTCGAGCATGTCACCGAGGGCGCTGCCGGTTGGGTTGATCTTGGCGGCCATGGGATCCAGGGCGTGGCCGGCGATGGTGGCGTTGGTTCGGATCGTGTCGCTGTTGGCCCGAGCTCGTTGGAGCCAGCTGCGCACCGTGGTGGCCGGGACCTGGATCTGAGTTGTTCAGTTGGCGGTGTCGGCCCACACTACGTTTCGAATGAGGCCGCTGGCTTGGCCGTCAGAACTGATCTCTCGCCCGTCCTCGTCGAGGAAGCCGAGGGGGCCGGTCTCTGACACCGGCGGCGGTGGACGAGGCCCGAGCCGAGATCGAGCATACGGCCCGAGCCGGGTCCGATCTCGGAGTCGACGCCGACGCCCTAGGCTTCTTGTTCATGGGGCCGCTGCTCTACCACCGGATCATCGAATGGCTCACCGGTGAGACAGCGCTCGGGCTCACCGACGACCAGCTCATGGCCCAATGGGCGCAGCTGCTCGCCCCGACCATCGAGCGGCTGGTAGCCGGCCAGGCGGCGGAGCCTTCCTGATAGCGCGGTGCCTTGGCATCATCTGAGGATGGGCCAGGTCATCGCAGTTCATCGGAGCGACCAGCACGACTTCTCCAAGCAGAAGGTCGAGACGGTCGAGCTCGTCGCCGGCGTGGGGGTGGCGGGGGACGTCCACGCCGGGTCGTCGGTCCAGCACCGGTCGCGGGTGGCCCTGGACCCCGGCCAGCCGAATCTCCGCCAGGTCCATCTCCTGGCCAGTGAGGTCCTCGAGTCGTTGGCGGGCGCCGGCCCGCCGGTAGCGCCCGGGGATCTTGGCGAGAACATCACCACGAGCGGGATCGATCTGCACGCCCTCGGTGTCGGCACCGTCCTTCGTATCGGTGAGTCGGCGCTGGTGGCGGTGACCGGCCTGCGGAACCCCTGCGCCCAGATCGACGATTTCCGGCCGGGCCTGTTGCGCCAACTGCGGTACCGGGACGACGACGGGGTTCTGGTACGGCGGGCGGGGATCATGGGCGTGGTTGTGCTCGGTGGCGTGGTGAGCGTCGGAGACGGGATCGAGGCGAGCGCGCCTCCTGGCCCGCACCGGCCCCTCGATCGGGTCTGAGATCCACGAGCACCGTGACGGGCCAACCGGGGTCCGGTCCGCTGGCCGATCGGCAACCGAAGCGACGAGGGAGGCGCCACGACCTATGGTCACGTAGTGGATCCAACGCTGAGCGGCGGGCTGATCGCCACGGCGGTGAGGGAACGCCACCGCGAGCTCACCGACAATGTGGCGAACCTCGAAGCCGATGCTCTGTGCGGCCCGTCGCGGCTCCCGCGCTGGGATCGGCTCACGATCATCTGCCACCTCCGGTATGGCGCCTTGGCCTCCCACCGGCTGACGGATGCCGCTCTCACCGGCCGGGAGGCGGCGTACTACCCGCAAGGACGACAACAGCAGCGCCCGGCCACGCTCCGCCCGGCCGACGGTGAGTCGATGGCCGACGTGGTGGCATCGTTCACCCGCCACTCGCAACGCTTGGACGAAGCCTGGGCCACAGTGTCGGACGAGCAATGGCCGATCACGATTCGCGAACCGCCGGGCAACCAGGACCTGGGGCCCGTCACGCTGGGAACCATCGCCCTCCTTCGGCTGACCGAGGTCGAGGTCCATGGCCACGATCTGGATCTCGGCCTGTCCCCGTGGAGTGAGACCTTCGTCGCTGCGGCCCTCCCGATGCGGCTGCAGTGGCTACCGACTCGCCGGTCGAACCATCACGCGACAAACCAGACGATCGACGCCACCTGGCTACTCGCCACCACCGGCGGACCCGACTTCCTGGTCCGGGCCCAGTGCAGCAAGGTCGAGGTCAGCGCGACGGAGAACGGTGCCGACGCCGATGCCACTATCAGCGGTACGGCTCGACAACTGCTCGCCTTCATCCTCGGCCGTGAACCGCTCGACAAGCTCACCGTTGGCGGCGACATCGCCGTGGCCCACAGCTTCCTGGCCGCCTTTCCCGCCCCCTGACCGCGGGTCTCGATCTGCCCAGCTCCGTTGGCCAATGGCCGGCCGCAACGGCCCGGCCGGTCATTCCTCAGGTCTGCCTGGCCGGACGGCGGGCGAGGATGCGGGAGGTGGCGAGCCGCTCGGCCGGTGTGACGTTCGGATCGTCGAGCCTGAAGGTCGCGGCAGCGGTGAGGTTCCGGCCGATGGCTCGCCGACCCCGGAACGAGCGGAACAGCTCGGTCAGGGTCCGCTGGGCGAGGTGTTCCAACGTCCCGCTGGTCTGGAATGTGGCCATGAGCACGTACGACATGGCGGCGTCGAAGTCGCCGTCGCCCCGCCTGGCGTTGGTCCAGTCGATGACCACCGGCCCGGTTTGGCTGAGGATGACATTCATCGGATGGAGATCGAGATGGACGACGGATCGACCGGCCGGGACCCGGTCGTCGGTGCGGAACCACGACGGGGCGGAGATGGCGCCGAGCGCGCGCTGGATCCGAGCCAGCGTCCGCATGTGTGAGACGGCCATCCAGGGTCGCGACTCGATGTCGGCGAGCATGGTGGGTCCTGTGATGTGTTCCATGACGAGGTCGCGGCCGGCTGCGTGGTGGACGGCGGGCGCAGGGAAGCCGACGGACCGGAGCCAGGTCATGACCTCGGCTTCGACGGTGCTGTCCCGGCTGGTTCGATAGCGGCGGAGCACAGTGCCGTCGCCCTGGTCGAACACGTCCGCTGCCCGGCTGCTCGCCAGCAGATGGCCTGGCTCGATCATGCCTAGCACCGTAGTAGACAAGCGTTTGCGGGCGCGCTGGTGTTGAAACCTCGCCCTGGCCGGCCTGGCTCGGTTGCCAGCCGTAGGATTGGCTGATGGCGCTGCGGCGGGCCGGCGACGAAGACCTGGATGCCCTGGTGGCTTTGTCGAGCGAGGTCCGAGATCGGCTGCAGGCGCTGGAGCCGGTGTTCTGGCGGCGACATCCCAAGGCCGACGTCAAGCAACGGGCCTGGTTCTCGATCCTGCTGGCCGACGATGCCCATCACGTGGTCGTGAGCACGGGCAGTGGGTGGGGAGGTCGACGGGTTCGTCATCGCCCGGGCGATGGACGCCCCGCCCGTGTTCGATCCGGGCGGCCGGACCTGCATGGTCGACGACCTGGTGTGGCCCACTCCCGTGGTCGCCGAGGCACTGCTGGGGGAAGTCCGGCGGTGGGCCGTCACCAAAGGCTGCTCCCAGCTGGTGGTCGTCAGCCCGGCCGGTGACGATCCACGTCGTTCGCTGCTGGGCCGAGCAGGCCTGCACCCGACATCGGAGTGGTGGACCGGACCGATCTGAGCCCGCCCTGGCCGCCGGTCAGAATCAGGTCCCGCAGCCGGAGGACAGCATCGGGGTGGAGCAGGCCGCTACTCGCCGCAAGGCGACGACCTACAGAAGGGGAGAAGCTGGTGCAGGGGCTTCGTCCAGCGTCGTTCACACTTGACTCGGAAAAGCGCAGGAACGATGCCGCCGTCGTGGGTAGCGTCCGGCGATGACGAGGAGGCTGTCGGCCCAGCTCGCGGTGGTGATCGCCCATCGGGTAGGGCGGAGGTCGACGCCTGAGCTGGTGCGCAGCGGCGCGAACGAGGTGTACGCGGTCGACGACCTGGTGATCCGGATCGCCCCTCCAGGTTCTGACGGGGCAGCCCAAGCGGCGGCCGCCCGGATGCTGGCCGGGCACGGTATAGCCCTGCCGGCCCTGGTCGATTCAGGGATCGTCGACGACCAGCCGTACACGATCTGGGAGCGCATCCCCGCCGACCCCGGCACTGTCGTCGACTTCAGGGGACTAGGAGCCGAGATCGGCCGGCTGCACCGCATCGATCCCGCAGCGTTGGACGGCCTGGCCACGTTGCCGTGGTGCGACGAGGCCAGCTGGCTGGACCTCGACACCCACCTGGACGCGGCCGAGGCGGCCGACGTGGTATCGCCGGCGGACATCGAGATCCTCCGAGCCTCCTGGGTTCAACTCCGATCCTGGGGCTCCCGGTGCCGGACCGCTGGGCAACCGGTGGTGTGCCATGGCGACGTTCACCCCCAGAACGTGATCATGCGGCACGGCAAGCCGATCGTCATCGACTGGGACACCCTCTGCCTCGGCCCGCCCCAGTGGGATCACGCCGCGCTGATGACCTGGGCCGGCCGCTGGGGCGGAAGCCCCGACGCCTACCCCCGGTTCGCTGCTGGCTACGGCCGCAACTTCGCCGGCGATGACCTGGCCAACGATCTCGCCCGACTCCGGCTCCTGGCCCCCACCGTCAACCTCATCGTCAAGGGGGCCAGCGACGCCCGGTATGCCGCAGAAGCACAGCGACGGATGAGGTACTGGCGAGGCGAGCCCGCCGCCCCGGCATGGACACCCCAGTAAACGATTCCTCGGCCTCAGCCCGCCCGCAGTGGACACGCTGGGCCGTCCGTCCGGTTTGGTGAAGAGCTCGGCGACTGCAGGCAGGCCCTCGCGTCATGGGTGCTCGAGCGTCGTCATAGGGCAGTGCCTCGGGCTTGCAGTTGTTGTGCGTCTGAGGCCACCGCCAACCACACCCCATCAACAGGCCGCTTGATACTACGGCCCGTGGGATGTCTAGGCCCGCAGTTGGCGGTCGGTACGAGTCGAGGGTGAGCCGTGCTCGAGCTGCTCTGACCTGCTCGGATCCGAGCCGCCGCTGAACTGCGCTGCTCTCGGATGTTGCGGGTGGCGGCGACCCTGAGGCCGGACTACCGCGTTCGCGTCCACGTCGCCGGCATTAGCCGGCATGGGAACTTGTGCGTTTGTGTCGTTCCGACTGGGCCTGACCGATGGGGTGTCGATCGTGGCCGGAACCTGGGAGCGGTCTTTCCAGGCGCTGGGTTGGCAGACCTATCGGGTGGCCGGGGACGGCGTTGCGGACTACATCGTTCCCGGGCTCGCCATCGGAGCCGATGTGGGGGCTGACCCTGGCGATCTTGAGGCGGAAGCGACGGTCGAGCTGAGGAGGGTGCTGGCCTCAGCCGATCTGGTTGTGGTCGAGAACCTGCTGACCATCCCGATGAACCTTCCCGCCAGCCGGGCCCTGGCGAGGGTGCTCGCTGGCCGTCCTGCCATCTTGCATCACTACGATCCGCCTTGGCAGCGGGACCGATTCGCTCACATCGATGAACTCCCGGTTCAGGATCCATGGTGGCGTCATGTGACCATCAACCGCTTCACCGAGGTCCAGTTTCGGGACCGGGGGATCGGCGCCATCACGGTCTACTGTGGGTTCGACACTGCTGGCGATCGAGGTGACAGGCCGGGAACACGATCGCTGGTCGGGTTGGACCCCGGTCGTCTGCTGGCCGTGCATCCAGTGCGGGCGATCGCCCGCAAGAACATCCCTGCTGCTGTGGCGATCACCGAGAGGCTGGGTGGGGTGTACTGGCTGACCGGCCCGTCCGAGGAAGGCTACGAACAGGAACTCGCCCGCACTCTCGGTGCCGCCCGGTGCCCGGTGGTCCACTGGCCTGTCGAGGGCGACGACCTGCGTATGGCCGACCTGTACTCGGCGTCGGATGTGGTGCTGTTTCCATCGACGTGGGAGGGATTCGGGAACCCGCCGATCGAGGCATCACTCCAGTGGCGCCCCGTCGTCGTTGGTTCCTACCCTGTCGCCGACGAGCTTCGCCGGCTCGGGTTCGGTTGGTACGAGCCGGGCGAGGTCGCCGCGTTGGCCCGGGGCCTGAAGGATCCGACCTGTCGCGGTTCAGGACCTCGTGGTTTCGACTCGATGCGGGAGGCGCTGGTGGCGAACCGGCGCCTGGCGAGCCGGGAGTTCTCCTGGGACCGGATGACCGAGCAGATCAGCGAGGTGCTGGTGTCGTTTCGATCTCAGGGCCTTGATATCGGTCTGACAGACAGCACCGTCCGGGCCCGGCGAGACGTCCGGCGGCCGGCTCCGGGCCGCGACGCAGGCCGGTCGCTGTGAGCGATCAGCTCGGTTGTTGCAGCTCGGTCTGGGGAGGGAGGCGATGTGATCGAAGTGCCGGGCGATCCCGCCGTGCTCCTTGTTCGAGGTCGAGATCGATTGCGTTGACCAGTGGCGCTACTGCGGGGTGATCGGCCCGGCCGGTATCGGTGAGCTCCCCCTTGATCCGATGCCAGTGGGCCGCCAGATCGGCATGCTGGTCTGGACCCGGCGGTGTGTTGTGGACGCGTTGCAACGCCTCGACGATTCCGCCAGGAGGGCTGAGGTGGGCCTGATGGTCGAGCGCCGGGCCCGGTGGACGGGCGGCGAGTTCCTCGGTTCGGGTTCGGACGACGATCCGCCCGATGTCGGGGTTGCGTCCGAGGGCGCCGAGGGTGGCGGGCAGCGACCGGAAGGCTCGATCGTGAGCTTCGAGCGTTGTCCAGAGCGCACCGCCTGCCACCTGCCGCTGCTGGACGTAGCGGTGGACGATGCCGAGTCGGGAGATCAGGGCCGGCACGGCGAGGGAGATGACGTTGATCTGGTAGCCCGCCCCAGCGAATCGGGCTGCCACTGTGGGATTGAACGACTGCTCCCCGTCTCGGAGGGTCGCTTCGATCAGCAGGTTGACCCGACGGTCGAGGCACCAGGCCGAGGCAGCCTGAACCCACCACAGCGCTGCTGGCCCGGTTGTTCCTGCGAGGTTGGTGTCATCGGTGGTGAGCACGTCGAGGAACTGGGGGTGGAACCGCCGGTAGTCGTCACCGATGATGGGCACCAGCCCCCCCTGATCGTGAAACTTCTGGATGTACCGGTAAGCGCCTGAGGACTTTCCACTCCCGGGCTGCCCGCCGATGACGACGAGCTGGGGTCGGGCGACGGCGACGGCCTGGTAGCGCCCCAGATCGGCGGCGATGTGGGTCTGGAACAACTGCTCCAGGGTGTCGGCACTGAGTTCGCCGGCGGGGGCCACAGACGTGCTACTCCGCCAGGAGGGACCGGTGGGTCTCCTGGAGACCTTCAAGGAACCTCGCGACCTGGGCCGGCTCGTTCGGGTTGGTGTTGTCCAGCTCGGCTCGAAGCAGGTCGCGCTTCTGCTGCCAGTACCTCCATCGATCGGGATCGGTGGACTGCGACTGGTTGTCCAGCAGGAGAGCGTCGAGCACGTTGGCCCAGCCCCGCGCCGCGTCGTAGCCACCGGTGGTGATCACATCACTGAGTGGATCCCGGTCGCCCTTGGGATGCGGGCTGTCGTTGGCGGTCATCGGGTGGAGCTCCTGGTCAGGTACGGCTGGGCTCATCGTTCGAGGGCATCGGAGGGTGGGATCGACCGGGTACGAGTCCTGCGGGCCAGGCTCACGAGGTCGTCGTTGACAGCGGCGATCAGGCGCTCGATCGGTGGGTTGCGTTCGATGCCGAGACGGGCGATTCGCTCGATGAGGTCATCGAGGCGGCGCTGAAGGCTGGCCTGCTCGTGTGCCGGTAGGGCCCGCTCCCGGGCGGCGGCAAGGTGTTCAGAAGGTGATCCGCCGATCCAGCTCCCGGCGGCCGGCCGGTCGTTGTCGTAGATGACCTCGTCCCGGCTGGCGACGACGACGCGATCGACGGTCGAGGTTTGCTCGATCGCGGCGAGCGACTCGGCCAGGCGTTCGTAGGGGGCTGGGTCGTGAGCGTCGCCGCTGGTCCACCGGCCCGCCCCTACCAGTTCCCGTTGGCCCACGTAGCGGCCGACGATACCCAACCGGGACTGCACGATCGGAACGGCCAGGACGACCAGCGTGGTCCGGTAGTCGTGGTCCTTCGCTGCTTGCATGGTGGTGAGGGTTCGTTCCGTGTTCCACAGCGTGTCCTCCCACACCACGTTGTACCGTTCGCCCATCGACCAGTTGATGACCCGGTCGGTCCACCACGCCGCCGCTTGTCGAGTGGCCTGGGCCATGAGCAGGTCGTCGCCGCCGGTGAGGAGTGCCTCGTAGTGCGGATGCATCGGGCGGAAGTCGTCTCCCGACACGCCGACAGCACCGCCGTGGTGGTCGAAGAACCGTTCCAGGGAAGGCCGTAGGACCGACTTCCCGCTACCCGGTTGTCCGGCCAGGATCACCAATCCGGGCTTGGCGGCGGGACTGGCCACCTGTGCCCTCACGTCGGGCATGATCCGTCTCCGGAAGATCTCCTCGAGACGGTCCGGGGGCAGGATGTGGGTCGAGGGATCTGGCGGCTCGCTCAAGCCTGGCCCCGAAGCTCCCGGACCCGCTGGGACCATGTCATCAGCTGGGCCCGGACCTCGTCGTTGCGCCGAGGGTCGGCGTCGGTCAGGGCATCGAACGCCGCTGACCGTTCCTCGGCCCAGAAGGTCGCGTTGGTGGCGCTGGTAGCCGCATCCATTCGTGCCAGGAGAAGACCGTGGTACTGGTTCCAGACCTCACGCAGAACCTCGTAGTCGCTCTCGTAGGCGAGCCTGGCATCGAGCGCGGGAGGCCACCCGTACAGGCCCGGTTCCACCAGAGCATCGCTGGGTCCAGGAGTCATGATCCCATCCTTTCGAGTACCACCATCCACTCACCGATCCTGAGCCGGATGCTGTTCTAACGCAACGCCGATTCAGCCGACCGGGCATCGCCCGACCAACTGGCCGGGACCAATCGCTCGCCTCTCGACCGGTCGACACGCTCGTCAACAATGCGGGGATGGGCACCACCAGCTTCCTGCCCGGCACCTCGGTGGCCGACGTGCGCCTCACCGCCCGGGTGAACCTGGAGGCACCGATGGTGCTGACCGCCAGGTGCTGCCCGGCATGCTGGAACGGGGGAGGGGGCACATCGTGCTGGTCAGCTCGCTGGCCGGGACCCCCGGCTTCCCCGGCTTCGCCGTGTACGGGGCGACCAAGGCCGGGCTGTCCAAACTCGCCGCCGCCCTGCGGGTGGAGCTGGCCGACATTCCGGTGCGAACCACGCTGGTGGCGCCCGGTCCGGTGGCCAACGAGATGTGGGACCAGGTGGAGGACTCGCCCGACATGGCCCCCTCGCTGCGCCGTCTGCGCCGGCTCCAGCCGCTGCCGTCGCACACCTCCGACGAGGTGGCCCGGCGGGTGGTGGAGGCGGTGGCCGACGGCCGGCGCCACGTCCGCACCGGGCGTCGGGTGGCCGCCTTCCACTGGCTCGGGGAGGGTCCGAGCCGGCTCACCGAGTTGGTGCTGCGGGGAGCCGGGGCCGGGATCGACGGCGGCTGATCCTCAGCCGGCGGACGGCGCTATCGCAGTGAATGGTGGGTTTAGTGCGGCAGGGTCCGGCCCATGGGGCGGCCGGCTCCGGCATCGGGACTCCCGCCGAACCGTCCTAAGAGGCTGTCGCGGTAGTTTGTCCTTGTCAGGCGCGTGCGGTTGTTTCCGTTAGTTTCCTGAGGGCGATGCGGGTCTGGGCGGCCCATATGAACCCTTCTGTGGTGACAGGGT
>JBHJNQ010000070.1:0-27881 GCA_050330635.1 Acidimicrobiales bacterium | reverse complement strand
CATCGGAGTCCCGGATCCGTGACACCGACATGGCGGCCGAGATGGTCGAGTTCACCAAGAACCAGATCCTCCAGCAGGCCGGCACGGCCATGCTGGGCCAGGCCAACAGCATCCCCCAGACGGTCCTCCGGCTCCTCGGCTGATACCGATGGCGGGCTGCGGCACGCCGAGCGGTCCGGGCGGTGGGCCGGGCTCTTCTTCCTCCTCCTCCTCCTCACCACCGTCCGTCCCAGGTGCCCAGGCCGTCCCGGCCTGGGCACCTGTGCCTCTGCTCCGAGACCTTCGACCCGACCAGCTGATAGCCGCCCGAACCGCTGACCTGGTGATCGTCGAGATCGTCTCAGGCCCGGGTACCGGGCCGGGACGCCGGGCCGAGAGGCCGGACCGCGACGCCAGGCCGGGACGCCGGACCGAGGATGTCCTGGTCGATCCAGGTCCTAGGCTGTCGATCGGCGGCGTGGCAGCGCCGCGCCGATCACGGGACGGATCACGGCGGTGGGGTATCACATCGGGGTCGATCTGGGGACGACGTTCAGCGCCGCCGCCGTCGTCCAGGACGGCACGGCGACGATCACCACCTTGGGCACCGATGGCGCAGCCATCCCCTCGGTGGTACTCGTCGGCGAGGACGGCATCGTCCTCACCGGCGACGCTGCCGCCCGCCGGGCCGTGAGCGAGCCCCACCGGGTCGCCCGCGAGTTCAAACGCCGGATCGGCGACACCACACCGCTAGTGGTGGGGGGCGTCCCCTACAGCGCCGAGGCCCTGTCGGCCCACCTGCTGCGGGACGTGCTGGCCCATGTCATTGCCAGCCAGGCCGAGCGTCCCGACGGGATGGCCATCACCCACCCCGCCAACTGGGGTGACTACAAGGTCGGCCTGTTGGGTCGGGTGGTGGAACTGGCGGGGGTCGATCCGCAGATCGTCCGTTTCGTGGCGGAGCCCGAGGCGGCCGCCATCGCCTATGCCATGCAGTCCCGGGTGGAGCCGGGCGAGGTGTACGCCGTCTACGACCTGGTGGGAGGGACCTTCGACGCCGCCGTCCTCCGGCGAACTGCCGCCGGGTTCGAGCTGTTGGGGCGGCCGGAGGGCATCGAGCGCCTGGGCGGTGTCGACATCGACGCCGCCATCATGGCCCGCGTCGTCGAGGCGACGACCGGTGCCCCGATCCACGCCCACGACGAGACCGACCCTGGCCGCCATGACCCGACTTCGCCACGAGTGCGTTCTGGCCAAGGAGGCCCTGTCGGTCGACACCGACACCGTGGTGCCGGTGGTCCTGCCCGGTCACCACGGCGAGGTCCGGCTGGAGCGTCGGGAGCTCGAGACCATGATCCGCCCCACCCTGATGGACACGATCGAGGCGGTGAAACGGGCGATCGAATCCGCCGGGTTGACCCCCCACGAGATCACCCGCGTCCTGCTCGTGGGCGGATCGAGCCGCATCCCCCTCGTGGCCGAGATGGTGTCGGCGTCGCTGGCTCGGCCGACGTCGCTCGATGTCCACCCCAAACACGCCATCGCCCTCGGGGCGGCACCGCCTCCACCTCCTTCGACGTCACGACCGCCGGCTGAGAGCCCCCGATCGATCGGCAGGGTCGATGGTTCAGGGGGACGATCCGAGGAGCTGCCGCACCCGGTCCCGACCGAGGGCCATGAGCAGTGTCGGCATCCGGGGCCCGGTGTCGGAGGACAGGAAGAGCTCGTAGAGCAGGGCGAAGAAACGGCGCTGCGCCGCCTTCAGCTCGTCGGTGGGGTCGGTGTCGAGGGGGAGACCGGCCGCCAGCTTCGGCACGCCATAGGCCAACGAGCGGGCACCGTCGAGCGACCAGTCGTCGTCGAGGTGGGTGAGGAGCAGCTCGATCCACGACCGCTCCCGGTCGTCGAGGGCGGCGAGCCGGTCACGATCGGGCTCGGATCGCACGATGATCCGCTCCTCCTCCGGCGCGTAGTCGCGGGCCCACCGCCGGGCCTTCGACAGGCGAGGTTCGGTGTCGGTCACCCGGTCGGCCGGGACATCGGTCAGCTCGCCGATGATGCGGGCGGTCTGGGCCTCGTCACCGGCCGCCACCTGGACGGCCGAGGCCAGGGTGCGGAACGGGACCACGACGGCCGGGGTGGGGAACCGGCTCACGAGCCGGGTGCGGCTGGCCCGGTCGTAGGTCACGACCTGACCGGGGGCGGCCTCACCGGCCGCCACCCGCCGGGCCAGACCGTCCCACTCGTCGTACAGTCCGTGGATGCCGGCGGCCAGGTCGATGGTGATGGCCTGGCGGGGGGTCTTGCGGACATACATCCAGCGCAGCACGGGCGCCTCGAGCACCTCGAGGGCGTCGGCCGGGGTGGGGACGGCGCCGCTCGAGCTGCTCAGCTTGCCGACGCCCTTGGTACCGACGAAGGAGTAGGCCTCGTACTCCGGGGCGCGGCCCCCGAACACCTCGGCCACCAGCTCGGAGCCGACGCTGAAGCTCGAACCGGGCGAGGAGTGGTCGGCTCCCCCGGCCTCGAAGGTGACCCCTTCGTGGGCCCAACGCATCGGCCAGTCGACCTTCCACACCAGCTTGCCCTGGTTCTCGGCCATGAGGTCGAAGCGGCCGGCGTGGCGGCAGGCGGTACAGCGATACGAGATCCAGCAGTGCGCCGGTTCCGGTTCGAGGCCCTCGACACCGGTGATCTCGGTCAGGTCGCGCCCACAGGCCTGGCAGTAGACCTTGTAGGGCCAGTAGTCGTCGTCGATGACGGCGTCGCCGTCGTCCTCCGCCTCCGTCGGCGGCCGGCCGTCGTCGACCACGTCGGCCTCCAGGGTGCGGTAGCGGGCCAGTACCTCGTTGATGGCCTTACGCTCACCCAGGGCGTGGAGGATCGACCCCCGGTACGCCCCTTGGGCGTACATCTCGGTCTGGCTGATCTCCCGCAGCTCGATCCCCAGCTCGACCATGGCCCGACGGAACGGCGCCTTGAACCGCTCCGCCCACGACTCGAGCTCGCCCTCCGGATCGGGAACGGCGGTGAGCGGCCGGCCGACATGGTCGGCGAACGAGGGATCGACGCCGGCCGGGACCTTGCGGAGCCGGTCGTAGTCGTCCCACGACAGCAGGTGCTCGCAGTCGACACCCCGGCCCCGTATCTCCTCGGCCACGAAGTGGGGGACCAT
Organism: Acidimicrobiales bacterium; assembly: GCA_050330635.1. Classification (GTDB taxonomy): domain Bacteria; phylum Actinomycetota; class Acidimicrobiia; order Acidimicrobiales; family SZUA-35; genus CADEDH01. The sequence goes on along the minus strand of JBHJNQ010000070.1, from coordinate 24,727 downwards.
GACCTCGCGCAGGTTGCCCAGGTGGATCGGGCCCGAGGGGCTGATACCGGAGGCGATCACGACCTTCGCCACCCCGTCGTCCCCGTCGCCCGTGTCGCGACGGTGACGGCGGAGGACACGATCGGCGATCTGGGCGGCCCAGTCCGGTTTCGAACGCGGCGCTGCGGAGTCGGTGGTCATCCGTGACCAGGGTAGGGATCCGGCCCGGGAGGCCCACCGACCGTCGCCCCGGGGCTGGTCGGTCCTTCTCGCTCGCTCCCGACCGCAGCGCGATACTGACCGCACCATGAGCTTGTTCCTCCAGCGGTTGTTCGACGCCCTGTCGAACGGTGCCGTCTACGCCGCCTTGGCGCTGGCTCTCACCATGGTGTTCCGGGCCAGCGGCGTGCTCAACCTGGCCCAGGGCGAGATGGCCATGTTCACCTCCTACGTGGCTGCCCTGCTGCGCAGCACACCGGACCCCCGGTTCGCGGGCTCGTCGTGGTTCGCCACGCTCGGCACGCCGTGGCCCGTGTGGGCCGCCCTCCTGGGGGCGATGGCGGTAGGGGCGGCGGCGGGGGCCGCGATCCAGCGGTTCGTGATGCAGCCCCTCGCCGACGAGGACGACGACCTGCCCCCCGTGGGGGCGGCGCTCGGCCTGTTCCTCCTCCTCAGCGGACTGGCCCAGATGTGGTGGGGCTCGGGCCTGCGCACCGTCGGCTCCCCGTTCCCCGACGGGATCGAAGATCGGGTCAACGTGCTCGGGGCCCGCCTCCGGTTCCAGACGATCGGCACGGTGGCGACCCTCGGCCTGTGCCTGGGGGCCCTCGCCCTGATCCAACGCAAGACCAAGCTGGGCCTGGCCTTCCGGGCCGTGGTCTCCAACCCCACGGGCGCCCGTCTGGTCGGCATCCGCGTGGGGGCCGTGCTCATGGTGGGATGGGCGGTGGCGGCCGCTCTCGGCGCCCTCGGCGGCGGCCTCATCGCCGGCCAGATCTTCGTCAGCCCGACGATGATGGGCCGCCTCATCGTGTTCGCCCTGGCCGCCGCCACCCTCGGCGGACTCGGCAATCCCAGGGGGGCGGTCGTCGGCGGATTCCTGCTGGCCCTCCTGGAGACGCTGATGATCGGCTACGTCCCCTTCGTGACCCCCGAGGTCGCTCTCGTCTACACCCTGGCCGTGCTCATCGTGGTGCTCGTGGTGCGACCCGGCGGGTTGTTCGGTACCGAGCTCACCTTCCGGCAGCGGCTGTGAACATCGGACCGGCCGCCACCGGCACCGGGACCGCCAGGCCCTGGAACGAGCTCGAGCCCCGCTCGGTGTGGTCGGGGCGGGCCAGCTACGTCATCGGCGCCGCGGTGGCCCTCGCCGCCGCCGCCATCGCCCTGTGGGGCTCGGTCATCCTCGTGCTGCGGGCCACGGAGGTGGCGGTGTTCGCCGTGGCCTTCGTCGGCCTCCACCTGCTGTCGGGGCGTCTCGGGCTGATCTCGGTGGGCCACGGGGCGTTCGTGGGTTTCGGTGCGCTGACGGCGGCCCACGCCATCGACGATCTCTCACTCCCCTACCTCTTGGCGCCGTTGGCCGGACTGGTCGGCGGCGGGGTGGCGGGGGCGGTGATCGCCGCTCCCAGCCTCCGTCTTCCGGGGGCCTACGTGGCCCTGCTGACGCTGGCCGTGGCCATGGTGCTCCCCATCGCCATGCGCCAGCTCGACGGTCCGCTCGGCTACCGCCTCGACGGCGATTTCCTACCGCCGGCCTGGACCGGACTGGCCGAATCGGAGGCGGCGCGCTGGCAGTACCTGGTGGTGGTCGTGGTCGGCGCGGGACTGGTGGCCCTGACCCATCTGATCGTTCGGGGCCGGTTCACCCGCTCGATGATCGCCGTGCGCGACGACCGGGGGGCGGCGGCCGCCTTCGGTATCGCCCCGGCCCGGGTCCAGCTCCTCGGCGTGGGCCTGAGCGCCGGGCTGGCCGGCGCCGCCGGAGGTCTCGGCCTCTACGCCAGCCCGCTGGTGGCGGGCGACCAGTACCCGTTCTCGCTGTCGGTCGCCATGTTCGCCCTCATGCTCGCCCTGGGGGCGTCCCGGGCGTGGACGGCCCTCCCGGCCGCCGTCATCCTCGTGTTCCTCCCCGAGGTCCTGATCCGTCTCGGTTGGCCGCAGTGGATCCCGATCGTCTACGCCGTCGTCCTGCTCGTCATGACCCGGGTGTCGCGGGGTCGGGGTCTGCTATCGGTCCTCGATCGGTTCGTCAAGGCGTTGACGGTGGAGGACGAGCCGGTGGCGGGCATCGACCCGGCCCTGCTCGACGACCCCAACCCGTGGCTGCTCACGGCAGAACCCGACACCATCGATCGCTGAGCCGACCTCAGGCCGGCTGGAGGTGCTGCCATGCCGGGATGGCGCTCTCCCACACCCGCCGGTACGACTCCTCGTAGATCGAGAACAGCCCGCCCCCATCGAGGCGTCGGAGATGGAGGACGGGAGCATGGGCGGCCGGGATCCCGAAGACGTGGGTGTTGACCAGCATCTCGTCGTCGAAGCGGAAGATCGAGTTGTAGAGGGTCGTGTCGTGGAGTCGGATCTCGATGCAGTCGTGCTCGGCGTGGGGCCGGTAGAACGACAGGGCGTTGCGGACCCTGGCCACGACGGCATCCCCGATCCCTTCCTCCATACCCCGACGCAGCACCTGTTCGCCGTCGGGGCGGGCCATGAGCAGCCGGACATGGGAGCCGGCCTTCACCTTGTCGCACAGGATCTGGGCCAGTTCGGGCTGCTGCTCGGGAAAGAACAGGCCGGCGTAGACGAGCACGTCGATCCGCCGGACAGCCGACTCGATCAACCGGGTCCAGCCTTCGCGCAGGACCTCGGCCCGCCGGGGATAGACCCGGACCAGTTCCGACATCGAGAGCTCCGCCCGCCGATCGTCGCTCACCGACGTCGGCCACAGGTACGACTCGCTCTCGCGGAGCCGGGCCGCCAGGCGCTGGCGGTGACGGGGGTAGGGCAGGCGGTCCTGGGTGATCCACCGCTCGACCGTCTTCGGATCGACCCCAAGCTCGGCTGCGATGTCCTGGACGACGAGCCCGGCGCCGCTGAGCGCATCTCGTAGACGTTCGTTGGCCATCTCAGGCTCCAGTCGGCGGGACGTCTGAGGACGTCTCCACTATTACCGAACTGAAGTACCTCTGTACAGCCGGCTGGCGGCGGGCCAGCTGGGGTCGCGGTTCATGCAGCTCGGGCTCAACCGATGGGACTGGCGGTCACCGTCGGTCTTCGCCGCCGAGGTGGCGGAGGCGGAGTCGATCGGCTTCTCCCACGCCTTCCTCCCCGTCAACCCACTCGCCGTGCCCGACCCCTACGTGCTCCTGGCGGCCGGGGTGACGGCCACGACCGCCATGACGTTCGGCCCGTTGATCGAGACACCGGTGCTCCGACCCCCGGCTGTGGCTGCCGGTTCCATCGCCACCGTCGACGCCCTCGGACCGGGCCGCACCATGCTGACCTACGGGATCGGCGACACCGCGGTCCGCTGGCTCGGACACCGACCGGCCCGGGTGGCCGAGCTGGAGGCGGCCGTGACCGAGGCCCGACACCTCCTGGCCGGCGACTCGATCGACGTCGGAGCGGTGGCACCCGCCCGGCTGCGCCACGCCCGCCCTGTGCCCGTGTGGGTGGCAGCCGGTGGACCGCGGACGCTGCCCGACGACGTGGCGGCGTCGTTCAGCTTCTGCGGCTCCCCCGTCGACATCGCCGACCGGTTGCGGGCAGTGCGGGCCGCGGTACCGATGGCGTCGATCGTCGTGCCCCATCCGGTACCGACACCACGCTTCGGCACCAGCATCGACTTCGTGCGCTGGTTCTGCGACGAGGTTGCGACCCGGGTCTGAGCGCCACGGTCCCCCCGCCGCACGGTCCCACGCCCTACCGACTGCCGGACCCGGCGACGATCTCAGTGATCGTAGGAGAGGAAGCGGCGGGGATTGTCGACCAGCATGGTGTCGATGTCGGCCTCCGACACACCGAGCTCCCGCAGGGCCGGCAGCACGTCGTTGCTGATGTGGAGGTAGTGCCAGTGCTCCATTCCCGCCGGGGGGAGCTCGCCGGGGATCCAGTCGAGGTAGCACGAGGCGTCGTGACTCAGGACGAGACGGTCGGCATAGCCCCGCTCGCACAGCTCGGCCACCACCGCCACCCGCTTCTCCGTCGGCAGATAGCCGTCGATCCCGAAGCGGTCCATCCCCAGATAGCTGCCGTTGTCGATCAGCTCGAGGAGGTAGTCGAGGTCGTCGGAGTCGCCGGAATGGCCGATGACCACGTTGCCCAGGTCGACCCCCTCCTCGGTGAAGATGGCCTGCTGTTCGAGCCCCCGGCGGGCGGCGGCGTAGGTGTGGGTGGTGATCGGGCAACCGGTGGCGAGGTGGGTCCGGGCGCAGGCCCGCAGGACCCGCTCCACGTCGGGCGTCACGCCCGGACGATCGGTGGCGCACTTGATGACCCCCGCCTTGATCCCCGTGTCGGCGATCCCCTCGGTGATGTCCCGCACGAACATGTCGACCATGGGATCGGTGCCCCCTGGCCCGGAGCCCGGGGTGCGGCGACCGAAGTAGTGGGGCAGGACGTCGAAGGTGTAGAGGCCGGTGGCGACCACGATGTTGAGCTCGATGCGCTCGGCGATGCGGGCGATCCGGGGGACGTACCGACCGAGCCCGAGGGCGGTCGGGTCGAGGATCGTGTCGATCCCGGCCGCCTTGAGCTCGTTGAGCCGATCGACGGCGTCGCCGACCCTGGCATCCTCGTCGCCCCATTCCTCGGGATAGTTCTGCTGGATCTCGGGCGAGATGACGAAGACGTGCTCGTGCATCAGGACCCGACCCAGGTCGTCGGCGTCGAGGGGACCGCGGACGGTGTCGACGGTGGTCATGTGGCTGCTCCGGTGGGGTCGGGGGCCGAGCCCATCAGCTCGGCGAGATTGGTGGCGTAGAACCGGCGACGCACGCCGGGCTCGAACCGGGCCAGGGAGGCGTCGAACCGACCGATCGGGTCGCGCCCACCCTCGGCGTGGGGGTAGTCGCTGCCGAACATGTAGAGCCGGGGATCCGACCGCTCGATCAGGGTGCCGACGTCCTCGAACGGGTAGGCCGTGAAGCGGAGCTGATCGATCGCCTGCTCCGACGGCATCCGGGTGAAGGCGGCGAGGTGGGGTTCCGAGCGCGACCAGATCGAGACGATGTGGTCGAGCCGTTCCAGCATCGACGGCACCCATCCGGCGCCGAGCTCGATGCAGGCCCCCCGCAGCCGGGGGAACCGTTCGAGGACCCCGTCGAGGACGAGGACCGACAGGAACCGCTCGGCCGGGTGGAAGATGGTGGTCATGTCCTTGGAGCCGACCACCTCGGCCCCACCCCGGGCCGTCGGTCGGCCGGCCACACCGTCGTTCATCCACTCGTCGGGTATCGACAATTGCGACGAGCCGACGTGGAGGACGAACGGCACCCCCGCTTCGGCCAGTCGGGCCCACACCCCGTCGTGGTCGGGGTGGCCGGGCGACCGGCCACCGGGGGCGTCGGCGGCGAGCCAGACCAGGCGGAGCCCGGCCCCCAGGGCGGCATCGAGTTCGGACGCAGCCCGCTCCGGGTCGTCGAGGGGCACGGTGGCCACCCCGAGCAACCGCTCGTCGCCGGCCACGAACTCGGCCATGCCACGGTTGTGGGCCCTGGCGGCGCCGTAGCGGACGTCGAGGTCGGTCTCGGCGAACAGGCGGGACCCGGCGAACGAGGAGAAGACCACCTGGGAGGAGAAGCCGAGCAGGTCGAGGACCTCGCTCCGCTCGGCCGGGTTGAAGGCGCCGAGGGCCCGGTGCCACTTCGGGCCCCGCAACAGCCCGGACCCGAGGGCCCTGAGCTCGTCGACGACGTCGGCCGGGTGGCCGGCGGTGCCCGGTGGGGGCGCCCCCAGCCCGCCGTAGGCGGCCGGGTCGTCGGGGTCGAACAGCAGGGGCATCGCCGAACGGAGGGCGGGATCGCAGTACGCGGTGAGGAAGTCGGACAGCTCCATCAGATGGCTGTCGGCGTCGTTGACCGCCATGGTCGGGAAGCGACCCTCCTCCATGGGGCGACCCTAGTCTCCGCCCTCGTCGGCGGGCCAGGAGCGGGGCGTCCGAGGCGTCTCACCGTCATCGGCGTGACGTTGCGTCGGTCACTCGTGCGGCGCCCGGTTTGGCTTCGGGCCCATCGGGGGTCGATCATGGACCGACCGAGTTCCCGTCGTCCGGGCTGTGGCCGGGGCGGTACGAAAGAAGGGTCCAGGTCCATGGTCCAGTCCTCCATCCCCCCACTGCTCGGAGAGCTGCGGACGGCGAGCACGGGGTCGGTCATGTCCGTGTCTCGCGTCGTGGACGCCCTCCTCGACCTTCGCTCCCTGGCCGTCGACGAGCCGGACGTCCTCGGCCTCATCGACGCCACGATGTCAACCGTCCCGGGCCAGACCGTTGTGACGACGGCGTGGTGGGACCTCCAGTTGGACATCATCGAGCGGGAGTGGGACCTGGCCGAGGGTGTCGGTGCGTCGACGGAGCTCGACACCCCGGCCGCGGCGGGAACCCCGCCCAACTGAGGCTACTCCGCCCAACCAGGGTCATCGTCTGCTTCCACAAGCAAGCGGGGTACAGTGTCGCGCCGCGAGTACTCTTCGATTCTGGAGCGGATTGCCACGTGAGTGACATCGACGGCTTGCTCGAGGAACTGACCGGTCCTGGGCGCCCGAGCCCAGACCCACGACGGCCGGTCGACCGGGTCCTCCAGCGTTGGGGCCGGCTGATCACCGTGCTCGCCGCCATCGGCGCCCTCGCCCTGCTGTCCCTGGCCGGGTTCGTCGGGTGACCGCCTGGCCGACGGCGGCAGCGAGACCGCCACGGTGGCCAGCTTCCCGACGGACCCCAGCGCCGGGGCCGTCGCCGACGACGTGGCGTCGCCCACCACGGCCGGCGCAACCGGGGAGGCCACCACCACCACCGATGGCACCGACGCGGCCGGAGACACCGCCGACGGAGCTGCCGCAGGGTCGACCGAGACGTCGGGTCCGGTCACGGCGACCCCGGCGCCTGTGGTCGGGCAGGTCACCGAGGACAACCCCGACGGTGCCCTCCGCTACGCCGTCATCGAGGACAAGCAGATCTTCCTCCGCGGTTCCGTGCCCAACCAGGAGGTGGCCGACGCCATCGTCGCCCTCAACCTCGAGCTCTGGGGCGAGGGCAACGTGTTCGACGAGCACACCATCGACCCGTCCGTGCCGGAGAACGTCCCGGTGTCGATCTACATCACCAACGTGGTCCTGTTCGAGTTCAACAGCATCGAGCTCGATCCCCAGTTCAACTGGCTGCTCGACGTGGGGGCACTGTTCCTCGTGAACAACCCCAACATGACCATGACCGTCATCGGCCACGCCGACTCGATCGGATCGGAAGAGGTCAACCTCCGGGTGGCCGGCCAACGGGCCAACGTCGTGCGCGACTACTACATCGCCAAGGGGGCCCTGCCGGAGCAGGTGTTCGCCGAGGCCAAGGGCGAAGCCGACGCCGCCGCCGACGAGCTGGCCGACCCCGGACAGCGTCGGGTCAAGTTCGTCGTCAACGGCAACCCGACCGGCTGAGCACCCACCTGCAGGGCATGTCCGCCGGCTGCGTCGAACGGGAGCGTCGAGCGGGCGGGTCGAGCGGGGCGGGGGTCAACGGGCGTCGAATGCGACCGAACACTACGATCGGTGGTGGGCCGGACGGCCCGAGGGAGCACCGCACAGGGGGTCGACGGTGATGGGGGACTACACGATCGGCATCGGCACGGTCGGGGCCGGCATGCACTTCAGCTACGACGGCGGCGCCCACTGGCGCCACATCTACAAGCACGTCAACCCGGAGGGCAACGTGCGCTCGCTGCGGGTCTTCCCCGACGATCCGCACCACGTCCTGGCCGCCTCCGACCGGGCCGGTCTGTTCCAGAGTCGAGACAACGGCTACCTGTGGGAGCCGCTCGAATCGCCCATCATCGGGTGCGAGATCTGGTCGTTGGCCATCGACCCCGGCGATCCCGACCGCATCTACGTCGGCGCCCGGCCCGGCGGCTTCCGCTCCACCGACGGCGGCGCCACCTGGGAGCGCATGGACATGGGCATCGGCGACGAGTGCCCCATCGGTGTCCCCCGGATCACGAACATGGTGGTCGATCCCCGCAACCATCACACCGTCTGGGCCGGGGTCGAGGTCGGCGGCGTCTACCGCAGCCACGACGGCGGCGACACCTGGCACCATCTCGACGACATCGGGCCCACCCCGTTCCACGGCGACATCCACGGCCTGGCCGTCCGCACCGGCGACCGGCCCGAGGTGTTGGCCGGCACCCCGTTCGGTGTGGCCACGAGCAGTGACGACGGGGAGACGTGGGCATGGCGCGACTTCGAAGGCTTCGGCGACGTCGGGAGTGGCAACCCCTTTGCCTACTGCCGTGGGGTGTTCGTGCTGCCCGATGACCCCGAGACGGTCCTCGTCGGCTGCGGCGACTACATCCCGGGCCAGGTCGGGGCCATCGAGGTGAGCCACGACGGCGGGGCGTCGTTCTCCCGGGCCGCGACCGACACCACCCCGAACTCCACCGTCTACTGGATGGCGACCCATCCCGACCTGCCCGCCGTGGTGGTGGCGGTGACCGTGTTCGGCCAGGTCTTCGTCAGCGACGACCGGGGTGACTCGTGGTCGAAACTGGGCCGCGAGTTCGGCGAGATCAGGGCCGTGTCGCTGTCGCCGAATTGAGCGCAACTCCACCGGACACCGCCCGAATGGGCCCAGGGCGATCAGACACCGACCGAAAACGGGTTCGGCTCACTCCACCGCCGACGCGCCCGACACCGTGGGATCGGCCGCCCCGAGGAAGAAGATGCCGGGATAGCCGGTCGTCTCGAACCCTGCGCTGGGGTTGCGACGCAACGCCGAATCGACGATCGACATCGTGCCGGTCCGGTCGTTGCTGACGAAGAAGACGGCCCCGCCGCCCTCGTTGGCCTCGTTGTCCTCGATCCTCGTTCCCCGCAACTCGACGGTGAACCGGTTGCCGTCGGCGTAGATGGCCCCGCCGCTACCCCCGCCGGGGCTGCCGGGCCGGGCCGGGTTGGCCCCGTTGCCGATGGCCCGGTTGTGGGTGAACACGCTGTTGGCGACGACCCACGACACCCCGATGCTGCTCAGGGCACCACCGTTGGAACACACCCCGCCCTGGCCGGGCGCACCGCCGAACGTTGAGCCCACCACGTACACGGGCTGGTCGTCGTACTGGCTCAGAACCCGCACGGTGGCACCGCCGACGTCGGGCCCGGTGGCGTCGCACCGGTTGCGAACGAACGTGGAACCGACGATCCGGAGACGACCACCGCGGACGAAGATCGCTCCCCCTCCCCCACCGTCGATCGTCTGCCAGGTGGCGTTGCCGTCGGCGAAGGTCAGGTTCTGGACCACGAGACGAGGGTGGTCCTGGTTCTGGCAGTGCGACGTGGTGAAACCGAGATCCTCGTCGCAGGTGTTCATGTAGAGGATCCGATGACGTCCGCTGCCGCTCAACGCCACCCTGCCCCCACCGTCGATCACGACGTCGGGCCCGTTGGCGTTGACGATCTCGGCGGTGCGGTCGAGGGTGATCACGATCGGGTCGGGGCCACAGTCGAACGTGATGATCCCGCCGGCGGCGACGGCGTCGACGACCGCCCGGCCGGTGCAGCTCGAGGGTGTGCCGTCGCCGGGCTATCAGGAGCGCCAGGGACGCGCCGAGGGTCAGGAGCCGGTGTCCGCCGTGATGCACCCAGCGACCCTACTGGACCCTGCGACCCTACTGGACCCCCCGACCCTACTGGCACGTGGGATGCCGAGCGGCGGCCGGTCAGGGAGGGGGGCAGCGCTCGATCAGCCGACGCACGGTGGCCAGGAGCTGCAGGGCCTCCTCCCGATCGAAGGTGGGTGCCCCCGGCCCGAGCATGGCCACCGAGCGCTGGAGGCGTTCCACTTCGTAGCGATTGAACAGATCGGTGTCACCGAGCATCATGCCCGAACCATAGATCGAACGTGTGTTCGATCGCAAGGGGCACCGTGCGTTGACAGCCGCTCGGAACGATTGTTCACTATCGATTGAACGCACGTTCAAGCAGCCGAGAGTGGCGGCTGGGGATGCCGAATCCGGCGACCGAGTCGAGGATCCGAGACGCCGCGCTGACCCTGTTCGCCCTTCAGGGCTTCACCGAGACCACCGTGCGCCAGATCGCCGAACGGGCATCGGTGTCGGCCGGGCTCGTCATCCACTACTACGGCTCGAAGGACGGGCTCCGGGCGGCCTGTGACCGGCACGTGGCCGAGCTGATCCGGCTGGGCAAGGAGGGCGCAGCAGCCCAGGGCACCGGGCTCGACCCCCTCGCCGCCCTCCGTCAGGCGGGCGAGGGACCGCCCCTCGCCCGCTACCTCGTGCGGGCGTTCGCCGAGGGGTCGCCCGGTGCCGCCGACCTCTACGACCAGCTCGTCACCGATGCGGTCGGCTACCTCGAGACGATGGTGGCCACCGGGGTGATGCGCCCGGGCGACGACCTGTTCGGCCGAGCCGTGGTGCTCACCACGTGGTCGCTCGGGGCGCTCGTATTCCACCAGCACCTCGACCGCCTGCTGGGGGTCGACCTCCTGGCGCACCCGCTCGAGCCGGCGAACAGCTCCGCCTACCTCGGCCCTGCGCTCGAGATCCTGTCCGACGGCGTCCTCGCCCCGGCGGTGGCCGAGCGATTCCGGGCCGCCTTCGCCGCCAACGGTCGCGGCGGGGGCGGGGGCGGCAACGATGATCGACGCGCCGAAGGAGGAACAGACGATGGATGACCTCGTCATCGAGACCTCGGGCCTGATCAAGGACTACGGCGACGTCCGAGCCCTACGCGGCGTCGACCTGACCGTGGCCCGAGGGGAGATCTTCGGTTTCCTCGGCCCCAATGGCTCGGGCAAGTCGACGACGATCCGCATCCTGCTCGGGCTCCTGCGACCTACCGGTGGAACGGCCACCGTCCTCGGCGTGCCCGTCGTGCCCGGCGACCCCGAGGTCCGGTCCCGCATCGGGTACCTCCCGGGCGAACTGGCGCTCGCCGGGGACCGGAGCGGGCGGGAGCTGCTCGGCCATCTCGCCCGCCTCCGCGGCGGTCGCGGTCTCGATCGCCTCGACGGGCTGGCCGACCGCTTCGACCTCGACCTCGACCGCCGGTTCAACAACCTGTCCAAGGGCAACAAGCAGAAGGTGGGGGTCATCCAGGCGTTCATGCACCGGCCCGAGCTCCTGATCCTCGACGAGCCGACGAGCGGCCTCGACCCGCTCCTGCAGCGGGAGTTCCTCGACCTGGTGCGGGAGGAGGCGGGCGACGGTGTCACCGTCTTCATGTCGTCACTGTGGGGGGCGGCCCTGGCCGCCGTCACCACCCTCTACGTCAGCATCTACCCGGTCATGGGCGGCGAGGAGATGGCGCAGATGACCGAAGGCCTGCCCGAGGCCATGATCGAGGCCTTCGGCTACGACGAGATCGGCACCGCACCCGGCTACATCAGCTCCACCGTGTACGGCCTGCTGGGGCCGATTCTCCTTCTCGTGTTCGGCATCGGTCTCGGGGCCCGCCTCATCGCCGGCGAGGAGCAGGACGGCACCCTCGAGCTCGAGCTGACGGGCCCCACCTCGCGCCCCGCCGTCTACGGCCAGCGGTTGGTGGCCCTGGTGGTCCAGCTGGCGGCCCTGGTGGCGGTGGTGGCAGGGGTGGCGGCGGCGATCGTGGCCGCCCTCGACCTGGACGTGTCGTACACGAGGCTGGTCGGCGCCTCGGTCGGCCTGTTCCTCCTGACCGGCGCCTTCGCCGTGATCGCCTTCGCGTTCGGTGCCGCCACCGGCCGCCGGGCCGCCGCCCTCGGTGCTGCCGCCGGGGCGGCCGTGGTCGCCTTCATGTTCGACGCCATCGGCCCCACGATCGACGCCGGCTGGATGACGGCCGTCTCTCCCTTCTCCTGGTACAAGGATCCGGCCCCGCTCGTCCACGGCCCCGACCCGCTCGGCCTCGGCCTGCTGGCGGGCCTGGTGGTGGTGGCGGGGGTGGCCGGTCATGTCCGCTTCCGCAACCGGGATCTGATGGTCTGATCCCGGATGGGCGGACGCCGGACGGTCTCGGCAAGGAATCGTCGTCGACCGAGGGCTCGTTTCGCCTCCGGTCGGGCCGATCCAGCTCCCATGCGATGGAGTTCACACGTTTCCAGAATGCTGCGGGTGGCGGCTGCCACCTCGGTGGTGGCCGGCCTGTCGTTGGCCGGGCCGACCGAGGTAGCATTGGCCAGCACCGGCACCTCGATCAGCGCTGATTCGTCGGTCGTGGCCGACCCGGGCACGGTGGTCAACCCGTTCGCCGGGGCCGTTATCACCGGTACCGGCACGATGGAGGGGGTCACGATCCGGGTGGCCAACGGCTTCAACCCGTCGATCGACACGATGGCCATGGCCGGCTCGCACCCCGGCATCACGGCCACCTACGCGTCGACGACCGGGCTGCTCCGCCTACGGGGCACCGCCTCCGTCGCCGACTACCAGGCGGCGCTGCGCGACGTGACCTACACCCAGAGCTCGCCGACCACCGGTACCCGGACCTTCATCGTCGTCGCCGGCACCGCCATCTACCTGCCCGCCACCGGCAACCTCTACGAGTACGTGGCGACGGGCTCCGCCATCACGTGGACCGACGCCAGGGCCGCCGCCCTGGCCCGGACGTTCGGGCCGTTCACCGGCCATCTGGCCAACCTGTCGTCCCAGGAGGAGAACGACGTGGCGCTGGCCGAGCTGACCGGGAACACCTGGATCGGGACGTCGGACGAGGCCATCGAGGGCGAGTGGCGCTGGATGGACGGCCCGGAGGCGGGGCAGCTGTTCTGGCTCGGCGCCGGCTCGCCGAGTGGTGGCTCGGTCCAGGGCGGGAACTACAACAACTGGCAGTCGGGCGAGCCCAACAACGCCGGCGGCGAGCACTACGCCCACATGTTCAGCGGCTCCGGTGACTGGAACGACTACCCCAACTCGCTCAGCGTGACCGGGTACCTCACCGAGTACGAGGTCGACGATCGGTGAGGTCGCCAGCCTGGTACGGCTGCTCGGCGGTACCGACACCGATGGCGACGGGGTCACCGACAGCGATGAGGTGACCCAGGGAACCGATCCCAACGATCCCGACGACTTCCTCGACAGCGACGGCGACGGCGTCCCCGACTCGGTCGAGGTGGCCGACGGCACCGACCCCAACGACGCCGCCGCCCACGGGCAGGCCGGCCGGCCCCGCCACTGCACCTTCGGCTACACGGGTATCTACACCACCACGGCCACGAGGGCCGAGATCACGCGGCTCCACCTGGCCTACTTCCGTCGGCTGACCGAGGTCGGCGGCCTCGACTACTGGACGACACAGGTCGACGGCGGCCTGGCGCTGCGCGATCTGCGACGCCTGTTCGCCGCCAGCGTCGAGTTCAACGACCGGCACGCCACCACCGGCGACGCCGACTTCGCCACCCTCGCCTACGACACCCTCCTGTGCCGCCCCAGCCCGACTCCGGGGGTGCGTCGCATTGGACGTCGCTGCTCACGTCGGGAGCACTGACCCGGGAGCAGCTCATGATCGAGCTGCTCACGAGCGAGGAGTACGAGCGCCTCGTCGACACCGTGTGACGGCCCGCCCGCTCACGACGCTTCGATGGCCCGGGCCTGGCCGCTCTCGGCCGGCGCCTGCGCCGGGCCGGGGCGCCCACCGGCCTTGGCCGGTGATGAGAGGGCGACCGGTCCCGGAGCGGCGGCCACCGTCGGGGCGACCGAGCGCATCGATGCCAGGAGCCGGGCCAGCACCGGGGAGGTGTCGCCTGCCTGGTAGATGCAGCACAGGTCGATGTCGGGCCGGGGTGCGTTGTGCAGGGGCCGGTAGGCGACACCCGGCAGGTGGAGGTTGGTCGCCGACCGGGGCACGAGGCACAGGCCTCCGCCGGTGGCCACGAGGGCGATGCCGTGGACCACGTCTGCCACTTCGGCCACCTGCCGGTCGACATGGGCCCCACCCGTCACGGCATCACCCGTGGCGCCACGATCTACGCCTGGGACCCGTCGGGCAACCGGTTCGAGACCTTCGCCGGGGGCACGCAGAACTATCCCGACTGGAATCCGATCCACTGGACGTGGGACGGGCTGGGCGAGGGCGGTGGCCTCGACGTGGCCCAGCGCAAACTCCACGAGAACTTCCTGACCATCGTCACTTGACGTGACCCGGCAGTGTGTCCGATCCCCCATCGCAGTAGGGCCGGTCGATGCGAGCGAAGCAACTGATCGACCTCGGGCGGAGTCCTGAGCGGGAGCGGTGGCATGGATCGGCCGGGTGACGGGTACGGCCGACGTGTCGCCCGGCGGCGCCGACACCAACGGCGAACCCGAGAACGCCCGACGACCGAGGAGCCTGCCATGTCCGACACGAGCGACCGCAACCCCGATCCCGAGTACCGGCCCGAAGAAGACGAGGACTACCAGCCGGGGGGAGACCCCGAGCCCGATCCCGACCCCGAGACCCCGGGCGGCACGGCCAGTCTGCACCACCCACCGGCGGAGTGACGCGACACCCGGGACGCCCCAGACCCTCTTTTGACTCCGTGCTTCTTGACTCAATAGTGATTGACTAGCTAGTGTCCTCATCGTGCCGGGCGAGCGTCGCCATGATCCGGCCCCGTGCGACGGAGGAGACCCCATGACCGACTACACGCCGGGTGACAAGCTCACGGTCGAGCAGATCCTGCTGATCCGGCAGGCGGCCGAGCGACTGAAGCGTGAGTTCGACGGCACCTTCAACGCCGAGACCATCGAGCGCTACATCACCGACTCCCAGACGAGGATCGAGTCGCGGGCCCGGTTCGCCAACTGGCTGCCCGTCCTCATCGAGCGGTTCACCCGGGATCGGTTGCGGGCCCTGGCCCGCCTGGAGGTCGGCACCCTCGACCGTCCCGGCGTGCTGTTACTCTGCGTCCACAACGCCGGACGCTCGCAGATGGCCGCCGGCTTCCTCCGTCATCTCGCCGGCCACCAGGTCGATGTGTTCTCCGGCGGCTCCGATCCCGGGGGCGAACAGAACGGGCCGGTCGTGCAGGCCATGGCCGAGAGCGGCATCGACATCTCCGCCGAGTACCCCAAGCCGTGGACCGACGAGATCGCCCGGGCGGCCGACGTCATCGTGACCATGGGGTGCGGTGACGCCTGCCCCGTGATCCCCGGCAAGCGCTACGAGGATTGGGAGCTCGACGACCCCGCCGGGCAGTCGGTCGAGGCCGTGCGGGCCATCCGCGACGACATCCGGGCCAGGGTCGAGCGGCTCATCGCCTCCCTCGAGCTCACCCCGGTCTGAGGTTGCGACCACCGGCCACACAGTCCACCTGTTTCCAATCACTCATTTCAGCGTTACCGTTCATTGGTTCGGATGTAACCAGTGACAAAAGGGCGTGAATGCGGGAACAGGAAGCGAAGCTGGCCGTCGACGACGATTTCGAGGTACCACCCCTCGACGACGTCCTCTGCGGGCTCGACGCCCAGGTCGTGGCGCCGGTGGAACGCGTCGTCGAGGACACCTACTACGACACCGCCGATCTCCGACTACTCCGGTGGGGGTGCACGCTGCGCCACCGCAAGCGGTCGGGGTGGACCGTAAAGCTCCCCATCGGACGCACCGACCGATCGGTCACCCGCAACGAGATCAACCTGGGGGGCAGGGCCGGGAAGCCCCCGGCCGAGGCCCTCCGGCTCGTGGCCTCGTTCAGCCGCAGCGCACCCATCGAGGCGATCGCCCGGATCGCCACCCGCCGCGTCGCGGTCCCGATCCGCTCCGCCGACGGGGTTCCCCTCGTCGAGCTCACCGACGACCGGGTCGTCACCGAATGCGGCGAGAAGACCACGGCGTTCCGTCAGCTCGAGGTCGAGCTCGCCCCCGATGCCGACCCGACCCTGCTCGATCGGATCGTCGACGGGCTGCTCGCCGGCGGGGCCCGGCTCGAGCCCGACGCCCTAAAGCTCGTGCGGGCCCTCGACCGGCCCACCGTCGGGTCGCCCGACGTCGTCGTCCCCGGGCTGACCAAGGATCCGACGGCCCGTGACGTCATCCACGGGGCGATCGCACGGTCGGTCCAGCAGCTTCTCGTGGAACTGCCCCGGACCCGGCTGGGCGAGGAACCCGAGGGCATCCATCAGGCCCGCGTCGCCACCCGCCGCCTCCGTTCCGACCTTCGCACCTTCAAGCCCCTCCTCGACCCGGCGTGGGCGGCCGACCTCAACCCTCGGCTCCAGGTCCTGGCCGCCCACCTCGGCGCCGTGCGCGACGCCGACGTGCTCCACCAGCTCCTCCGCTCGGTGCTCGACGCCAACCCCGAGATCGACGGCGACGCCGGCACGGCCGTGCTCGAACTGCTGGAGCGACAACGCCACGACGCCCTCGACGCCCTCAACCAGTGCCTCGACCACGACGACACCAGCCGACTCCTCGACGACCTCGTGGCGGCGGCCGCCGACCCCCCGACCACCCCCGACGCCGACCAGCCGGCCAAGGACCAGCTGCCACCACTGGTGGCCAAGCGGTGGCGTCACCTGCGGCGGGCGGTCGCCGCGCTCGATCGTCACCCCCCCGCCCCGGCCCTCCACGAGGTCAGGATCCTGGCCAAGCGGGCCCGCTACGCCACCGAGGCCATCGCCCCCGCCTTCGGCACCCGGACCCGCCAGTTCGCCAAGTCCCTCGCTGCCCTCCAGGACACCCTGGGCGACCTCAACGACGGCAGTGTGGCCGGTCGCTGGCTCACGACGAACGCCGACCAGCTGGATCCCGTGGCCGCCTTCGCCGCCGGGCGCCTGGCCCACCAGCTCCACCACGCCCCCGGCGACGAGTGGCGCGGCGCCTGGAAGGCCGTCGAGCGGTCCCGACCCCGCTGGCTCGCCTGATCGGCACCGCCACCCCCACGGCGATCCGCTTGCGGCATCGCCGCGGGTGGTACCCCTGGCGAGGGGTGTGTGGGCCATGAGGGATTCGAACCCCCGACCCCCTCCGCGTCATGGAGGTGCTCTAGCCAACTGAGCTAATGGCCCTGGGAGCGACCAGGCTAGCAACTCCCAGCCCGGTCGCGACATGAGCGCGGAGCGGGATTCGAACCCGCGAATCACGGCTTTGCAGGCCGCTCCCTTGGACCACTCGGGCATCCGCGCCGGTAGCGGCCCCAACCTTACCCCGCCACCGGCCCACCTCGGTCCCCCATTCCACCGAACACCCCGGTCGACCCGGCCACGATCGACCCGGTGATGCCGACGAACCTCACCTGACCGGCCGACGTTGGGAGACCCGATCGTTGGGAGCATGCTGGTGGCCAACCCGATTCGGCCGACACTGCGGCCACGACCTGTGCGAGGCTTGAGTCGATGACCGACACCTACGTGGGCTGGGACGGCAAGAGCTACCCGTGGCCACCGCCGGACGGGTGGTACCACGCCTCCGACGGCCGGTGGTGGGCCCCCGGCACGGGGCCCAACCCTCCCACGGACGGGCCCGGTGGCTACGCCACCAGTTCCGAGACGTCCGACACGTCGCAGATGGCCACCCAGGCGGCCCACGATCCGGATCCCACCACGGCCTACCATCCCCCGCTAGACGGCCCGCCCGGGGTCGTCGAGCCCGGTGATGATCCGGCCCGAGGCGGCGACCCGGGCCCGCACTACCAGCCCGACCACGAACCGGGGATCGGGGCCGCTGCCGGGTACGGGGCGGCCCCCGGCTACGGAGCCGAGCCCGATCGGGCCGACGGCTGGAGCCCCGGCGGCGACGAGTGGACCCCCACCCCCGCCCCCCGGGGCGGCGACGGCGGAGCCGGCGGGCGCAGTGGCGGGCGAATACTGATGATCGGGCTCGGCGTGGTGGCCGCCCTCGTGGTCGGCGGCCTCGCCTACGCCGTCCTCCAACCCGGCGGCGACGACACCGACGCCTCCGCCACCACGGCCGACGACTCGACCTCGACCGACCCGGGCGCCGGTGACGGCAGCGTCTCCTCGACGACGACCCCCACCTCCGCCGGCGACGGATCGACGACGTCGACCCTCGACGACACCACCACCAGCGGTGACTCGACGCCCACCACCAACGCCTTCGGGGCCACCACCACCACGTTGGCCCCCGAGGAGGCCGCCGAGCGGATCGACCGGTTCCGTTCCATCCTGGCCGACGCCGACCTGAGCAGCGACGAGCTGAGCGACACCGATCTCAGCACCCTCGGCACCACGTTCTGCATCTTCGCCACCGCCTCGGGCGACGAGGACGACTTCGACGACTTCCGCCAGCAGGCCGTCGACAGCGCCGAGACGACGATCGGTGGTGATCAGCTCGAGTTCGTGGTCGACGCCGCCGTCGTGGTGTTCTGCCCCGACGAGGCCGACCGGCTCGGCATCTCCCTCTGAAGTCACGTCAGCGCGTCACGTCACCGTGCCACGTCACCGCCAGACACCGGGTGCTCAGGCCTGCGCCGCCTCCTGGCGGAGGGCGAACTCGATGAAGGCCAACGTCGACTGGGGATCCCGGCCCTGGGCGAACATCTTCTCGGCCAGGTCGGCGCCCCAGGTTCGCCGCTCGGCCAGCGAGGGACGGGCCCCCCGGTAGGCCCGGTAGAGCTCGTCGATATCGGCCATGACCTGATGGAAGCGGATCGACCCGGCCGGCTCCATCGCCGAACCCGGGTTGGGGACCGAGGGAGAGGAGGTGGACATCTCGGCAGCGTACAGGCCGAGAAACTCGTCCCACGGGAAGTCGGCCCCCGGGTCGCTGCGCCGCCCCGGGTCGAGGTCGCCGTGGCCGACGAAGCCCGGTTCGAGGGCCCGGTAGCGGGCCGCGGTGATCCTGCGGGCGGGGACCGCCACCCCGACCGTGGCCGCCACCCACCGGGCCATGCTCGCCGCCTCGGCCGCCCCGTTGCGCAGTGCGCCGACGAACCACGACTCGGGCAGGGTGGCCCACTGCGACGCCCGGCAGGCGAACGACAGGTGGAGGGCCCATCGGTTGCCGCCCGTGCCCTCCCCGAACATCTCCCACTCGTACCGTCCGACCCTGACGATCGAGTCGGAGTCGACCACCGAGTGGTAGCTCCCGGCGACGTCGGTCCGGCGGGAGATGAACGACGCCACCGCCTCGGCTCCTCCGTCGGGGAGGACGAGGTCGGTGGCGTTCTCCGCGGTGTGGACGACGATGGCGCCCGACACCGTGGCCCGCCGCGTGGAGCGGAACTGGCTCCGGGCCGGCGGATGGTCTTCCAGGTAGACGCCCATGATGCTCCTGACCAAGGTTGGGACAACGCCGACAACCTACTGGCCGCAACACGCGATGCTGTTCGCCCGCCCCCACCCCCTCAGCGCTGGCAGACCCCCTGCGACCAGCGGCACGGCGGGGAGAAGCCGTCGATGTCGAGCGCCGGCCCCGTCGTGAGCCAGCTGCCGATGGCCACGTCGAAGCTGCTCACCTCGGCGCCCTCGATCACGAACGGGTCGGCCACCCCCCGGGTGGCGAAGTTCACGCCGTCGAGCAACATCGGGTGGTGGAGATCGAGGCTCCGCATCGCCAGCAGCACGTTCGTCCGGGTCAGCCCACCGGGCAGAGCGGCGGCGACGCGGAGCAGCTCCACGTGGGCCCACCCGTACTGGGCGAAGCCGATCCCGACGAGGCTGGCGGCGGGGTCGAGCCCGACCTCGGTCAACCGCTCGTTGGTGAAGGCGATGAAGGTCTCGTCGGCGTACTGGGGGTCGAGCGTCGACTTCACCCCCGCCCCCACCACCAGGAACCCCTGGGCGGCGTCCCCTGCCGGTGTCATGTACGTCGCCGGCTGTCGGCACACCGACGGTGTGAACAACGCCAGGGCGCTCACGGTCAACCCGGTCCGCTGCGCCTCCTGGATGGCGCTGACGCACGGCTCGCCCGCCGTCATCGAGACGAACACGTCGGGGTCGGCCGCCGCCAGCTCCGCCATCTCCGACTCGACGGTCGTCGCCGCCGGATCGTGGGTGACCGCCACCACCTCCGACACGACACCGCTGTTGACCTCGGCCCAGCCGCTGAACGTGTCGGCGTAGATCCGGCCGAAGTCGTTGTCGGTGACCAGGGCACCGACCTTGACCGGGATCCGGTCGGCCAGGTTCTTGCGTATCCACTGCCCCCACAGGACCGCCTCGGTGGAGTACGACAGCTGGAAACCGGACGTCCATGGATGGTCGGTTGGGTCGGCCCACGCCGGGTGGGCGGACACGACGAACGGCTGGGGGATGCACTGCTCGTTGAGCTCGCCGTAGACGGCGAGGCTGCCGGGGGAACCGACGGTTGTGATGTAGAAGACGTCGTCCTCGCTCAGCATGGTGCCGACCACCGTCTCGGTCGCCGCCGGATCGTAGCCGTCGTCGCGGACGACGAGCTCGATGGACCGGCCGTCGACCCCGCCGTTCTCGTTGACGTAGTCGAAGTACGCCTGCATCCCGACGGCCAGCTCACCGAAGTCGCCGTGGTCACCGGTCTGGGCCGTGGTCAGCCCCACCCGAATGGTGCCCGTCTCCAGACCAGCGGTTTCGGACCATGCCGAAGGGCAGGCGTCGAGGTCGACCGTCAGCTCCCCGGGACCGTTCAACCGGTTGTCGTCGTCGATCCCGTACTGGGAGAGACCGAGGTCGGCGACGACGGCGGCCCGCTGCGCCGCCCACTGGCCCTCGAGATCCTCGATCGTCTCGACCCGATCGTCGTCGTCGGTCGGCGGCACGTAGACCGTGGTCGGGATCGTGACCATCCGCGCCGTGGTGCTGGCCGTCACGTCCTCCTCGTCGCCGATGCTGCACCCGGAGGCCACGAGCACACCCACCATCAGGGCCGTCGAGAACCGGCGCCAGCCCACCCGTACCGTCGTCCGCATGATGCGGGAGATGGTACCGGCCCCCGTCGACAGGTGCCGATCGAAGGGGTCCGGCGGTCAGCCCCGGGGCCACCAGTCGGTGTCGGGATGGTTCCCGAACCAGGCGAACCACAGGCCCTGGGTCGCCGCCACCCGGGGCAGGACGGTGCCGTCGTCGAGGACCGCGGCCTCCCCGTCGCTCCCGACCAGCACCGGTGCCGCCCCGTCGACGAGGCCGTCGGCGCCGATGCCGTCGTAGACCCTGGCCCCCGCCGACCCGACGGGGACGACCACGAACGGTGTGCCGCCCACGACGAACACCCGGGGCCCGCCGTCGATGACGGCGGCCACGTCGACCGCCAGGGCCGCCCCGCCGCTCTCGAGGCCCAGCACCTCGTCCTTGAGCCCGATGTCGGTGGTCGGTGTGTCGAGTATCGGGAACCAGACATCCGGGTCGTCGTAGTACGTCCGGTACGGCGAGTCGGGCTTGTAGGGGTAGGCGATGGCGCCCCGCTCCGGTTCGTCGTAGAAGATCGGATCGGGGATGTCGAGCACCTCGGTGTCGGGATGGGCGGCCGTCCACTCGGCCCACGTGGTGGTCTCCACCACGACCTGCTCGAGCTCGACGCCGACGAGCGGCCCGGCCAGACCGACGGCACCCAGGTGCGACCACAGGGTGTCGGTCTGCACGTCGACCATGATCTTGTTGGAGTTGACCAGCAGCCCGGAGGTCTGGAAGTCGAGGACCTGTCCCTCCACCCGCCGATCGAACACCAGCGCCGTCCGGCACAGGGTGCAGAACACCACGGAGATCGGCACGTCCCCCACGGTGTCGTTGGCCAACTCGTTGTGGCCGAGGATCCGGAACGGGTAGGCCACGGCCTCGTCGCCCACCGTGACCCCGAACACGATCTCGTCGGGCTCCATCCAGTCGGCCGACGGTGCCGGCAGCCGTGCCGGGTCGTTCAGCTCGGGGATCCCACCCCGGGGGACGCCCCCCCACTGGATCTGACCGAGGAGCACGTCGTCGTCGACGGCGGCCAGGAGCGCCGCATAGTCGTCGTCGATGGGCCCATAGAGGGCCTCCTTCCAGGCCCGGTAGCCGTCGCCGGGCTCGATGGCCTGGTTGTGGACCCATTGGCCGTAGACGCGGTAGTCGTCGGTGATGAAGCGGCTCTCGGGTCGGGCCACCCCCGAGATCTCGGCCAGCGCCCCCGCCACCACGTCGTCGGTGGCGGTCGACGGCCCCAGCCGGAGGAGATCGAGGAGCCACGGCCCCCACCGGCGGTCGCCGTCGAGGCCCATGTCGCCGGCCACGTTGGACGCCAACGTGCTGTTGGGGGCCTCGAGGAAGGCGTCGATCTTGTCGTCGAGGCTCAGGTCGACGAACGCCGGTGGAGCTTCTGCGGCCCCACCGGGCGGGTCGGCCACCGCATCGGTGCAGGCGGCGGCGGTCAAGGTCACCGCCACAGCGGCCATGACCACCTTCGACCAGGGACAACGGGACCCAACCGGAGAGCTCATGCACCGTTAACGCGCCAGGGGCCCCGCTCCTTCCCGCCGTCCGGATCGGGCTCCATCGACCGTCAGCGGCGGCGGGTCCGGTCGACCAGGCCGGCGATCCCGTCGGGCGACACGAAGGTCAGCAGGATCAGCCCGACGCCGAAGACGAACACGTCGTTGTCGAGCACGCCCAGCGCACTGTTGATCGCCGGCACGATGATCAACGCCACCACCCCGTACACGGCGCCGATCACGTAGCCGGCACCACCGATGATGGCGGCGGCGTAGAGACGGAACGACAGGAACACGGTGAACTGCTCGTGGCTGACGAAGGGGAAGAGCACGGCCTGAAGGGCCCCGGCCGTGCCCGCCAGCGCCGTCGACAGCCCGAAGGCGCCCGCCTTGGTCGTGACCAGATCGACCCCGAAGGTGGCCGCCGCCGTCTCGTCGTCCCGTACCGCCTGGATGGCACGGCCCATACGACCGCGGAGCACGTTGGCGGTCAGCCAGAACAGCAGGGCGCACACCCCGAGGCAGAAGAAGTAGCGCCACGTGATCGTGTGCTCCGCCCCCAGCCATGCCGGTGCCTCCATGGTGGAGGCAATGGGCCGACCGGTCGACCCCCCGGTGATGGCGGGAAACCGCTTGGCCAGGGGCGGGAAGACCACGCCCAACCCGAGGGTCAGCAGGGCGAGATAGATGCCCTTGATTCGCAGCGCAGGCAGGCCGAACAGCCAGCCGACGAGCCAGCAGACGACGAACGTGGCGGCCAGGGCCAACGGTATGGGGAGGTGGACGAGGTCGAGGAACGCCCCCATGGCGAAGGCCCCCAACCCGACGAAGGCCCCGTGGCCGAGCGAGATGAGCCCACCGTGGCCGGTGGCGACGACCACACCGAGCACGGCCAGTGTGAGGACGATGATCCCGGCCGTGCGCCGCAGCGCGATGGGATCGATGAGGAAGGGCAGGCCGATCAGCACCGCAGCCGTGACGCCGACGACGACCCGGTTGACGACGGTGCGGCGGGCCGCCGTCCCTTCCGGCCGTTGGACCAGGGCTCGCCCGACGACGGTCACACCCGCTCCACCCGCTGGGTGCCGAAGAGCCCTGTGGGCCGGATCAGCAGCACCGCCGCCATCACCAGCAGCGGAGGAAGGAGGCTCAGCTCGGTCGAGATGACCGGAAGATAGCCGGGCACCAGGGTCTGGGTCATGGCCACGATGATCCCGCCGACCAGCGCCCCCTTGGGGCTGTCGAGGCCGCCGATGGTGGCGGCGGCGAACGAGAAGATCAGGAGGCGGATCATCATGAAGGGCTCGAGCAGGACGGCATCCGCCACGAGGGTGGCGGCCAGGGCGCCGATGCCGGCGGCCGCCGCCCACCCCACCATCAGGGTCCGCCCCACCCGGATCCCGCACAGCTCGGCCGAGGCCCGGTTGGCGGTGATGGCCCGGAAGGACAGGCCCAACTTGGTGCGGTGGAGGAACAGCCCGAGCACGGCGAGGAGGACGAGCAGGGTGAGCCACACCCCCAGCGACTCGAATCGGAGCCGGGCCCCGCCAACCGACAGATAGTCGCCCGGCTCGGAGGGGAAGGGGCTGGGGAAGGGACGGGGCTGGACGCCCCAGAACTCGACGGTGAGAGCGTTGACGGCGATCAGGAGGCCGATCGTCACGTTGACGACGGAGAGGTCGGGTTTGCCCTCGAGGGGGCGAAGCAGCAATCGCTCGGTCAGCGCACCCACCGCCGTGCCGAAGGCGACCGCACCGACGATGGCGAGGGGAACGGGCCACGGGAGCCCGGGGAGCACGCTCACCAGCCCGGCGCCGGTGATGGCGGCCCCGGCCGGTGACACGAGGAGGAAGCCGACGTAGGCGCTGAAGGTGGCCAGCTCACCCTGGGCGAAGTTCAGTAGGCCGGTGGCCCGGTAGATCATGACGAGGGCCAACGCCAGGGAAGCGTAGATGGCGCCGTTGAACATGGCGTCGAAGATGCGCTGCAGCAACAGGTCCATCGGTGTCGTTCCACCCCCATCCGGAGACGCGGCCCAGGGCCGAGGCGACGGTTGGTTCCGTGCCTCGGCCCTGGTCCGTCAGGTACTCATCGTCCGTTCCGGACGTTGTCGAGTGCCGATCAGGCGCAACCGGCGTCGGTCCAGGTGCAGAGCCCGGATTGGCCGTTGAGGTCGACCACGCCGCCCTCTTGGAGCCACGAGGCGCTGGCGGCATCGTAGCGGGCGAAGTCGGT
>JBHJNQ010000069.1:0-69880 GCA_050330635.1 Acidimicrobiales bacterium | reverse complement strand
CAGGTCTTAACTGTATCAAGAATCTCATCTTCCACGAATTAGACTCTATACCATCAGACCACCCGACCGGGACCAAAGCCCCGATCCACCAGGTTGGATTTTAACGACAGCCTCTCAGGTCAGGTCCTCGCCGAGCCCATCCCCTCCAAGGCCGACGGCGGCAACAACTCGGTCAACTTCTGTGCTTTCCTCGATGACATCGAACGAGCGGTCGACCCGACGCTGACGATCCACGTCGTTTTGGACAACGGCTCGAGCCACACCTCGAAACACACCAAGGCGTGGTTCGATGCCCATCCACGATGGGTCGTGCACTACACGCCCCCGCACGCCTCGTGGGTGAACCAGGTCGAGCTGTTCTTCTCGATCCTGCAACGAAAGGTGATCCGCAACGGCAACTTCGAGTCCCGTGACGACCTGATCGCCAAGCTGCTCAGCTTCATCGCCGACTCCGACCAGACCGCCAGCCCCTTCAAGTGGACCTACGCCGCCGACCCACTGAAGGCAGCCTGACCTACACGCCGCTCACAAACGCGCGCCAGCACTAGGCCGGCCTCGTCCCGGGCCGACGATCAAGTCCCGGGGCGAGCGGTGCCGCTCAGGCGTCCTCGACGAGCTGGCGGAGCCGGTCCATGGTCGCCACCTGGTCCTGGCCGGGGGCGATGTTGACGTTGAGCACGGTCACCCCCGCCTCCTTCCACGCCCCGAGCCGTTCCCTCACGTACGACTCCGGGCCCACGAGGCTGGACCGTTCGAGGAAGTCGCGGGGCACGGCAGCGGCCGCCTCGGCCTTGTGGCCGTCGAGGTACAGGTCCTGGATTTCTCCCGCTTCGGCCTCGTAGCCGTACTTGCGGGCAATGCTGTTGTAGAAATTCTTGTCGCGGGCGCCCATGCCACCCCAGTAGAGGGCGGTCTGGGGGCGAGCCAGATCGAGGACCGGGTCGGCCCCGTCACCGGCGTACTCGTCACCGATGGCCACGGTGGTGCCGGCCCCGATCTCGAGCCGCCCGAGCGACTCATCGCGCTCGGCCGTCCCGGCCTTGAGATCGTCACCCCACACCCGCTGGAACTCGTCGGGCACGAAGAACACGGGCAGCCAGCCGTCGGCGGAGCGGGCGGTAGCCTTCACCGACAGCGGCATGAGCGACGCCCACCAGATCGGGATCTCGCTGCGGACCGGGTGGTTTATCAGCTTGAGCGGCTTGCCCAGCCCGGTGCCCTGACCTTCCGGCAGGGGGAGGGTGACCGTCTGGCCCTGGTAGACGAGGGGTTCGCGGCGCAATGTCATGCGCACCACGTCGATGTACTCCTGGATGCGGGCCATCGGCTTCTCGTAGGGGACGCCGTGGAAGCCCTCGACGACCTGGGGTCCGCTGGCCCCGAGACCGAGGATGAACCGACCGTTGGACACCATGTCGAGACCGGCCGCGGTCTGACCCATGGCGGCCGCAGTCCGGGAGTAGACGTTCAGGATCCCCGACCCGATCTCGATCCGTTCGGTCCTGGCTGCGATGTAGCCGATCTGGCTGACGGCGTCGACGCTGTAGGCTTCCGCCACCCAGGCCACGTCGAGCCCGGCCTTCTCCAGCTCGACGATCCGGTCCACCGACTTGGCGAAGTCTCCGACATAGTTGACGCTCATCCCGAGTTTCATGGCCGGCATGGTACGCGGCCCGGGACCCTGGGCACGAATGCTCCGGCCGCCCGAGCAGCGTGTCCCAGCTCGAGCTGGAACACACGGGGCCCGACCAGGCCGGTGGCGACACAGTGGTCTCGCACGACGTCATCGCCGTACGAGCCCGAGCGGCCCACCCCACCAGCCACTTTACGACACGAGGGGCGAGGGAACTAGCGTCGGGTCCATGTTGTCCCACTTGCGTGTCCTCGACCTCACCGACGGCGAAGCGACGATCGCAGGCAGATTGCTCGCTGACCTCGGGGCCGATGTCGTCCTCGTCGAACCGCCGGGCGGCATCGGCCTCCGTCGGCAGGGCCCCTTCGCCCACGACCAGCCGGGGCCGGAGACCAGCCTGTCGTTCTGGGCCACGAACCGAGGCAAGTCCTCGGTGGTCGTCGACCTCGAAACCCCCGAGGGACGCCGAGCCCTCCTGGAGCTGGCGGCCGACGCCGATGTACTGATCGAGTCGGGTCCCCCCGGCGCACTCGACGTCGCCGGGGTGGGGCCCGCAGCACTGGCAGAGGCCCACCCCGCCCTCGTCGTGGTGTCGATCACCCCCTTCGGCCTCGACGGGCCCAAGGCCGGCTGGTCAGCGCACGACCTCACCGTCCAGGCGGCGTCGGGGGCGATGGCGCTCACCGGCCACCCCGACCGCGCCCCGCTACAGCTGTCGTCGGCGCCCCAGGCGTTCCTCCACGCAGGTATCGAAGCGGTGGTCGCCACCCTGGTCGCCCTCGCCGGCCGCGGCGAGGACGGCTGGGGACGCCACGTCGACGTCTCGGCGCAGACCTCGACCATGCTGTGTGCCCAGCAGTGTGTGCTGAGCGAGCTGTGGGGCGACCGCCCGGTGCAGCGCTCCGGGGGGGCGGTCAGCCAGGGTGGGGTCGCCCACCGCATCATCTACCCGGCGGCCGACGGGTGGGTCTCGATCACCCTGTTGTTCGGATCGACCTTCGGCGAGTTCTCCCGCCGGCTCGTCGAGCTCGTTTGCGCCGATGGCCTGTTGCCCCCCTCCGCCGTCGATGTCGACTATCACACGTTCGGGGTGGAGCTGCGCGAGGGCCGACGGCCCCTCGCCGACCTCGAGGAACTCACCGACGCCGTCGAGCGCTGGACGCGCCGCCGCACCTGCGCCGAACTGGCCGCCCTCGCCGCCTCGCACCGGCTTCTCGCCGTTGCGGTCTCGGCCGTCGCCGACGTACGGGCCTCACCCCAACTCGAGGCGCGCCGGTTCTTCACCCCGGTCGACCATCCCGACCTCGGCCGGCCCGTCACGTACCCCGGCCCTTTCGCCCGCTTCGGATCGGCCCCGCTACAGATCGACCGCCCGCCACCTCCCCTCGCCGCCACACCCTGCCCGGGCGCCTCGGCCCTGCCCCGGCGCATCCCGCCGACGGTGCCGGCCCGCGCCGCCGCCCAGCGGGCCCATCCGCTCGAAGGGCTGAAGGTGCTCGACTTCACCTGGGTGATGGCCGGCCCGATGACCGTGCGGTACCTCACCGACGCCGGCGCCACCGTCGTTCACATCGAGAGCGCGACGCGGCCCGACTCGCTGCGGGCCATCACCCCGTTCGCCGGCGGACGAGCCGACCCCGACACCTCGGGCATCCACGCCAACCTGAACTGCGACAAGCTCGCACTGTCGCTCGACCTGTCCGTGGCCGAGGCGCGCGACGTGGTGCTCCGCCTCGTTGACTGGGCGGACGTCGTGGTCGAGAACTACTCCCCCAAGGCGATGCGCAACTGGGGACTCGACTACGAGTCTCTGCGCCGCCACCGGCCCGACGTGATCATGGCCAGCTCGTGCCTGAACGGCCAGACCGGGCCCGAGGCGGACTTCGCCGGCTACGGCACGATGGGCGCCCAGATGGCCGGTTTCGGCGCCCTCGCCGGGTGGCCCGACCGCGCCCCCGTCGGCCCCTTCGGCGCCTACACCGACTACTGCGCTCCCCGGTTCTCGGCGATGGCGTTGCTCGCCGCCCTCGAGCACCGGAGGCGCACCGGCGAGGGTCAGCACATCGACTTGTCGCAGACCGAAGCTTCGCTGCACCTGTTGGGACCTGCGTTCCTCGACCTCGAGGTCAACGGGCGGATCGCCGAGCGACGCGGCAACACCTCCCCCGACGTGGCCCCCCACGGGGTGTACCCCTGCGCTGGCCACGACCGTTGGGTGGCGGTCGTGGCCGCCAACGACGCCCAGTTCGCTGCGCTGGGGGTGGCGATCGGCCGTGTCGACTGGGCCGCCGACCCCGCGCTCGCCACCGCCGCCGACCGGGTGCGCGCCCACGAGCGCCTCGACGCTGATGTGGCCGCTTGGACCTGCACCCGCACCGCTGACGAGGTCGAGGACACCCTCCAGGCGGCTGGGGTGCCGGTGCATCGGGTGCTCGGCCCCGCCGACGTGACGACCGACCCGCAACTGATCGCCCGCCGCCACTTCGTCGAAGTGGACCACCCCGTGCTCGGCAGGGCATGGGTGGAGAACAGTCGCCTGCGCCTCTCGGGGGCCGACACCACCCCCCGTCGGGGAGGACTGCGCATCGGCGAGCACAACGAGGCGGTGCTCAGCATGCTCGGGCTCGACTCGGACGAGCAGGAACAGCTCCGGTGCTGCGGCGCCCTCCGTTGAGGTGCTCCGACGGTCGTCGCCGACCTGTCTGCCAACCCGGGCCGGGCCATCTGGCCCCTGATGGTGGCCGCCGGTTAGCGTCGACGTCACGAGGCCGCGCAGCCGCAACGAAGGGGACACCATGCAGGTCGGGGTGATGGTAACGAGCTACAACCACCGGGATTGGGACCGGCTCCTGGCCGGCGACTACGACTCGTCGCCGGCCACCCCGGACGTCGCCATCCACCGGGAGACGATGAAGCTCGGCGACCTCGTCGAACCGCTCGGCTTCGATGCCATCTGGTGCGCCGAGCACTACGGATCGGCCTACTCGATGCAGGGCAACCCGCTCCAGTGGCTGGCGTTCTGGGCCGGGCGGACCAGCCGGATCGACGTGGGAACGGCGGTGATCGTCGCCCCGTGGTGGCAGCCGATCAAGCTGGCCCACGAGATCGCCATGCTCGACCTCCTCCTCGACGGTCGCACCCTCCACCTCGGCATCGGGCGGGGCATCTCGGCCCACGAGTACGAGGGGTTCAACGTCGAGCGCGAAGAGTCACGGCAGCGGTTCGCCGAGATGGTCGAGATCCTGCGCCTGTCGGAACAGGACCGCTTCTCCTACGACGGTGAGATGTACCAGGTGCCACCCACCACCGTTCGACCCCAGGCCCTGCATCGTGGCTCCCTGTTCGACAACATGAAGGCGGCCTTCAACACCCCGGCGTCGATGGCGGTGGCCGCCGACCTGGGCCTCGGTCAGATGTTCGTCACCGCCGTCCCCCTCGACGTGATGGCCCGGGGTGTCGCCAAGTTCAACACCATCCGGGCAGCCAAGGGACTGTCACCCAACCAGCCCACGACCATGATGTACCTGCACTGCAGCGCCGACCGGGAGGACAACGAGCGGGCCCGCCGCTACGCCGGGGAGCAGGCGTGGGCGGCCCGCAACCACTACGCGGTGTGGAACGCCCCCTCGTTCGAGGGGGTCGAGGGCTACGAGGACTACGCCAAGGTGTTCGCCCAGGGCCGCGAGCTGGCGGAGGAGCAGGCGACGGCGGCCGAGGACGGGCACATCATCGGCACCCCCGACGAGATCATCGAGAAGATCCAGCGGACCCAGGAGATGATCAGCCTCGAGTACCTGATCGTCCACCCCCAGCACGGCTCCAAGCCCCCGGCCGAGGCCAGGGCCAGCCTCGAGCTGTTCGCCGAGGAGGTCCTGCCCGTCGTCCACGCCATGGGCACCCCCCTCCACGAGCACTCGCTCGGCGACCCCGAGGCCATGGACGCCGAGGTCGGCATCGGCGGCGCCATCGGCTGACGGGGCGGCCCGAGGTCGACGGCTCGCCCGGCGCCGCCCGCCAGCGGGCTAGCACGGTGTCCACTATCCCGCTCTCCACTGCGGCGATCTCTTCCACCAGCGGGGCGATGGCGGCGTAGCCCGCGGTCGCCGCCGCGGCGTCGAGATCGCATCCCGCCACCAGGGCGGCCGCCTCAGGCAGGGCGGGGCGGGCTCACCGCAGACCGCAGGCCTCGGCCAGGGAGGCCAGGCCCTCCTCGAACGATGACGTCGACAGCGGCGGGGCCAGCACCAGCTCCTCCACGCCCAGCGACCGGGCCTCGTCGGCCTTGGCCGCCACCTCGTCGAGCGACTCCCGACCGAGCGGCAGCCCCAGCTTGAACGAGAAGTCGTCGTCGGTGACCGACCGATCGTGGTCGGCCAGGATGGCGTGGAGGGCGTCGAGGTGGGCGGCGAGGTCGGGCCCCGCCCACCACCCGTACCAGCCGTCCCCGAGCCGGGCGGCGCGCCGCATGGCGGCGGCCGAGTCGCCACCGATGATGATCGGGGGCCCGCCGGGAGTCACGGGCTCCGGGTTGAGCACGACATCGTGGAACGACACGAACTCGCCGTCGTAGCTGGCGAGATCGTCGGTCCACGCCACCCGGATGGCCTCGATGTACTCGTCCATCCGCTTGCCCCGCCGGCCGAACGGCACGCCGAGGGCGGCGTACTCCTCCCACGACCAGCCGGAGCCGACGCCCAGCTCGAACCGTCCGCCGGTGAGGTGGTCGAGGGTCAGGACCTCCTTGGCGGTCAGCAGCGCCGGGCGTTGCGGCAGGATCAGCACCCCAGTCATGAACCGGAGGGTGGTGGTGGCGGCGGCTCCGGCCAGCGACACGAAGAGGGGATCGTAGATGCCGGTGTCGGGTCCGAAGTTGGGGGAGCCGTCCTCGGTGTAGGGGTAGCTCGATTCGTATGACGGGAAGAACACCACGTGCTCGGGGACCACGAGGGCGCGGTAGCCAAGGTCCTCCGCCGACTGGGCGAAGGCCCGCAGGAACCCCAGGTCTCGTTTGGGGCTGGCCCCGAACATGCCGGCCACACTGATCTGCACGACTCGCTCCCCCGTTCGCCTCGCCCGGCGCCGACGCCCCGGTCGCCCGATCGTAGCCCCCCCTCACGTTCCGGGCCCGGCGAGCTCTCCGAAGCGGGAGTCCCCGGGGCCAGGAACCGGCGGCGGGTCGGTCGGGGCGGGTGGGCTGGCTCCGGGACCGGTGGTGAGCGAGGATCGGGCCATGGCCCAACGCGTCGTCATCGCCATGATGGAACACGAGACCAACACCTTCTCCCCCGTGCCGACCCCGCTCGCCCGGTTCGCCCGGGGTGGCGGGGAGGTCCCGACCGGCGACGAGGTCCGCCGGGTCTTCACCGGGACCGGCACCGGCATCGGCGCCTTCTCGACGTGGCCGGGGAGGCGGGGATGGAGATCGTGACCCCGATCGCCGGCAACGCCGCCCCCAGCGGCAAGGTGGCGGCCGACGCCTACCGCACGATGACCGACGCCATCTGCGAGGCGGTGGCCGCCAGCTGCGACGCCTGCTTCCTCGACCTCCACGGGGCCATGGTGGCCGAGACCACCGACGACGGGGAGGGCACGTTGCTGGCCCGCCTTCGCGAGATCGCCCCCGACCTCCCGATCGCCGTGAGCCTCGACCTCCACGCCAACATGACCGACGCCATCATCGACAACTGCACCGTCGCCGTCGGCTACAAGACCTACCCCCATCTCGACATGTACGACGCCGGCCGACACGCCGGGCGCCTCCTGGTGTCCACCCTGGCGGGCGAGATCGATCCGGTGATGGTGTGGGGCAGCCGCCCGATCCTGGCCCAGACCCTGCGCATGGGTCACGAGGACGAGCCCATGGGGCCGCTGCTGGAGCTGGCCCGTCGCCACGAGGCCGGGGGCCTGCTGGCCGCCTCGGTGTTCGGGGGCTTCCCCCTGGCCGACATCTGGCACGCCGGGCTGTCGGTGGTCACGATCGCCGACCGCGACCGGGCCCGGGCCGAGGCGGCACGCGACGAGCTCCTCGAGGCGGCGTGGGCCGAGCGGGCCGAGTTCGTGTTCCGGTCCCGCCCCCTGGCCGACACGATCGCCGAGGCCAGGACCCTCGGGGACGACCCGACGACCCCCGCCGGTCCGATCGTCCTGCTCGACCACGCCGACAACGCCGCCTCCGGCGGCACCCAGGACACGACGGCGGTGCTGGCCGAGGTGCTCCGCCAGGAGTTGCCGTCCGTCGCCATGTTCGGGATCTGCGACCCGGCGGCCGTGGCCGCCATGGCCGCCGCCGGGGTGGGAGCCGAGCTGACCGTGTCGCTCGGGGGCAAGCTCGACATGCCGGCCATCGGGCGCGTCGGCGAGCCGCTCGAAGTGACCGGTCGGGTCACCGCCCTCACCGACGGGACGTTCACCGTGACGGTGCCGATGGGGCGGGGCACGGTGATGGACATGGGCCCCACGGGGGTGCTGCAGGTGGGGTCGGTCAGCATCGTGGTGTGCTCCCGCAACGTGGAGCCGTGGGACCCGGCGTGCTTTCGCAGCGTCGGGATCGAACCGACGGCCATGCGCTACCTGATCCTCAAGTCCCGCATCCACTACCGGGCCGGGTTCGCCGACATCTCGGTGCGCGACCTGCCGTGCGACGGCGTCGGCGTAACCAGCAGCGACAACTCCCTGTTCGCCTTCGAGAACGTCCGCCGCCCGATCTACCCCCTGGACGAGCACACGCCGGCCACCCCGGAGTACGGGCCGGCCGACGGCCACGGAAGGGGCGATGGCGACGTCACGGCGGGGGCGGTGGACCGGTGAGCCGACCGGCTCCCCTCCACCCCGCCGCCGAATCCGCCACCGACTCCGCAGCGGCGCTGGTCGCCGTGGCCGAGCGGTTCGCCCGGGAGCACGTCGACCCTGCGGCGGCGTCCTGGGAGCACGATCGCCGCATGCCGCGTGCCTCGTTGACGGCAGCGGCCGAGCTCGGCCTGGGGGGCATCCTGGTGCCGGCCGAGCTCGGCGGCTCGGGTCTGGGGGTGACCGCAATGGCCAGGATCATGGCCGCCCTCGCCGCCGCCGATATGGGGTTCGCCTTCTCACTCGTGTGCCACAACAACCTGGCTGGCGCAATCGCCGCCCGTGGTGGCGACGAGCAGCGGCACCGCTACCTCCCGGGCCTGGTCGACGGGTCACTGGTCGGCGGCTTCCTCCTCACCGAGCCCGGGGCGGGGAGTGACGCCGCCGCCATCACCACCACCGCCCGGCCCGACGGCGACGGCTGGATCCTCGACGGGGAGAAGGCGTGGGCCACCAACGGCACCGAGGCCGACGTGTTCATCGTGTACGCCCAGACACGGCCCGGCTCGGGCTCGCAGGGCATCGCCTCGTTCCTCGTCGACGCCGACCAGCCGGGGGTGGAGCGGAGCGAGCCCTACGAGATGCTCGGCGCCCACTCGACGGGCACCTGCGGGCTCCGCTTCGACCGGGTGCGCCTCGGCCCCGAGCAGCTGTTCGTCGAGCCCGGGGTCGCCTTCCGGGCGGCCATGGAAGCCATCGACGTAGCCCGGATCGTGGTCGCCGCCATGTGCGCCGGGATGCTGCGCCGGGGCCTCGACCTGGCGGTGGACTACGTGAGCGACCGCCGGGCCTTCGGCGGACCCCTGGCCGACCAGCAGGGACTGCGGTGGATGTTGGCCGACGTGGCCACCGACCTCGAGGCGTCGGAGGCACTGGCCGACCGGGCCGCCGCCGCTCTCGACGCCGGCGACCCCGACCTCGGGGTGCGGGCCGCCCACGCCAAGAAGTTCGCCACCAGGGCCGCCCTGACCGGCCTGTCGCAGTGCATGCAGGCCCTCGGGGCCAACGGCTTCCGCCACGACCGGCCCCTGGCCCGCCACCTGGCGGGAGCCAAGATGGCCCAGTACCTCGACGGGACGACCGAGATCCAGAACGTGGTCATCGCCCGGTCGCTCTTCGCCTGAAACCGCAGGCGAGCCGAACCCCGGCGGCTCGGGCATCCCGGCCACCGGTACGGATGCTGGAGTGCCGGGGCCCGGGCCGCTCGGGGCTCGCCCCGCATGGCCGCTCAGCCCCGGGCGTCGCCGGGGATGACCCGGTCGGTCAGTCGCAGATCGAGCCCGTGGCCGGGGTCGAGGTCGACGTGGACGTCGCCGCCGGGCAGGGCGCTGACCCCGATCCCGTGCTCGGCGAGGAAGGCCGTGGCCCGGTCGAGGTCGGCGGTGAGGAACGTGATGGCGTGCACGGCGTTGCCGGCGGCCGCCAGGTCGCGACCGGCCCGGCTGTCGGGATCGGCGGGCACCACCACCTCGATGACGGTGTCCTCCCCGATGGCGTAGTACGCCCGCTGGCCCTGGGGGTCGGTGTCACGGTGGAGGAGCCGACCGCCGAGGACCTCGCCATAGACCCGGTCACCCTGCTCGGGCTCGGCGAACAGCACCGACACGTGCGAGGTCCGGAGCAGGCCGAGGGGGTGGTTGCGCCACCGCTCGGTCGTCCACCCGGGCTCGATCCGGGGGTCGGCGGCGAAGCCCGACGGGCAGAACTCGAGCAGGGCCCCGGTGTCACCGGGATGGGTCCAGATGGCCGTCGACCGCGACGGGTCGGTCACCGGCTTGCCGGTGAGGCCGACGAGCCGGACCCCGTGGTCGAGGAGGCGGGCGGTGAAGGCCTCGATGTCCTCGACGTACCAGGCGATCGAGTGAAAGCGGTTCCCGAAGCGGGCCTTGAAGCGGCCGAGTGGACTGGCGGCGTCGTCGGGGTCCGACGAGGGCATGATCGGCTCGAAGCACTGGTCGCACACCACGAGCAGCGACGCCTCTCGGCGGGCCGCCCGCTCGTAGTCGCGGTAGTAGCGATGGCAGTCGAAGACCGCGTCGTACAGCCGGTCGGTGGCGTCGAGATCGTCCACCAGGTGCGCCAGATGGAACAGCTTGCCGATCATGGCCGATACCCCCCCTCGGTTCCCGCAGGTCGATCCCCCGCAGGCTCCTCAGTGAAGTTGCACCCGCCTGCTCACGCAACACGGCGGGAAGCCCCAGCTCGGGAACCACACGTGCTGGGGGATGGGGATGCGACCCCCGGCCACGAAGATCACGAAGCTCTCAGGGTCGGCCACCACCGTCACGTCTTCGGATCGATCGGGCCGGCCCGCCACGCGCTCCGCCACCCATGCGGCGTTCCACAGGTCGGCCGGCAGGTGGGCCTCGCCGGCCAGCCGGGCGGCGACGTCGGCCCGGCCGGCCCCTGCGGTGGCCAGTTCGGCTGCGGTGTGGGGGGCGAGGAGCAGGGCCGGGATGCCGCGGTGCACGGCGGTGAACAGCGAGGTGGCCGACGACATGACCGACACGATCTCCGCCACCCCGCCCGTCACGTTGACCGCCGACTCGGCCCGGGTCACCACCACGATCGCCTCCTCGACGTCGTGACCCAGCTCCACCCGCAGTGGCGGCCACGGGCAGACCTCGTCGTCCTCGGCGGCGCAGAGGGTGTAGCGGCCCGGTTGCCCCGCCCCGGCGAGCGACACCGCCCCCGGCCATCCCCCGCCCAGGTTGTGGAGCACCAGGCGCAGGGCCCGTCCGATCGTGGCGTTGCCCCGCCAACCGGGCCCCAGGAGCCCAGTGCCGGCGTGGATCTCCGCCACCTCCCGGGCCGCCGCAGGGGCGCTGACGACCACGAGGGGAGCCACGTTCTCGTCGGTGGTCTGGACGCCGGCGAGGTTGAAGGCGGGGTCGGCCACCGCCTCCACCGCGGCGACGACGTAGGGGAACTGGGCCGGGCCGCAGCCCGCCATCACGGCGTTGGCCGCCACCCGCTCCACCGTGGCCAGCCCCCCGAGCGGGGCCAGTTCGGCCACCACATCCCTCGGCGGGCGGCGGACTCGGGTCACCAGCTCGGCCACCCGGCCCGTGGTGGGGGCCACGATGGGCAGCCCGTCGGTCCACCCCCGGCGACGGTAGGCCTCGTCGACGGCGGCGGCCGCCCCCGGCGCCCGGAACAGCTCCACCCGCTGTCGGGGGAAGCGCCCGCCGTCGGGGGCCCGGGCGGTCAGGCCCGCCTCGGCGTTGCGGGCGGTGAGGGTGTCATCGAGCCAGGCCCCGTCGCGCCGCTGGGCCACCGGCACGACGACCCACAGGTCTTCCCCATTCACCCCCTCCCGGTCCTCACCGGTTGCGGGCCAGGGCCAGCTGCCGCTTCCAATCGGCGGGGAGGCGGACCGCCTTGGCGGTCGGGAACCCCAGCATGCCGTTGTGGGCGAAGACGTAGGCGTTGGTGCGCAGGGGATCGCCGGTGACGGCCAGCTGGATGTGCTCCGGTTCGGCCACGATCGGCACGAGCCGCTGGGGGTCGGCACTCTCGGCGAACACTCGGGGTGCCTTGCGGGTGTTGACGAAGTCGACCAGTCGGCGCCGCCCGGGGACGAGGTTGGTCCACTCCCCCAGGTACTTCTCGAACCGGTCGGCGGGGATCCGGGCCCGTTCCCACAGCACCCGCTTGAGGTCGGCCCTCGACCATCCGGCGGCGGCGATCGTCTCGGCCAGCACCGGAGGGAGGAGGAGCAGGGGACGGTAGGTGCCACCGGCGACACCGATGGTGAAGACCAGCTCCCAGCCCACGATCCTCGTCAGCCCGTCGGCCAGGTAGTCGATCATCTCGTCGGGATGCTGGCCGAACACCGAGGTGAGCACCTCACCGCCGGTGTAGCGGGAGATCGTCACCACGTTGTCGCCCGGGGCGAACCCGAAGTCGACGCTCTGGGGTTCCCACCCCATGGCGGCCAGGGCCGGCTCGTTCTCCGCCATCGCCACCCGCCACGTGTTGCCGTAGGTGGCCTTGTCGGTCTGCCACGGCAGGAACCCGGCCACATTGCGGAGGTAGAGGCGGAGGAACCGGCCGACGGTGGTGTTGGCCTGGAAGCCGTCGCGCAGGACCCCCTGCTCCATGTTGAAGCCCAGCTCGGCGGCGATCGGGCCGTTCACCGTGATCAGCGTGTCGGCCCCTGGGGTGTTGCCCGAGTGCTCCACGCCGTAGGCCGGGTCGGCCAGGGCCTCGACGACGGCCAGGAGCACCGGGAGGTACTCCGGACGGCATCCGGCCATGACCCCGTTGACGGCCACCGACCACACCGTGGCCGCCCGGTTGTCGGGCAGGAGGGGCCCGAAGCTGTGATCGGGATCGAGGTCGGTGAAGCGCAGGAACGACTCGACGGCGGCGATGGTCGGCGGCACGATCGGGAGGCCGTCCGACCAGAGATTCTCGTAGTACAGCCGGTTGACCTCCTCGAAGGTGCCGGTGAAGACGACGTCGCGGGGTGACGGCTCGACGATCTCGGCCGCCGGCTCGGGCTGCGACACGAGGTTGTCGATCACGGCGGGGAGGGTGACCTCGACCACGTTGCGGTCGAGGTCGGCCGAGGGCTGGGTGTCGACGTGGCCGGGCACCCGGGCCACGGGAAGGTTGGGCATACCGAGCCCGACCGAGGTGGTGGCGGCCTGGCCCAGGAAGCCCTCGCACACCAGCGACGACGTCGGGACGCCGGCCAGTTCGGCGGCGGCGGAGGCCCGCAACACGGCGGGCGTGCAGCTACCTCAACAGCCCATCCCGGAGATGACGGCGTCGACACTGCGGGCCGTGAGCTCGGCCGCCATGGTGGCGATCATGTCGTGCTCGCCCTCGCCGTGGGTGGTGCCGAACTCCTGGTAGGGCACGAACGTCATTCCCGGGTAGCGGGCCGACAGCTCCCGCTCCAACACCGGGAAGATCTCGTCGCCCCGGAACAGGTAGTCCCACAGGAACGCCACCGTCGCCCCTTCGAGCGAGGGGAGCCGGGGCGCCAGCTCCACCAGCTCGGCCGTCTTGGCGCTCCGGGGCCATACGACTGCGTACTCGCCCATCTTCCGACCTCCCTTCAACGATCTCCTCGTCGGTGACGACCCTACTCCCACGCCCACGCCCGGGGCCCGTCCCCCCGCCCCGCCAGCCCCGGCGCTCCGCCGTCGGCTGGGTGTTTGGCCCGGCGTCGGGGTGGGAACCGCCACCTCCATGGCCAACTCTCACTCCGCCGCACCGACCAGCGGGGCGACACCGTGAACGCAAGCCACCGTCCCCGCAAGCCACCGTCCCCGCAAGCCCCCAGAACCGGAGAACGACCGTGACCATCTTCGACGCCATCCGCCAGGACCACGAGATCCAGCGGAAGCTCGGCGCCCAGCTGCTCGAGACCCACGGCGACAGCGATGACCGGCGGGAGACCTTCGAGGAGCTCCGGGCCATGCTGACCTCCCATGCCGCGGCCGAGGAGCGCTACTTCTACGTGCCGCTCATGGAGCACGATCTGACCCAGGACCAGGCTCGCCACAGCGTGGCCGAACACAAGGAGCTCGACGACTATGTCGAGCAGCTCGAGTCGTACGATCGGTCGGCGTCGCAGTGGCTCGTTACCGCCCGCCAGCTCGTCGAACGACTCGAGCACCATCTCGACGAGGAGGAGCAGGAGGTGTTCGACCTGGCCGAACAGGTCCTGACCGACCCGCAGCGGAACGAGCTGGCGGCCGACTACCGGGGCGACATGGAGCGCCATCTCCGGGGCGACGCCGGCTGACACCACCGCCACGCCCGGGCACCGGGGCGGCGGACAGGGTTAACGTGGGGGATGGTCGCCGGTCGGTTCGTACGTCGGGTGCTGGGTTCCCGGGCGGCCGGCGCGCTCGCCCTCCTCGCCGCCTGGTCGTCGGTCATCGCCCTCGCCACCGCATCCCGTCCC
Organism: Acidimicrobiales bacterium; assembly: GCA_050330635.1. GTDB lineage: Bacteria > Actinomycetota > Acidimicrobiia > Acidimicrobiales > SZUA-35 > CADEDH01. Next base: position 55,478 of record JBHJNQ010000069.1, on the reverse strand, counting down.
CCCGATGGTCGGTGGCTCGGGATGCCGTCGCTCGGCACGGTTGCTGTCGGGCTCATGGTTCCGGTGCTGGCGGCAGGGGCCGTCCTCCTCGTCGTCGGCCTGATCGGGCCCCGCACACAACGCTCCGGTCCGCCGGTCCGTCGCTCCCTGTGGCCGACCCTCGTGCTGCTCGCCCTGGTCGTCCTGTTCGCCATCCTCGGCCCCCGCCCCGGCACCGGTGACGACCCGGTCGACCCCGCCCCCGCCGAGGCCCTCGATGAGGGGGCGACCCCCGGCCGGCGGGTCGCCCCCAGCTCGACCGAGCTGGTCGTGCTGGCCGCGCTCGCCGCCGTCGCCGCCGCCGTCGTCGCCGCCTCCCGCCGACGGCCCGACCGACCGGCCCCGGCGGCCGAGCCCAGCCAACCGGATGTGCTCCCGGCCGTCGAGGGGGCCCGACGGGTGCTGCGGCTGGGCGGCGGGCCCCGCCACGCCGTGCTGGCCGCCTACGCCGCCCTGGAGGCCGGCTTCGCCGCCGCCGGGCTACCCCGCCGACCGAGCGAGACCCCGACGGAGCACACCCGGCGGGCGCTGGCCGCCCATCCCGTCGACGCCGGGGCGGTGGCCGAACTGGCCGGGCTCTACGAGCGGGCCCGTTACTCGGGCCGTCCCGTCACCACCGCCGACCGCGACCGGGCCCTCGCCGCCCTCGACCGAACCGACGTCACCGCCCCATGAGCCGCGCCCCCTCGTCCCTGGTCCGCCCCATCGTGGCGTCGGCCTTCTGGGTGCTGGCCCTGGGAGGGGTGGCGACCTTCCTCGGCGGGCGGCCCCGCCAGGTGTCGGTCGACCTCTGGCTGGTGGCCATCGCGGTGTGGGCCGCCTGGGTCGCCCTGGGCCGGATCGAACGGGAGGCCCCCACCGTCGACGACCAGCTGCGCGGCCTGTGGCGCCTGCACCGCCCCGAGCCCGTCTGCGGTGCCGACGAACGGCCCCGCCAGGTCGTGCTGCTCGAAGGCCTGTTGCTGAGCGCACGCGACAACGAGCGGGCGGCGGCCCTGCGGCTGCGTCCCCGCCTCCGGCGCCTCGCCACCCACGTGCTGCGCCGGGAACAGGGGATCGACCTCGCCACCGAGCCGGAGCGGGCCGCCGATGTGCTCGGCCCCGCGGCCTGGCTCGTCGACGACTCGGCCCGAGATCGTCCCCCTGCGCTCGACGAGCTCGAAGACCTCGTCGACGCCCTCGTCGACGGCGGCGACGCCCGGTGAACACCACCGACCCTCCGCCCTCCCCCGCCAGCGGCAGCGGCCGCCCGACCCGGCCCCTCCCGCTGCCCGTGCCCGAGGCCACCGAGGTGAGCCGCCGGATCCTCGATCGGCTGGAGACGGTGGTGGTCGGCAAGCGGGCGTCGCTCGAGCTCATCGTCGCCGGCGTCCTGGCCGGGGGGCACGTGCTGTTGGAGGACCTGCCCGGCCTGGGCAAGACGCTGGTGGCCCGGTCACTGGCCCAGGTCACCGGACTCACCGTCGGCCGGATCCAGTTCACCCCCGACCTCATGCCGGCCGATGTGACCGGCTCGCTGCTCTACGACCAGCGGCGGCTCGACTTCGAGTTCCGGCCCGGACCGGTGTTCAACAACGTGGTCCTGGGCGATGAGATCAACCGGGCGCCCCCCAAGACCCAGGCGGCGCTGCTGGAGGCGATGCAGGAGCGACAGGTGACGGTGGACGGGGTCTCCCACCCCCTCCCCGATCCGTTCGTGGTGCTCGCCACCCAGAACCCCATCGAGCTGGAGGGCACCTATCCCCTGCCCGAGGCCCAGATCGACCGGTTCATGCTGCGGACGTCGCTCGGGTACCCGTCGGCGGCCGATGACGCCGAGATCGTCCGCCGCCGGCTCCGTCGCGGTCGCGACGAGGTCGTCCTCGACGCCGTGGTCGACGCCGGTGGCGTCGGTCGGCTCCAGGCCACGATGGAGACGGTCGAGGTCTCCGATCCGATCGTCGACTACTGCGTGGCCCTGGTCCACGCCACCCGGGCCAGCCCCCGGGTCGAGGCGGGGGCCAGCCCCCGCGGCGTCGACGCCCTGGTCAAGCTGGCCCGGGCCACCGCGGTGCTGGCGGGCCGCGACTTCGTCGTACCCGACGACGTGAAGGGGGTGGCGGTGGCGGTGCTGGCCCACCGCCTCCTGCTCCGGCCCGAACTGTGGGTCCGGGGTGTGTCCGGCACCGATGTCGTCACCGAGTGCCTCGGGGCGGTACCGACCCCGCCGACGTTGCCCGACGAGCCGTGACCCAGCGGGCGACCGTGCGGCTCCGGCTGGCGGTGATCATCGTGGTCGCATCGGCCCTCATGGCCGTGACCACCGGTCGGGCCGAGGTGGTAATGGCCGCCGCCCCCTGGGCCGTGCTCCTCGTGCTCGGCCTCGGTCGCGGCGATCCGCCCCGTTTGCGGGTGACGCTGCGACCCGTCGCCCGCCGCATGGTGGCGGGCGACGAGCTGGAGCTCCGCTACGCCGTCGATACCGACCGGGCCGGGACGGTCGAGATCACCCCTCGTCCCTCACCCCGCTTCTGGGGCGAGGGACGGGGCGTCGTCCCACCGACCGTCGTGGAGGCGGTGGTGGCGGCGCGCCCGATGGAGGTCTCCTGCCCGTTGGTCGGGGGCGAGTGGGGCACCCACGACGTCGGCGCCGCCGCCGTCGTCTTCCACCAGCCGTACGGCCTGATCCAGTGGCGGGGCGCCATCGTCGGTGAGGCCGCGGTGCGGGTCCACCCGTCGCCCCCGGAGCTCCGGTCGCTGCTGGCACCGATCCTGCACCGTCGCCAGGCCGGAGCCCACCCGTCGGCCTCGATCGACCGCGGCGTCGAGTACGCCGACATCCGACCGTTCGAACCTGGCGACCTGCGACGTGACATCAACTGGCGGGCCAGCGCCCGCCGGGACGAGCTGTGGGTGTCGCGACGGCATCCCGAGCGGGCGGCCGACGTGATCCTCCTGCTCGACTCCCTCGTCGAGTCCGGGCACGACGTCCGCTCGTCGGTCGGGGCCGCGGTCGAGGTGGCGATGGCGGTCGCCGACGGCCATGTGGCCGCCGCCGACCGGGTGGGCCTGGTCGAGCTGGGCGGGGTGGTCCGGTGGGTACCCCTCGGCTCGGGGTCGACCCACCTCCAGCGGCTGATCGACGCCCTGTTGGCCACCCGCCTCTTCGCCAACGCCGCCGAACGGGAGCTGTCGCTCGTGCCGCCCCGGGCCCTACCGCCCCGCTCGCTCGTCGTGGCCCTCTCCCCCCTCCACGACACCCGCTTCGTCGACGCCCTCGTCACCCTGCGTCACCGGGGCCACGACGTCGTCGTCATCGAGTGCGGTGTCGCCCGGGAGGGGAGCGACGACCGACGTCCGGCGGGCTCGACCGGTGGCGGCGCGGGGACCGACCGGCCACCGGAGACCCGGGTCGGCCGACTGGCCCGGCGCCTGTGGGAAGCGGAGCGGGTCATGCTGATCGACGAGCTGGCCCACTACGGCATCGCCGTGGGGCGGTGGGATCGCCACGAGCCGCTCGACCCGGTGCTGCGGGCCCTGGGCCGCCAGCGCCGGCGGCGGGCGGGGGTGCGGGGATGAGGGCCCGGCTCGTCCTCGTCCCCGGCTGGCCGGCGGGGGTCGCCGCCCCGGTGGTGGCCGCGGCGTCCACCGTCATCACGATCCACGCCGCGGTGTCGCTCGACTGGCTGGTCGCCAGGATCGGGGTGGTGGCCGTCTCCCTCCTGGCGATCGGGGTGGCCGTGGGATCCGAACGCCTGGCCGCCACCGCCGTCGTGCCGGGCTTGGCCGGGCTCGTGATCGGCGCCGGATCACCCGACCGGGTGGCCGGTGTGGCCGCCCTGACCATCGGCTGCGGTTGGTTCCTGGCGCTCGAGCTGGCGCTGGCCTCGATCGAACGACGGTCGGGGGCGGTGCCGACGGCGGCGGCGCGGGCCGTGCGGCGGCGGGAGGTGGCGACGGTGCTCGTCGTCGCCCTCGTCGTCGGTGGCACCGGCATGGCGCTGGCGACGACGGTACCCGAACGGAGCCTGACGGTCCGGGCCGCCATCGCCGCCGCCGTGGTGCTGGCGGCGTGGGCGGTCCACCGTCGGGTCGCGGCCGGCGCCGTGTCCCGGGGCGACGCCGGCGCCTTGTCCCGGGTCGTCGCTCAGGCGGGCGAACCGCCGACCGGCTCGTCGGGCGGACCGAGGTGACGGCGGAAGAACTCGATCGTCCGCTCCCTGGCGTCGCAGGCCGAGGGACCGTGGTGGTCGCCGTTGGTCGCCCACGAGAGGGCCCGCACGACGAGGGGCACCGGATCGTCGCCTGTGGTCGTTCATGAAGCCGTGACCGGCATCGGGGTAGACCACGATGTCGTGTTCGATCCCGTGCCGCTCGAGCACCGCAGCCGGCTGTCCCAGTAGTAGAGATCGGGAGCGGCGGCCACGAACCCCTCCGAGGCCAGCCAGTCGGCCTGGCGGTAGAGGTCGTTCGAGGGGCCCAGGGTGTCGTGGACGAGCACCACCCCGGGATACCGACCGTCGCCCTCGGGAACCGAAAGGTGGACGGGCATGGACCCGCGCTCGGTGACGATGTGCGTCACATAACCGGGGCGTGTCATGTGAAGGGTCCCTCCTGTGCCCGGCGAAGCCCAACACTTGACCGGCGACCTCCGCCACGAAAGGGGCGAGCGTCATCCCACACGACAAGGCCAGACATTCGGCTCACGTTGTCTGGTCTCCCCCGTTGTAGCCCGGATCGACGGCGTTCTCGCTGAGCCGTTCCACCCGGGTAGCGGCATCAGCCGAGATCGTCGAGGGTGTCGACGTAGGTGACGCCAAGCCGCTCCAGGATGGCCCGGAGGCCGTACATGTCGACGCCCAGCTCGCCGGCAGCCAGTCGCAACCGCGTCGCCTCCTCCCTGGCCAGGCGGGCGTGCGACTGGTCGAGGGCCCGGTCCGCTCCGGTACGGGCCACGACGACCACGCCGTCGTCGTCGGCGCACACCACGTCGCCCGGTGCCACCAGCTGACCTCCCACGACCACCGGGACGTTGACCGAGCCGGGCGACGCCTTGACCGTCCCCTCGCACGAGACGTGGCGGGTCCACACGGGAAACCCCATGGCCCGCAGGTCGGCGCTGTCGCGCACGCCGGCTTCCATCACCAGGCCCCGCACTCCCCGGGCCATGAGCGACGACGCCAGCAGGTCACCGAACATGCCGTGGGTCGACGGGGCGGTGGTGGTCACCACCAGCACGTCGCCCGGTTGGCACACCTCGACCGCGGCATGGATCATCAGGTTGTCGCCGGGGTGGCACGACACGGTGACGGCGGACCCGGCGATTCGGACGTCGTTCTGGATGGGCCTGATGTCGGGGTCGAGGTAGCCGCGACGACCGATGGCCTCGTGCACCGTGGCGGTGCCGATGGGAGCGAGGGCGTCGATCGTCGTCCCGTCGGCCCGGGGAATGGAGCGGACCACCACGTGTCCCGTCGGCTCGTTGCTCACTGGCCTACCTTCCGATCTGGGGTGAACCAACTGCGGCCAGCGACGTTCATCGGCTCGCTCGCTCGGGTCCGGACGGCTCCAAGCGGGGGAAGACGCGCCGGATGTTCCGGTCGAAGATCCTGGCCCGATCCTCGTCGGAGATGGCGGCGTTGTCGAGGTAGATCCTCGTGTCGTCGTAATGGTTGCCCGTGTCGGGGTCGATGCCGCGCACGGCGCCGACCATCTCCGAGGCGAACAGGATGTTGTCGGTCGGCACCACCGAGAGCAGGAGATCGATGCCGGGCTGGTGGTAGACGCAGGTGTCGAACCAGATGTGGTCGCCGAGGCCGGCGAAGTCCCAGCCCTGGTCCTCGGCCATGCCCTTGAACCGGCCCCAGTGGTAGGGCACCGCGCCCCCACCGTGGGGGATGATGAAGCGCAGACCGGGGAAGTCGGCCATGAAGCCCGATGTGAGGGCCTGGACGAAGGCGGTGGTGTCGGCGGCGAGGTAGTGGGAGCCGGTGGTGTGGAAGTGGTCGTTGCACGAGCTGCTGACGTGGATCATGGCGGGCACGTCGAGCTCGCACATCGCCTCCCACAGCGGCCACCAGTAGCGGTCCCAGAGCGGGGGCCCGGTCCAGAACCCACCGGTGGGGTCGGGGTTCACGTTGCAGCCGACGAATCCCATCTCGTTCACGCACCGCTCCAGCTCGGCCACCGACCCTGCGATCGGCGCCCCCGGCGACTGGGGGAGCTGGCACACCGGGGCGAAGTTGTCGGGATAGAGATCGCAGACCCGCCTGATCAACTCGTTCTGGTGCTCGGTCCAGAACCTCGACGTGTGCTCGTTGCCGACGTGGTGCCCCATCCAGCTGGCCCGGGGGGAGAAGATCGTCAGGTCGGTGCCCCGCTGCCGTTGGAGGGCCAGCTGGGCTCCTTCGACGCTGTGGCGGATCTCGTCGTCGCTGACGTCGATCGTCCCCTTCTCCCCCCCATGGCCGGCATCGGCCTCCACCGCCGCCGTCTGGCTCCGGCGCCAGGCCCCCACGGCGTCGGGGGTGGTGGTGTAGTGCCCGTGGCAGTCGATGATCACGCGCCGCTCCCCTCCTCGGCACCCCGCGCTGGCGGGTGCACCCCGACTCGTCGTCAGGCAGGATTGTCGACAATCCCGCGTCGTGCAAGGATCGGCACGGAGACCCGGAATGCACCCACCGGGAGACGGGCACCATGCGAACCCAGGTCGTCATCATCGGTTCCGGTCCCGCCGGGATGCTGCTGTCCCACCTGCTGGTGGGGGCCGGGATCGACGTGGTGGTGCTGGAACGCCAGACCGCCACCCACGTGCTCGGCCGCATCCGGGCCGGTGTCCTCGAATGGGGCACCGCGGAGACGCTGCGCCGGGCCGGGCTGGGCCAGCGGATGGACCGCGACGGCCACGTCCACGAGACGATCAACATCGCCTGGCGGGGCACCGACGTGCTGTCGATCGACACCCAGGAGCGGGTGGGGCGACGGATGATGGCCTACGGGCAGACCAACATCCAGGAAGACCTCTACGCCGCCGCGGCGTCGGCCGGCACCCCGGTCGTGTTCGAGGCCGACGACGTGTGCCCCCACGACATCGACACCGACCACCCCTGGGTGTCGTATGTCCACAACGGAGTGAACGAGCGCGTCGACTGTGATCTGATCGCCGGTTGCGACGGCTTCCACGGGGTCAGCCGCCACGGCATCCCGGCCGCCGTCCGCACCGAGTTCGAGAAGGTGTACCCGTTCGGGTGGGTGGGGATCCTGTCGGAGACGCCACCCCTACCGATCCTCCTCTACGCCAACCACGAGCGGGGCTTCGCCCTGTGCTCGATGCGCAACCCCATGTTGAGCCGGTACTACGTCCAGTGCCCGATCGACGACGACGTCGACGAGTGGTCGGACGACCGGTTCTGGTCGGAGCTGACGGCCCGGCTCCCGCCCCGGTGGGCCGACCGGATCGCCACCGGGCCCTCGATCGAGAAATCGATCACACCCCTCCGCAGCTACGTGGCCGAACCGATGCGGCACGGATGCTTGTTCCTCGCCGGTGACGCCGCCCACATCGTGCCGCCGACGGGGGCCAAGGGACTCAACCTGGCCGTGTCGGACGTGCGGTACCTGGCCCGGGCCGTCGAGGCCCACTACCGGGGCGACGACCGGCTGCTCGACGCCTACTCCGACACGGCCCTGCGGCGGGTGTGGGCGGCAGTACGGTTCTCGTGGTGGCTGACCATGCTGCTGCACCGCTTCCCCGACCAGACGGCGTTCGATCAACGGGCCCAGGAACAGGAGCTGTACCACCTGTCGCGTTCCGACGCGGCCCAGATCGCCCTGGCCGAGCAGTACGTCGGCCTTCCCTTCGACGACGAACCCGACGAGCGGCCCTGACCGGGCCGGGATCAGGAGCGATCATGGAGCGACCACCGCGAGCCGACGGGTTGACGATGCAGGACGTGGGGGCGCTGATGTCGGGGGTCGAGACCGAGGAGTTCTCGAAGATGATGCTCGACGGCGGGCGACCGATCGACGGCAAGCGCCGGCGCAGCGAATGGGAGACGGCCTGATGGCACGGGTGATCGGCGGCATCGGTACCTCGCACGTCCCAGCGGTGGGGCCGCCATCGACAACGACCAGCCGCTGACGGGGCCGGGGCCGTCCCCGCCGGGCGGTCGGCCGCCCTACCGGCGACGGGCCGCCCACCAGCGGCGGCAGTGAGCGGCACTGCGGTCGCCACTGCGGTCGGGTGGTTCGACCCACGATGGCCGGGATCGGGTCGCTCCAGTGGCGGCCGGGCCGGCCGACGGGGGGTCCATGATCCGTCGCGCCGCCGTCCTGGTCATCGCCGCCCTCGCCCTCGCCGCCGCCCTGGCCCCCCCGGCCGGAGCCGGCCCGGCGCCGGGGGTCGGGCCCTCCGATGCGGTGGCGGCACCGGTCGGTCCGGCCGTCGCCCGCCTCGCCGCCGCCGCCGGCGACGGCGACTTCGACGGCGACGGCGACTTCGACGCCGTCGCCGGGCTCGACGAACTGACGAACGACCACGCCACCCTGTTCCGTCTCTACTGGGCCTTTTTCCGCCGCCAGCCCGACGCCGGCGGCGCCCGGTACTGGATCGGCCAGCGTGACCGCTGCGTCGGCCTCGACGCCATCGCCGACCAGTTCGTGGCCAGCCGGGAGTTCGCGGCCCACTACGGCGACGTCGACGAGGAGACCTTCGTGGAGCTCGTCTACCACAACGTGCTCGACCGGGCGTCCGACCCCGGCGGCCTCGCCTACTGGACCGACCTGCTGGAACAGGGGGTGCTGACCCGGGGCGGCGTCGTGCTCAACGTCTCGCTGTCGGGCGAGTTCACGGTCCGCCATCCCTACCCGTCCGACGGGGTACCGGCCCGCAGCTGCGTGCTGCCCGACGGCCGGCCCGCCGGGCGGCCCGTCGAGGTGCTCCACGGTGAGGCGCTGGTCACCGTGGCGGGAGTGACGGTCCACGCCCCGTCGACCGTGATCGAGCGGGCCGGGTTCCACCAGGCGTCGCATCCGGGGGCGCGGGCCATGACGGCGGTCGAGGCGGCGCCCGTCCGGCTGACGACGATGGGGAGCCGGAACCGTGGCACCAACCCCCGCAGCGCCGTCGACATCGTGACCGAGCCGACGACGGCCATCACCGCCCCCGTCGGCGGCACGGTGGCCCGAGCCGGGGCCTACCGCCTCTACTGCCGCTATTCCGACGAGTACCTGGTGATCCATCCCGACGAGGCACCGCACCTCGAGGTCAAGCTGCTCCACGTTCACGGGCTGACGGTGCGGGCCGGCGACCGGGTCGAGGTGGGCGACGTGGTGGCCGAGCACGCCAGGACCTTCCCCTTCCGATCGCAGATCGACGCCCTCACGGCCGAGCCGTCGTGGCCCCACGTGCACATCGAGGTCGTCGATCCGTCGGTCCCGTCCCGTCCCGGCGGCTGCTAGCCGACGCGGCGGGGCGCCGTTCGCTGACGCCTCCCGTGCACTCCCGTTGCGGCCAGCGTCGAAGATGGCGCTCAGCGTCACGGAGCTGGCCCCCCGGTCCGAGCGGCCACGGAGCGGCGCCGGTAAATGTGTCACCGACGCAGGCGTTGTCGTCGATCGTCGTGGCTTGCTATCACAGAGGGCAGTACCCGGACGTTCGTCCGGCCGAACCGAGAGGACGGCCATGGCCACCTTGGGATTACGACACGCGGTGTTGTGGGTCACCGATCCGGCGGTTTCGGCCCGCTTCTACGAGCAGGCCCTCGGGCTCGAGGCCAAGGTCGAGACCGAGAACGCCGTGTTCATGACATCGCCCCGGTCGGCCACCGACCACGACCTCGGCCTGTTCCGGGCCGCCGCCCCCGCCGCCGGTGAGCGGGGCATCGGCCTCTATCACCTGTCGTGGGAGCTGGCCACCCTCGAGGAGCTGGCCGAGGCCAGGGAGCGGCTGGCGGCCATGGGCGCCCTGGTGGGGGAGAACAACCACGGCATGAGCCGGAGCCTCTACTGCCACGATCCCGACGGGATCGAGTTCGAGGTGATGTGGGAGCTCCCCCTCGAGCTCTACGACCCCGACGACCCCTCGAACGTGGCCCTCGACCTCGAGGCCGACATGGCCCGCTTCGGCGCCGATCGTCCCGGCCGGGGCGCCACCCCGGCGACCGGCGAGAGCCTGGATTCGGGCAGCAGCGACTGACGAGGACCTCCAGAGGCCGGCTTCACCCCGAGAGCGGCCCCACCGCCCCATCCCCGGCCGGCCGACGTGGTCGGCCGAAGAAGCTGTCGTGGCGGGACAACTCCATGGGCCCGGTGGCCAGGCCCAACTCGTTGACGACGACGGCGTCGAGCCCGACGGCGTCGCTCCTCGCCCTGTCCCCAGTGGATGGGGGCGTTGCGGCTCCCCAACCCGCGGTGGGCTATGGAGGAGCGACGCTGCGGCGCCGTCACGGGCCCCCGGGCTTTCGCGCCGGGCGTCCGGCGCGCTACAACCTCTCATGGCCCCGATCGACGCCCCCGACGACCACTCCGACCGGGCCGGTGAACCGGCCCCGACGACCGGGCCCAACCGGATGCTCGACGGCCGGTCGTACCTCGACAGCCTCCGGGACGGGCGCACCGTCTGGTACGACGGCGAACGGGTGGCCGACGTCACCACCCATCACGCCTTCGCCAACGCCTCCCGGGAGATGGCGGCCCTCTACGATGCCCTCCACGATCCCGCCACCGCCGACACCCTGACCACGGTCGACCGGTTCGGGCAGCGGACCCACCGGTTCTTCACCCCCGCCCACTCGGCCGACGATCTCCTCCGGGGCCGGGACGCCATCGCCCTGTGGCAGCGCATGACCTACGGGTGGATGGGTCGGACGCCCGACTACAAGGCGGCCTTCATGGCCCAGCTGGCCGAAGGCCACGACTACTACGACCCCTACGGCGACAACGCCCTGGCCTGGTACCACCGCTGCGCCTCCCGGGTGCTGTTCATGAACCATGTCCTGATCGACCCGCCCGTCGACCGCCACCGACCCCGCCACGAAGTGGACGACGTGTTCGTGTCGGTCGACGCCGAGGACGACAACGGTATCTACGTGTCGGGGGCCAAGATGGTGGCCACCGGTTCGGCCCTCACCCACGCCACGTTCGTGGCCGTCAACTCCGGGGTGGCGGCCCGCATGGAGGTGGGACGCGACGAGGACATGGCGCTCGTGTTCATTACCCAGATGGACGCGCCCGGCCTGTCGCTCGTGTGCCGCCCGTCGTACGAGGCGGCGGCCCGTCACCCGTTCGAGGCGCCTCTGGCCTCCCGCTACGACGAGAACGACGCAGTCGTCGTGTTCGAGCGCTCGTTCGTGCCGTGGGAGAACGTGCTGGTCTACCGCGACGTCGACCGGGCCCGGGGCTTCTACGCCTCGTCCGGGTTCTTCAACCGCTACAACCTCCATTCCGCCACCCGCATGGCCGTCAAGCTCGAGTTCGCCGCCGGCCTCCTGCTGAGCGCCACCGCCGCCGCCGGGACCGACGGGTTCCGGGGGGTGCAGGCGGCGGCCGGCGAGGTCATCGCCATGCGCGACCTGGCGTGGGCCCTGTCGACGGCGATGGCGGCCGACCCCGAGCCGGGCATCGGCCGGTCGGTCGTTCCCCGCCTCCAGACCGCGGCCGCCTCCCGCGTCTACACCACCAACGCCTGGGACCGGGTCCGGACGCTGTTCGAGACGACCCTGGCCGGGGCCCCCATCTACACCGTGTCGGCCCCGGCCGACCTTGCCAACCCCGAGCTGCGGCCCACCCTCGACCGCTACTTCCGCGGCACCGGCCTCGACGCCGAGGCCCGGCTCAAGCTGTTCAAGCTGGTGTGGGACGCCCTCTACAGCGAGTTCGCCGGCCGCCACGCCCTCTACGAGCGCAACTACGCCGGCAACCAGGACCAGCAGCGCATCGATGCCCTGACCTGGGCCGAGGCCCGGGGCGACGCCGACCGCTACCGGGGCCAGGTCGAGGCCTGCCTCGCCGGCTACGACCTCGACGGCTGGCGCCGCTGAGGACCTGCCGACCCCGACGGTCACCGGGCCGGCGTCACCCCATGATCGAGCTGACCACGTCGGGATCGAGCTTGGCCTCGATGAACACCGGCCGTCCCGGTTGGCGGTCGGCCACCGCCTCGGCAACGGCTTCCAGGTCGTCGGGGCCGCCCACCACCACCGAGCGTGCCCCCAGGGTGCTCATGACGCTGGGCAGGTCGGGCCAGTGGTGGAGCGACGCCTTGGTGTCCATCTCCTTGCGGTAGAGCTGGATGTGCTCCGCTCCGTAGCTGCCGTCGTTGTAGAGCACGACGATCAGGTCGAGGTTGTGCTCGACCGCGGTGTGGAACTCGGTGAGGCCACCCATCATGAAGCCGCCGTCGCCGACGGCGAGGACGGTCGGACGGTCGGGCCGGGCCACGGCCGCTCCGATGGCGTTGCTCATTCCCAGGCCGATGGCCCCGAAACCGTGGCTGGTGACGAGGGCCAGGGGGTCGGGCACGCTCAGGGTCAGGGCCTGCAGCATGAACCGGCCGGCGTCGATGACGACCGTGCGATCGGCGGGCAGGATCCCGTCGAGCCGGAGGGTGAAGGTGCGGGGATCGATCGTCCCCCTGCCGCTCCGGTCGTCGAAGGTGGCCGCGGGGTCGGCGGCGGCGAGCCGCTGCTCCAGGTCGGTCGACCGGAAGCCCGAGGGTCGGTGACCCGCCTTGTCGAGCCAGTCGGCCATGACGGTGGCCACCTTGGCGGCGTCGCCCACCACGCCGACATCGACCGGGGTGAGGGCCCCGATCCGTGCCGGGTCGATGTCGCACTGGATGACCCGCTTGCCGGCGAACAGCCGGCCCTCGTCGGTTGTGTAGCGGTTGAGGCTGGCCCCGAACGCCACCACACAGTCGGCCGAGGCGATGGCCTCCGCCCCCTCGGGCGACGACAGGGTGCCGTGGAGCCCGAGGTTGCACGGGTCGTCGGCGAAGTAGCCGGAGCCGAGGAGGCTGGTGGCGAGCGGTGCGCCGAGCCGGTGGGCCAGCGCCACGAGGGCATCGTGGGCCCCGGCCCTCACCGCCCCCCGCCCGGCGAGCACCAGGGGCCGGTTGGCGGTGGCGAGGAGGCCGACGGCCACGTCGAGGGCCTCGGGATCGGGCTCGGTGGCCATCGGGGGCAGGGTCACGGGGTCGACGGGGGCCAGGACCACATCGGTCTCCCACTCGATGTCGAGTGGGACGTTGAGCACGATGGGACGCCGCTCGACGTGGGCCCGGCGGATGGCGGTGGCGACGTCGGCGGCGATGGTGCCGGCCTGGCGGACGGGTTCGAACCCGGCTCCGGTGGCGGCGACGACGGCGTGCTGGTCCAGGTTCTGGAGATGGTCCCGGTCGCCGGTCGGGGTGTCGCCGCACACGAGCAGCAGCGGCGTCCGGTTGCGGGTGGCCTCGACGAGGGTGGTCACGGTGTTGGTCAGCCCGGGCCCGTGGGTCACGGTCGCCACCCCGAGCCGGCCCGCCACCCGCCCCCACCCCTCGGCCATGGCCACGGCGTTGGCCTCGTGGGTGGCGGCCACGTAGTGCAGCCCGTGGTTGCGCATCATCGCCTCGGCGATGAACAGGTTGCCGTCGCCCAGCACCCCGAACATCGTGCCGACACCCTGATCGCTCAGCGCTCGGGCAACAGCGTCATGACCCTGCATCGTCGTCTCCTCGTGTCGGTTCCCGCCCCGATGCTAGGCGGACCGGTCCAACCAACTCGAAACGGGTCGACCGGGGGCGAAGCCCTCAGCCCAGCGCCGCCCGCCACGGCTCGATGTCGAGCCCGGGATAGAGGTGGGCCAGCCCGTCGACCATGGCCGCGGTCCAGTAGGGGTGCCCCGGCGGCGGGAACCCGAACAGGGCCAGATCCTCCGGTGTCGAGTCGGCGACGAAGGCGGAGAAGCTGCGGTTGATGGCGAGCGGGGGGAACGGGTCGTAGCCGATCCACTCGAGCGCCGCCGGCCGGTAGGCCACCACCAACACGTGGCGCTCGGCCCCCGGTCGGGTGATGTCGGTGCCCCGGTGCCAGACGTCGGACCGGTAGGCCAGGAGGGAGCCGGGGCCCCCGACCGCCGCCACCTCGGCCCCGTACAGCTCGGGGACCTCCTCCGCCGACACCGGGCGGAGCCGATCGCTCGTCACCCCGGCCGACCGGGGCACGAGGCGGGGGGCGCCGGACCCGAGGTCGACGTCGGTCAGGTAGAGGAAGCACTCGAGGTGCCACCACCCCGGTTCGCTCCTCGTGGGCACCAGCGAGTGGTTGAGGTCGCGGTGGAGGGGCTGCTCGTAGTCGACCCGGCCCTGGCGCTTGGACCACAGCCGAGCCTGGTAGAGCCGGAGATCGTCGACGGCGAGGGCCCGGCGGGCGAAGCCGACGATGCGACGGTCGACCGTCAGCCGGTTGAGGGTGGGAGCCCCGGGCACGGGGAAGAGCCGGGTACCGGTGAACTGGGCGTTGCGGAAGGCGGGGCCCCGCTCCGGCGAATCGTCGAACTCCTTCTGCGAGGGTCGCCCGGCGCCGTCGTCGACCAGCGGCAAATCGGCGATCTCGGCCTGCACCGCGGCGATGGTGGCCTCGTCGATCAGGCCCTCGATGAGCACCCACCCCTCGTCGCGCCAGCGCGCCGCGGCCCGGTCGAGGTCGGCCATCAGAACCGGTACCCCAGCGACGCCGGCGGGGGCAGCTCACCACCGATGACCTCCGCCGATCGGAGGGCGGCGAGGCGGGCGGGGTCGTAGCCGGCCAGCTCGCTCAGCACCTCATCGGTGTGCTCGTCGATGTGGGCCACCCGATGATGGCGATCGGCGAGCTCCGGGTCGTCGATCAGGTCGGGTCGCCCAAGGAGCAGGCACTGCATCTCCCAGTCGACGGCCCGGATCGACCCCGGGGTGACGTAGCCGTCGGCGCAGGCGATGGCCCCCGACGGGAACGCGCTCGGAGGGTGGGCCCCCACCGGCGACCGCCGTCGCTCGCAGTGGAGGGCGTCGGCGTAGGCCAACTCGACCGACCCGAGGAAGGCGGCGAGCCACGTCACCTCGAGGTGCTGCGCCGGCGAGCGGGAACCACCGAGACGATGGTGGCGTCGCCCACGTCCAACCGGTTGCGGCCGGCCCGCAGCTGGTCGTCGATGACCACGTCGGCCCCCAGCATGGCGAGGAGGCGTCCGGCGTAGGGTCCGGCGATACCGGTCGACGTCTCGAGCACCCGGAGGCCGGCCAGGGGAGGCGAGATCATGGCCGAACCCTAGTTCGACACCGCCCCGGCTCGCCGTGCGCGTTTGGTGGGGGATCCGGTGCGGGCCTAGAAACAGGGGATGGAACCAGCGACCTGCACCGGCTTCGCCACCACCGTCGAGGACCCCGGCATCCTCGTCGTCACATTCGACAACCCGGGGCGACTCAACGCCTCCACCCAACCCATGAAGCGGGACCTGGTGGAGACCCTGACCCAGGCCCAGATGGACGACGCCGTTCGCGTCGTCGTCTTCACCGGCGCCGGCGATGCCTTCTGGGCCGGCGACGACCTCAGCGGCTCGGCGGTCGACCGCAGCAACGCCATCGTCCCCCCCATCCACCACGGCCACCACACCCCCACCGGCACCTACAACGGCCTCCGGGTCCTGTCGCAGACGGTGAACACGGCGGTGCGCAACCTCGACAAGCTGACGGTGGCCGCAGTGAACGGCTACGCCATCCAGACCGGGTTCTCCCTGGCCCTGGCCTGCGATTTCCGGGTGGCGGCACGCTCGGCCCGCCTCGGCAGCGCCACCCTGCGCTTCGGCCTCCTGCCCGACGAGGGGGGCCAGTACCTGCTCGTCCAGCACCTCGGTGTGGCCGGAGCCATGGACTTCATGATGCGGCGCCGCATCGTCGACGCCGAGCGGGCCCTGGAGCTCGGCCTGGTCCACGACGTGACCGACGACGACGCCCTGATGGGCACCGCCCTCGACCTGGCCCGGGAACTGGCCGACGGGCCGCAGATGGCCATGCGGATGTTGAAACGGTCGATCTACCTGGCGGCCGAGCAGACGTGGGCCCACGCTCTGGAGGACATCGCCGCCCGCACCGCGGTGACCGACCACCATCCCGACGCCCGCGAGGGGGGTCGGGCCTTCCTGGAGAAGCGTTCACCCGTCTTCAACGCCGAGCTCCCCTGACGGTTCAGGAGCGTCCGACGGTTCAGGAGCGGGGACGCTCGTACTTGTAGCCGACACCGCGTATCGTGATGATCCGGCTCGGGTCGGACGGCTCGGCCTCGATGCGGGCCCGGAGACGCTTCACATGGACGTCGAGGGTCTTGGTGTCACCGACGTAGTCGTGGCCCCACACCCGGTCGATCAGCACATGGCGGGGCTGGACGAGCCCGGCCCGTTCCATCAGGAAGTGGAGCAGCTCGAATTCCTTGAGCGGAAGCGACACCACCTGGTCGCGAACGATGACCTCGTGGGTCAGCGGGTCGATCGTGACGTCGCCCACGGTCACGGCAGCGCCCGCCTCGGTCTCGTCCCGCTCCGCGCCCACCGACTCGGCACGCCGCAACACGGCCCGCATCCGGGCCACGAGCTCCCGCATCCGGTACGGCTTGGTCACGTAGTCGTCGGCCCCGATCTCGAGTCCGACGACGGTGTCGACCTCGGCCGAACGGGCCGTGGCCATGATGATCGGCACCTGCGAGCGGGTCCGGATCTCCCGGCACACGTCGAGCCCGGAGAGGCGGGGCAACATCAGGTCGAGAAGGACGAGATCGGGCTCGACCTCGTCGAAACGCTCGAGGGCCTCCACACCGTCGCGGGCCACCTCGACCCGGAACCCTTCGCGATTGAGGCTGACCACGAGGGCATCGACGAACGCCGCCTCGTCCTCGACGACGAGGATCAGCTGACCCGTCATCGGCGGCATGCTCCCGGCGGTGGCGGTCCGAGCGGGGGCATCGCCGTTCATCGAACGTCGCGTCCTTCCTCTGCTGTGGGCCGGGCTACCACGCCACCTCCTCGGCCAGGTGGCTGGTGTCGCCCGTGATCAGGTAGCGGAGGCGGCTGGCCATGATCTGGGCGTGATCCCCGATGCGGTCGAGGGAGCGTCCGATCGCCATGGCGGCCAGCGCCACCCGCACCGCATCCGATCCCTCGAGCGCCATCAGCCGGCTGACCAGGGGGTCGGCGAACTCGACCAGGGGATCGGTGTCGGCCAGCGCCTCCAGCGGCTCCAGGGAATTGGCCGACCAGCTCTGCTGCACGGCCACGAACCGGGCGGTGACGTTGTCGGCCAGGGCCAGCAGCACCCGGTACACCTCGGGGTGGCCGGCGACGACCGGCACGTCGGTCACGGCGTTGGCGATGCGGAGACACAGGTCGCCGATCCGCTCCAGCTCGTGGAGGAAACGAATGACCGAGACCACCAGCCGCAGGTCGGCGGCCACCGGCGACTCCCGGGCCAGGAGCTGATAGCACCGCTCAATGAGCGAGGTGTGCATGGCGTCGATGGCGTCGTCGCCCTCGACGATGGCCCTGGCCGCCTCGATGTCGGGATGCTCGAGCAGGCCGCGGGTGGCGGTGACGGCATCAGACACCAGCAGGGCCATGACCTCGACCTGGAGCCGGAGGGCCTCCAGCTCGTCGCTGAACGCCGCCCTCGCCGGTGCGTTCCCGCTCACCCGAACCGGCCGGTGACGTAGTTCTCGGTGCGCTCGTCGGCCGGGTTGGAGAAGATGCGTTCGGTCATGTCGTACTCCACCAGCAGGCCGGTGCGGCGGTCGTTCTCGCTGTCGAGCTCGGCGGTGAAGAACGCCGTGCGGTCGCTGACCCGGGCCGCCTGCTGCATGTTGTGGGTGACGATCACGATCGTGTACTCGCTCTTGATCTCCAGCATCAGGTCCTCGATGTAGCCGGTAGCGATCGGGTCGAGGGCCGAGCAGGGCTCGTCCATGAGGAGCACGTCGGGGTTGGTGGCGATGGCCCGGGCGATGCAGAGCCGCTGCTGCTGACCACCGGAGAGGCCGAGGGCGGACTCCTTCAACCGGTCCTTCACCTCGTCCCACAGGGCGGACTTGCGTAGCGACGATTCGACGATGCCTTCGTAGTCGGACTTCGCCACGCCGGCGATGCGGGGCCCGTAGACGATGTTCTCGAAGATCGACTTGGGGAACGGGTTGGGCTTCTGGAACACCATCCCGACCCGGCGCCGAACCTCGACCGGGTCGACCTGCGGGTCGTAGAGGTCGATCCCGTGGTACTCGACAGCCCCTTCGACCCGGGCCGACGGGACCAGATCGTTCATTCGGTTAAGGCACCGGAGCACGGTCGACTTGCCGCAGCCGGAGGGGCCGATCAAGGCCGTGATCTCGTTGCCGCGGATCAGCATGTTGACATCGCGCACGGCCCGGAACGCCCCGTAGTACACGGCGAGCTGCCTGAGCACGAGCACGGCCTGCTGCTCGACTCCGAGATCGTCGCTCTTGGCGCTCTGGGTGGCGGTCAGCTGCTGCAGTACGGGTTCCATGTCTCTCCGTTCGTTGCCGGCGGCTGGCGTCGTCTCCGGCGTCGGCTGGTCGGGGCGTTGGCGGGGGTCCGGCGTGTTGCCGGGATCAGGCTTCACGTTTCTTCTCGAAGCGATTGCGCAGCACTATGGCGGCGCTGTTGAGCAGGACGACGAACAGGATGAGGATCACGATGGCGGCGGCCGCCGCCTCCACCTTGAAGCCCTCCTGGGGCTGTTTGGCCCAGGAGGTGATGACGATCGGCATGGCGGTGAACCGCTCTCGCACCTGGGTCACGTCCCACCAGGCCGGCACGTTGGTGAGGAAGCCGGTGGTGGTGCCGACGAGGATGAGGGGGGCCGCCTCCCCTGCGGCCCGGGCGATCGACAGTAGGGTGCCGGTGAGGATGCCGGGGGCGGCGTAGGGAAGCATGTGGTCCTTGATGACCTCCCACCTGGTGGCACCCACCCCGTAGCCCGCTTCCTTGAGGGGCTGGGGCACCGATCGAAGCGACTCGGCGGTGGTGATGATCACGACCGGGAGCACGAGGGCGGCCAGGGTGAGTCCGGCGGCCAGGGGCGTGCTTCCCCCGGTGAGCGAACCGATGCCCCAGCCTTGGACGAAGATGGTCAGGCCCAGGATCCCGTAGACGACCGACGGCACCCCGGCCAGGTTGCGGATGTTGATGTCGATGAAGTTCGTCAACCGGTTCTTCGAGGCGTACTCCTCGAGGTAGATGGCGGCCGCGATGCCGAGGGGGAAGGCCACGACGGCCACGATCAGGCAGAGATAGAACGTGCCCCGCAGACCCTGGGCGATGCCCGAGATCTCGGGCTGGGAGCCGAGACCGGTGGTCATGAAGTCGCCGAGGCGGCCCGACAGCGTGGCCCAACCGTCGATCAGGACCTGGCCCAGCAGGACGACGAGGATCAGGAGGGTGACGAGCAGTGAGAGCAGCAGGCTCCACCGGAACACCGTGCCCTTGGTGTCGCCCTTCTTCTTCAGCCCGGCCAGGATCTCGGTCGCGCTCCTGCGGGGCGCGGTGGCGTCGGTGGTGGACGGTGTGGTCGTGGCCATCTCAGTACTCCTGGCGGAAGCGACGGACGAAGCGGTCGGCGATGAGGTTGAGGACCAGGGTCATGCCGAACAGCAACAGGCCCACGAAGAACAGGCTCTGGAAGGCGGGACCCTCGCCGGCCACGTTGTCGGTGCCGGAGGCCACCGAGGCCATGGCGGCCGTCATCGTCAGCCCGGGGTCGAGGGGATTGAAGCTGCGGATGGCGCTGTCGGCGGCGCCACCGGCGATGAAGACCACCATGGTCTCGCCGATGGCCCGGGACACGGCGACGATGAAGGCGGCGGTCAGACCCGACAGGGCGGCGGGGAGCACCACCCGGAGGGTGGTGGTCATCTTCCTCGCCCCCAAGCCCGACGAGGCCTCCCGCAGCGAGCGGGGCACGGCGGCCAGGGCATCCTCGGAGATCGAGGCGATGAGGGGGATGGTGAGCAGTCCGACCCCGATGCCGGCGGCGGCGAGGTTGGCGGGGGCGGCGCCGGTGAAGAGGTTGCTGACGACGTTGGGGGCGATGAAGCGGAGGGCGAAGTAGCCGAGCACCACCGACGGGATGCCGGCCAGGATCTCCAGCACCGGCTTGAGGACCTTACGGGCCCGGATGTCGGCGTACTCCGACAGGTAGATGGCGGCGGCCAGGCCGAGGGGTGTCGCCACCACCATGGCGATGGCGGTCACCGTCAGGGTCGACACGATGATCGTCGGCAGGTCGAAGAGGTTGCGGCGGGGGAACCAGCCGAGCTGGCCCCACGTGGTACCCCAGTCCACCTCGCGCATGAAGCCGAGGGCCTCGAACACGAGGGAATAGACGATGAGGCTGCTGACGACCACCGAGACGGCGGCTGCGCTGAACGCCAGCCACTTGACCCGGGATTCCCGTCGCAACCGCTTCGGATTGCCCCGTAGTTCTTCGATGCTCCACTGCTGTGTTGCGGTCATCCGTGCGTCCTCGCCGTCATGATGTCGGTAGGTCCCTCCGTCGATGGGCCGTCCCGGGTCCGGCCGTGAAGGCCGGGCCCGGGGATCGGCCCACCGGGAAGGGGTGCGTCACCGCCAGGAGCGGTGACGCCGATCGTCGCTTAGCGACCGTCCCAGGCGGCGCGGCTCTCGGCCTTGGAGTCGTCGGTGAGGCCGACATAGCCAACGTTCGTCGCGGCCTCGTCGAGGCCGAAGGTCATGAAGTGGTCGATGTAGGCCACCAGGCCGGGGTTCTCGGCCGCCCTGTCGCTGTTGACGTAGATGAACAGGTCACGAGCGATCGGGTACTCGTTGGAGGCGATCGTCTCGGGGGTGGGCTCGATGCAATCGCCGCCGACCTCGGCCGAGATGGGGAGCATCCGCACCCCGCTCGCCTCCTCGGCGAAGGCGAAGCCGACCCAACCGAAGCTGGTGGGGTTGGAGGAGATGGTCTCGATGATCACATTGTCGTCGGCTGCGCTCGAGTAGTCGGGCCGGGTCGTTGCCTCCTGGCCCCGCTCCTCGGCGATGCCCTCCAGCACGATCTCGACGAACGAGTCGTAGGTGCCCGACTCGGTGCCGGGCGCCGAGATCACCAGGTCGGCGTCGGGCAGGGCGCCCTCGGCCCCCAGCTCGCCGGCGATTGCGTTGGCGTCCGACCAGTTCTGGAAACCGGTCGACTCCGGACCCACCAGGGCGTAGAGCTCGGGGAACGACAGGCAGGCCACGGCGTCGTTCTCGGCCGACGTCATGACGGCCATACCGTCGATGGCGACCTTGAGCTCGACATAGTTGATGCCGTTCTCCTCGCAGTTGGCCGCCTCCTCGTCCTTGATCGGGCGGGAGGCATCGGAGACGTCGGTCTCGCCGGAGCAGAACAGCAGGAAGCCGTCACCGGTACCGGGGCCCGAGACCGAGACGTTGACGCCCGGCTCGACGGTGGCGAAATCCTCGGCCACGGCGACCGCGATGGGTTCCACGGTCGACGAGCCGGAGACCACGACCTCGCCCTCGGCGCCGCCTCCGCCGGCCTCGCCGTCATCGTCGTCGTCGGCTGTGGTGGCCTCGGTGTCGTCGTCGGCTGTGGTCGCCTCGGTGTCGTCGTCGCCACATGCCGCCGCCAGCAGCGACAGTACGGCGAACATGCTCAGCAGTCTGAGCAGGGACTTTCTAGTCAAAGGTCTCTCTCTCCTCTTGAATCCGGACATGCCGGCTTCCATCTGTCGACGTCACGCTAGGGAGAGCGGGTAACGGGCAACCCCTGGGTAGGCAAACTCTGGTTGAACACGGACCCAACTCTCGGCGCCGGCCCTGTTCCCCACCATCGCCCCCTCCTACCGTTAGCGGAGTGGACGACACGGCGATCCTGACCGACGACATGGCCATCGACGGCGTGTTCAACTTCCGCGACCTCGGCGGCCTGACCACGGTCGGGGGTCGCCGCACCCGGCCGGGCCTGGTCTACCGGGCCGACGGCCTGCACCGGGCGTCGCCCGAGGGTCGACGCCACCTCGTCGGGCGCGGGGTCCGCCGGGTCATCGACCTGAGGACCGCCGAGGAGACCGACCGTGAGGGACGGTTCGACGGCGAGGGCGTCATCTACCTCCACGTCCCCGTCGTCGACTCACTGGGCCGGTTCGGCCCGCCCCCCGAGGGCGTGGAGGACCTCCTCCTCCACCACTACCGGGGCATGCTCGACGACAACGGGGCGGGCTTCGCCCGGGTGCTCGGGCTGGTGGCCGACAGCCTCGATGCCGCCGAGCCGGTCGTGTTCCACTGCGCCGCCGGCAAGGACCGCACGGGCGTGCTGGCGGCCCTCCTCCTCGCCGGCATCGGTGTCGACGACAACATCGTGGCCGACGACTACGCCCGCTCCCACACGGCCATGACCCACATGGTGGCGTGGCTGGAGCAACGAACCGACGGCACCAGGGAGGAGCGGATGGCGGCCATGGGTCTCACCCCTGAGTTGGCATCGGCCATGCTGCGGGCCGAACGGGCCACGATGCTGGCGTTGCTGGCCGAGCTGCGGGTGGCTCACGGCACGCTCGGGTCGTTCCTCGACGCGCTGGGCGCCGGTCCGCACCTGCTCCGGATCGCCAACCGCCTGCTCGAACCCGCAGTCTGAGGCGAATCGAGCGTTCACCGGGCGGGGCCGAGAGTTCAGACTCCGTTTGTTTCCCCTGCTGAGCGCCTCCGCTAGCTTCGGTGAGGCGACACAAACTGGGTCCCCCTCCATGGTGGACATCGGGATCGGACGACACTCTCCCCGTCCGACGATCACGGTGGGCCACCAGGAGGGCGGCCCGACAGCGCGTACTTCGCCGACAGCGCCGACAGTGCGGACAGCGCACGGTTCGGGGTTGCCCGGCCGGTATGGGATTGCCTGGTGGGTCATCCGCCGTGTTCACTTGAGGGCCACCCGGTGACACCGGGAGTTCACCCCGATGCCGCACCCCGACGCCCCCCGACCGGCCGCCTTCGCCGACTGGCCCCGACCCCTGGCCTTCGTGCTGTCGGGCGG
The DNA here is from genome assembly GCA_050330635.1 of Acidimicrobiales bacterium. Lineage (GTDB taxonomy): Bacteria > Actinomycetota > Acidimicrobiia > Acidimicrobiales > SZUA-35 > CADEDH01. The sequence continues at coordinate 32,389 of JBHJNQ010000069.1, read as the reverse complement.
CGGCGCCTTCGGGCCCGTGCAGGTCGGCATGCTCAAGGCCCTCCGTCATCACGGCATCGGTCCCGACCTGATCGTCGGCACGTCGATCGGGGCGCTCCACGGCGCCGTCGTGGCGGCCCACGGGCCCGGCGCCGTCGAGCTGCTCGAGGAGCTCTGGTCGACGGCCGACCGCCGGGTCGTGTTCGGCGGACGTCGGGCCATGGCCGCCAGCCTCGTGAGGACGAGGTCGTTGGCCGGCGTCGGCCGGCTGGCCGCCATCATCGACCGCACGATCGACGTCCCCACATTCGAGGATCTCGGGGTGCCGTTCGCCGCCGTGGCCACCGACGCCCTCAGCGGGGAACCGGAGCTGCTCACGTCGGGGCCGCTGCGCTCGGCCCTGCTGGCCAGCGCCGCCGTGCCCGGGCTCCTCCCGCCGGTCGTCCGCGACGGCCGGACCTATGTCGACGGCGGGGTGGCGGCCAACGTCCCGATCCGCCAGGCCATCGCCTTCGGGGCCCGCAGCGTCGTGTCCCTGGACGCCACGCCGCCCCAGATCGCCGACCGCGTCCCCACCAGCTTCGCCGGCGCCCTCCTCCACTCCATGTCGCTCATGATGCGGAGCCAGCGGGCCAACGCCGTCGACGATCTGGCCGCCCGCTACCCCATCGCCGTGCTGCCGAGCTCCACCCCGCCCAACATGGGCTCGTTCAACTTCAGCCGCACCCGCCAACTCCTCGACGAGAGCTTCGAGCTGTCGGTGGCGACCCTCGACGAGTGGGCGTCGGAGGCCGCCGCCGTCAACGGCGACCGCTGAGCACGAACTCGAGCACGTCGGCCACGCGCCGGCGACGTAGCGGCGGTGCCACGCCGGCTCCCACCCCCGGCCCGCCGCCGCCTCCACCACCGAGACCCCGTGCACGACGCACAGCCAGCCGGCGTCGGTGGCGATGGGGGGCGGGCCGGGACCGATCTTGTCGTCGGCGAACGGCACCTCGTCGGGCCCGATGACATAGCGGACATCACCCCAATGGACGAGGTCGGGGGAGCGGGCGAGCCAGATCCCGTGGCGTCCCGTCCCCATGGCCTCGCCCCCGTAGTGGGTCATGGGACGCTCGAGGCGGAGCCAGCGCCCGTCGAGGCGCTCGGGGAACACGACCTGGTTGCGGTTGTCGGGAGGGCCGAGGGCCAGCGCCCGCCAGCGGACGCCGTCGTCGCTCTCGGCCAGGCCCGCCCGCAGACCGACCACGGTGTCGGCGGCGAACGTGGGCAACAGTCGGGAACCGTCTCACTGCCAGTCGACGACCGTGAGCCGGGGGTCGTACACCCGCCACAACTCGCGCTCGAGCGATCGGTGGGGCTCCAGCGGGGCGAGCAGCTGGATGGCCCGGTCCCGGTCGAGGGCCGGGGGTCCGTCGTGGAGACCCCACTCCAGGCCGTCGTCGCTCCAGGCGAAGGCGATGTCGGTGGCCACGAGGGCCGGATCGCCCCAGGTGCCGTGATCCCGCCGTTGGCACGGTGACCTCCGCTCGGTGGCAGCTGGTTTCTCGTCGACCCTGGGCGTCTACGAGGGCCGGTCGGTCGGCGAGCTGTTCGACCGGTGGGCCCATGATCTCCGGGACCTCCACGGCCATCGACCCCGCCCGCCGGGCGTCCTCCTCGAGCGGATCTCCTACTGGACCGACAACGGGGCCGCCTACTGGTACCGCACCGAACCGGGCCTGGACATGGCGGCGACGCTGGAGGCCAAGTTGGCCGAGCTCGACGAGCTCGGACTCGACGTGGGGGCCGTCGAGCTCGACTCGTGGTTCTATCCCCACGAGATCCCCCGACCGCTGGTCGCCATCGACGCCGGGGCCACGCCGGGCGACGGAGAGCTGGGCGAGCCGACGTCGGCGCCCTCCGAGAGGACCCCGACCACCGAGGTCCCCTTCACCGGCATGGCGACCTGGACACCGCGGGCCGACGTCCTCCCCGAGGGGATGGAAGCCCTGCGACGCCGGCTGGGCGATCGGCCGCTCGTGCCCCACTCCCGCCACATCTCCGCCGCCTCGCCCTACCTTCCTCACGGTGAACCACCTGGTGGCGGCGTGCGGGCCGGCGGTGTTCAAGGGCTGCTTCCTCACCAGCGCCGAGTCGGGGGCCTCGGGCCACGACGGCGACCCCCACGCCGAGCTGGAGGCGGCCCTCGCCGCCCTGTCGGCCGGGGTGGTGGGCATCGGCGATCGCCTCGGGCGGACCGACCCCCACCTGGTGGCCCGCCTCTGCGACGATCTCGGCCGACTCCGGCGACCCGATGGGCCCATCCGTTTGGCCGACCGGTCGTTCTTCGCTCCTGACGACGCCCAGGTGGCGACGTGGGCCGAGACCACCGCCGGTCGGCACCGCTACATCCTCGTCTTCCACGGTGGGCCCGACCCCGAACCGGTCGCCGACCGCTTCCCCCTCGGCGACCGCTACCTCGTCTACGACTGGCGGGCCGCTACGGCAGAGGTGGGCGACCACATCCCCGTCCGACTCGGGGCCCGCCACTGGCGGTTGTACGTGTGCTGCCCCCTCGTCGACGTCGACGGGGTGGAGGAGGCCGAGATCGGCGACCCGACGGCGTACGTGACCGTCACCGGCGCCGCCCAGGACCAGCCGGTCCGGCACCGTCGGTGGCGGCGGTGGCGCCACGGGGTCGGGTTCATCGACGGGCCGCCCCCCGACTGATGGTGCGGCGGGCGGGCCTCGGGAGGGGTCGGGCCTCAACGTTCGTCGAATCGTCACCGGCAGGTCATCGTCCCTGCCCGTGCCGGCCACTTCGACCGGCGACGATCCCCCCATGGCGAGCGCGCCGGTCGACCGTCCTCTCCGGGTCCTCATCTCGGCCGAGAGCTTCCTTCCCGCCGTCAACGGTGTCACGAACTCGGTCCTCCGGGTGCTGGGGCACCTCACGGCCGCCGGCCATGAGGTGCTGGTGGTGTCGCCGGGACCTGGCCCCGACGTCGTCGAGGTCGGCGGCCACGAGGTCGAGGTGGCTCGGGTCCGAGGGGTCCGGCTTCCCCGCTACGGCACCATCACGGTGGGGATGCCGGCCCACCGCCACGTGTGCCGGCTCCTGCGCCGCTTCCATCCCGATGTGGTCCACCTGGCCGCCCCGGTGGCGCTCGGCCGTTCCGTGCTGGCGGCCGCCGACGAGTTGGACGTCCCCACGGTGGCGGTGTTCCAGACCGACCTCTCGGGGTTCGTGACCGCCTACGGCCTGAGGGTGGCATCGGGTCCGGTGTGGGCCTGGTTGCGGCGGATCCACAACCGGGCCGGCCTCACCCTGGCCCCCACCCCCACGGTGGCCGCCACCCTGCGTCGACACGGCTTCGAGCGGGTGGCGGTGTGGGGCCGCGGCGTCGACCACCATCAGTTCCACCCCGGCCGGCGGGACCCAACGTTCCGGGCCCGGTGCGGGGCCGCCGGCGACCGGGCCCTCATCGGCTACGTGGGCCGGCTGGCGGCCGAGAAGCGCGTCGACCGACTGGCCGGCATCGTCGCCGGAGACGACACCGCCCTGGTCGTCGTCGGTGACGGCCCGGCCCGGCCCCGCCTCGAATCGCTGCTGCCGGCGGCCACGTTCACCGGGCATCTCAGCGGCGCCGATCTCGGCCGGGCCATGGCTTCGCTCGACGTCTTCGTCCACACGGGGGCGCACGAGACGTTTTGCCAGACGATCCAGGAGGCGATGGCGGCGGGCGTCAGCGTCGTGGCCCCCGCCATCGGGGGCCCCGTCGACCTGGTGAGCCACGACGTCGACGGACTGCTCTACGACCCGGACCGGGCCGGGAATCTGGCCGGCTGCGTCGCCGCCCTCGTCGCCGATCGCCAGCGGCGGATCCGGCTGGCGGCGGCCGGGCGGCGCCGGGTGGCCGGTCGCACCTGGGAAGCCCTGGGCGAGGAGCTCCTCGCCCACTACGCGTCCCTCGTGGCCGGCCGGGAACGGTCCCGACGACCCGCCGTGGGGCGGGCGGCGTGACGAGTCGGAACGGTATCCCCATCGAGCAGCTCACGGTCATCGTCCCCACCCGCAACGAGGTGGCCAACGTGGAGCGCTTCGCCCGCTCTCTTCCCGACGAGGTGGCCCTCGTCGTCGTCGACTCGAGCACCGACGCCACCACCGATCTGGTGGCGGCCGTCCGACCCTCGGCTACTGTGGTCAGGGCCGAGGCCAACGTGCCCGTGGCCCGTCAGATCGGCAGCGCCGTGGCCACGACGGAGTGGCTCCTGTTCACCGACGCCGACGTGACCTTCGTCGACGGCTACTTCGAGCGGCTGGCCGACCACTCCCCCACCCTCGGCCGCGGCCCACCGGGTCGGGCTCGACAAGCTGGCCCGGGCCCTGGCCGATCTCGACGAGCGGATACTGGTACGAGGTCGTCTGCTGCCCCTGGCCCACCGGGCCGGGAGCACGGTCGAGACCGCGGCCGAGAGCGAACGGCTGACCCGGCTCCTCCGCCAGCGGAGCGAGCTGGAGGACCTGCAGCGGCGGCTGCGACGGGGCCGGCTCCCGGTCGAGGGGGTCCGCTACGATCTGCGGCGGCCGGCGCTCCCCCTGCCCACCGACAACCCCGGGGGGCCGGTATTGGCCTGGTGGGCCGCCATCACCGTGCCCGGCCTCCTATTGGTGATGGGCACGTCCGTGCTCATCGACCGGATCGGCACCCTCATGGCGGTGATCACCGTCGCCGCCCTGCCGCACGTGGAGCACGTGGTGCAACGGCGGCTCCGGGCCGCGCTCCGGCTCGCCGCTCTGCAGGCCGCCGTCGTGGTGCTGGCGGTGTTCGCCGTCGATCTGGCGGCGACGATCAGCGGCGACCAGGTGGGTTCGCTGCTCCTGGCCGCCGGTGGCGGCCTCCTCCTGCTGAACGTCGGCGAGCTCCGACCGAAGCCCTGGTGGCGGGGTCGACCGCCCGGCACCTCGACGGTGGGCTGATGTCGCCGGTTCGTCCCGCCGGCCCGGGCGCCGTACCGTGGGTGGATGGACGCAGGCTCCCCCACCGAGACCTACGGTGTCGCCAACCACGAACGGTGGCTGACCACCACCGAGTTCCTCGACCATGACGACCCGGCCGTCCGGCGATTCGCCAGCGAGACGGTCGGCGACGCCGAGGACGACCGGACCCGGGCCGTCCGCCTCTTCTTCGCCGTGCGCGACGGCTGGTGGTACGACCCGTATTCGGCCGACCACGACCGGGCCGCGTTCCGGGCCAGCACGATAGTGGGCCAGCCCCGATCCTGGTGCGTGCCGAAGTCGATCCTGCTCACGGCGTCGGCCCGCTCGCTCGGCATCCCGGCCCGGCTGGGGTTCGCCGACGTGCGCAACCATCTGCAGAGCGAGACCCTGCGGGCCAAGATGGGCACCGACCTGTTCGTGTTCCACGGCTACAGCGAGCTCCTGCTCGACGGCACCTGGTTGAAGGCGTCGGCGGCGTTCAACATCGAGTTGTGCGAGCGGTTCGGTACGCGACCGCTGGAGTTCGATGGCCGGTCCGACGCCCTGCTCCACGAGTCCGATCTGGCGGGCAACCGCCACATGGAGTACGTGCGGCTACGGGGCAGCTACGACGACTTCCCGTTCGAGGAGATGATGACGGCCTTCGCCGAGGTCTACGGCGAGAACGGTCTCGAGCTGGCCGGCAGCACGGCCGGCGAGGCCGGCGACGCTGCCTTCGACGAGCATGCCACCGGGAGCGTCGAGGCCACCACCGACTAGCACGACCACCCGCCCGTCCTTTCCACCACCGCCTCGTCAGGCGCTGCGGGTGGTTCCGGCGCCGGGCCCCAGGACCTCGAGCAGGGCGGCGGTGGCGTCGGCCAGGGTGTGGCTGTCGGCGGCGGCCACGCTGAGGCGGATACCCGGCGGGCCGACCAGGCGGAAGCGGGCGCCCGAGCGGACGGCGAAGCCGTGACGCTGCATGCCCGCCACCACCGCCGCCTCGTCGGCCACCGGGACCCAGACGTTCATCCCCGACCGGCCGAGGGCCGCCACCCCGGCCCACCGCAGGGGCTCGACCACGGCCCGTCGCCGATCGGTGTAGGCGGCGGCCGCCGCCGCCAGCCGGTCGTCGAGGGTGGGGTCGCACAGCAGCTCGGCCACGAGGCGCTGGAGCAGGTGGGAGACCCAGCCCGGTCCGAGGGCCTGCCGCCCGGTGACCCGTCCGACCGTCGTCTCGTCGCCGGCCAGGACGGCGAGTCGGAGGTCGGGTCCGAGCGACTTGGCCACCGACCGCACCGTCGCCCAACGGGGCGCCCCCGGCGGAACGACCCGATGGTACGGCGCTCCTGACACGGCCCAGGCGTGGTCGTCTTCGATCACGACGACGTCGTCGGCGGTGGCGAGCACGGCCGCCAGCTCGGCGGCCCGCCCGGCGTCGACGGCGGCGCCGGTGGGGTTGTGGGCCCGCGGGGTCACCACCACCGCCCGACACCCGCCGTCGATGGCGGCGGCCACGGCCGCCGCCATCGGCCCGCACTCGTCGACGGCCATCGGCAACGGCCGTAGCCGCATGGCGCCCACCAGGTCCGTCACCGGCCCGTAGCCGGGATCCTCCACCGCCACCGGGTCGCCGGGGCGAAGATGGGCGGCCAACACCCGCTCGATGCCGTCGAGGGCCCCGGACACCACGGCGACGTGGTCGAGGCCGATGCCGTCGTGGCCCATGATCCGGGGCACGGCGTCGGCCAGGGCGGCATCGACGGGCGGGGCGTCATAGAGCACGTGGCCGGCGTCGATGGCGGCCAGCGCTGGGCCGAGCGGCGGCAGCAGGGAGGGGTCGGGATGTCCCCGGGCGAGGTCGACCAGGCCGTCGGGAAGGGACTCGACCAGGGCGTGGGCCACCGGCGGACGATCGGCGACGAAGGTACCGCGCCGGCCCCGCCCCACCAGTACCCCCCGCTCCCCCAGGGTGCGGTAGGCGGCGGCCACGGTGTTGGGGGCGAGGCCCAGCTCGGCGGCCAGGGCCCGCACCGGCGCTACCCGTTCGCCCGGCAGGAGGTGACCGACCCCGATCCGCAGCTCGACGTCGGTCACCAGGTCGCCGGCGCTGTGAATCGCCTTGCCCGTCGCCGAGCCGGCCACTACCGTCTGAACCCAGGATTGTGCTGATACATACGCTGATTTGTATCAGTACATACCGCGCAACACAAGTCGATCTGACACAACACGATCTGACGCAGCACACGACGATTGAACGAAGCGCACGACGACGGCAGCGCGGCCGACGCCAGCCCGGGAGGCACCCCATGAGCACCACCGCATCCAGCACCGTGACGGCGGTACCGCCGGCCCCGCCCCACGAGGCCGAGACCCACTTCGCTCGGCTCCTCTCCGTCGAGACCGACTGCTGGGACGTCCACCAGGCCCTCGGTGGGCCGTCGGCCGACTTCGTCCTGCTCGACGTGCGTTCCCCCACCGCCTACGACGCCGGCCATGTTCCCGGCGCCGTCAGCCTGCCCCACCCGCTCATCGGCGCCGACATGCTGGCGCCCCATCCAGAGGGCACCGTGTTCGTCGTGTACTGCGCCGGCCCCCACTGCAACGGCGCCGACCGGGCCGCCCTCGCCCTGGCCCGCCTCGGGCGACCGGTCAAGAAGATGATCGGTGGCGTGGCCGGGTGGCTCGACGAGGGCTTCGAGCTCACCGCCGATGGCCCGCCCGACCCCTCGAACGTCACCACCCGACCCGGAAGCGAGCAACGATGAGCACCACCCCTGCCAGCGAACGCACCACGGTCCGCCGCCTTGCCGACCGGGGCCGGTACGACCGGGCCACGATCGACACCATCCTCGACGAGGCCTACGTGTGCCACGTCGCCGTCGTGACCGACGATGGCCTCCCCGTCGTCACCCCCACCCTCCACGCCAGGGTCGGCGATCACCTCGTGCTCCACGGGTCGCCCGCCAGCCGCCTTCTCCGCACGGCCAGGACGCAGGAGATCTGCGTCACCGTGACCCTCGTCGACGGGTTCGTGCTGGCCCGGTCGGCCTTCCACCACTCGATCAACTACCGGTCGGTCATGATCGTCGGGCGACCGGAGGTGGTGCCGGCCGACGAGAAGCCGGCCCTCCTCGACGCCCTCGTCGACCACCTGGCCCCCGGTCGGCGGCCCTTCCTCCGCCCGATGTCCGACACGGAGGTGCGGGCCACGACCGTGCTCCGCCTGCCGATCGACGAGGCCTCGGCCAAGATCCGCACCGGGCCGCCGGGCGACGAGGAGGAGGACTACGACCTTCCGATCTGGGCCGGGGTCGTGCCCGTCACCACCACCTACGGCTCGCCCCAGACCGATCCGGCGATGCGGATGGAGGTCGCCGTGCCCGACCACGCCCTGCGGTTCCACCCCGGTCGGAGACCGGACCCCGGTCGGAGACCGGACCCCGGTAGGGGACCGGACACCGGTGACAGCTCACTCGGTGGAACATGAGGTACGAGGCCTCCGCTTCCCCGAAGGACCGATCGCCCTGCCCGACGGCTCGGTGCTCCTGGTCGAGATCGAGCGGGGAACCCTCACCCGGGTCGAGCCCGACGGCACCGTCGAGGTGGTGGCCGACTGCGGCGGAGGACCGGTGCCGGGTGACCCGATGGTGACCAACGTGTGCTTCGGCGGTCCGGGGCTGCGCACGGCCTACATCACGGCCTCCGGCTTCGGCACCCTGGTGGCCCACGAGTGGCACTGTCCCGGGTTGCCCCTCAACGGGGCAGCGTGGCAGGCGGAGGCGGTGGCGGCGTCATGATCGACCGGGACTGGCAGGCGCTGTCCGACGAGGCGGCCATCGAGCCCGACCTGGAGATCGTCGACCCTCACCACCACCTGTGGGACACCGAGACGAGCTACGGGCTCTACGACCTCGACGACCTCCTGGCCGACACCGGGGCCGGGCACCGGGTGGTCCAGACCGTGTTCATCGACTGCGGTTCCAACTACCTCGACGACGGTCCCGTCGAGCTGCGCCCCGTCGGGGAGACCCGGTGGGTGGCGACCCGGGCCGAGGCCAGCGAGCAGGGCCCAGAAGCCACGATCGCCGCCATCGTCAGCCATGCCGACCTGAGCCTCGGCCCCGCCGTCGGCGACGTCCTGGCGGCCCACGTCGAGGCGGCGGGGGGCCGCTTCCGGGGCATCCGCCACTCCGGAGCCCGGGCCGACGATCCGGACGTGCCGACGTCGCGGACCGAACCCGAGCCCGATCTGTACCGCCGTCCAGCGTTCCAGGAGGGCGCCAGGGCCCTGGCCGCCGCCGGCCTCAGCTTCGAGGCCTGGCAGTACCACCCCCAGCTCGACATGGTCGCCGCTCTGGCCCGGGCGGTGCCCGAGCTGTCGATCGTGGTCAACCATCTGGGTGGACCCATCGGCGTCGGTCGTTGGGCCTCAGCCCGCCAGGAAGTGGAGGCCGACCTCCGGACCGGGCTGACGGCCCTGGCCGCCCTCGACAACGTCACCATGAAGGTGGGCGGGATCGGCATGACCCGCTTTGGCTCCCGGTGGCATCTCGACGACCGACCACCGACGTCCGACGACGTGGTGGCCCGGTGGGGTGACCTGCTGCGGTGGACGATCGACACCTTCGGTCCCCACCGATGCATGTTCGAGTCGAACTTTCCCGTCGACGGGGAGACCGTCGGCTACGTGCCGCTATGGAACGCGTTCAAGAAGGTCTCGGTCGGCTACTCACCGGCCGAGCGGGCCGACCTCTTCGCCGGCACCGCACGCCGGGTCTACCGCCTCGACCATCCCTGATCCCCGGTCCCGGTGCTGCACCCCGGACCCTCAGCGGACCAGGCCCATGGCGGCGGCGATCTCGGCCAGGAGGGCATCGGCCACCACCCGGTCCTCTCCCCGCCGGTCGAGCTCACCCTTGGCCAGCTCGACCCGGCGGTGAGCCACCCCGTCCGGGCCGGCGATGGCGATGTGGGCCCGATGATCGCCCCGCTTGTGCCGATCGGTGACCAGGGCTGCGGTGCAGGCCACGCCGAGGAGACGTTCCGCCTTTCCGGCCCGGGGTGGCTCGTCGTCGGTCAGGGCGAGGGCCCGGTGGCGGCAGGCCAGGGCCATGGCCTCGGCCATCGGCAGCGACACGGCGCCACCGGACGCCGGTGTGTCGTCGGGGCCGGCCGGCGGGGCGTAGGGGCCGACCAGCTCGTCGAGGGCGGAACGGGCGTAGGGAACCCGCACCTCCAACACGGTCCGGGAGGCGCCTGGCACGTCGAGCAGGTCGGTGATGGCGGCGTTCCCCCCACCGGCGACGGCCAGGACGAGGCGGAGGTCGGTGCCGTGGATCGCTTCCACCAACGCCCGCCGGGCGGCCTCAGTCGGCTGTTCCATGGGCACGACCATGGCACCGAACGTAGCGGCCCCGACGCCGAGCCGGCCATGACGGACCCGAGCCCGCTCGCCCGGCCGCCCGACCCCGACCCCTCCCCCCGCACGCTCGTCGGGGTCCGAGGTGAGCGGCGTCAGGATGCGGCGATGCCCGGCTCACCCAGCCGGATGAGGGTGGTGCCGGCCCGGTGGAGGGGGACCTCGATGCCGTGGCGGTCGGCCAGGTCGACCACGACCTTGTTGCGGGCCTCCCACTCCGTCGGTCGTCCGGCCAGGCGGTCGGTGGCGATCGACGAGCGGTGGTCGGGGGCGCCGGTGAGGATGCGATGGGTGATTCGGTCGGCGATGTCGTGGGGGATGACGGCGCCGGCGGCCCGCCCCACGGCCGCCGCCTCGTCGATCAGGGCCCGCAGGAGAGCGGCGGCATCGGGCTCGGCCACCACCCCGTTGGGGGCGCCGCTCAGCACCCCGATGATGCCGGTCGACGAGTTGATCAGCAGCTTGATCCAGGCCTGCGACCACCAGTCGTCGGTCAGCTGCACGGTTAGGAACGACCCGTCGAGGGCTGCGGCCACCCGCCGACCGGCGGCGTCGTCGGCCACGGCCACGGCCGCCCGGTCGATGGTGGCCACCCTCCCCGGGCCGTGCCGCTCGGCCGGCAGGTTCACCACCACGGGGGCGATGCGGTCGTCGGCCACGTACCGACCGAGCCGCTCCCGCTGGTCGATCCCGTTCTGGCACACCGCCACGACCGTGTCGGTCCCGCACAACGCCCGCAACCACCCGGCGGCAGCATCGGTCTGGTAGACCTTCGTCGCCAGGAACACCACGTCGACCGGACCGCCGACGGTGGCAGGGTCGGTCCTGACGTCGAGCGGGTGGGTCCGCTCACCCGCTCCGGTGTCGATCGTCACGGCGTCGAACGCCGACCGAGCTCCCACCAGCGGCGGGGAGCCGGCCTCGACCAGCGCCGCGGCCACGACGAGCCCGACGGCCCCCGGGCCGATGACGGCGGTGCGGGGGCCGGTCACGGTCCCCGCAGCCGATCCCGCCACGTCTCGATGTCGACGGTGACGGTGAGGGCCGGAGGGGGTTCATTGGTGGTCACGGCGTTCCATTGTGGACCGATGCCGATCGGAACGAAACGCCGGGCCCACCCGACGCAGTCGTCGCCCAGGTCCCCCGGGGCGGTCAGCCTCCGCCCAACGGTCCGAACTCGAACTCGACCCGCCGGTTGGCCGCCATGCCCTCGTCGGTGTCGTTGGGTGCGATCGGCTCGGACTCGCCGGCGCCGATGGCGGTCAGGCGCCCCTCGTCGATCCCCGCCGCCACGAAGTAGTCGACCACCGACCGGGCCCGGGCGTCGCTCAACAATTGGTTGTACTCGGCGGATCCGGTTGAATCGGTGTGGCCCTCGACCGTCATGGCGATGGAGATGTCGCGGGCCATGATGGCGACCCCGACGTTCAGCAGTTGCGTCGCCTCGGGGGTGATCTCCGTCGAGTCGATGGGGAACGTGACACCGCCCTGGAGGGACCCGGAGAAGATGGCGTCGATCACGCTGATCTCGTAGGTGGGAAACGCCGACAGGAGCTGGAAGACGCCCGGCATCGTGTACATCCAGAACGACGTGTAGGTGCCGTCGTCGATGTCGAGCTCGTCGACCACGTTGTCCTCGCCATAGGCGGCGGCCGCCCCTCCCAGGAGGAGCGTCTCGACGGCGTCGGACGGCACCTCACCCGACAGGGTGATCGTGCCGTCGTCGACGGAGGCCGTGAACGACGGGGGCACGAGATCGGTGATCTCGCTGTCGACCACCTCCACCGGCATGCCACCGAGCTGATCTAGCGCTCCCTCGAAGATGGCGAGGTACTGGGGATTAGGCGAGCGGGCGGCGAGCTCGACCCTGCCGTCGACGAGCCGCATCGACCCGTCGGTCACCATTGGCAGCAGGCCGATCAACCGGGGGCCGGCCTCCAGCCACGGCGCGGGATCGAGCGTCTCGTCGACCATGAGCTCCGATTTGACGAACGGGGCGTAGGACAGCTCGGCCGAAGCGAGGAGGGCGTCGGCCATCTCCTGGTCGGGCACGCGGCCCGACAGCTTGAACATCCCTGGTCCGGGTCCGGCGTCGAGGTTCAGCGTCGCCTCCACATAGGTGCCCTCGGTCGGGGCCTCGGGCAGGGCCAGGGTGGTGGCGGTCGTCTCCCCGGCGGCCGTCCCGTCACCGGCGGCCCCGCCCCCGTCGGCGCCGGCCGAGCCGTCGTCACCGGTGGCGACGGCGTCGGCCGGGCCGCTGACGGCGTCGTGCCCGGCATCGTCGATGGTGGCGTCGGCGGACGGCCCGGCCGCGCTCGTCACGGCGTCGTCACCCCGGGAGTCGAAGTACAGGAAGGCGAAGAAGCCCACGGCGAAGAAGGCCAACGCCAGCATCGCCATGACCAGCGGATGGAACAACCAGCTCCGCCCGGACTCGTCGTCGTAGCCACTCCCCCAGGGGGAGTGGTCGCCCTGACCCACACCCAGCTCCGCCACGAGCACCAGGGTAGAGCATGGGGCGCCTCGGTTCGACCTTCATGACACTTTACGCGCCAACGGATGTCAGCCGGCGGGGACGAGGCCGGGGACAGCGGCCGACGGCCCGACGCCGACAGCGTGCATGCTCTCGTCGTCCCCGGCCGCCACCAGGGCGCCCACGACGGCGCCGGCGGCGACGGCCAGCGTCAGCAGAACGAGGAGGACGACGACCCTGAGCCGTCCCCCTCCCCCCCGGCGCCGGGCCGCTGAGGCGGCATCGGCCGTCGCCGCGTCGGCCCCCGGTTCCTCCTGCGGCCGCCGGCCCGCCCAGCTCGGCAGCATCTCCAGGTCATTCATCGACCGCTCCCCCGGAACGACCGTCCACCGGTCGACCCTTCGTCCGTCCTCCAGGTTGTCCTGCTCACGCGACCACGCTCCATCCGAGCCCGCGCCGTCCACCGGTCATGGCACACCGAGAGTAGCGGATGGGGGCGGTGGCGACCACGGTGCGGGACCAGCGACCGTCTCCGGCTGCGGCCCCACGACCTCGGCGACTACGTTCGGCCCATGGATTTGGGAATCGACGGTAGGACGACGGCGATGACCGCCAGCCCGAGGAGACGACCGTGACCGACACCACCCCCGCTCCCGCCCCGCCGCCCTCCGTCGACGAGATGACCGGCGGCGAGGCCGTGGCCCGGACCCTCGAACGGTTGGGGGTGACCCGGGTCTTCGGCATCGTCAGCGTCCACAACCTGCCCACGTACCGGGCCCTGGCGGCGTCGCCCCTCATCGACGTCATCGCCTGCCGCCACGAACAGTTCGCCGTCCATGCCGCCGACGGCCACGCCCGGGCCAGTGGCGAGCTGGGGGTGGCGTTGACGTCGACGGGGCCGGGCACGACCAACGCCATGAGCGGCCTCTACGAGGCGTCCTACGGGTCGTCGCCCGTGCTCCTGGTCACCGGCCAGACCGAGACGTCGTTCTACGGCAAGGGCAAGGGCTTCGTGCACGAGCACGAGAACCAGCTGCCGATGCTGCGGACCGTGACCCGACGGGCCGAGACGATCTGGCGCACGGAGGACATCAGCCGCACGATCGCCTCCGTGGCCGACGACATCCGCCGGGGGCGCCCACAGCCGGGGGCGGTCGAGCTCCCCATCGATCAGCAGTACCGGCGCAGCGACGTGGAGCTGTTCGGGTCGCCGACGGTGGAGCCGATCGTCACCGACCGGGCCGCCGTCGACGACGCGATCGCCCTGCTCGACGGGGCGGAACGACCCCTGATCTGGGCCGGGGGCGGCGTCGTCTCGGCCGATGCCTCGGCGGAGCTGCTGGCCCTGGCCACGAGGCTCGGCGCGCCGGTGGTGACGACGCTCGAGGGGCGGGGCGCCATCCCCGAGGATCACGCCCTGGCCCTCGGACCACGAACCGAACGGCCCGACGTCGCCGACATCATCGCCGAGGCCGATGTGGTCCTCGCCGTGGGCACCCGGTTCCAGAACTACTCGACCCGCGTCTGGCAGCTCCCCCTTCCCGGCAAGCTGATCCACCTCGACGCCGATCAGGCGGTCATCGGTCGCAACTATGCGGCCGACGTGGCCATCGTCGGCGACGCCAGGGTCGGTCTCGCCCTGTTGGCCGAGGGTGTGGCCGAACGCACCCCCGATTCCGGTTTCCTCGACCGGTCGTCGAAGTCGGTCACCGCCGACCTGGAACGCTCGTACGACGAGATCGGACCCGACCACCGGGCTCTGGCCGAGATCACCCGCCGCCTGCTCCCCAGGGATGCGATCGTGGCCCGCGACTCGACGGTGCCCGTCTACCTGTGGGGCAATCGGGTCCTGCCCATACTCGCGCCCCGCACGTCGATACGTCCGTCGTCGGGTTCGATCGGTCCCGGAATCGGTCTCGCCGTCGGTGCCGCCGCCGGCACGGGCCGTCGCACCCTGCTCATGGTGGGCGACGGTGGCTTCCAGCTCGGCCTCGGCGAGCTGGCCACCGTGGCCCAGTATCGGTTGCCGATCATCGTCTGCGTGTTCAACGACCGGGGCTACGGGGTGTTGCGCGCCATCGAGGACGGGGTGATGGGCGAGCGGTTCGGCGTCGATCTCCACACCCCCGACTTCGCCCTCCTGGCCCGGGCCATGGGCATCCCGTCGGAGACGGTGGAAGGGGTCGACGCCTTCGAGGCGGCCTTCGCCGCCGCCGTCGACCGGGACGGACCGACGCTGCTCGACATCGACATGACGGCCCTGGCCCCCATGACGTTCCGCCTCCCCCCGCACCAACGGCGACAGGCCTGAGCTGGAGAGTTCGGGCCGGTCGATTCGCCATGTTCCCCGCCCGAACCTCAACCAGGCTCGGCGGGGCGCCGATGAGACGCTATGCCTCGATCATCGCTCTCTCATTCGTCGCCCGCGACCGGCCGGCGGAGTGCCGACGGTCAGCGCCGGCTCGCCTCCCTCACCGTCGACCGACTCGAGGACCTGGCCCCTGCGCTGGCCGCGGTGGACGACGGCCCGTGGGTCCTCGGGCTCGTCTTCGCCCACACCAGGCAGGCGCTGGCCGCCGCCGGGGCCGCCACCGGCGACCGGTTCGACGGCATCCGCCTCGCCGGCTGCACCAGTGCCGGCATCGTCGACCGCCACGGTCGGGTCGGCGCTGCGGCCCAGATCACCCTCTTCGGGGGTGACGGGTTCGCCTGTGAGATCTCCATCGGCCGACCCGGCGACGGGAGCCGCGATGCCGGCATCGCCGCCGCCGGGGCCCTGTCCCAGCTCGGCCACCGGCGCGCTTCCGCCGTCCTGATCCTGCTGGCCGACGGCCTCGTCGGCGACACCAACGACATCGTGCGCGGCGCTTACGAGGTGGTGGGAGCGACCGTGCCGATCGTCGGTGGCTGCGCCGGCGACGACCTGGCCATGACCGCCACCCACCAGCTCATCGACGGCCGGGTGGTGACGGAGTCGGTCATCGGCATCGCCCTGGCGTCGTCCGGGTCCGTGGGGCTCGGCGTCCACCACGGGTGGAGCCCCAGCGGGCACCCGATGACCGTCACGTCGTCCTCGGGGACGTCGGTCCTGACCCTCGACGACCGCCCCGCCCTCGACGTGTACCTCGAGGCCATCGGCCACGTCGGCGAGCCGCTCACCGCCGCCGGTCTCGCCACCCTGTGTCAGACCAGCCCGCTGGGCCTCAGCTCACGCAGCGGCTACCACGTGAGGTTCATCAGGGGCGGCGATCCCGTACGGCGATCGATCGAGTTCCTGGTCGCCATTCCCGAGGGCGAGACCGTCACCGTCATGGGCGGCGACACCAGCTCGGTGCTCGGAGCGGCCGGCGAGGCCGCTGCCCGGGCCGTGGCCGAGGCCGGCGCCGGAGGTCACCCGGTCCTCGGCGTCGTGGCGTTCGACTGCGTCGCCTGCCGGGGGGTGATCGGCGACGACCTGGTGGCGGAGGAGATCGGGCGGCTCACCGCCAGCCTCCCACCGGAGGCCACGGTCTCGGGCCTCTACACCTACGGCGAGATCGCCCGCCGCGGTGGTGCGCTCGGCTTCCACAATCAGACCATGGTGGTCCTGGCCCTCGCATGACCGACCGCTCCGGCGCCGCCCTCGGCCTGATCGCCCTCCTCGACGTCTTCGCCCTCGGCAGCGACGACGCCGTCCGCAACCGCGTCATCGACACGGCGGCGGAGAACATGGAGGCCGAGATCGTCGGCATCGTGTGCGACGGCCGGGTCGTCGCCGCCACCGGGATCGGCGGCTCGCCGGAGCTCGAACAGCAACTCATCGCCGCCTCCACCGTCCCCCAGGGGACGGCACCGTTCGGTTCACTGGGCGTCCTCCATGTGGCGTCGTGCCCGATCGAGGGTTCGACCACGACCCGCTTCGTCGTCTGCCGGTCGGCGGCGCCGTTCGATCCCGTGGAGCAGCAGATCTGCCGAGCCATGGCCCGGGTCATGCGGCTGGCCGTGCGCACCATCTCCGCCATCGGCGAGGAACGTGACACGTCGCAGCAGCTCGAGATCGAGGTGGCCCGCAACCGCCACCTCGCCGAGCAACTCCACCGCCGACATACCGACCTCATGTCGAGGATGCTCGACCTCCAGGGGCGGCTGTCGTCGACGACGAGCTCGGTCCTCGAGGCCATCCTGCAACAGGGCGAGGCCCTACTGGGCCCGGGCCTCGTGACCATCCACCTGGAGCGGGACGACGGCAGCCTCGAGCTGCGGTACCACAGCGGGGACGGACCCCGGCCGACCCCGCCGAGCGACAGCCCGGCGCGGGCCGAAGAGCTCGACCTGGTCGAGCGGGTCGTGGCCGAGGATCGGCTGATGGCGTCGGGCGAGATCGAAAGCGAGCCCACGATCACCGGCCGTACCCAACCGTCGGCCGTGGCCATCTCGGCCCCCATCCATCAGCGCCACCGGGCCGTCGGCGCCATGACCGTCACCTCGGGCGACGCCGATCGTCGCTTCAGTCGCGACGATCGGGAGACCCTCCTCCTCCTGGCCGGCTACGCCTCCGTCGCCGTCAGCGACGCCCTCAGCCTCGAGCAGCGCCAGACGGCCCTGGAACAGGCGGAGTGGCAGGCCACCCACGATCCGCTGACGGGCCTGGCCAACCGCCGGCTCGTGCTCGACACGATCGACCGCCGCCTGGCCGACGGCGAGGGCCTGGTCGTGCTCTACATCGACGTCGACCGGTTCAAGTCGATCAACGACCTCTACGGCCATCAGATGGGCGACGACCTGATCAGCGAGATCGGTCGTCGCCTCCGGTTCCTGACCCGACCGTCCGACCTGGCCGGGCGGCTGTCGGGCGACGAGTTCATCGTGGTCTGCGGGCCGGAGTCGGGTCGCGTGGGGGCCGAGAACCTGGCCGCCCGGCTGAGTGACCAGCTCGGAGCCGACATGGAGCTCGACGGGCGACTCCTCCACGTGACGGTCAGCATCGGGCTGGCCACGAGCGAGGACATCGTGTCGGCCAGCGACCTCATCAACGCCGCCGACGTCGCCATGTACCGGGCCAAGTCGAGCGGTCGGGACGGGATCGGCCTGTTCGACGAGGAGCTGCAGCGCCGGATCCGACGCAAGGCGGCCCTGGCGGAACGGTTGGAGACGATCCTGCCGGCAGGCGATGGGTTCCACATCGCCTACCAACCGATCGTCGCGATCGACAGCGGTGTGGTCTGCGGCCACGAGGCCCTGCTCCGCTTCACCGACCCGGTGCTGGGCCAGGTCACCCCCGACGAGTTCATCCCCCTGGCCGAGGAGCTCGGCCTGATCGCCGCCATCGACGAATGGGTGGTGCACACCGTGCTCGACGAGGCGTCGATGGGGGGCGACGGGACCCGGCTGTCGGTCAACGTGTCACCGTCGTGGTTGGCCGACCCGGCGGCCGTCGACCGGATGGTGGCCAAGGCGGCCGAGGTCGGCTACGGCCTCGACCGGCTGTCGCTCGAGGTGACCGAACGGGTGGTGCTGGTCGACACCGCCACCGCCGTTCTCGGCCGGCTGCGGGGCCTTGGCATCAAGGTCCTGCTCGACGATTTCGGCACCGGTTACTCGTCGCTGGCCTACATGCGCAACCTCGACATCGACGGGATCAAGATCGACCGGGGATTCCTCGACGGGATCGAGTACGACCGCCTGACCGCCGCCATCCTCCACGGGATCGTGACCCTCACCGACCGGCTAGGCACCCTCGCCATCGCCGAGGGGGTGGAGACGGCCGTCCAGGCCAACGTGCTGTCGGCCCTCGGGTGCCGCCTGGCCCAGGGCTTCTACTACGGCCGTCCCCGCCCCGCCCCCGAGGGCCTGGCCGTCACCGCCGACATCGTCGTGCCCTGACCCGGGCACCGACCCGGACCCCCATCCGGAGCCACCGTCGCCCCCTCCCGGCTGGACAGGCCGGAGCCGGCTGGTTCAATCTCGCTTCGTGCCTCTTCCCTCCCGTGTCCTGATCGCCAACCGGGGCGAGATCGCCATCCGCGTGGCCAAGGCCGCCGCCGGGCTCGGTATCGAGTCGGTCGGCGTCCACGCCCCCGTCGACGCCCTGTCGCTCCACACCCGCTACCCGATGACCTCGGTCGAGCTGAGCGACCCGAGCGGAGGTCGTGACCCGGTGGCCGCCTACCTCGACATCGAGGCCATCGTGGCCGCCGCCGTCGACAGCGGCTGCGACGCCGTCCATCCCGGCTACGGGTTCCTGGCCGAGAACTCTCGCCTGCCCGAGCGGTGCGCCGCCGCCGGCCTCACGTTCATCGGTCCGTCGGCCGAGGTCCTGGCCCTGTTCGGCGACAAGACCCGGGCCCGTCAGCTCGCCGCCTCGCTCGACATCCCGATCGCGGCGGGCACCGGCGGCCCGCTCGCCTCGCTCGACGAGGCCCGCCGGGCCGGGGCCGACATCGGCTACCCGGTCATGCTGAAGGCGGCGGCCGGCGGCGGGGGCCGGGGCATGCGGGCGGTGACCGACGAGGCCGGACTCGACGAGGCCTTCGACCGGTGCCGGCGGGAGGCGGAGGCGGCGTTCGGCGACGGGGCCGTGTTCGCCGAGAAGCTCCTGGTCCGGCCCCGCCACATCGAGGTCCAGGTGATAGGTGACCGCACGGGAGCGGTGACCCACCTCTGGGAGCGGGATTGCTCGATCCAGCTCCGCAACCAGAAGGTGGTGGAGGTGGCACCGGCGCCCGGCCTCGACGAGGAGCTCCGCCGCCGAATGGTCGACGACGCCACCCGGTTGGTGGCACCGACCGGGTTCACGGGGGTCGGCACCGTCGAGTTCCTCGTCGTTCCCGAGGACGGCACCCACCACTTCATCGAGTGCAATCCCCGCATCCAGGTCGAGCACACCGTGACCGAGCAGGTGACGGGCGTCGACCTGGTCGAGACCCAGTTCCACGTCGCCGGCGGGGCCACTCTGGCCGGGCTCGGGCTCGACGAGGCGCCACCCCCGCCCCGGCGGTTCGCCATCCAGGCCCGGGTCGTGGTCAGCGGCACGGGCACGATCACCGCCTACAAGGAGCCCTCCGGCTCCGGGATCCGGGTCGACGGGGCGGGCTACGTCGGCTACACTTCCCCGCCCCAGTTCGATCCCCTCCTGGCCAAGGTCGTCGTCACCGCTCCGGCGTCGCCGTCGAACGGGGCGTCCGCCTTCGCCGCCGCCGTCGACCGCACGGCCCGGGCCCTCCAGGAGTTCCATCTCGCCGGGGTGACCACCAACCTGGCCCAGCTCCGCTCGATACTGGCCGACCCCGACGTGAGGGCGGGCGACGCCCGGACCACCCTCCTGGCGGAGCGGCCCGGCCTGCTCGCCCCGGCGGCGACGACGGCCACGGGGCCGGCCCAGCTGCTCGAGCGCCAGGCCGCCACCCTGGTCAGGGCGGGGGCCGGTTCGGCCGCGGTGGCGAGCCCGGGCGGTGTCGCCACCGGCCTGGCCGTTGCCGACGGGGATCGGGCGGTGACCAGCCCGACGGCGGGGCTCGTGGTCGACGTCCCGGCCCGGGCCGGCAGCCGGGTGGCGGCCGGTGATCCGCTGGTGGTGCTGAGCGCCATGAAGATGGAGACGGTCCTCGTCGCCCCCTGCGCCGGAACCGTCACTGCGGTGGGCGACCTCGACCCGGGTGACGCCGTCGACGCCGGTCAGGTCGTCGTCACCCTGGAACCGTCGGCCGATGCCGGCGCCGGCGAGCACCGCGAGGACGGGTGGGCCCCCGTGCTGGCCGAGGTCGCCACCCTGCGCCGCCTGGCCGACGAGCGCCTCGCTCCCCACTCCGATGAGCCCGGCGTCGTCCGTCAACGCAACCGGGGCAAGCTCACGTGCCGGGAGCGCATCGCTCTCCTCGTCGACGACGGCTCCTTCCACGAGGTGGGCAGCCTCGCCGGGTTCGCCTCCCACGACGGCGACGGCGGCATCGACGCCTTCACCCCCGCCAACCACGTCGGCGGGTGGGGCACGATCGAGGGTCGCACCGGGATCGTGTGTGCCGACGACTTCACGTCGAGCGGTGGCCACGCCGACGGTGCCATCGGGGCCAAGAGCTTCTACCTCGACTGCCTCTCGATGGAGCTCGGCGTGCCGTCGGTCCGCCTGCTCGACGGCTCCTCCGGCGGGGGCAGCGTGGCCGCCATGGTGCCCGAGCAGCGCAAGAAGGGCGAGAGCACGGCCAAGGAGAGCTCGGGGGCGATCAGCGCCGGCAAGCCTCGGGTGGCAGGAGGGGGCGGCTCGTTCCTGCCTGGCCACCTCGGCAGCACCGAGTACGCCCGCCAGCTGGCCGAGGTGCCGGTGGTCAACCTGTTGCTGGGCAGCGTCGTGGGGATCGGCGCGGCCAAGGCCGTGCTGGGCCACTTCTCGGTCATGGTGCGCGACATCGCCCAGCTGTTCGTGGCCGGGCCTCCCGTGGTCAGCCACGCCATGGGCTACGAGATCACCAAGGAGGAGCTGGGCGACTGGCGGATCCACTGCCGCAACGGCTCGGTCGACAACCTGGCTGACAGCGAGCAGGAGGCGTTCGAGATGACGCGACGTTTCCTGTCGTACCTCCCGTCGAACGTGCACGAGGCGCCGCCGATCCTGCCGTCCCGCACCGACGACCCGGCCGACCGCCGGGACGAGGAGCTGGCCCACCTGATCCCGCGCAAACGCACCACCACCTTCGACGTGCGCCGGGCCATCGAGCTGATGGCCGACCGGGGCTCGTTCTTCGAGATCGGTTCGCTGTGGGGCACCGACCAGGTGGTTGGCTTCGCCCGCTTCGACGGTCACCCGGTGGGGGTGATCGCCTCCGACAGCATGCACGTCAACGGTGGGGCCCT
Organism: Acidimicrobiales bacterium; assembly: GCA_050330635.1. GTDB lineage: Bacteria > Actinomycetota > Acidimicrobiia > Acidimicrobiales > SZUA-35 > CADEDH01. The sequence continues at coordinate 10,726 of JBHJNQ010000069.1, read as the reverse complement.
CACCGCCGACGGGTGCGACAAGCTCACGCGGCATCTCGACCTGTGCGACCTGTTCCACCTGCCCGTGCTCAACCTGTGCGACAACCCGGGGTTCGCCGTCGGGGTGGAACACGAGGCGGCCGGCACGATCCGCAAGGGTGGTGAGTGGATGGTGGCGTTCGCCCAGACGTCGGTACCGATCTTCACCGTGCTCATGCGGCGCAGCTTCGGAGTCGCCGGCAACAACTACGCCACGCCGAGGCGGCAGCCGTCGATGCGGGTGGTGTGGCCGGCGGCCGACGTCGGCGGCATCCCACCCGAGGGCGGCATCGAGGCCGCCTACAAGCGGCAGCTGGCCGAGGCGGCCGACCCGGTGGCGTTCCGGGCCGAGCTGGAGGCCAGGATCGAGTCGGCCCGGGGTCCGATCGGGCCGCTCAACCGGTTCCAGATGGAGGAGATGATCGATCCCCGCCACACCCGGGCCTACATCTGCAACTGGGTAGCGGGGGCCCACCGGCTGGCGACCCAGCCCCAGCGCCTGGGGCCCCGGCCGCTCCGGTTCCGGCCCTGAGCGGGGCCGGGGTGCCCCGGCCGGCCACGCCGGCCGGCGACGCCACCGCTCCCACCAGGGCGGACGAAAGAGAACGGGCCGAACCGGCCCGACAGGGTTGTGGTCGGGCCGCGATGGTGCGAGGATCGGAGTCAGCGAAAGTGACACATTGTCGGACAGCCTCCATGCATCCGACTAACGCCCGTGTGCGCTTCCGTCAGGCGGATGGGACCGCTCGCCGTCCACTCGCAGCCGGTCCCATCCGCCGCCTCTCAGTTCCTTCTTCTGCAGCTAAGCCGCTCCTTCTTCTGCAGCTAAGCCGCGAGGTCGTGGCGTGTCTACTGACCTGCGCTGAACTGTGTAGTCGCCCTGGTCACCAGCATCGCCCCGCCAGAACGTACCGGGGACCGCCCACGGCGGCGGGGGCCCTCAGCCGGGGAGGCCCATGAACCGCCGGGCGTTGGTGTAGAGCACCGCCTCACGCTGATCGGCGGCACCCACCCGTTCCAGGCTCTCGTCCAGCTCGGCCAGGGCGCCGGGGAACGTGCAGTCGTAATGGGGGTAGTCGGATCCCCACACCACGGTGTGGGCCAGGCCCATGTCGACGATGCGGGCGAACGCCTCGCCCTCGCCCGCCTCCATGGTGATGAAGCACTGGTCGCTGAAGATCTCGGTCGGCTCCCGCTTCAGCCGGGGAACGAGATGGCCCATCGTCTCCTTGTGGTCGTCGAGCCGCTCCAGCCAGTACGGCAGCCAACCGAGGCCGCTCTCGAAGAACCCGACCCGGAGGCGGGGATGGTCATCGAGGATGCCGCTGGCCACGATCTCCATCACCGACGCCATCTGCTCGAACGGGTGGCACACCATGTGGACGTAGAACGGGTTGGTGTAGCGGGTGCGGGCGAAGCTCGTCATCCTCGACCCAAAGCTACCGTGGATGGCGACGGTGAGGTCGCTGTCCTCGGCCGCCGACCACACCCGATCCATCTCGGGCGAGTAGAGCTCGAGGCCGCCGTAGCGCTCCGGCCTGAAGGTGAGGCCGGTGAAGCCGTGCTCGGCCATGAACCCGATCTCGGAGACGGCCGCGTCGACCGACTGGAGCGGGCACACCCCCATGCCGAAGAGCCGTTCGGGCTCGGCGGCGATGAAGTCGGCCATCCAGCGGTTGTAGGCCCGGGCGTTGGCGGCCGCCACGTCGACCCGCTGGATGTCGCCCGCCAGCAGATCGAGGGACGGGAACATGAGGGCGGCGTCGAGCCGTTCGTCGTCCATGACGGCCAGCCGCTCGCCCGGATCGTAGCTGCCGGGCACGATGTCGTCCCAGGTCACCTTGGGGTTGCCGAAGGCGCCGGGGATGCAGGCCTGGGCGGCCGCCGCTCCGGTCGGCTCCCCCTCGACGACCAGCGTGTCGGATCCGTCAGGAGTGACGTCGGCCCTGATCACGAGATCCCGGTACTCGGGATCGCAGTACTCGGTCCACACCGACGGTGGTTCGCAGATGTGGGCATCGGCGTCGTAGACCGGGGTGTACCCGGTCGTCTTCAGAGGTCCCCGTGAGCCAGCCATTAGCCACTATCGCGCCGGGCGCGGGCGGCGTCGAGACCGGGCCCCGATCGGCGTCGCCTGCGGGTCACGACGGCCGACTAGACCGCGCCGAACCCCGACGGGATACTGGTTGAGTTCATCAATCGGTCACGACACCCCAGGGGGACGAATGAAACTCGGCATGTTCACGATGCCCAGCCACCCACCGGAGCGCAGCCTGAAGGACGGCTACGAGTGGGATCTGCAGACCATCAAGTGGGCTGACGAGTTCGGCTACGAGGAGGCGTGGATCGGCGAGCACCACGTGGCCCAGTGGGAGCCGAACCCGTCACCCGATCTGCTCACCGTCGAGGCCCTGCGGGCGACCTCGAACATCCGGATCGGCCCCGGCGGGTTCCTCCTGCCCTACCACAACCCCGTGGAGATCGCCAACAGGGTGGCGATGATGGACCACCTGTCCGACGGCCGGCTCCTGTTCGGCATCGCCGCCGGGGGCCTGCCCAGCGACTGGGAGATGTTCCAGGTCGACGGGATGGCCGGCGAGAACCGGGAGATGACGGCCGAGGCCATCGACCTCATCATGAACATCTGGACCCAGGAACCCGGGTGGGTCCACGATGGCAAGTTCTTCAAGGGCGCCGTCCCCCACGGCATGCCCGACAACTACCTGGTGCAGCACCTCAAGCCCCTTCAGCAGCCCCATCCTCCCATCGGTGTGGCCGGTCTGTCGTCGCCGTCGCCGACCCTGCAGATGGCCGGTGAGCGGGGCTGGCTCCCGCTCAGCCTCAACCTCAACCCGGCCTACTGCGCCGGCCACTGGGACTCCTACTCCGCCGGCGCGGCCAGGGCAGGCCTCGAGGTCCACCGCAGCGACTGGCGCATGGTGCGCGAGGTCTTCGTGGCCGATACCGACGAGGAGGCGTGGGAGCTATCGGTCAACTCCATGATGGGCCGCATGATGCGGGAGTACTTCCTGCCGCTGCTCGGCGCGTTCGACTTCCTCGACTTCCTCAAGTCGGATCCGAGCCTGCCCAACGAGGCGGTCACGCCCGAGTACTGCGCCGAGCACAACTGGCTGATCGGCTCACCCGACACCGTGGCCCAGCGGCTGGAGAAGGTGTACGCCGAGGTCGGCGGGTTCGGCATGCTGCTGCTGTTCGGCTTCGACTACTTGGAGAATCCCGACCCGTGGCAGAAGTCGATGCGCCTGCTGGCCGAGGAGGTCATGCCCCGCGTCGCCCATCTCACGGGCGACTGAGATCCCGGGGGCCGGTGCCGGTCGGGCGGACCGACCGGTGCTGGCCCCGGCTCCATGGCGAGGGCGCTGGTGGCGATGGCGATGGCGATGGCGGTGCTCGTCGCCGCCTGCGCCCCCGGAGCCGACCGGTCGGTCACCGCCACCACGCCCGCCACGATCGGCTCCGATGCCGCCGACCGGCCCACCTCGTCCGGGCCGCCGTCGACCGTGCCCCGGACGACCGGGCCGCCGGCGACCGTGCCACCCCGGTCCTTCACCCTCGCCTTCACCGGCGACCTCCTGCTCCACGAGCGGGTCAACGCCCTGGCCGCCGCCAACGCCGTCGACGAACCCGATCGCCGGTACGACTACCGGCCGATGATGGCGGCGCTCGAACCGCTGGTGGCCGGCGCCGACTGGGCCGTCTGCCACCTCGAGGTCAACCTCTCGGCCGACAACTCCCGGCTCCGCCCGTACCCCCGGTTCCGAGCTCCGGGCGACATCGCCGGCGACGTGCGGGACATCGGGTACGACTCGTGCTCCACCGCCTCCAACCATTCCCTCGACCACGGCCCCGAGGGCGTGACCGAGACCCTCGAGGTCCTCGACCGTGCCGGTCTCGCCCACTCGGGCACGGCTCGCAGCGAGGAAGAGGCGGCCGACAGCATCTGGATCGAGGTCGGCGACGCCGCGGTGGCCCACCTGTCGTACACCTACTGGTTCAACGGCTTCACCGTCCCCGCCGACACCCCGTGGCTGTCGAACCAGATCGACGAGAGCCGAATCCTGGCCGACGCCGCCGACGCCCGAGGGGCCGGGGCCGACTATGTCGTCGTCTCGCTCCACTGGGGTGAGCAGTACGACAGCGAACCCAACGCCCAGCAGCGCGACCTCGGCCCCCGGCTGCTGGCGTCCGACGACATCGACCTCATCGTCGGGCACCACGCCCACGTCGTCCAGCCCATCGAGCGGATAGACGGCGAATGGCTCGTCTATGGGCTCGGCAACCTGTTGTCGGCCTACCGGGAAGCGGCCCGTCGTGACCAGCTACTGGTGGTGGCGACGGTCACCGAGGACGTCGACGGCCGCTTCGCCACGGAGCTCCGGGCCGTCCCCCTCTACCTCGAGGGAACCACGCTGACGATCCACCGGACCGACCCGGCCGCCAGGGCCGACGTCTCGCCGGAGCTGGAGGCCGAGCTCGACGCCAGCTGGGCCCGGGTGCGGGCCGTCCTCGAGGGCGGCACCGGGTGGAACGATCTCGACGTCGGCTGAGTGGCCCGCCGGAGCCGTGGCCGACGCCTCCGTCAGGCGCAGCCCGACGGGGGCAACGTGACCTCCACGGCGTCGACGACCACACCCCGAGCGGGGTCGAGGTCGACCACGTTCATCACCCCCGTGGCGGCCACGCCGTAGGGGGCGCCCGAGTACCAGGCGGTCACGTTCTCGGTGCTGACCTCGGTTCGGACGTGCCAGTGGCCGAGAGCGACGTAGTCGGCCCCGGTCGCCTCGATGTCGCCGGGCGACAGAGGCGACGACCGGCCCAGCACGTCGTCGTCGTCGGCCGGATCGAAGTGCCCGTGGCCGACGACGACCCACCAGGCATCGTGGCGGGGGCGGGGCGGGACGTTGCGCAGGGGGCGGAACCCGCGGTCGTGGACGGGCATGGCCTTGCCCCAGAGGACGAGGTGCCCGTCGAGGAGCTCGACGGTGGTGCCCCCGTGGTCGTCGAGGAAGACGACTCCGGCATCGTGGGCCACCGACCCGGTGTAGATCGACCGTTCGTCGTGGACGTCGTGGTTCCCGTTGATGACGACGCACGGTACCCCGAGGTTGCCCAGCCGACCCAGCACCTCGGCCACCAGCTCGGGTGACACCCGCTGATGGTCGAACAGGTCGCCGACGACGAGCATGGCGTCGACCCGCTCCCGCACCACGAGATGCTCGATCACGTGCAGGGGGCAGAGACAGTGGTCGCGGTGGTCGCCGTCGTCGGGGGTCCGGAAACCGCCACCGAGGTGGACGTCGGATGTGTGGAGGAGTCGCAGCCGCTTGGTCGTCATGGGCCTCGTCGGCGCCGGGGAGGGCGCACGGGGGATGGAGGTCATGATGGCGACTGCGGAGGCTCCCGGTCCAACTCGGCGAGCACGTGGTCGACGAGGGCGGCGAGATCGGGGGCGACATGATCGGGCTCCGGGTCGACCGGCAGGTCGTCGGGGCCGACCACCCCGGTGAGGACGAGACCGAAGCGGTAGCCGAGGCTGCGGGCGAACAACCCGTCGGTCTCGGGGCGATCGCCCACCATGATCCCGTCGTCGCCGATGCGCCGGCGGACGAACCGGGCGATCGTCTCGTGGGGCTTGCCGGCCACGATGTCGGGGGGGCGACCGCCGGCGGTGGCGACGGCCGCCACGAGCGCCCCGTTGCCGGGCAGCAGCCGCCCGGCGTCGGGGAACGTGGCGTCGTCGTTCGTGGCGACGAAGCGGGCGCCGGCCCGGATGGCGGTCATGGCCCGGGCCACGTCGTCGTAGGCGAACGTGTCGGTGAGCCCGACGACCACGACGTCGGCCGGACCGGTCGCCACGACCTCGGCGCCCCGGCCGGTGACGGCCGCCCGCAGCCCGTCGGACCCGACGACGATCACCCGCTGACCGGGCTCGACCAGGGAGGCGGCGGCGGCGGCGGACGTGATGACGTCGGCGGCGGCGTCGGGGATGCCGTGGCGGGCGAGCTCGTCCGCCACCTCGTCAGGGGTCCGGACCGCCGAGTTGGTGACGAAGACCACCGCCGCACCGGCCCGGCGGAGACGGGCGATGGCGTCGGGGGAGCCCGGCACGGTCTCCGAGCCTCGCCACACCACGCCGTCGAGGTCGATGGCCCACGCAAGCACGATCGCACCCTAGCGACGTGCGACGTTGTTCCGGGGTCGCCGCCTCGACGAACCGGGGCGGCGGGTGCGGGGCGGACGTCAGCGGGAGGGCGGCCCGGAGGGAGGGGCCCAGCGCGGGTCGGGCCCGTCGCACGGTCCGGACGGCGCCGGGGCGCCGCCGGTCGACGTGGTCAAACCGTTCATGTTGAACGAGCCGTCCTCGTTGAGGTAGGCCGCGTTGCGGGCCTGGTAGGCCCGGCCGGCGGCGGCGGCGATGGCGTCGACCCGATCCCGTTGGGCCTCCACCGAGTAGGCCACCGTCTTGCCCGGCGGGGGACCGTACCTGTTGTTGATGGGGTCGCCGGGAGCGAACAGGAGGTAGAGGCCGAGCGCCCAGTTGACGAAGGGCACGACCGACAGCAACACCCACCAGCCGGGCAGGCCCCGATCGTGGAGCCGGCGGATCATGTTGCCGTACGATGCCCAGACCCCGACGGCCAGGGCCACCAGGAAGAGGGGATCCAACCGGGCCTGACCGGTGAAGTCGTCGACGTCGAGCGAGGCGTACCCGAGGACGAAGAGGATCGCTCCGATGGCCAGGTTGGTAGCGAAGTAGCCGAGGCGACCGACCCGGCCCTGCCCCGTGACGATGCCCATACCGATGGACCCCCGTGCGTGCAGACGTACACGACGGACATCGACGGGTTGTACCGGTCCCTTTACTGGTTGGCGTGGAGGGCGTCGTTGAGCCCGGTCCACTTGGCGCCGTCGGAGCCGACCGCCTCCACGGTGCCGGTGATGCTGTTGCGGCGGAACAACAGGCCCGACCGACCCGAGAGCTCACGACCCCTGATCACCGCCCCGTCGGGCAGGGTCACCTTCGTTCCCCCGGTGACGTACAGGCCGGCCTCGACCGTGCAGCGGTCGCCGAGGGAGATGCCGATGCCGGCGTTGGCCCCGATGAGGCAGTGCTCGCCGACACTGATGACCTCGTTGCCACCCCCCGACAGGGTGCCCATGATCGAGGCGCTGCCCCCGAGGTCGGAGTGAGCACCGACGACGACCCCGGCGCTGATGCGGCCCTCCACCATCGACGGGCCGAGGGTCCCGGCGTTGAAGTTGACGAAGCCCTCGTGCATGACGGTGGTGCCCTCGGCCAGGTGGGCCCCGAGACGGACCCGGTCGGCGTCGGCGATCCGGACACCCGTGGGGATCACGTAGTCGGTCATGCGGGGGAACTTGTCGACGGAGGTCACGTGGAGATCGTGGCCCTCGGCCCCCATCGCCGCCCGGAGGGCATCGACCCGGGCGGGCACCACGGGGCCGGCGCTCGTCCACGCCACGTTGGCCAGCAGGCCGAACACCCCGTCGAGGTTGACCCCGTGGGGTCGGACCTCCCGGCGGCTGAGGAGGTGGAGCCGGGCGTAGGCGTCGGCGGCGTCGACCGCCGGCTCGTCGAGCGACCCGATCGTGACCTCCACCTTCTCGCCCCGGATGAACCCGGCCCGCTCGGCCGGGCAGGAACGGATCGGTTCGACGTCGCCGGCGGGGAACCAGGCATCGAGGGTGGCCCCCGACTCGACGTCGACGTAGGAGTGTCCGGTGAGATGCGTTGCCATCGGGCCAGTTTGTCACCAGGTTCCGGGAACCGGGCGGCGATTCTGTTCGGCGTCAGCTTCCACGGGCCCGGCCCGCGGTCATCCACCTCCGGGTGGGTCGGCTCCGCTCCCCCCGTGGGGGAGGCGGCGCCGGACCCCTAGCCTGCCAGCAACGACGCCCAGCGCAGAGCGGAGCGACCATGACCACCGACGACGTCTACACCCACGGCCACCACGAGGCCGTCCTGCGATCCCACCGCCGGCGCTCGGCGGCCGACTCGGCGGCCTACCTCCTGCCCCACCTCGACGCCGGCCAGCGCCTCCTCGACGTGGGCTGCGGTCCGGGCACGATCACCGCCGACCTGGCCCGGATCGTGGCCCCCGGCGAGGTGGTGGCCCTCGACCGGGAGACCTCGGTGGTGGAGGAGGCGCTCGTGGTGGCGGCCGAACGGGGTGTCACCAACATGACTGCAGCGGTGGGCGACATCTACCACCTCGACCAGCCGTCCGACTCGTTCGACGTGGTCCACGCCCACCAGGTCCTCCAACACCTCTCCGATCCGGTGGGGGCGCTGCGGGAGATGGCCCGAGTGACCCGGCCCGGGGGCACGATCGCCGTGCGCGACGCCGACTACGGAGCCATGACATGGTGGCCGGCCGACCCCCGGCTCGACCGGTGGCGGGAGATCTACTCCGCCGTGGCCCGATCCAACGGCGCCGAACCCGACGCCGGCCGCCGGATACTGGCCTGGGCCCGGGAGGCCGGGCTGGCCGACATCCGAGCCAGCGCCTCCGTCTGGTGCTACGCCGACGACAACACCCGACGGTGGTGGGGTGGCACCTGGGCCCAGCGCATGACCGCCTCGTCGGTGGCCGACCAGGCGGTGGCGGGGGGAATGGCCACCACCGACGAGCTCCAGACCGTGGCCGACGCCTTCCTCGCCTGGGCCGACGACCCCGACGCCTGGTTCACGGTGCTCCATGGCGAGATCCTGGCCATCCCCTGAGCCCGCCCCGACCGTGGGGCCCCACGACCAACCGATCGATCGGTGTCAGGCCGGGCGGGTCGGCCAGACGATGTCGGCCACCACGCCGAAGTGGTCGCTGGCCAGCATGCCCCCGGTCCGCGACTGGTTGCAGACCAGCGAGGTGGTGAGGATCCGTCCCCCGTCGCCCACGCGCCGGAAGGCGTCGCCGACGAAGACGTAGTCGATCCGCTTGCGGTGCACGTTCAGATCGGCGGCCAGCGGGTTGTGGCGCCAGTCCTGGGTCAGCCCCGGGCCGCCGTCGCCGGCCACCCGCCAGGCGTCCTGGTAGAAGGTCGTCCGCTCCCCGAGGGCGGTCAACCCGCACAGGAACCGGATCTCGTCGCTGTCGGGCTCGGCGTTGAAGTCGCCACCGACGATGACCGGCATCCCCGGCCGACGCTCGCCGTGCTCGTCGGTCACGGTCTCGTTGCGAACGGTGGTGATGAGCTGGTCGAGGGCGACGACCTGGGCCTGGCGCAGGTCGGTCTCGTGGGGGGCGGCGGCCAGGTGAACCGAGAACACGTCGAGGGCGGCGGTGCGAACGCGAAGCACGCCCCATGACTTGGCCGAGCGGTTCCCCCCGCCCGGGCCCAGGGGCAGGATGTGGAGCTCTTCCTCGTCGAACGGCCAGCGGGAGAGCACGGCCGGGCCGAATTCCACGGTGGTGTCGGTGGTCCGCCGGCGCGACATCGGCATGCCGCCGAAGGCCAGGTGCCAGTCCCCCACCGCCCGCTCCGCCAGCCACGAGGCCGTCGTCGCGACCGTGCTCGACCGCCAGATCTCCTGGAGGCACACGACGTCGGGCGCGACCTCGTCGATCCAGGCCACGATCTCGCTCCGTCGTTCCTCCCATGCCGGCTCGAAGAACGATCCCGCATTGAGCTGCATGACCCGCAACATTCACAGCACACTACGGGCCGGACGCCCGTTGACCCACGCCGGCGGTCTGGCCGGCGAGGACACCTCGCCCCTGACGACCTCGCAGCCCCGGGTCAGCCGACCCGGGCGCTGGACCCGCCGTCGACGGGGAGGGCGACGCCGGTGATGAATCGGGACTCGTCGGAGGCGAGGAAGAGGGCGGCGTAGCCGATGTCCCAGCCCTCCCCCATCCGCCGCCCCAGTGGCACCTGCCGGTCGCGCTGCTCCACCAGCTCCTGGCGGGTCAGGTCACGGTAGGCGAGGTTGGCGTCGATCGCCATCGGCGTGTTCATCAGGCCGGGCATGATCACGTTGGCCCGGATCCCGTCGCGGGCCAGGCGGAGGGCCAGGCTCTGGGTGTAGCCGTTCACTGCGGCCTTGGTCGTCTTGTAGCCGACCCCGGGGAAGGGGCTGATGGCGGCCACCGACGAGATGTTGATGATGCTCCCCGACCCCTGGGGTCGCATCACCGGGATGGCGTGTTTGCACGTGAACACCAGACCCTTGAGGTTCACGTCGATGATGTGATCGAGGCCCTCCTCGGTGATGCGGGTGGGGCTGCCGTCGTCGGTCCCGATACCCACGTTGTTGTGGAGCACGTCGATGCGCCCCATCCGGTCGGTGGCGACGGCGATCATCGACTCGCACTCGGACTCGGCCGTGATGTCACACCGGTGGGCGAAGGCCGCCCCGCCGGCGTCGATGATCTCTGCCACCGTCTCCTCGGCCCGGCCGAGGTGGGCGTCGACCACCATCACCTCGGCCCCCGCCCACCCGAACAACAGCGCCGTGGCCTTGCCGTTGCCGATGGTCTCCCCCGGGAGCTGGCCCCCGCCGACCACCACGGCCTTCTTCCCGCCCAGGCGCCCCTCGACGCTGGTGTCGACCCCCGTCCGGCCCGCTACATCGAAGCTCATGGGCCGATCTTGTCACGCCCGCCCTGGGGCCCGCCCCTCAGCCGTGGTCGGGGGGTCGGGGGGTCGGGTGGTCGGGGGTGGTCGG
>JBHJNQ010000068.1:0-66439 GCA_050330635.1 Acidimicrobiales bacterium | reverse complement strand
GTCTGCTCGACCAGCGGATGGTTGGGATCGGCCGGCTCCCAGAACTCGACCCGAGCGTCCCAGTACGCCTCGTAGCCGGCGATCGCCGCCTCGGCGATCTCGGCAGGCACGCAGCCACCCAGAGCCTTCGGCTCGATCGACGTGATGCGCCAGCTGCCGTCCTCCGCAGTAGCGGTACCGGCGAACCACACGAACGGGGCGGTGTCGGGCGGGGTCACCTGCAGGCAGTCGTCGATCTCCACCATCCCGTTACCGATGTCGGTGAGCACCGGACGGTTCTCGAACGTGCGAGCGGCGATCTCGACGTCGCCGGCCACCTCGGGCGAGAAGATCGTCTCGAGCTGGTCTGCCACCTCTGCCGTCGCCACGGCGTCGATCTCGGTCCGTGCGACCGTTTGGTCCGTCACGAGGCCCTCGGCGCCGTCCCACATCGCCACCCATGCATCACCGGCGCCTTCCGCCGCCGGCAAGGCGGAGGTCAGTTCGGTGGTCGGCGCACTCGTAGGAGCTGGGTCGGCCAACGCGGTGCTCGGCGTAGATGGCGTTGCGCCATTGAGGTCGTCGGCGACAGAGTCGTTGCCGCCGCCGCTGCACGCAGCGCCAACGAGAGCGAGGAAGAACAGGACGGCGAGGGGCTTGTGAGACATCGTCTTCTCCTGGGCGGCACCCGACGGAGAAGGCGAGGTGCGAGGCGCAGCCGCCTTCCCAACCGGTGCCTTCTGAACCGGCTGGGGATCCACGAACCGTAGATCAGTCACGATCTCGGCTGCGGTCGACGTACTCGCCCACTTCATTTCCAGGTAGCCGCCGCTCACTCTCCGCGCTCTCGCGCTCCCTGAACACCACGGTACGTAGTTGCCGGACCGTGTGTCCAGAGTCACATAAGCCGTTGAGACGGATTGCTCAGAACGAGTTGGCTTCTTCCGCACGGTCAGTACTTGTGGAGCCGCTCACTGTCGCCCTGGGACACGAGGGCAGGGGAAATCTCGGGTTGTCCCACCAAGCCGCAGGGTTCCGCCACAGGTAGTGGCATGCAACGGCTCTCGACCACCGCACTCCTCGTCGTGCTCTGCGTCGCCTGCGGGAGCCAGCCCGGAGTTCCGCCGAGCCCGACTGTCATCGCTGACGTGGCGCGCGCCGCACCCCCACCAGCGGTCGTGACGACTTCACGGGACAGGTCCGGTAGCGAAACCCCTCCCTACACCCATATGGCGAATGGGGATGGTCCCGAAGCGGCGACTCGTCACGAACCAGCCGACCATCACCTGCCCCCATCGCCACTCGACGGAAACGGTCCGACCCCCGAGGTCGAGCCTCGGGTCATTGCGCCCCCTGCCGACGAAGCGGATGCCGAGCAGGTGGCAACGTACGTCGCCGAGCTCTGGGGAAACACGCGTCCGACCGCAGTCCCGTGGCGGGATCAAGCCGCCGGGCATCTCACGCCGCAGTTCCGTGAGTCGCTCGCTCGGGCGCTGGTTTCGCCGGAGCAACACGCAGCCGAGGCGACCGCCCTCGAGAGCAATGCCGACGCGACTGCGAGCGGTGAACGCGTCACCGTCACCCTCGAACAACTCCGCGCAAACGCCGACGTGCCCTGGCGCGTGCTCACCGTGGAACTCCTCGTCGTCGAGATCGGCGGCCGCTGGCTCGTCGCCTCCCTCGAGGTGCTGGCGTGATCAGAATCGTCACAACCGGCACGGTTCTGCTCGCAGCTCCGCTCGCGGCACTGTTCGGCCTTACCGTGATCGTCGCCGGGGCCGGGAGCGGGAGCGGCGCAGCTGCCGGCCACGCAGCGTTCAACCCCTCCGAAGAAGCGGTCGCCGATATCCCGGCCCCGCTGATCACGCTCTACATCGAGGCAGCGGCCATCTGCCCCGGTCTCCCCTGGCAGGTGCTCGCCGGGGTCGGCAAGGTCGAGTCGAACCACGGACGCTACGGCGGCGCGACCGTGCGGGCCGACGGCCGAGTCGAGCCACCGATCATCGGCATCCCGCTCAACGGCACCAACGGCACGGCCCGCATCCCCGACACCGACGACGGCACCTACGACGGCGACACCGTCTGGGACCGAGCCGTCGGGCCGATGCAGTTCATTCCGTCGTCCTGGGCGAACTTCGGTGTCGATGGCAATGGCGACGGCGTCCGCGACCCCCACAACATCGCCGACGCCGTCCACGCCGCAGTTCGTCACCTGTGCCCGGCCGGGACCGTCACCGACATCGAAGCCGCACTGTTCAGCTACAACCGCAGCACCGCCTACGTCGCCACTGTCCTCGACTGGGCCGCCCGCTACACCGGAGCGCTTGCCGCCATCGGCGCAGTGACAGAGGGCTACGCCTACCCGCTGCCACCAGCCTTCGCCACCGACGCGATCGCCACACGCCGCCACCACGACTATCCGGCCTTCGACGCTGGGACCCCCGTCGGCACGCCCGTGTTCGCCATGGTCGGCGGCACGATCACCACCGCCATCGGCAATGCCGGCGTCTACCAGCCCGGCGGACCCGGGCGTTGCGGCAACACCGTCATCCTCTCCGGCTCCGATGGTGCCACCTACACCTACTGCCACTTCGCCGCCGTCACCGTCATTGCCGGCCAGACCGTCGTCGCCGGCCAAGGCCTCGGACTCACCGGTGGCCAACCCGGCACCCCAGGCGCCGGCAACACAACCGGCCCTCACCTCCACCTCGGCATCCGCTCCTACGGAAACGTCGTCTGCCCTCAGCCCCTCCTCCTCGCCATCCTCCGCGACACCCCGATCCCTCCTGCCGCCGCACCGACGACGGGCTGCTACTACCCCGGCCCCTCGACCGACTGGGCGGCCTGGCTCGATGCCTTACCAGCGACCGCGCCCACCACCGACTGAGGAGATGACCCATGAGCACGACATCATCCGATCTACCTGAAACGACGCCGTCCGACGTCGCCGCCTGGACTGACCAGCTCGGGCTAGCGGGCAAGGCTGTCGTCACGACACACGAGGCGTCTATGGTCTTACGCATCTCGGAGCGAAGCGTCCGCCAGGCAATCAAGGACGGAGGGCTCCCTAGCGTTCGCGTTGGCCGACGAGTACTCATCCCGGTACCCATGCTCGTCAGAATGCTCCTCGGCCACGACGTGCTGGAGTAGTACACGATGGGCACAGGCCACGTTCGCAAGCGAGGCAAGACCTGGTCGTTCGTCCACTACATCGAGGACCCGACGACGGGTCAGGGTCGACACCGGTGGAAGGGCGGATTCGCGACGAAGAAGGAGGCCGAGCGCGCATTGCGCGACGCCCTCGTCGCACTCGATAGCGGGGCGTGGGTCGAACCCTCCAAGCTCGGCTACCGCAACTACATCGAAGACATCTGGCTCCCTCACCTCGAGGACCAGATCGAGGACTCGACCTGGGAGTCATACGAGCGCTACATGCGACTCCACGTCCTTCCTCACATCGGGAACGCCAAGATCCAGAAGCTGCAGCCGGCTCAGCTCAACGACCTCTACCGCCTCCTTCGCCGACAGGAGGTGGAGACACCCACCGCGACGAACCGCAAGCACCCGACGAGGGCGTACGAGCGCATGTTCGCACTTCGGGAAGCAGGCAAGAGCTACCAGGAGGTCGCCGACACGATCCGCGAGGAGTTCCCGACCGAGGCTGGGATCACCCGCCATGCGGTCGCCCGAATCGTTGCGCGCTCACGCGAAGCAGAGCCATCGGCCAAGAAGAACCTCTCGATCACCACCGTCCGCTACATCCACACAATCATCAGCAGATCTCTGCGGGATGCCGTCAAGCTCGGCTACATCACCGTGAACGTTGCGGCCAGCGCCTCACCGCCCCGCAAGTCGAAGGCGCGTGTCGAGAAGGTCCTTTGGACAGGAGGGCAGACACGTTCGTTCCTCGAGTGGTGCCAGGCCGAGCGCCACCGACTCTGGCCTGCCTTCGCCTTCGTCGCCACCTCCGGCGACCGCCGAGGCGCCAACCTCGGCATCCACTGGTCCGACATCGACTTCGACGAGGGGATCGCGCAGCTGAGTACCACCGTCACCGCCGTTCGGCACGAGATCGTCGTCAAGCCCTACGGCAAGACCGGGGTGCACCACCAGATCATCATCGACGGTGGGACCCTCGCGATGCTGCGCTGGTGGCGAGCGCAGCAGGCGAAGGAACGCCTCGCGATCGGCGCAGTCCACAAGTGCCCAACCGAGCAGGTCGGCTGTCCCGTCGAGGGCTACCACGACCGAGATCTCGTGTTCTCAAGACCAGACGGTGACTACCTCCACCCCGAGCGCTTCAGCCGCGAGTTCGATCGTGCGCAAGCGAGGTACAACCGGGCGAATCCAAAATCGCCGCTGCCGAAGATCACGATCCACGGCCTCCGCCACGGTTGGGCCACGCTCGCCCTCGAGGCCGGCATCCCCATGAAGGTCGTGCAGGACCGCCTCAACCACAGCAGCGAAGCGGTCACCGCCGATATTTACACCCACGTTCGGGCACCACTGCAATCCGACGCCGCCGAGCGTGTCGCCTCAATGATCCTTCCCGCGTCCTTCGGAACCACCGGCGGCTAGCTCCTCCTCGGCGCCGTCACGGTCAACGCCCCGCGGCAGAAGATCGACGACAATGGGCTGATGCCTCGCAAACAGTCCCCATCTGTGCGAACCACGCTGTATCGCGTGCGCGGAATCACCGATCTCAGCGATGCCATCCGCGCCAAGTACCTCAGTCCAGGCACCTTCAGTGCCACACCGACAACGGTCGAAGGCAACGAGTCGCTGCTCGTGGCTGGCGCGATGAAACGCGAGGAAACGACTTGGGCGGGCCGGCTATCAGCCATCTCAGGCGTAGACGTTGCTCTCGGCAACACTACGGCAGCCGCCGTCCTCGTCATCCGGGCTGCCACGAACGAGGCGTGGGCGCTCGCGTACGGCATGGGCTTTCAGCTCCTAGAGCCAGCCCACATCGATCCGGGATTCGGCATGCGCGTCGCCATCCGCACCGCGAAGCCCGATGCGATTCAGTCCTTGACGAGGAGCGAGCTTGACCACCGATCTCGCACCGACCGCTCGTCGATTCCCGCCGGGGAAGCTCTTCGAGGCTTCGGGATCGGCGATTTTGGCGAAGTCGTCACACGCATCAGTGGCACTGCCACGTTGGCAGGTCTTGCGATTGGAGACACCCGTGTTCGCATTCGCGCTGCTGATGCCTTGAGCGTCCCTCTCGCCAAGTCACCCAGCCTCCTCATGAGCGACTTGAATGCGATCGCCGCAACTCTCGAACTCACGCCTCAGCCCGAACTCCGGGCACTCGAGCAGTTCGTTCGTGTCAAGAGCGAAGAGACGATCAAGAAGCTCGAGGAGGCACTGCGAGCTGCCCTTTCCGGTGGACCTGCTGGCAGGCTGGCGCTCGGCTGGCCGCACGAGCGCCTGGACGACAACGGCACTCCCTCAGCCTTCAAGCTGCTCGGGACCGGCAAGCATCAGGTCGAGCCGAGCGACGACCTCCCCACGCTCGAGGACTTGCTCGACGCAATCGCCGAAAAGGCCCCCAACGACCGCCTCGCCGGAGCCTCCTCGATCAAGGTGCAGCTCTTCCGAGACAGCGATGGTGAGGAGCCAGTGAGCGCAGCGATTCCAGCGATTCACTGGCTCTTCTTCGAGCAGGAGATGAACGGAGTCCGCTACTGCCTCTTCGATTCACGCTGGTATGCGATGGACACCGACTATGCCCAGCGGCTGCAAGCCCACGTCGATGAGATCTTCGCGCGTCCACCAGCGGTATCGCTTCCTGACTGGACCGTGGCCACCCATCCTGACGAAGGTCAGTACAACCTCATGGCCGCGGCCGCGCTCGGCGGCGTGATGCTTGACCGGCAGTTGCTGAGGACCGCCGCACACCCCCGAGGCTTCGAAGCGTGCGACATCGTGACGAAGGACGGCCTTCTCGTCCATGTGAAGCACACTCCGAAGTCGTCAGCGGTCAGTCACCTCATCGCCCAGGCAATGGTCGCCACCGATGCCCTCCGCTACGACAACGAGGCTCGCCAGAAGCTTCGGGACCTCACGACGAAAGCCGGCGGCGACCCCAGTTGGCTCCCGGAGAGAGTCGGAGCAGTGATGCTTGCAATGGCCCGACCCCAGCCGATCACGGCTGACGAGCTCTTCAGCTTCAGCCAGGTGACCCTCAGCCGCCTCGACTCCTCGCTCAGCGAAGCGGGCGTGAAGCTGACGATCGGATCCGTCAAGCGCACGTAGCGCACCGCGTCGGGAGAAGTCGATTCGCCTTCGTGATGGCGTGTCGCTGCGGCCGTTAGCAAATGCGTTAGCAACCGACACACCTGGGAGCCCCCTTACCTGCTCTGACCAGGGTGTTTTGCTGTGTCGGAGGGGGGACTTGAACCCCCACGCCCTTACGGGCACTAGCCCCTCAAGCTAGCGCGTCTGCCAATTCCGCCACTCCGACGTGGCTCGCCGATGGTACCAAGTCTGCATCGTCTTGGGGTGACTATCGGCTCGATGAAATGTCGAGTGAGCCGTCGGCCCGCACCACCAGGTACTGGGCCTGTGGTGCGGCAACGAGGGTGCTGGGTGCGGCCACGAGTGGCACGACGAGTCCTTCGGCCATGGCCTGCCGGTGGGCGTCGGCCAGCACGGCCCATCGGGCACCGTCGTCTTCGATCGCCGCCGCCCGGTCGATGAGCTCATCGACCCGCTCGGAGGCGACACCGGTGCCGTTGGCCGGTGACTCCGAGCCGAACACGTGGGGGACGACGGCGTCGACCGAGCCGGCCCCGGCGGCCCAACCGAATGCGTAGATGTCGGCGCCGCCGACCCTGATCGTGGTGGCCAGCTCGTCGGGTGTCAGCTCCAGCAGCTCGACCTCGATTCCCACGTCGTCGAGCTGGCGGGCCACGGCCCGGGCGGGATCGACCTGTTCGTCGCCGACGACCGCCAGCCGTAACTCGATCGCCGGGCCGGCCCCGTCCGGGCCGGGTCCGTCCGCGCCGGGGCCGTTGTCGTCCAGCTCCCCGATGCCGTAGGCGGCAGACAGCAACGTCGCCACCCGAACGGGATCATGGCCGCAGAGGGCTCCGCAGATGGCCGCCCGATACCCGGCGGTTGTCGGCGCCGCTACCCCGTCGATGGTGGCCACCGGCCACCCGTAGCCCTCGTCCGCCACACGTTGCCGATCGACGGCGGCGAGTACCGCCGCCCTGACCTTGGCGTCGGCCAGGGCCGACGATGAGGGGTTGAGAACATAGAACCGGGTCAACGAGCGGGGGGTCACCTCGACCCCGTAGCGGCCCACGGCGTCGTCGAGGTCGTCGGGCGGAACCACCGCAGCGTCGACCAGGGTCAGGGTGAGCTCGTCGTATGCCCGGCGGGGCGTAGCCGTCCAGGTCGTGGCCACGACCGGGCCATCGCCAGCGAGCACCGGCTCCAGGATCATGCCTGTCTCGTCCTCCGACACCACGCCATACCGCCCGGTGGTGGCCCGGTCGGGCCCGACGATCGAGAGGGACAGCCCGCTGAGCAGCCACGGTAGTCCGGCGTTGGGCCCGTCGAGCACGAAGTGGACCTCCCCCTCCCCTACCGCCTCGACCCCTCGCACCCCGTCGAGCAACAGGGCAACCCCGGCGTTCGGCGGGGCCCGCAGCAACCCGTCGAGGTGTCGGGCAACCGCCTCCGCCGACACCCGTTGGGTGTCGATCTCGAAGGTCCACCCGGCGGCGTCGGCATCGGTCCACCATCGGCGAGCCAGCGCCGGCCGGAGTCGGCCCTCGGTGCCGACGGCCTCGGTCAGCCCGTCATACAGGAGGTCGGCGAGGATCACCGCCCCCTGCTCGGCGGGGGCCACCTCGGTCGGCAGGAACGACGCGGGCCGGACCATGGCCAGGCGGAGCTCATCGAGGGCGACCGGCGCCTGCTGGAACGCCAGTTCCGCCGGTCCGATCCCGCCGCCCGCTGCGGCATCGTCGACGCCAGCCCGATCGCCGCTATCGGCGGGGGCCGAACACGCCCCTGCGACCAGGCACAACGCCGCGACAACGCCGCTCACGACCCGTCTCATCGGGCTCCATCGGCCGAATGGCCTGAGCCCTGAGGCCCACCAACCGCCCGATCAGTACCCGATCGGCCTCGAACGACGAGATCCGGAGCAGCGCACGAGCACCGATCGACGCCAGAGCGGCGCCGCCCAGCGCCGGGCTCAGTTGGAGATCATGAACGTCAGGACGATGGTGAGAAAAGCAAAGATCAGGGAGATGACCACGGTCAACCGATCGAGGTTCCGTTCCATCGACGTCGACCCGGCGGCGGCCGAGCCCAGCCCACCGCCGAACATGTCCGACAGGCCCCCACCCCGTCCGCTGTGCAGCAACACCAGCGTCACGGTGATGACACCGATCACCACGTAGAGGATGCCCAGGGCGAGAATCATGATCGACGACTACTCCTCGGAGAGAATGCGATCCAGACTACCTGCATCCTCGCCGGGTGCGGGTCACGCCCTTACCACGTCGACCGGGCCCCCACCGCACTCAGTCGTTCAGGGTGTAGTCGCCGATGGTGACCAGGGGTCCGCCGGTGCGCGTTGCGGTGATCACGCCCACCGACGACAGGGTCCCGGCGTTGTGCGCCACGAACGGTGGCTTCTGAGACAGCGGAATCATGAACAGCCCGTCGTCGCCCTTGTCGAGGGTGGTCACGTAGGTGTCGAGATCGTTGTAGCAGTCGGCCCGCTCTGTGTCGTCGAGGGTGCCGTCGCACTCGCTGGCGGCCACGTCGAACGCCGGGTTGTCGAACCCGTAGGGGTTGGCGGTCGACCCCGCTCGGTACACCCCCGACTGTCGACCGGGCCACGGCCCCGAAGCCCACGAGAACAGGGCCAGATCCCACACGTCCGGGTCTCCTGACCGGCCCCCCGAAGCGGAGGCGGCCAGGGCGTCGGGTGAGAACGGGCCCTCGGTGTAGAACAGTCCACCCCGAGGGCTGTCGATCGCGATCTCGATCCCGACCGCCGCCAACTGCTCCTGAATCAGTTCCAGCTCGGCGTCACGGAACGGGTCACCGCCGGTGGTAGCGGCCCGCAGGCTGAGCCGTCCATCATCAGGATGGCTCCACACACCGTCCGCGCCGCGACCGTAGCCGGCGCCCCCGAGTGCCTCCGCCACCGCCGCCGCGTCACCGGCCCCATACCCCTGCTGATGGTCGACGTAGGGGGCCTGGCTGGCCAACCAGTAGGTGTTGCCCAACCCGCTCTCGGCCAGGACCGGGCCGACCAGCGGGGTGTAGAGCTCGGCGACCAGCGCTGTCTTGTCGACGGCCAGGGCGATGGCTCGCCGCACCTCCGGCTTGGCCAGGTGGTCGTCGAGGAGGTTCAGGCCCAGATGCTCGAACGTCGATCCGGGCCGGGAAGCGACGACCACCCGCTCATCGCCCACCAACCGGCCCACCGCCGGGTCGAGGTCGGCCACGAGCAGGTGGGCCCTCCCGTCGGCCACGAGCTCGAGCCGAGCGTCCAGGTCGGTCACGAACACCACGTGAACCTCCTCGACCGACGGCGGCCCGGTCGCCACCACGTCCGGGTTCACCGACCCGTGATACAGGTCGTTGCGGCGCAGCACGACACGGTCGCCCCGGTCCCACCGGTCGAACACCAGCGGTCCCGACGAGGGCAGGACTCCGCCGGGTCCGACCCAGTCACGGAGCCGCTCGTTGACGGCGTGGGCGTCGTCGCCGAAGGCGTGGGCCGCCATCACCGTCGGGAACATCTGGCGCCACCCGGGGTAGAACGCCGCCATCGTCACCTTCAGCTCGGTCGGTCCGACCACCTCCACGTCGGTGATGAGCTCGTAGCCGGCCCGCGACGTCATCTTGTACTCGCAGCCCTCGTTGGTGCTGTCGACGATCGAGCGGTCGGTCTCGACCTCGCAACCCTCGACGATGATCCGGTAGGTGTAGGCCACGTCCTCCGCCGTCAACGGGGTGCCGTCCGACCACCGCAACCCGTCGCGCAGCCGGTAGTCGATGACCACGGTGCCACTGTTCAGCTGCGACAGTTCGGGCTCGTCGGCCAGGAGCTCCGGGTGGAACGCCAGCGAGGCGTCGACCCCGAACAGCCCCTCGAGCAGGCCCTGCTGGATCCATGCCGTGGTGTCGACGAAGTTGTCGGGATCGTCGGCGTGGAGGTCCAGGGGTTCCAAGGGCTCGACCCACACGAGCGAACCCGGCGGGGCCGGCCCGATGTCGACCACCGTGGTCGTGGTCGTTGCTTCGTCGCCGGCGCCGGGGGCCGCCGACGGCGTGTCGTCGCCGCTCGTTGTCGACGGGGCCCCACCGTCGACGACCGGCCCACCGTCACGGTCGAGCGTGCACGAGACGGTGAGCAGGCCGGCCGCCACGAGGGCGGCCAGCCACCGGCCCAGCGGTCGCCGTGCGAACACTCAGGCGTTGGCCAGGCGGTACTGGATGATGCGCCCGAACGAGGCCGCCTCCAGGCTGGCCCCGCCGACCAGGGCCCCGTCGATGTCGGGCTGGGCCATCAGCTCGGCCGCGTTGTCGGGTTTGACCGAACCGCCGTACTGGATCCGGACCCCGTCGCCTGCCTCCCGGCCGAAGGCGGTGGCCACGGTGGCCCGGATCACGGCGCACATCGACTGGGCATCGCCGGTCGACGCCGTCCGCCCGGTGCCGATGGCCCAGATCGGCTCATAGGCCACCACCAGCCCGGTCACCTGCTCCCTGGTCACGTTGGCCAAACCGGCGGTGACCTGACGCTCGACCTTCGCCTCGGCCTCGCCGGCCTCCCGCTCCTCCAGGGTCTCGCCGACACACAAGATCGGCGTCATCTCCGCCGCCAGGATGGCCCTGACCTTGAGGTTGACCTGCTCATCGGACTCGGCGAACAGCTCCCGCCGCTCCGAGTGCCCGACGATCACGTAGGTCACACCCATCTTGGCCAGCATGGTCGGGGCCACCTCGCCGGTGAACGCCCCCGACGTCTCCCAGTGGCAGTGCTGCGCCCCGAGGAAGAACGGGATGCGGTCGGACTCGAGCGCGGTCTGTACGGTCCGGAGATCGGTGAAGGGCGGATGGACCGACACGTCCACGGCGTCGACGTCGTCCCTCGTCACTGCGTAGCTCAGCTCCTGCACCAGCTTCAGCGCTTCGAAGTGATTCAGATTCATCTTCCAGTTGCCGCTGATCAGCGGCCGACGATTACTCACGTCACGTTCCTCCCTGGCCGGCGCTCCCGCTCAGCCCGACGATCCCGGCTCGGACTGCCCCAGCTCCGATTCTCTCAGCGCCGCCAGACCCGGCAGGTCGCCCAGCTCGATCAGCTCAAGCGACGCTCCACCCCCGGTCGAGACGTGGTCGACGTCGTCGTCGACCCCGAACTGCTTGGCCGCCGCCGCCGAATCGCCGCCACCGACCACGGTGAAGGCCCGGCTCCCGGCAACGGCGGTGGCCACGGACCGGGTCCCGGCCGCGAACCGAGGGTCTTCGAACACCCCCATGGGGCCGTTCCACAGCACCGTGCCGGCGTCGAGGATGACGTCGGTGAACACCGCCGCCGTGCCCGGCCCGATGTCGACGCCCATCCACCCGTCGGGCAGGTCGACGCCCATCTGGCGCACCTCGCCCCCGGCGTCGGGCTCGAACAACTTGCCCCCGGGCCCGAGGGCCGTGGTGTCCTCCGGCAGATGGATGGTGGCACCACTGTCGAGCAGGCGACGACACGTGTCGATCATGTCGGGCTCGAGCAGCGAGGAGCCAACCCGATGGCCCTGGGCAGCGAGGAACGTGAAGGCCATCCCCCCGCCGACCACGATGGCGTCGACGATCGTGAGGAGGGCCTCGATGACGCTCAGCTTGTCGGACACCTTGGCCCCGCCCATGATGGCCACGAACGGCCGACGGGGCCGTTGGCGGAGGCCGAGGAGCACCTCGACCTCCTTGGCCAGGAGCCGACCGGCGGCCGACGGGAGGTGCCGGGGCGGCCCCACGATCGAGGCGTGGGCCCGATGCGACGCCCCGAAGGCGTCGTTGACGTAGAGGTCGTGGCCTCGGATCAGCTCGGCCACGAACGCCTCGTCGTTGGCCTCCTCCCCCGGGTCGAACCGGAGGTTCTCGAGCAGCTCGACCCCCGGCGCCAGCTTCGCCAGCCGGCCTCGCACCGGGTCGAGGGACAACTCCGTGCTCGGTTTGCCCTTGGGCCGACCGAGATGGGAGCAGGCCGTGACGCTGGCCCCGTGGTCGAGCAACCACCGCAGGGTAGGCAGAGCGGACCGGATCCGGAGGTCGTCGGTGATGGTGGCCCCGTCGAGCGGCACGTTGAAGTCGACTCGGACGAGCACGGACTTGCCTGCGACGTCGCCCAGGTCCTCCAGTTCGGGAACCCCGTTGATCACTGGTTGGCCGCGCCCACGATCAGGGCCAGGTCGACGAGACGGTTCGAGTAGCCCCACTCGTTGTCGTACCAGCCGCAGACCTTGACCAACGTGCCCTGGGTCATCGTCATGCCGGCGTCGAGGGTGCACGACGCCGGGGAGGTGACGATGTCGCTCGACACGATCGGCTCCTCGGTGTAGTCGAGCACGGCGGCCAGGCGACCGGATGAGGCGGCGGCGGCGAAGGCCTGGTTGACGTCGTCGACCGACGGCTCCCCGTTGACCACGGCGGTGAAGTCGGTGATCGACCCGGTCGGCACGGGAACCCGCAGCGACGTGCCGTCGAGCTTGCCCTGCATGGCCTCGAGCACCAGGCCGGTGGCTCGGGCCGCTCCGGTGGAGGTGGGGATGATGTTGATGGCGGCGGCCCGGGCCCGGCGCAGGTCGCTGTGGGGGCCATCGACGAGGGACTGGTCGCCGGTGTAGGCGTGGATCGTCGTCATCAGGCCCTGGGTCACCCCGAAGGCGTCGTCGAGAACCTGGACCATGGGGACGAAGCAGTTGGTGGTGCACGAGGCGTTCGACACGACCTTGTGGTCGGCGGCGTCGAAGGTGTCCTCGTTGACCCCGACGACGAACGTGGCGTCAGCCCCCGTGCAGGGGGCGGACACGATCACGAACGGGGCGCCGCCCTCCAGATTACGGGCGGCACCGTCGCGCGACGTGAACACACCGGTCGACTCGACGACGACGTCGACGCCGAGATCGCCCCACGGCAGGTCGTTGGGGTTGCGCTCACTCAACACCTTGAGCACGTCGCCATCGACGGAGATGCCGCCCTCGACGGCCTTGATCTCCTCGCTGAGCTGACCGAGGACGGAGTCGTACTTCAGGAGGTGCGCCATCGTGTCGAGCGACCCGAGGTCGTTGACGGCGACGAAGTCGATATCGGCTCCGGCCTTCTTGGCCGCACGGAAGAAGTTCCGGCCGATCCGCCCGAAACCGTTGATGCCCACTCGAATAGCCATGCTCTGGAGGCCCTTCTCCTGATCGTTGCCGACCCCGCCGGCAACACCGCCGCCGGGTGGGCCCGCATCGGACCCGTTGGTCTTGGTGGTTCATTCGGACCGCGCCACGGGCGTCGTTCCCCGGCGGGGCCCGCCCCGACGATATCGGAGGTGGAGGCCGATGTACGGATGGTGCCCTACCCGACGACCAGGAGACCTCGCAGGGCCCGACCGAGCTTAGCTGGATCGTGGCTCCACCCGTCCGATCCGGCCAGGTCCTCCCACACCACGTCGATCCCACTGACCACCGTCCGGGGGGTGGAGCTGGGGGCCAGGACGACGTCGACCGCCACACCGTGGTCAAGGACGGCCTCGACGTGCTCGGCCAGCCCGAAGCCCCGGGAGATCCCCTTCTCGTTGGCCACGTTGGCCACGAACACCCGCTGGCCGGCGGTGTCGGCCAGGGCCTGGCGGATGCCGGGGACGACGGCGGTGGCCAGAACGCTCGTGTACAACGACCCGGGCCCCAGCACGACCTGGTCGGCGTCGACGACGGCCTTGACCGCAGCATCCGCCACCGGCGGGTCGTCAGGATCGAACCGGAGGTTGTGGATCCCGGTGGCCCGCTCGATCGTCACCTGGCCCGTGATCGTTCCCCGATCGGAGTCGGCGAGGAGTCGGACGGGGACCGTGGTGGCGGGGTGGATCGAGCCCTTCACCCCCACCAGGCGGCACAGCTCGTCGATGGCGGCCTGGAGGTCGCCGCCGGCCAGGGTCATCCCGGTGAGGAGGAGATTGCCGATGGGATGACCCGTGAGCGACCCCTCGGCGAAGCGGTACTCGAGGGCCCGCCCGAGAAGGCTGTCCTGGGCGGCCAGGGCCGAGATGCAGCGCCGCACATCCCCCGGGGCCGCCACCCCCAGCTCGTTGCGGAGCCGTCCGCTCGATCCGCCGTCGTCGCCGACGGAGACCACACCGGTGACCGACCCGGCGTAGCTCGACACCGCCCGCAGGCTCGCCGCCAGCCCATGGCCACCGCCGAGCGCGACGACGTGGGGCCCCGCCCGATCCTCGGCGCCCCACCCATCGGGCCCGGCGACGGCGCCGCCGCCCCTGATCTCGTCGTTCGAACCGTCAGCGGTTGATGTCACGATGGCTCACCCTCGGTCGCCACCCTCGTTCCTTGAGGGTAGTGGCGAGCCGCTCCGCTACCGCCACCGAACGGTGACGGCCGCCGGTGCAGCCGAAGGCGATCGTGAGGTATGACTTCCCCTCGTCGAGGTAGGCGGGAAGGAGATCGTCGAGCATCGCCGCCAGATGATCGAGGAACCGACGGGTCAGGTCGCGCTCGAGCACGAAGTCCTGGATCTCGGGATCGAGGCCGCTCAGGGGGCGGAGGTCGTCGACCCAGTGGGGGTTGGGCAGGAACCGGCAGTCGAACACGATGTCGACGTCGAGGGGGACCCCGTGCTTGAACCCGAACGACGACAGGGTGATCCGCATGGCCTCCTCGCCCGTCTCCTCGCCGAACTGGGCGGTCAGCCGATCTCGGAGCTGGTGGGGGTTCAGGTCGCTGGTGTCGATCACGAGGTCGGCGGCAGCCCGGGCCGCCAGCAGGTCCTCGCGCTCGGTCTCGATGGCGTCGACCAGGCTACGACCCTCGGCCAGGGGGTGTCGGCGCCGGGTCGCCTCGTAGCGGCGGACGAGCACATCGGTCGCCGTGTCGAGAAAGAGCACGGTGACGTCGTCGACGTGGCAGCGGAGGTCCTCGATCTGGGTCAGGGGGGAGCTGTGTCCCCCCATCGACAGGGCCACCCGGTGGTAGCCGTGGGCCGCCGACGAGGCCAGTTCACCGACCTTGGGCACCAGATCGGCGGGGAGGTTGTCGATGACGAACCACCCCAGATCCTCCAACACGGCGGCGGCCACCGACCGTCCGCCGCCCGACAGGCCGGTAACGACAAGGACGCGAGTCACGGTTCCCAGTGTCACACATCGCCGCCGCCGAACGGTCCATCCGCCCCGGATCGACGGCACCGGTACCGAGCCTTCACCCCCCGTCGATCCGTGGTTCACCGCCAAGCCGTCCGCTGGCCCCATCGATAGGGACCCGTGGCGTCCGATGATCCACCGCCGACGCCCAACCCGCCGAGATCACTCGACGGTGAGGCGCCGGGCGTGGCGGAGGTCGCCCACCCGGGCTGGGGCGGCCAGGGCCGTCAGGGCGGTGTCGACATCGGGCAGCTCGTGGACCTCCCCGTCGTGGCCGATCATCCAGAACCGGTCGAGGGTGGCGAGGAACGCACGATCGTGCGACACCGCCACCACCGTGCCCTCGAAGGCCGCGAGCGCCTCCTCCAGGGCCTCGGCCGAATCGA
Source organism: Acidimicrobiales bacterium (assembly GCA_050330635.1). GTDB lineage: Bacteria > Actinomycetota > Acidimicrobiia > Acidimicrobiales > SZUA-35 > CADEDH01. The sequence continues at coordinate 50,677 of JBHJNQ010000068.1, read as the reverse complement.
TGTCGAGGTTGTCGGTCGGCTCGTCGAGGAGGAGGAGATTGTGGCCGTCGAGCTCGAGACAGAGGATCTCGAGCCGGGCCTTCTGACCCCCCGACAGGGTGCGGTACGGCTGGGTGGCGTTGCCGGCTAGGCCGTAGCGGGCCAGGGCCCGCATGGCGTCCTCATGGTTGCCGACCCGGCGCTGGATCGGGGCGATCGTGTCACCGCCCGTCAGCTCCGGATTGTCGTTGATCTGGGAAAACAGCCCCGGTTCGACCCGGGCGCCCAGTCGGAACGACCCGGCGTGGTCGACGGGGTCGCCGACGAGGAGGCGGAGGAGGTGGGTCTTGCCCGAACCGTTGGGACCGACCAGCCCGAGGCGTTCGCCGAAGAAGACCTCGCCGCTGAACGGGAACGTGAGCCCCTCGAGCTCCAGCCCGTCGGCCATCACCACCCGACGGCCCGAATCACCGCCGCGCAGACGGACGTGGACCCGCTGGTCGGTGGCCGGGGCCGGTGGCGGTCCGACGGCCACGAACCGCTCCCAGCGCGACTCGGCGGCCGACGCCCGGGCGGCCATGTCGGGGCTGATCGACGCCCGCTGCTTCATCGTCTTGTAGTGGCGGAACAGGCGCCGCTCCTCGTCCTTCCACCGCTGCAGGGCGTCGCCCAGTCGCTCCTGGCGGGCGGCCCGGGCCTCGGCGTAGGTGGCGTAACCCTCGCCGTGGACCCACGCCCCGGAGGCCTCGAGGGTGACGACCCGGTCGGTGCAGGCCCGCAACAGGGCCCGGTCGTGGCTGATGAGGAGGATCGTCTTGGCCGTCGACCTGACCTTCTCCTCGAGCCAGTGCTTGGCCGCGAGGTCGAGGTAGTTGTCCGGCTCGTCGAGGAGCAGCACGTCGGCGTCGGACCCGAACAGCACGTCGAGCACGATCCGTTTGCGCTCCCCGCCCGACAGCTCCGACGTGAGCCGGGACCCGACGTCGTCGAGCCCGCCCCGCACCACCCGACCGAGTGTGGCGTCCCACTCCGACTCCGCCAGGTAGCCGCCGCGGTCGGACCAGTCGCCGATGGCCTCGGCCAGGCGCATCGAGGCGTCGGTGTCGCCGCCGGCGGCGGCAGCCTCGGCCCCCAGCAGCGCCCGCCCCGCGCTCCGCAACGGTTCGGGCGAGGAGGCGATGAGCATCTCCCGCACGGTGGTCACGGCCGCTCCCACCCCGACGTCCTGGGCCATGTAGCGCGCTCGCCCGCCGACGGCGACGTCGCCGGCACTCGCTGTCACCTCACCGGCCAGGATCCGCAGCAGCGTCGTCTTGCCCACGCCGTTGTCGCCGACGAGGGCGGCGTGGCGCCCGGGGGCCACGCCGAAGCTGACCTCGGAGAACAGGGTGTGCCCACCCGGGTGGGCGTACTCGAGCTCGGCGACCGTGATGTGGGCCACGATGTCAGCCGAACTCGGGCGGGGGCAGTGTGCTGGGCCCGACATGGGCGTCGAGCCAGGCGTTCATCGGCGCCACATCCGACCACATCGCCCGCACCCGGCTGACGACCTTGCGGGTGTGGATCCACGCCGGCGCCCCGAACTCCTTCGACGCCATGAGGCCCTTGCGTCGCAGCAGCTCTACCCGGGGATGGTCGCGGGGATAGCCGCGGGGAGCGGTTCTCAGCTCGTCGATGGCCCCGATCCGGTACGTCCGGGCCAGCGCCTCGACGACGGCCGAGATCTCGGGCCCGGTGTCGTCGGCGTCGACCGCCTCCCGGAACCGTTCGAGCTGGTCGCGGGCCATGGCGTAGTAGCCGCCACCGACCATCAGACCGGTGGCCGACAGCTGAACGTAGTACCCGGAGCCGCCGTCGAGCTCACCGTAGGCTCCCTGGTGGGTCTTGTAGGGGGGCTTGGACCTGGAGAACCGCAGATCGTTGTGGGGTCGGAACAGGTGGAAGGGCCCGTAGTCGTCGAGCTCGGCGCACAGCGCCTCCATCGGCCGGCGGACGAGGTCCACGAACTCGTCGCGGTGTTCGGTCCAGAACGCCTTGGAGTTCTCGGCCTCGAGGCGCTCGTAGAAGGTCAGTGCCTCGAGAGGGAAACCGGTGAAACCCATGGCGACCATCGTACGACCGCCACCCCGGGTGACGGCGGGTGTTTCCGCCGGCGGTGCACCCCGTCAGCGCCGGACGAGATGGAGGGCCAGGAGCCGGGGGATAGTGGCGGCGTCGACGTAGGCCTCGGCCTGGGCCAGGAACCCCGACGGGGGCGGCGGCTCCTCCATGTGGGCCAGGTGGAGTCCCGCACCGATGAGGGCGTTGAGGTAGCGCGACAGGGGGCGGTGGACGAAGCGGATGAAGACGTTCTTCTGGACCTCCTCGATCGTGCTGGACTCGGTCAGGTAGGGCCCGATCCGCCAGTACTGCTCCGGTGGGTCGATGATCTGGTCGTCGATCCAACCGCTGTTCGGGGTCTGGAGAAGAGGGTGGTTGAGGAGAAACAGGAACCGCCCGCCCGGTTCGAGGACACGGGCGATCTCGGCGAACGCCACGTCGACGGCGTCGATGTGCTCGAACACGAGGCAGGCCACGGCAGCATCGAACGTGCCGTCGGCGAACGGCAGGGCGTCGGCCCCGCCCCGGACGTACACCGGGCCGCCGGCCCGCTCGACCGCCACCTCGACCTGGGCCCGGATCGGGTCGATGCCGGTCACGGCGGCCCCCTGCGCCTGGAGGTGGCGGGCGACCTGACCCTCGCCGGTGCCGATGTCGATGACCCGCCGGGCCCCGGCCAGGCCCCGGGCCACGATGGGGAGGATCTGCTCGGTGTACTCGGGATCGACACCATCGGTGAACTCCCGCTGCCACCAGTCGGCATGGGCGTTCCACAGGTCGTCACTCACCGGTTGCTCCGCTGTCCCGGGCCACGGTCGAGGCCATGGGTCCGGGCGAAGACGGCCTCGGCCACTGCGTCCGGCAACCAGGTCAGGTCCTGCAGCTCGCCCAGCTCGGCCTGGCGGACGGCCCGTAGCCCGCCAAGCTCCCTGATAAGCCGTTTACGACGGGTCGGGCCGAGGCCGGGGATGTCGTCGAGAACCGACCTCGTCATCCGCTTGTTGCGGAGGTTGCGGTGGTAGTCGACGGCGAACCGGTGCGACTCGTCGCGCAGTCGTTGCAGCAGGTAGAGGGCCTCCGACTGGCGGGGGATGATCACCGGGTCGGGCCGGTCGGGAAGGTAGATCTCCTCGAAACGCTTGGCCAGGGCGCACACCGGGATCTCGTCCCGCAGGCCGAGTTCGTCGAGGACCCGCACCGCCACCCCCAGCTGACCCTTGCCACCGTCGACCATCAACAGCTGCGGCGGATACTGGAACTTGCCCCGGTCTGCCACCGGCCTCGCCCGGTCGTCGAGGTAGTTCGTCAACCGCCGGGTGAGGACCTCCTCCATGGCGGCGTAGTCGTCGTTCTGACCCACCGTCCGCACCTTGAACCGTCGGTACTCCGACTTGGCGGCCAGTCCGTCCTCGACCACGACCATCGACCCGACGTAGTCGGTGCCCTGGAGGTGGCTCATGTCGTAGCACTCGATCCGCAGGGGGGCGATCGGCAGCTCGAGCCGCTCCTGGAGCTCGTTGAGGGCCCGGGCCCGGCTGTTGTGATCGGTGGCCCGCTTGAGCCGGTGGCGGGTGAACTCCTCCTCGGCGTTGCGGGTCACGGTCTCGAGCAGCTCCCGCTTCGCTCCCCGCTGCGGCACCCGCAGCTCGACCTGGGACCCCCGCAACAGCGACAGCCACTCCTGGTAAAGGGCGGCGTCGGACGGCTCGCCGGGAACCAGCACCACCTTGGGCATCCCCTGCACGGGGACCTCGTCGTACAGGCCCTCGAGCACCTTGTCGATCAGCTCGTGGCGATCGAGGGGCTCGGCCTTGTCGAGCACGAAGCTTCGCCGACCCATCACCCGGCCCCGGCGGACGAAGAACACGAACACGGCCGCCTCGAGATCGTCCTCGGCCACGCCCACCACGTCGAGGTTCTCGTTGCGGTCGGCCACCATCTGTTGCTTCTCGACGGCCTTGTTGACGGTGGCCAGACGATCGCGGATCCGGGCCGCCCGCTCGAACTCGAGCTCCTCGGCGGCCTCCGTCATCTCCCGTTCCAGCTTCTCGATCACGGGATCGGTGTCGCCGTCGAGGAAGTTGCACAGGTCGCTCACCATGCCGTCGTAGTCCTCGAGCGACACCTCCCCAACGCAGGGGCCGGAGCACTTCTCGATGTGGAAGAGCAGACACGGCTTGCCCAGCTTGCGGTGCCGCTCCAGCTTGTTGTCGGTGCAGGTCCGGATGGGGAACGTCCGCAGCAGATGGTCGAGGGTGTCGCGGATGGCGTAGGCGTGGGCGTAGGGCCCGAAGTAGCGCGTCCCCTTGCGCTTGCGGCCCCGCATGACCCGGGCCCGGGGCCAGTCGTCGGTGAGGGTGACGGCGAGGAACGGGTAGCTCTTGTCGTCGACCAGGCGGACGTTGAACCGGGGCCGGTGCTCCTTGATGAGGTTGTACTCGAGCATGAGGGCTTCGACGTCGTTGCGGACCTGGATCCACTCGACGGTCTCCGCCGTCGCCACCATCTGGGCGGTGCGGGGATGGAGGCCGACCGGGTTCTGGAAGTAGTTCGACAACCGGGACCGCAGCGACGACGCCTTGCCGACATAGATCACCCGACCGTCGGCGTCCTTGAACTGGTAGGAGCCGGGAGCGTCGGGAATCGATCCGGTCGGCGGGCGAGTGACCACCCGTCGATCCTACCGGTGGCCCACCTCATGGCCGGGGCCCTGCGCCCGATGGGAACGGGTGCGGGCCCGTGGTGACACTCCTCTTCCGGGTGGTGACACCCCGACGCCGGGCGGGGTCGTCCCCGCCTGGGGCCGGCGGCTGTCGTTGGCGGAGCTGACCCTCGACCAGGCCCTGTACTCGGTGTCGAACTTCGCCCTGGCAGCCCTGGCCGGGCGGGCGCTCGTCGTCGACGACTTCGGCCGCTTCGCCCTCGTGGCCCTCATCGGAGCCGTGGTCGTCGCCCTGGTCAGGGCCGTGGGCCACGAACCGAACCTGGCCGTCGAGCGGAAGCAGGGGGTACGCCACCGGAGCCCCTCCCCCCGGCCCGGCCCGGCCACCGGGCGGGCCGGACCGGCCCGGGCCGTCCTGACGGCGACGGCGGCGGCCGCCGTCGCCGTCGGGTTGGGCACCGCCTCGCTCGTCACGGTCGGGATGGCCGCCGTCGCCGCCACCCTGGCCCAGGACGCCGCCCGCTACCGCTCGATCGGGGCCGCCCGCCCCCGCCCCCTCCTGCTCGGCAACCTGGCGTGGCTGGCGGTGGTGATGGCCGCCCTCCTCGGCCCGTGGTCCGTCGCCGACCCGGTCGCCGTGGTGCGGGTATGGCTCGTCGGTGCCGTCGCCGGGCTCGTCCCCCATCTCCTCGCCGTCCCGGCCCCGGGGGCGGCCGAGCGCCCCGGCTCGACCGGCCCCGGCCGGAGGTTCGCGCTGCTCGTCGACTTCGTTCTGTTCACCGGGATGACCCAGGTCGGCGGGCTCGTGCTCGGCGCCCTCCTGCCGCTCGACCAGTTCGCCGCCCTCAGGGGCGCCATCATGATCTACGGGCCGGTGGGCATCGCCGTCGCCGCCCTGTCGACCTGGGTCTTCGCCACCGTCCCCGTTCCCGGAGCCGACGTGGCCCTCGTGGGGCGCCGGGCGGCCGTCATGGGAGCGCTGGGCGCCGCCCTCGTTGCGGCGGCGACCGCCCTGCCCCCGTCGATGGGGCACGCCGTGCTCGGGTCGGGCTGGCCACCCCGGGCCGTGCTGGCCCTCGTCGGGCTGTCGGTCACGGCCCAGGCCGTGTCCGGCCCCGGTTTCTCCGTCCTCCGCCTCGCCGACGCCCGCCGACGGTTGCTGGCCCTGCGCGTGGCCGGCCTCGTCTCGTTCGTGTCCCTCACGACCGCCCTGGCCGTGGCCACCGGCAGCGCCGGGCCGGTGGCCGCCGGCTACGCCATCACCAACCTCTCACTGGCGGTGGCGGTCTGGGCCCTACCGCTTGCCGCCCGGGGCCGTGACCGGGCGGGACCAGCCGACGAGGCGGGCGACGCCCACCGCCGCCAGGCCGGGGGCGGCCAGCAGCCCGGCCCGGTACCGGTCGACGGTTGACAGGCCCTGGCGCCACCGCTCGTCCGGCACGAAGCTGGTGGCAAAAGCGTCCCACCGCACCGGGTTGCCGCCTATGGCGTGGCTCCAGGCGGGGCCGGCGCCGGGTTGATGGCCCGGGGCGGCGACCGCAGCCCCAACCGGGGTCGGAGCGACCACGGCGTCGACGGCGCCGGCCAAGGCCCGGTAGCGGAGCTCGGGCAGCGATTGCCGGAGGCGGGCCGCCTCGACCATCCCCGAAACGACCGAGAACGACCAACGGAGCGACGAACCGACGACGCCGTGGCGGGGCATGGGCCGACCCCCGGCTTCGGGTCGGGACTTGGGCCTACCCCAGGAGTACGCCACCGCGGCCGGCTCCCTGGTCAGGAGCACGATCGTCGGGTCGGCTCCGGCCAGGGCCAGGAGGCGGGCCTGGGTGGGAGACTTCGACGAGTCCCACACGACAGCAGCGGGCCCGACCCGGTCGTCGATGGCCGCCACCAGGGCCCTCGTGGCCTCGACCAGGGGTGCCACGGAGCGGGCCCATCGGCGAGGGAGGGCGATCATGGCCGGCCATGACCGGTAGGTCCCGGCGGTCAGCCGCAGCGCCTCGAGCTCGCCGCACCTCTGCACCCAGTCGGGCCCGAGGGCATCGCTCAGCACGCCCGACCAGAACGGGCAGTCCTGGGCCCGGACCCCGCACCCGCAGAGCTGGTTCTCGACCCCCACCTCGTGCCACACGTGCACCAGCTCCCCGACGGCCGCCACACCCCGGGCCGCCAGCAGGCGGTCCAGGATCGTTGAGCCGCTGCGGCCGGGGCCGACCACCACGTACCACCCGGGCCTCCACCCGGCCCCGCCCTCCCCTGACCTCACCGGGCCGTCCCGTTCCCGGCCGGGCGGTGGTGGAGCCGACCGTGGAGCCGACCGTGGAGACGGCGGCGGTGACGCACGAGGTAGCGGACGATGGCCCACCCGTGACGGAGTCCGGCGGTATCGACCGGGCGACGGTGACGACGGCGGGGCGGGTGCAGCACCGGGGCGGCGGCGACCTGGCGAACCGTGCCGCCGGCGTCGAGGATGCGGAGGCAGAAGTCCACGTCCTCGGGGCCGTAGAAGAACGACTCGTCGATCCCGCCCACCTCCGACCAGCCGGCCCGATGGAAGACCTGGCAGGCCCCGATGCCGAACTCGACCGGCCACGATCCCGCCCCCGGATGGCGCCCGGGGGACGGCGCGTAGCGGCCGGACCGACCGAGCATCCTGGCCACCTTCCGGCCTGCGTTCGGGGCGCGCCCGGCGCTGGCCTCCGGCGCCTGATCCTCGAAAACGGGGACGACGAGCGCCGCCCCGGTGGAGGCCAGCTCGTCGACGAGGCGGGCCAGGGAGCCCGGGCGCAGCTCGGCGTCGCTGTCGAGCAGGCACACGAAGGGGCTGGTGCCGGCGGCGATCCCCTGATTGCGGCCGGCGGCCACTCCCCGGTTCACGTCGTTGCGGATCAGGGTGACCGGACCATCGACCTCCGCCGGGGGCGACGAGCCGTTGTCGACGATGATGAGCCGCACGTCGACCCCGACCGAGGCCCGGCACGACGCCACCGCCCGGTCGAGGAGCTCGCCGTCGTTCCAGGTGAGGATGACCACGTCGACCGGGGGCGGCGTCGTGGCCGACGCACCGGTCGACCCGGTTCCAGCAACGGGATCGATGCCATCGCCGGCCCCGACGGCGTTCCGGGCCGGCCCGAGGGTGGTGGCGCCGGGCGCGATCGGGCCGGTGCTGGCGGCGGGCGTGGTCGGCGACCGTGACGGCATCGGTCTCTATCGGACGCCGGGGGGCGGCCGTTGAGTCACTCAGCGACCCCGGCCGCCGAGGACGTCACGGACCGTGCGCCACAGGATGCGCACGTCGAGGGCCAGTCCCTGTCGCCGCAGGTAGTACACGTCGTACTGCAGCTTCTCCAACGCGTCGGCCTCGTCGGCCGTGTAGCCCTGCTTGACCTGGGCCCACCCGGTGAGGCCGGGCCGGACCAGGTGCCGGATGTCGTAGAACGGCACCTTCTCCCGCAGCTCGTCGACATAGTGGGGTTGTTCCGGGCGGGGCCCGACGATCGACAGCTCGCCCCGCAGGATGTTCACCATCTGGGGCAGCTCGTCGAGGTGGGAACGCCGCAGGACCCGACCGAAGCGGGTGATCCGGGGATCGCTCTCGGTCGTCCACGCCGACCCCGCCGTCCCCGCCCCCGCCGCCTCGCCGCTGGCCGCCGTCGCCATGGTCCGGAACTTGTAGATGGTGAACACCGAGCCGTCCTTGCCGACGCGGGGCTGGGCGTAGAGCAGAGGGCCCGGGTTGCCCCACCGGTTCCCGGCCACGACGACGGGGACGGCGAGGGCCAACACGACCGTTCCGACCAATCCGACGACGAGGTCGATGACCCGTTTGGAGCGGACGTAGCGAAGCCGGTGGAGCTCACCGATGTCGAACAGGAGCGACACCCGGGCCAGCTCGGCCACCGGCAGCTTGCCCAACCACCCCTCGTAGAACAGGGCCAGGGTCCGGATCCTGACCCCCCGACCATGGAGCACGGCGGCCTGCTGCACCACGCCGTCGTCGGACTGGGCGGCGGTGTCGAGCACGACGACGGTGGCTCCGGTCCGCTCGACCGCCTCGATCAGGCGGGCCCGGCCGTCGCCGCCGAGCCGGGCCCGCTCCAGGTCGAGCCAGCCGACAACGGCGGCCGGCCACTCCGGACGGTCCTGGAGCTCAAACCTCAGGGAAGCGTGGTCGTCGGCCTGCTCGGCCACCACGAAGACCTGGTCGCGTTGGGTCCGCCAGCTCGTCATGTCACGAGCCAGATCCCAGCCGACGACGGACCAGATGGGGGCGATGACGACGAGCAGGCCGAGTGAGGACCGGGGCAGGACGGGCTGCGCCAGCGCCAGCTGGGCCATGGCCACCACCCCGCTGGCCAGGCTGGCGGCGGTCAGGCCCCTGACCACGGCGTCACGGCGGCGGGCCGGTAGCTCGGGCAGGCCCAGGCCGTAGCCGGCGGCCATCAGCACCACCGCCACCAGCAGCCACCACGGCAGGCGCGACGAGCGAAGCAGGTCGTAGCCGCCGGAGTCGACGAAACGGGCGTGGAGGGTGGCAACGCCGACCACAGCCGTGGCCAGGCCGAACTGGTAGGTCGTTCCGGCGCTGCTCCTCATCGGCGCATCCCGGACCGGCGATCGAACGGTGCTCGACGCGACACCCCCTCCCGATCGGCCGCCGCCACCAGTAGTCAAGGCGCCGGGCCATCGACCCCGTCGCCACCCACCGGCCCGAGGCGCCAGCATTCCCACGGCCGGCCCCACCGTCGCCTCGTCCTCGCGCCTCATCGTCGCCTCATGGTCGGAGCGGTTGTGCCGATCGGTGACGGACGACCCGCAGCCCACCGCTGGAGGCTCCCTCCCCGTGACGATCGCACTGCTCCACGCCTACCGGGCCGCCAACCGGGGTGACGCCCGGCTGGTCGACCTCTCGCGCCGGCTGGTCCGCGAGGCGACCGGCACCGAACCGCTGATCCTCGCCCTCGACCCCCAGGGGCTGGGCCCCGGCGCCCGGTCGGTGCTGTCCTCGCCGGCCCGGTTGCGGGCCGGGGGGGCGGCCGTGCTGTCGGGCAACGCCGTCACCGCCCGCCTCGGCCGCTCGCTCCTCGATCTCCCCCGCCCCTGCGACCTGAGCGCCGCCATCGGCATCGGTGGTGGCTACCTGCGGGCCACGACCCCGACGACCGAGCTGGCGGTGCGGGGCCATCACCTGCCCCAGCTCCGCCTGGTGGCCACCATGGGCCGGCGCGGCGCCTACCTCCCCCTGTCGGTCGGGCCGTTCCGGCGCGGCCTGGGCCGCACCGTCCGCCGCCTGCTGGCGGCTCCGGCGTGGGTGGCGACCAGGGACGACCGCTCCACTCGATACCTGGCGGGGTGGGCGAACACGTGGCGGCTGCCCGACCTCGCGGCCTGCCGTCTCGGGGTCGACCGCCCCCGTCACCGACCGGGCGACGCCGACATCATCGGGGTCATCCTCCGCTACCTACCGGGTTCCGATCTAGGCTTCGCCGCCGTGTCGATGCTCGAGAACCGAGGATTCAAGGCCCGCTTCGGGGTTCAGAGCACCGCAGGCCCCTCCGACGACGACCGCCCCTTCTACCGGGCCCGGGGCGTGCTCGACGGCGCCGAGGACGTCGGCCTGCTCCTGGACGACGTCGAGCATCGACCGTCGGTGATCATGGCCGGCCGGCTCCACGCCGCGCTCGACGCCATCGCCGCCGGCATCCCCACCGTCCACCTCGGCTACGGCCGCAAGTCGGTGGGCACCTTCGACGATCTCGGTCTCGGCGACTGGGTGTTCGACGCGTGGACCGCCCACCCCGCCCACGTGGCCGACGCCGTCGAGGCCCTCGCCGCCGACCCCGGGCCCTACTGGGACCGGCTGAGCGGACGCTTCGACCACCTGGCGGCGTCGTGGGACCGCCTCGGGGCCTCCATCGAGGCCCTGGCCGCCCTCCCCGGTCGCCGCCGATGAGAGCGATGGAGGTGCGGCGCCGGCTCCGGCCCCGACCCGCCCCCGCCGGGCGGCACCAGGCGACGAACGGGGCGGCAGCCGGCATCACCGTCGACCAGTTCGCCCGGTGGGCGGCCACCGCCGCCGACACCCGGGGGGCCGATGTCCTCGACGTGGCCTCCGACGCCAACCGTCACCGCCACCTGTTCCCGGCCGCCCGCTACCAGTATCACCCCGTCGAGACCCGCAGCTCGCGGGCCTACGACCGCACCGCACCCCGCCCGGCGCCAGCGCCCCTCGCCGTCGAGGACGAGCGGTTCGGGGTCGTGCTGTGCATGGGCGTCGTCGACCACCACGACCATCCACGAAACCTGCTGAGCGAGCTCAACCGGGTGCTCGACGCCTCGGGGCTCCTGTTCCTCACGACGCCCCTCATCGTGACCGGCGCCGGGCCCGACGGAGCCTGCGCCGACCGCCTGGGCCTGAACTACCTCCTGGAGGCCTCGGGGTTCGGTCTCCGGGGCCTGACCGCTCTCCATGCCGCCGATGGCTACGCCGTCGTGGCGTCCAAGCTCCGGCCCGTCGACCGGCGGGGTCCCCCGCCCGCCCGGGGTGCCTGAGCGGGCGCCGCCCTCCTCAGCTCGGCAGGACCTTGGCCAGGAAACGACCGGTGTGGCTGGCGGGCACGGCCGCCACCTCCTCCGGTGTGCCGGTGGCGATGACCGTGCCACCACCGTCGCCGCCGTCGGGGCCCAGATCGATGATGTGATCGGCGGTCTTGACGACGTCGAGGTTGTGCTCGATGACGAGCACCGTGTTGCCCTGGTCGACGAGGCGGGTGAGCACGGTCAGCAGGCGCCGGATGTCTTCGAAGTGGAGGCCGGTCGTCGGCTCGTCCAGTAGGTAGATGGTGTGGCCCGTCGACCGCTTGGCCAGTTCCGATGCCAGCTTGACCCGTTGGGCCTCGCCCCCCGACAGGGTCGGCGCCGGCTGTCCCAGCCGCACGTAACCCAGGCCGACGTCGACCAGTGTCTGGAGGTGGCGGGCGATCGGGGGCTGGTTGGCGAAGAACTCCAAGCCCTCCTCGATCGACAGGTCGAGCACCTCGGAGATGTTCTTGCCCTTGAACTGGATCTCCAGGGTGTCGCGGTTGTACCGGGCCCCCTTGCACACCTCGCACGGGACGTACACGTCCGGCAGGAAGTGCATCTCGATCTTGATCGTGCCGTCACCGGCGCACGCCTCGCAGCGACCGCCGGACACGTTGAACGAGAAACGCCCGGGCTGGTAGCCCCGGACTCGGGCCTCGTTGGTCTGGGCGAACAGCTTGCGGATCCGATCGAAGACGCCGGTGTAGGTGGCCGGGTTGGAGCGGGGGGTACGACCGATGGGCGACTGGTCGATGTCGATCACCTTGTCGAGGTGATCCAGCCCGTCGATGCCCTTGTGGAGGCCCGGCGGGAGCTTCGACGAGTAGATCCGCTGCATCAGGGAGCGCAGCAGGATGCCGTTGATGAGGGTCGACTTGCCCGATCCGGACACACCGGTCACGGCCACGAAACAGCCGAGGGGGATCGAGACGTCGAGGTTCTTGAGGTTGTGCTCCCGCGCCCCCCGGATGGTCAGCGACGGGCCGTCGGCCGGACGGCGCTCGGCCGGCACCGGGATCGTCCGACGTCCCGACAGGTACTGGCCGGTGAGCGAGTTGCGCCGCTTCAGCAGCCCGGCCACCGAGCCGCTGTACACCACCTCACCCCCGTGCTCGCCGGCCCCGGGGCCGATGTCGACGACATGATCGGCGACCTTGATTGTCTCCTCGTCGTGCTCGACGACGAGCACGGTGTTGCCCAGCTCCCGGAGCCGGCACAGGGTGGCGATCAGCTTGGCGTTGTCGCGCTGGTGGAGCCCGATCGAGGGCTCGTCGAGTACGTACAGTACCCCGACGAGGCCGGAGCCGACCTGGCTGGCGAGGCGGATCCGCTGGGCCTCGCCACCCGACAGGGTGGCGGCCGAACGGCTGAGGCTCAGGTAGTCGAGCCCGACGTCGAGGAGGAAGCTCAACCTGGCGTTGATCTCCTTGACCACCCGGTCGGCGATCATACGTTCCCGGTCGTCGAGATCGAGGGAGGCGACGGCCTTGGCCGCCTCCCCGATCGACAGGGAGCACAGATCGTGGATCGACCGGCCGTCGATCAGGCAGGCCAGCGACAATGGGTTGAGTCGGGCCCCGCCACAGGCTGGGCAGTCGACCTCCCGCATGTAGCCCTCGATCTGCTCCCGCTGGCTGTCGGACTCGGCCTCGGAATGGCGTCGACGCAGGTAGGGGATGATGCCCTCGAAGTTGGCGTTGTAGGTGCGGGTCCGGCCGTAACGGTTCTGGTAGCGGACCGTGACCTTGCGGGCCGCCCCGCCGTCGAGCAGCATCTTGCGGTGCTGGGAGGAGAGATCGTCCCACGGTACGTCGACGGCAATGTCGTACTCCTCGCACACCGACTCGACGAGACGACCGAAGTAGCGGCTCCGTCCGCCCGCCCACGGGTGGATGGCGCCCTGGGCCACCGTCAGGTCGCCGTTCGGCACGACGAGCTGGGGGTCGACCTCGAAGGTGGTGCCGAGCCCGTCACAGGCCGAGCAGGCCCCGTAGGGTGAGTTGAACGAGAAGTTGCGGGGGGCCAGCTCCTCGAAGCTCTTGCCGTCGCTGGGGCGAGCCAGGTGTTGGCTGAAGATGAGGGTCTGGGGTTCGTCGTCGCTGTCGCGGGGCGGGACGATCTCGATCTCGGCAACCCCCTCGGCCAGGCGCAGCGCCGTCTCCATCGAGTCCGTCAGGCGGCGCTCGATACCATCGCGGCGCACGAGGCGGTCGACCACGACCCGGATGTCGTGGGTCTCGTAGCGGGCCAGTTCGGGCAGTTCGCCGCCGAGCTCGATCTGCTGACCGTCGACGACGGCGCGGACGAAGCCGTCGGAGGCCAGCTCGCCGAGGAGGGTCTCATAGGTACCCTTGCGGCCCCGGACCACCGGGGCCAGCACCTGGAATCGGGTGCCGTCGGGCAGCTCGAGCACCCGGTCGACGATCTGCTGGGGGGTCTGGCGCACCAGCCGTTCCCCCGTGTCGGGGTCATGGGGGATCCCGATGCGGGCGAACAGGAGCCGGAGGTAGTCGTAGATCTCGGTGACCGTGCCCACCGTCGAGCGGGGATTGCGGCTGGCCGACTTCTGGTCGATCGAGATGGCTGGCGACAGTCCCTCGATGAAATCGACGTCGGGCTTGTCCATCTGGCCCAGGAACTGGCGGGCGTAGGCCGACAGCGACTCGACGTAGCGGCGCTGGCCCTCGGCGTAGATCGTGTCGAACGCCAGCGACGACTTGCCCGATCCGGAGAGGCCGGTGAACACGATCAGCTTCTCCCGTGGGAGCTCCAGATCGATGTGCCGGAGGTTGTGTTCTCGGGCCCCGCGAATCACGATCTTGTCTGGCACCGAGCCAGCCTAGCGGCCGTCTCGATACGAACGGACGTTCGGGAACTGGGGGGTTCTGCCCGCCGATCACCGTCCTACAGTTGGTCCCGCCGCAGCCGACGGAGCGGAGGTGAGAGCCGTCTCGCCCCGCGCCCCCCAACCCCCGCCGGCGTCCGCCGTCGAGCGGACCGGCACCACGGGGACGGTCCTGGCCCGCGCCGCCGCCGCTCCCCTGGCGGCCCACGTCGTCGCCTACCTCCTCCTGCTGGTGGCCATCACCGCTGTGGTGCCCGTCGGGGGATCGTTCGGCACCGACGACGGCGCCTACGGGGGCCAGGTCCATGCCCTCCGCCGCGGTTCGTGGACCGTCGACCGTCCCCTGCCCGTCGTCGACGAGGCCAACGAGGGATGGCTCAACGCCGCCATCACCCCGGACGGCCCTCTCCCCTACACCACCAACCCGGCCTATCCCCTCCTCCTCACTACGACGGCCCGGCTGGTCGACGCCGTCACCGGGTCACCGCCGCCGGTCACCGCCGGCGACGACGCCGTCGCTCTCGCCGCGCTCCCCGTGCTGGGGGCGGTGGCGGCGGCCGTGGCGGCCTGGCTCCTGGCCCGCCGGCTCGATCCCCGGGCGTCGGCCCTGGCGTTCTGGCTGGTGGCCGTCGGCCCCACCCTCGTCAACGCCACGACGCTCTGGGCCCACACCCTGGCCACCGCCGCCGCCGGTTTCGCCGTCTACGCCGTCGCCGGCCTCGTCGATCCCGTCGATCGGGTTGGTCCCGGTGATCGAACTGGCACCGACGGCGCTGCCACCGGCGACGGCGGCGACGGCGGCACCCACCGGTCGTTGCCGCTAGTGGCGGTGGCCCTGGCGGCGTGCGTCGGGGCGGTGGCGGTCAGGACCGAGTCGATCTTCTTCGTCGCCGCCCTGGGGATCGCCACCCTGGTCGTCGACCGCCGCCCCCGGGTGGTGGCGACGATCGCCACCGTGAGCGCGGTGGCGGGGGCGATCTGGCTCGGCAACCGGGCCTGGGGGGCGGCCATGCGGGCAGATCGGCTGCCGATCGCCACCAGCGTCATCGAGCTCAGCGAACCGCCGGGATGGCTGGCCGGACGCCTCCCGGCGGCGTGGGCGCTGTTGGGCACGACGGGCGACGGGCTCGGACCGACCCTCGCATTAACGGCGGTGGCGCTCGTCGTTCACGCCGCCGTCGGGTTGCGGCGCCCCCACCCCCCCGCCAGCGCTGGACTCCAGCGGTCGAGCCTGACGGCGGCCGTGGTCCTGCTGTCGTCCTACATTGTGATCGGGGGGGGAGCACCCCTCTCCGGGCTGGTGGCGGCATGGCCCGTCGGAATCGTGCTCCTGGCCCCGCGTGGCCCCGGCGGCGGCCAGTCCCTGCCCCGTCTCCTGGGCGTGACCAGCACGGTGTTCGCCGCCGCCATCGTCCTCACCCAGTACTCGTCGAGCGGTGGGCTGCAGTGGGGCGGACGCTACCTGTCGATGGCGCTCGTGCCGCTCGCCGTCCTGGCCGCCGTGCGGGGCCGGACCCTCGTGGCCCGGTGGCCGGGGGTCGTCCTCGCCCTGCTCGTCGTCCCTGCCGTGGCCGGTGTGGCCACCACGTACCGGCTCCACGCCAACCACGCCGCCGCCGTCGAGGCCGTCACCGCCGCCGGCAGCGAGGTGGTGGTGACCGAGAGCCCCGCCGTGCCCCGCATCGCCTGGACGGCGTTGCCTGCCACCGTCTACCGGGCCGATGGTGACACGCTGGGTCCACTCCTGGCCGAGCTGGCGGCGGCCGGGGTCGACACCGTGACGGTGCACGGCATCGACGACACCGGGATAGAGCCGGCCACCGGCTACCGGGTGGGGTCGACCAGCGAGTCGCTCCGCCACCTGGAGCGGATGGCGGCGGCCGGCCCTTGAGACGCCTCAGGTGGCATATGGCCGCCTATGGCTTCGTCCTGGTCCTCCTCCTGGTCGTCGTGCCCCCCGACGGATCCTTCGGCACCGACGACGGCGCCTACGGGGGACAGGTCCACGCCCTTCAGCACGGGAGCTGGGTACTGGATCGGCCCCTCCCCGTGGTGCCCGGGCGAGCGAGGTGGTGGTGACCGACGAGGTCGCCCTCACCCGGATCGCGTGGACGGCACTCCCGACGTCGTTCTATCGGGCCGGGCCCGACGACATCGACGATCTCCTCGCCGGCTTGGCCGGAGCCGGCGTGGCGACCGTCAACGTCCACGGCCTCACCTCCGTCGAGGTGGACGGAACCGCCGGCTGCCGCCAGGTCGGCGGGGATGGAGCGGGGCCGGGTCTGGTACCTCGAGCCCGAGGCCGGTGGCCCGATCACACCATCTCCCGCAACTCCCGACGGAGATCCTTGATCTCGTCGCGGAGGCGGGCCGCGTACTCGAAGCGGAGCTCCGACGACGCTTCCCGCATCTCCTCCTCGAGGGTCGTGATCAGACGCTGGAGCTCGTCCTCGGGCAGCTCCGCCAGCTCGCGCAGCCGCTTCTCCTCCTGAGGACGCCGCTTGCGTTTGTCCTTGCCCGGCATCGGGGCCCCCTCGGCCGGTCGGATGAGCGACAGAATGTCGGTGACGGCCTTGCGGACAGTCTGCGGGTTGATGCCGTGGGCCTCGTTGTAGGCCATCTGCAGGCCACGCCGGCGGTTCGTCTCGGAGATGGCCCGCTGCATCGAGGCGGTCATCTGGTCGGCGTACATGATGACCCGCCCCTCGACATTGCGGGCAGCCCGCCCGATCGTCTGGACCAGCGATGTCTCGGAGCGCAGGAAGCCCTCCTTGTCGGCATCGAGGATGCAGACGAGCTGCACCTCGGGAAGGTCGAGGCCCTCCCGCAGGAGGTTGATACCGACCAGGACGTCGAAGTCGCCGAGGCGGAGCCCCCGCAACAGCTCGATGCGCTGGATCGTGTCGATCTCGCTGTGGAGATAACGGACCCGCACGCCCTGTTCGAGCAGGTACTCGGTGAGGTCCTCGGCCATCTTCTTGGTGAGCGTGGTGACCAGGACCCGGCCGTCGTTGTCGACGACGCTGGCGATGTCCTCCAGCAGGCTGTCGATCTGGCCCTTGGTCGGCCGTACCACCACCTCGGGATCGATGAGACCGGTCGGGCGCACGATCTGCTCGGCCACCGACGACGAGTGCTGGAGCTCGTACCCCCCGGGTGTCGCCGACATGAAGACGACCTGTCCGGTGCGCTCCGCCCATTCCTCGAAGCGCAGGGGGCGGTTGTCGGCGGCCGACGGGAGGCGGAACCCGTGCTCGATCAGGGTCAGCTTTCGGCTGCGGTCGCCCTCGTACTGGCCGTGGAGCTGGGGAACGGCCACATGGCTCTCGTCGAGGATCGTGAGGTAGTCGTCGGGGAAGAAGTCGAGAAGGGTGCTGGGGGTGTCGCCCGCACCGCGACCGTCGATGTGCCGGCTGTAGTTCTCGATCCCGTTGCAGAAGCCCATCTCCTGCATCATCTCCAGGTCGTACTGGGTGCGCATCCGGAGCCGCTGGGCCTCGAGCAGCTTGTTCTCGGCCTCGAAGTGAGCGAGCTGTTCGGCCAGCTCGGACTCGATCCCCCCGATGGCGGCCCGCATCCGCTCGTCGGAGGCGACGTAGTGGGTGGCGGGGAACACGACGAGCTCCGACAGGTCGTCGAGACGTTCACCGGTGACCGGATCGACCGAGGTGATGGCCTCGATCTCGTCGCCGAACAGCTCGACCCGGACCAGGAACTCCTCGTAGGCCGGGTGCACCTCGATCGTGTCGCCCCTGACCCGGAACTTGCCCCGCACGAGGTTCATGTCGTTGCGCTCGTACTGCATGTCGACCAGGCGGGTGAGGATGGCCCGCTGGTCGTACTCCTCGCCCGCCCTCAGCACCAGGAGCTTCTTGCGGTACTCCTCCGGAGAACCCAGGCCGTAAATGCACGACACCGAAGCCACGACGATCGTGTCGCGCCGGGTGAGCAGGGCGGAGGTGGTCGAGTGGCGTAGGCGGTCGATCTCGTCGTTGACCGACGAATCCTTCTCGATGTAGGTGTCGGACGAGGGGATGTAGGCCTCGGGCTGGTAGTAGTCGTAGTAGCTGACGAAGTACTCGACGCGGTTCTTGGGGAAGAACTCGCGGAACTCGTTGGCCAGCTGGGCCGCCAGCGACTTGTTGGGGGCGATGACCAGCGTCGGCCGCTGGACCGCCTCGATCGTCCACGCGATCGTGGCCGACTTGCCCGAGCCGGTGATGCCCAGCAGGGTCTGGTACTTCTCGCCCGCCTCGATGCTGCGGGTCAGCTCGGTGATGGCCTTCGGCTGATCACCGGCCGGCTTGAACTCGGACGTCATCTCGAAGCGAGGCACCACTCCAGGCTATCCGGGGGTGGTGACAGCGTCCGGGCCGTACCGGCCCCGCCCCGCCGCCCGGCGGGGCCACGGGAGGCGACGCCGGCTTCGTCACCCCCGGGGGCGGTCAGCCGCCTCGCCACCGCCGTCGTCGGGTGGTGGCCACGGCGTGGGCCCGAGGGTCTCGAGCCAGTCCCAGCAGCGCTCGACCTCGGCCTCGAGGGCCGCCAGATCGCCGCTGTTGTCGACGACGAGGTCGGCGATGGCCAACCGGTCCTCCCGGGACGCCTGAGCCGCGATCCGGGCCTCGGCGTCGGCCCGGGTGAACGAGCGGAACGCCATCAGCCGCTCGATGGCCAGCTCGGTCGGACAGTCGACGACGATCACGGCCGACGCCCCCCAGGGACCGGCCCCACCTCCCTCCACGAGGAGGGGGATGTCGTAGATCACGACCCCGTCGGTGCCGGCCCGGGACCCGGCCACGGCCCGCATCGCCGTGCGCACCAGCGGTCGAACCATACGGTTCATCGCCTTGCGCTCGACGTCGTCGCCGAAGACCAGCGACGCCACCGACGGCCGGTCGAGCTCGCCATCGGGGCCGAGGATTCCCTCGCCCCACCGGGCCACCATGGCGTCGTACAGGGGTCGACCCGGGCGTTGCAGGTCCTTGACGGTCTCGTCGGCATCGATGATGACGGCCCCCCGGGCCGCCAGCTGCTCCGACACCGACGACTTGCCGGATCCTATGCCTCCGGTCAGGGCTACGAGTCTCACGGGCCCCGACGGTACTTTCCGACGGCCCCCGCCGTCGTGGTGGCGGCCGCGAATTCGATGCCACCGACCGCACCAACCCTCATGATCACCGGGCCGGCACCGATGGATCGGGGCCATGTCCGACCTGATCGTTGGCGACCCGCCACCGCACCCGGCCCCCCTTCTGGGTGCCGCCGAAGCCGGGACGGCCCCACCGGACGGGGTCCGCACAACGCCGGTCGGTCCGCAGTTCAGCGAAGGGGACACGATCGTCCCCAACCGGTTGCAGCCCTTCGGACCCATCATCCTGGCTGTCCGCTGGGCCACCACCGGGGTGTCGATCGCCCTGGCCGCCCCCGCCCTTGTCGGTCGTGACAACTCGGTGTGGCCCTGGCTCGTCCTGGTCCTCGCCAACACCGTCGTCCGCACGGTCCGACCACTGCGCCACACCCCGACCCCGCGGGGCTCCGTCGTGCTGGCGGTGGAGATCTTCCTCCATCTGGTGGCGGTGGCGGCAACCGGGTTCTGGGATTCGCCGCTGGTGCTGCTGCTGACCAACGCCGTCATCGTCGCCGGCTTCGCCCGCGGCTTCCGATTCGCCAGCCTGGTGGTGGCGACGTCCGCCCTGGCGGTGTCGCTCCCCGTCCTCAGCCTCGAGGGGTGGACCGGCGAGACTCTGGCCCAATGCGCCCAGTGGACGACCCTGCTCCTGCTGGGGGGCGTGATCGCCGGCTACACCCGTCACCTCTCCGGTGAAGCCACCCTGCAGCACACCATGGCCCTCGACCGGGTGGCCCGTCTGGCCGACGCCAACGCCCTGCTGGCCAACCTCCACCGGGTGGCCCAGACGCTGCCCGCATCGCTCGACCTGGCCGAGGTCCTCGATTCGACCCTGTCGCGGCTCAGGGGGCTGGTGCCCCACGACGTCGCCGTCATTCTCCTGCGGGAGCCGGCCGACGGCTCGTGGAGCGTCGCCGCCCGCTTCGCCGTGCCGCTCGACGGCGAGCTCGTCCTGGCCGACGCTCCCGCTCCCGCCAACCGGGCCCTGGCCAACGACCGCCTGGTTCGGGTCGACGCCCTCGTTCCGGCCGATCGGCCCTTCGCCGAGCGATCGAAGTCGGGCATGTATGTACCGCTGCTGGCCCGTGGCCGCCTCATCGGGCTCCTGGCCGTCGAGGCCGTCGACGACCACGCCTTCAGCGCCCGCAACGCCCAGCTCCTCCGGGGATTCGTCGAGCCCGTCGCCCTCGCCGTCGACAACGCCCGCTGGTTCGGGCGGATCCGTACCGTCGGGGCGGCCGAGGAGCGCAACCGTATCGCCCGGGATCTCCACGACCGGATCGGCCAGTCACTGGCCTATCTCGGCTTCGAAATCGACGCCGCCCTCCGACACGACGCCGCCGGCGAGCCCGTTGGCGACCGTCTCCGCAAGCTCCGCGAGGACGTCCGGGCCGTGGTCGTGGAGGTGCGCGACACCCTCTCCGATCTGCGGACCGATGTCGGCGACAACTCCGACTTCGCCCGGACGGCCGAGGACTTCGCCGCCCGGTTGAGCGAGCGGAGCGGCCTGACCGTCCATCTCGACTGCGACGCCGGGCGTCGTCTCCCTCTCCTCCAGGAGCGGGAGATGTGGCGAATCGCTCAAGAAGCGCTCGTGAATGTCGAACGGCATGCCAATGCAACCGCCGTCTCCCTTCTCTGGCGCTGCGACGACCGCGGCGCCGTGCTCGAAGTGAGCGACAACGGCCAGGGTCTGCCAGCGCGAGGGCCCGACGGACGAATCGGTCGTGCCGACTCCTACGGGATGACCGGCATGCGAGAACGCGCCGACAGCGTGGGAGCCACGCTCGAGGTGACGTCAGAACCAGGAGAAGGGACCAGAGTACGGTGTTTCCTACGTCGCGGGTGACCAGCCCGACCACGAATGTGTCACCCGACCGCAGGCAGGGCCGTGAGGGCATCCGGCTGCTGCTGGCCGACGACCACCGGATGCTGCGGGAGGGTCTGCGTCGCTCCCTGAGCGAGATCGGTTTCACCGTGGTGGCCGAGGCCCGCAACGGGCTCGAGGCGCTCGACCTGGCGGCCGCCGTCCAGCCCGACGTGATCCTGATGGACGTCACGATGCCGGGCCTCGACGGAGTCGAGGCGACCCGCCAGATCCGGGCCCGCCAGCCCGACGTGAAGATCGTGGTGCTCACGATGCACGCCGACCAGGACATCCTGACCGAGGCCATCCGAGCCGGGGCCAACGGCTACCTCGTCAAGGACTGCAGCACGGACGAGATCGCCCAGGCCATCGAGGCCGTGACGGTCGGCGAGACCGCCCTGTCCGCCGGGCTGGCGGCGTCGATGTTGGCCGAGGTCCGCCGTTCGAACGGCGCGCCCCAGCCCGAGCGGGTCATCACCGCCCGGGAGGAGGAGGTCCTCCAGCTCATCGCCGACGGTTGCTCCACCCCCGAGGTGGCCGAGCAGCTCTTCATCAGCCAGAAGACGGTCAAGAACCACCTGGCGTCGATCTACCAGAAGCTCGAGGCCCGGGACCGGACCCAGGCCGTGCTGCAGGCCGTCCGCATGGGGATCGTGACCTTGAACTGATCCCGTACATGAGACCTGCGACCCGTGGTGGAGGTCGGGGTACCCGTCCGCTTCGCGCTGGCTTTGATCCCGTGGGCCCATTCAGGATCCGAGCCCCGTCGTCGATGCATTGATCACACCCACACCGGGATCGAAGAACACCAAAACCACCACGGAGAACACCACATGCTTCACTACCAGTTCCTCGCTGCATGGGCTCGGGCGCAGGCCAAGACCGAGCGGGGCGCCAGCCTCGTCGAGTACGCCCTCCTCGTGGCTCTGATCGCCGTCGTCTGTATCGCTGCGGTCACCCTGCTGGGCCAGTCCGCCGAGACGAAGTTCAGCTCGGTCGCCGACGCCATCAACTGATCCGACACGGCCCTCCGGGCCACAATCGAACAGATCACCGCAGGTGGGGGAATCGCAGCAGCGGTTCCCCCACCTCCGTGTCGCCCGACTGGCGCTGGTCTCCTCCGGGGTCGGGACCGTGGCCCAGCCGGCGCACCACCCGGGGCCGATCCCGCTCCCGCTGGCCGGCAGCAGGGTCGAGGCCGAGCCCGACACCGGCGGCGAGGCCGTCGCCGCGACCTCGCCGCATCGAGGGGCCGAGCACCCTCATCCGATGGCGCAGCGCACGCCAAGCTCCTACCGTCCACACGGGTCCCACTGTGCCCCGACGGACGGGAGTCCCGCCTGAGACGGAGGGGCCCCTTGACCCCGAGCGACGATGGGTCGTTCGCTCCAGCCGGAGCCGGTCCGTTCGACCCGTCACCGCCGGCCGGGCCCGCTGGCCCACCGGAAGGCTCACCCCCGGGCGGCCAGCCGACGCGACGGACCCGGCTCTCCTCGGGACTGCGCCACCCGGCCCGATCGGGTCCCGCCACGGTCGTTCCCTGTGCCGACCCGAGCGCCGTCGTCTGCCCACTCCCGTTGCACCGGGCGTCGGTCCGACGGTCAGCGCAACCAGAGCCAGCGAACCCGCCCGAGTTGTGGAGGCAGTAGGCGGCCCCCGAGGGTCGCCGCCCGCCAACCTCGTCCGCCCACCCCGGCAACCCTGGGGAGGCGATCGGCTAGTCGGACGACGTCGGCGCCGGGACCAGGCAGCGGTCGGCCACCGGCGAGGTCGTCCGACAGGCGACGAACCAATCGTCCGAGCCGGTGACGATCACCCACGCCGACCGGTCCTCGACCCACCGCTCGAGGGCGCCGCCCCGCTCCCACAGAAGAACGTCGAATCCGTTGCGAGCGACGATCTCGTCGAAGTCGCCGGCCGCCAGCAGGGTGTTGTGATCGGCGATGACCGCCCGGGGGTGGAAATCGAAGCGGTCGTCCATGAAGACCCGGGCCTCGGTCCCGTAGCGGAGGGTGAGGAGATTGCCCACGAAGTCCCGCTGGGCCACCAGCACGTCGGGGTCGGCCACCAGCCCCCGCTCCTCCAGCCAGTCGATCTCGTCGATCGGGTAGTCGTCGAGGTCGATCGGCGACGCCGTCGCCACCGTTGCGGTGGCGAGCACCGCCCCGACGGCCGCGACGGCCACCAGGGCCCGGGGCACGAGGCCTCGGATCGAGCCGTCGAGGGTGCCGACCACGCCGGCCAGGGCCGGCCCGGCGAGGCCCACGATCACGATCGAGGCCAGGCCCAGGTTGCGGACGGCCAGCAGCCCGGCGACAACGAAGACGATGGCGGGCAGGAGGCTGCGCCACCCGGCTCCCCGGCGGGCCGCCAGGACGACAAGGGGAAGGAGCAGCAGCCAGAGCTGCTCGACCGGGGCCCGGAACGAGGGCGAGGCCCATTCGGCCACCCGGTCGAGGGTCTCGCTCCGCCCCATCAGCTGGAACGGGAACCAAAGGAGGCGCCATCCCACGGGATTGAGGGCGGCGACGGCACAGCCGACGACGGCCGTGGCGGCGGTACGGAGCTCATCCCGAGGCAGGCGCCGCTGGTCGATGGCGGACCCGACGACCACGGCACCGACCACGGCCAGGCCGAGCACGAACGAGCCATGAGCGTTCACCCATACCCAGAACAGGGGAACCAGCCACCACCGGGGGCGGATGCCCTGGACCACCTGGAGGCACAGCACCATGGCCACCAACCCCAGCATCAGGGGCCGGGGCGACCACAGGAAGGTACCCACGAGCAGCACCAACCCCGTCAGCGCAGCTCGGGTCACCAGCTGGCGGGCCGGGGCCACGAGACGCCAGGTTCCAGCCACCACGGCGGCGCCGGCCAGCCCGTGAACCACGCGGATCGACCACCCTCCGAGCGTCCCATCGAGTACGGCGTAGAGCGCGCTGACCAACCACGACTGGACGGTCCACGGCTCTCCGGCGGCGAGGGCGGAGTAGGGGTCGGCGACGGGGACCGAACCCGACTCGATGATCAGCCGACCGGTGGCGAGGTGGGTGAGGAAGCTGTTGTCGGCGATCGGGCGAGCCCCGACGATGAAGCCGGTGAGCACCAGGACGGCGGCCACCCCGGTCGCCAGGGTCGGGTCCCGGACGCCCAACCGTGACGGCGTCGCACCAGCCCCGGTCGCCGGGTCGTCGTCGACGGCGGGCTCGGCGGCACCGCCGTCGACCGTGGTGGCGGCCACGGCGGGCCCTAGAGGCTCTTCGAGATGTTGATGATGGCCGGGCCCAGCACCACCACGAACAGGGCGGGGAAGATGCAGAGCACCATCGGGATCATCATCTTGACCGGGGCCTTCTGGGCCCTCTCCTGGGCGGACTGGCGGCGCTTGATTCGCATCTCGTCGGCCTGGGCCCGCAGGACCCGACCGATGCTGACACCGAAGGTGTCGGCCTGGATCATGGCCAGCACGAACGACCGGACCTCCTGGGTGTCGACCCGCTCCTGCATGCCTCGCAGGGCGTCGGCTCGCGACGAACCGGCCTGGGTCTCGCCCAGGACCCGGGCGAACTCGTCGGCGAGCTCACCGGGCACGTTGGTGATGACCCGGTCGACGGCCTGCTCGAAGCCGAGGCCCGCCTCGACCGAGATCACGAGGAGATCGAGCACGTCGGGCAGGGCCCGGCGGATGGCGTTCTGGCGGGCCCCGACCCGGCGGTTGAGCTGGGACGACGGGCCGATGCCGCCGATCAGCACACCGAGACCGCAGAAGACCCAGAGCATCCAGCCCGACAGCCCGAGCGGGTTCAACGCGAGGACGAAGCCGAGCCACAAGGGGATGAACACGAAGCCGAGGATCCGCATGGCCAGGAATCGCTCGACCCGATCGGCGGTACCGATGCCGGCCTGGACGTGCTTGACGCGGATGCGCTCGATGTACTCCGGCGGATTGAGGCGACTGCCGAAACGGGCCAGTCCAGCCAGGGCCGGCGCGAGGACACGGTGCTGGATCGGGGCCAGCAACTCCCGCTCCCGCTGGTTCTCGATCTCGTAGTCGTCGAGCTGACGGAGGGTCGACCGGGCGGTCGTCCGCTCCTCCAGCTGGCTCAACACGAAGTACATCACGAGGGCGACTCCGACGCCGCCGAGGCCGACGAAGCCCTCGAGAGGGACGGAGGAGACGAGCTCAGACATCGACCGTGATCACCTTCTTCATCCAGGCCAGCCCGACGAGGGCCGACACCAAGCCGAGGCCGAGCAGGACATTGCCCATCGTCTCGGAGAACAACACACCGACGTAGGCCGGGTTCATCAGCCACAGGACGAACCCGAGGCCGGGCGGGAGAGCCGACAGGACACCAGCCGAGACCCGGCCCTCGGCCGTGAGGGCGCTGACCTCGCGCTTGAGTCGCTCCCGGGCGATCATCGTGTCCGACACGCTGAGGAGGAGCTCGTTGAGGTTGCCGCCGACCTCACGCTGGATGCTGATGGCCATGACGGCCCAGGCGAAGTCCGGGCTCGACAACCGCTCGGCCACCCCACCCAGGGAGCTCTCGAGGTCGCGGCCGAGGCGGGCCTCGGTCATGGCCCGGCGCAGCTCCTGACCCATCGGGTCGGCGATCTCCTTCGACACCGCCTCCAGGCCCTGAGGCAGCGAGTAGCCGGCCCGGAGGGTACCGGCGAGGAGCTGGAGGGTGTCGGGCAACTGACCCTCGAACGTCTTGAAACGGCGGCGGCCGAGGAAGCGGACGACGAAGAACGTCATGCCGACGGCGAAGGCGCCGGTGAGGGCGCCGGCCACGAAGCTACCGAACAGGGCCAGGGCGAAGGCCGTCGACAGCACCGTGATGGCCAGCAGCATGAACATGCCCTCGCCGGGCCGGATCGGGATGCTGGCCCTCTCCAGCAGCGACTCGACCCGGGCCAGGAAGCCCCGCTTCTCGGCGAAGGACTCACTGAAGGTGACGGCCCGCTGGAGGATGGCGGACTGGACGATCAGCTCGTCGACCTCGGCCTCGGCCGGGTCGAGCGAGCCGTCGGTGTAGCGGGACAGCACACCCTCGAGCGTGGTCTCGCCGTTGGCCACCATCGACACGAGCGACCAGACGCCGAGCGAGATGCCGACGAAGGCCAACCCCACGGCGAGGTAGAGCCCGATCGAGCTGCGGAACAGGGTGAGGCCGCCGTCCCTCTGCTCCGGCTGGGGCGCCAGCTGCAAGACGTTGGTGGTGAGCGCACCGGTGGGGAACGAGAACCCGGTCGCCCGGTCCTCGACCGTGAGCACCGCCGACGTACGAGCCCCCGCCGCACCGGTGGCGTCGAACGTAACGAGGAGCCGGTCGGTGGCCAGGGCCACGGCGTCGGTCAGGGCGGCGGTGACGCCGTCCGGTCCGTCGACGGCGAGGCCGGTACCACCCGTCTCGGCCATCGTCGCGGTCAGCGGGCTGGCGCCCTCGCCGACGTGGACGGTCACGAGCTGGGCACCGTGGCCGACGAGGGCGACCTGGGCCTCGTCCAGGGTGGCGACGGAGCTGACGTCGGGCCCGGTCGAGACGGCGAGTACCGACCGCACGACACCGGATTCGTCGGAGAAGAGCCACCCGCCGCGGTCGAGGGCGTCGACGAGCGCCGCACCGTTCTTGGCGGTGAGACCATCGACCGCGGCCAACAGGCGATCGCGGTCGTCGGTGAGGCGGGTCTCGACGAGGGCCGAGTCGCCGGCGGAGATCACGGCCGCCGAGGTACCGGCGGGGAGCTCGACGATCCAGGCCCGGAGGGCGTCCTGGATCCGGGGCACGACGTCGCCCTTGGCGCTACGGGCATTGGTGTCGACGATGACGACGACCTCGGTGGGGCGGGCCTCCGCTGCGCTGGAGGCGACCGAGGTCACAGGGACCTGCTCGCCCGCTACCGTCACCGTCACCGAAGCGGCATCGACCGGTTCGATGACGCCGAAGGCCGCCAGCTCGACCGTGTCGGTGGTGGCGTCCACCGCGGTGATTCTCAGCCCGCCGTCCCCGCCCCCGTCGTCCGCTGCTCCCGCCACCGTGACCGAGGCCCCCACGACGGCGAACGCCGCCATCGCGGTGGCCAGGACGGCGAGGAGGGTTCTGCTCAACCTGGACATCATGATCACCGTTTCCTGCCGAGCTGGTCGGCCACGGTCGGGGAGAACATCTCGGCCCCCAGGCGGATGCCGTGGTCGGCGAGCTTCTCGGTGAAACGGGGCCGCACGCCGGTCGGCTTGAGGTCTCCCTTGAACCGACCCTGCTCGTCGACCCCGGCGCTGAAGTCGAACAGGAACACGTCCTGGAGGGTGATGATCTCGCCCTCCATTCCCGCCACCTCGCTGATGTGGGTGATGCGACGGGTGCCGTCACGCAGGCGCTGGAGCTGGACGACGAGGTCGACGGCGGAGGAGATCTGCTCCCTGATGGCCCTGACCGGAAGGTCGTAGCCGGCCATCAGCACGAGGGTCTCCAGGCGGGCCAGAGCGTCCCGGGGGGTGTTGGCGTGGAGAGTGGTCAGCGATCCGTCGTGTCCGGTGTTCATGGCCTGGAGCATGTCCAGGGCCTCCCCGGAGCGGCACTCACCGACGACGATGCGGTCGGGCCGCATGCGGAGCGTGTTCTTCACCAGGTCGCGGATGGTGACCTCGCCCTTGCCCTCGACGTTGGGAGGTCTGGTCTCCAACGACAGCACGTGGTCCTGGTGGAGTTGGAGCTCCTTGGCGTCCTCGACGGTGATGATCCGCTCGTCGGTCGGGATGAACGACGACAGCACGTTCAGCATCGTCGTCTTACCGGTCCCGGTGCCGCCCGACACGATCACGTTCAACTTGCCCACGATGCAGGCCTGGAGGAACCGGGCGGCGTGCACGCTCACGGTCCCGAACCTGATCAGGTCGTCGATCCGAAGCGGGTCGGCCGAGAACTTCCGGATGGTCAGGAACGGTCCGCCCACGGCCAGAGGGGACACGACGGCGTTGACGCGGGACCCGTCGGGAAGCCGGGCGTCGCACAGGGGACTCGACTCGTCGATCCGGCGCCCGACCTGGGCCACGATCTTGTCGATGATGCGTCGGAGGTGTTCCTCGTCGACGAAGGTGACGGCGTCGACCTCGATCTTGCCGTTGCGCTCCACGTAGATGTGGTCCGGCCCGTTGCACATGATCTCGGAGACGTTCTCGTCCCGCAGGAGCCGATCGATCGGCCCGTAGCCGAGAATGTCGTCGGAGACGTCCTGGATGAGCTGGGCCCGATCGGCGGCCGAGATCGGGGTCCGTTCCAGGGCCAGCGCGTTCTGGAGAGCGGCGTGGACCTTGGTCCGCAACTCGTCCTCCGACAGCCGCTTGTCGTAGAGGACGGGTCCGAGCTCGTCGATCAGAGTGGAGTGGACGCGGTGGCGGAGTTCGGCCAGCGCCGGGTCGCGACCGGTACGGGATGCCAGGCCGGACGTCCCTCCGGGACTGGCCCCGTCGTTGAGTCGTTTGTACAGGGACATCGCCGCGCTCCTTGCGTTCCGTTCGTTCGTGGGATGTTCGGCGATCAGCCGAAGAACTTGCGCCGGCCACCCGAGCCGGAGCCCGAAGCCGGCGTGCCGTCGAGGAATCGGAGGGCCAGTTGCTCGAACGCCCGGGCCACGCCCGACTTGGGGGCGGAGAGGACCACGGGCGAGCCCTTGTTCACCGAGATGGGGACCACGACGTCGGACGGCACATGGGCCACCGCCGCCACCCGGAGGGTCTTCTCGACCTCGGCCACGTCGAGCTTCACCTTGGAGTCGGCCCGGTTGAGCACGAGGTGCAGCTTTTCGTTGGGGACGCTCAGCAGGGCCAGGGTGCTGAGGCCGATCTTGACGTTCTTGATGTTCGGGATGTCGAGTCCGGCCACGAGGATGATCTCGTCCGAGATCTCGATGATCGACAGGACGACCTCGTTGAAGATGGCGGGCAGGTCGACGATCACGTGACCGGCGAACGTCCGCACCATCTCGACCAGGCGAGCCATCTGCTCACCGCTCACCTGGTCGGCGAACGTGGGCTCGACCGGGGCGGGGAGCACCAGGAGACCGCTCGGCTCGTGGACCGTCATCAGCTGCAGCAGCATCGCCGGGTCGACCTTGTCGAACTGGGAGACGGCGTCGACCACGGTGTGCTGCGGTTGCAGCTTGAGCATGACGGCCACGTCCCCGAACTGGAGGTGGCCGTCGATGATCACGACGGGCCGATCCGAGCGCTGGGCCAGCACCACACCGATGTTGGTGGCGGTGACCGACTTGCCGGAGCCACCCTTGGTGGAGAAGACGGTCAACACCCGACCGAGCTCGCCCCCGTCGCCGACGACGGGGGCCGGGGTGTCGCCACCGCCACCGGCGGCCGGAGTCAGGGGGACGAGACTCTGGGCCACCCGACCCACCGTGTCGGTCAACTGGTTCTGGTCGATGGGAGCGGAGAGGACGTCCTTGACCCCGCTCCGGAGGGCCTTCTGCAGCAGCTCCGTGCTCAGCTCGGCCGTCACGAGGACGGTTCCCACGTTGGGGTGGGTCCGGCTCCACTCCTCGATGACGGCGAGGTCCCGGGGGTCGGCGCACGACGGCCCGAGCACGATCACGAGGGGGTCGAGGCCCAGGCGGGTCTCTATCTCCACCAGCGACTGGGCCAGGTCGATGCGACCCCCGAACAGGCCGGCAAGATACTCCCGAACCGCCTGATCGGCGTCGACCACGGCGAGCGAGGTGCCCCCGAAGGGACCGTCCTCGTTCGCAGCGTTCAGCTCGGCGTCGAGCTCGGTGTCGAAACCGAAATCGTCCAGATTGAAGCCGGTGAACTCGTTGAGGTCTTGGTCGGTCATCTGCCTACCGTTTCTTCATCGTTCGTGCTCGGTCCCCGTGGCGGTGCCGCCGTGCTCCCGATCACTCCGGATCGACGGAACCGGCGGGGCCATAGGGAGTCAGGACGGCGGGGTCCTCACCGGGCAGTGTTCCGTTGCCGAAGCCGATCGGCGGCAGCGGCGTCGGTTCGTAGGTCGACGGCACGAGGGAGAGGTAGAGGTTCTCGAGCCCGACGGACAGGATGGTCTGCACCGCGGCCGGCGGAACGGCCAGAGTGATCATCCCACCGTTGCGGACGACGCCTTCGGCGTCCTCGGTCGGCTCGCCCAGGTCGGGGGTGAGAGCCTTGTCGATGGCCAGTACCTCGGCCCGCTGGTACAGGTAGCGGGCCGAGTAGTCGAAGCCCGCTCCGTCCGACGGCGCGGCCGATGCGTCGCCCCCGGCCGGGGCCGCCCCACCCTCATCGACGCCCTTGACGGTCAGGATGTTGACATGGTCGCCGGGCTCGATCAGATAGGCGGCGCCCTTGACCTGGTCCACGCTGAAGGTGACGGAGACGAGACCCTTCTCCTCGAGGCGGTCGGTGATGCCCGTGTTGACCACCGTCGGCGACACGAAGTTGCCGGTCACCAGGGGGGCGTTGATCGGGAGGTCGGTCACCGCCACCAGGCCCGCCAGCTCGAGCTCGGGATCGACGATGGCCGTCGCCGGGCGGAACTTCGCCGGCATCTCGGCCTGGTGAATCAGGTTCTGGGCGACGGCCTGCTCGGCCGGGGTTCCCTTGGCGATCTCCTGACGCACGACCCACACCATCTCCGGCTCGGCGTTGTCGTAGACCGAACCCTCGACGTTGCGCACGTAGTTGAGGAGGCCGAAGGCCGCGATCGCCCCGACCACCACCGCCACGATCAGAATCACCGTTCGTCGTGAGTTCACGACATTCTCCTAGGTCGGGCAGGCCGAACGGCGTCGACCTGCTTGAGCTGACTTAGGTGTCCTGTCGGCCCGGATGGTGGGCGGGCTTAGAGATTCCCCTCAAAACGGGCGCCACCAGGGTGGTGGCGGGCCGGACGCGACACGACCGCCCGTACCGGAATGGTGCGGGCGGTCGTGTCGCGTGAGGTGTCAGGGGACCAGTCCCCCGGTGGGCCTCTCGGCGGTTTCGCTGGCCGAGGAGTCAGGCCTCCGGCTCGGGCGCCTCGGCCGAGGCGACCCCAGCCACGTCCTTGGACGCCTCGGCGGGGGGCGCCCCCCCGTCGAGCTCCTGGTAGTACTCGGCCCAGGCGGCCTCGGTGGCCGGATCGACCTCGGTCGGGCCGATGTAGTTGCCCTCGTCGTCGAAGGCGTGCTCGCCGAAATGCTCCTGGTACTCCTGGGCCACGACGCCGCCCTCGGCGGCCTGCTTGATCGACAGGCTGATCCGCCGGCGCTGGAGGTCGATGTCGATGATCTTGACCCACAGCTCCTCGCCGGGGGTGACGACCTGTTCCGGGAGGTCGACGTGATGGGCCGACATCTCGGAGATGTGGACGAGACCCTCGATACCATCGCCAACCTGGACGAACGAGCCGAACGGCACCAGCTTCGTGACCCGGCCATAGACCAGCTCGCCGACCCGGTGGGTGGAGGCGAACTCCTGCCACGGGTCCTGCTGGGTGGCCTTGAGCGACAGGCTGATCCGCTCCCGGTCGAGGTCGACCTCGAGCACCTGGACCGTCACCTCGTCGCCGACGGCAACGACCGAGCCAGGGTGGTCGACGTGCTTCCAGGACAGTTCCGAAACGTGGATCAGGCCGTCCATGCCGCCGAGGTCGACGAAGGCGCCGAAGTTGACGACCGACGACACGACACCGCTGCGGACCTCGCCCGGGGTGAGGTTGGTCAGGAAGTCCTCGCGCTGCTCCTTCTGGGTCTCCTCCAGATAGGCCCGACGGCTCAGCACGACGTTGTTGCGGTTCTTGTCGAGCTCGATGATCTTGGCCTCGAGGCTGCGACCGACGTAGGGCTGGAGATCACGCACGCGACGCAGTTCCACCAGGGACGCCGGCAGGAAGCCCCGCAGCCCGATGTCGAGGATGAGGCCGCCCTTGACCACCTCGATGACCGGCCCGGACACGACACCGTCGCGCTCCTTGACCTCCTCGATCGTGCCCCAGGCCCGCTCGTACTGGGCGCGCTTCTTCGAGAGCAGCAGCCGCCCTTCCTTGTCCTCCTTCTGGAGGACGAGGGCCTCGAGCTCGTCACCGATCGACACCAGCTCGTCGGGGTCGACGTCGTTGCGGATCGACAGCTCCCGGGAGGGGATGACGCCCTCGCTCTTGTACCCGATGTCGAGGAGGACCTCGTCGCGGTCGACCCGGACGACCGTGCCGGTGACCAGCTGCCCGTCGTCGACGACGACCATGGAGGCGGCGTAGGCGTCGTCGAGCGAGCCTTCGAGGTCGTTGGCCGTGATCTGTCTCGGGGTGTACCCGTCGGCGTCGGTGGTGGTGGTCTCGTCGTCGCTGTCGAGCATGTCGGGGCTCAGATCATGGCGTAGTTCAGTAGTGGACACGGATAGAAGGAAGGCTTTCTTGCAGCTGACGTCCCGCCACACGGGAGACGCAGGAAGCGTAAGAACGGTGGCACGGGCGGCAGGATCGAGACGGTCTCGGCCATACAAGAGACTACCAGGGTGGCTGCCCCACACCTCGTACCGGTCGGCCGGCGGTCACCGGGTGGCGACCAGGAGGAACTCCGGTCGGTCGATCGACGGCGGCCGTGAGCCATAGTCGCCGGGGGTCACCCCGTGGACGGCCTCGACCCGCAGACCGACGAGGCGCGCCAGCAGCCGCAGCTCACGAGGCGTGAAGCACGTCGTCCACAGCTCGGCCGGCCGCTCCAGCCCCTCGAGGTCGCGCAGGATCGTCGCCTCGTGATTGACTCCGGCCTCGGCGTCGAACACATCGCCGTCCTCGAGATAGCGGATCTGGAAATAGGCGGAGAAGGCCGAGACCGCGAGCCGCCCGCCGGGCCGGAGCAGGGCGGCCATCGACGCCAGTATCGGTTCGTCCAGCTCCCGCTCGGCCAGCCTCGGTGCCGCCGCCGACGGTCCTCCGGCCAGGCCGAACGCCCCCTGGCACAGCGAGATGACGGCGTCGTAGGGGCCGGCGGCATGGAGTGCCGAGCCCACCAGGTGCCGGGCGTCGCCCACCACGAACCGGCACCGGTCGGCCACCCCGGCCTCCTCGGCCCACGTCGTCGCCAGGGCGACGAAGTCGGGTGAGATGTCGACGCCGGTGACATCGAGCCCGGCCGCGGCCATGGCGACGGCGTGGCGGCCCGGGCCGCACCCCACGTCGACGAGCCGCTCCCCGGGCCGCAGCTCGAGGATGTCGCTGAGCGCCTCCACCTCCTGGGCCGTACCCATCGTGAACGAGTACCGGAGGTAGGCGGGGCCGAGGAAACTGGCGATGTCACCGAACCAGTGGGCGGGGGCGTCGCCCCCGGTCGAGGGCTCGCCCCGGTCATCGGGCACGTCCATGGCCGTCAGTCCTTGGCGTCGGCCCACGTGGCCCCGAAGGCCAGGTTGACCTCGAGCGGTACCCTCAGCTCGAACGCGCCCCGCATCTCGTCGAGCACCAGTTCGGCCACCCGCTCCCGCTCGTCCTCCGGCACCTCGAGGATCACCTCGTCGTGGACCTGGAGGACGATCCGGCTGGCCACCCCTTCGTCGATCAGGCGGCGGTCGAGACGGACGAGGGCGACCTTGAAGATGTCGGCCGCTAGACCCTGGATCCCTGCGTTCATGGCCTGACGCTCCCCCGCCTGGCGGATCCGGGGATTGTCGCTCATCAGCTCGGGGATGGCGCGTCGGCGCCCGAACAACGTCTCCGTGTAGCCCCGATTGCGGGCCTCGGTCACGGTGGCGTCCATGTAGTGGCGGACGGCCGGGAATCCGTCGAAGTAGGCGTCGAGGATGACCTGGGCTTCCCGGGTCGGTATGCCGAGCCGCTGACCGAGGCCGTAGGACTCCATGCCGTAGGCCAGACCGTACGACACCATCTTGGCCCGGCTGCGCTGCTCGAAGTCGACGTCCTCGGGCGCCACGTCGAAGACCCGGGCCGCAGTGGCCCGATGGATGTCGGTACCGGAGGTGAAGGCCTCGATCAGGCCCGGGTCCTCGGCCAGGTGGGCGATGCAGCGGAGCTCGATCTGGTTGTAGTCGGCCACGAGGAGCACGCGGTCGGGCGACGGTACGAACGCCTTGCGGAAGCTTCGACCGAGCTCGGTGCGGACGGGAATGTTGTGGAGGTTCGGCGATTCGCTCGACAGCCTGCCGGTGCGGGCCACCGTCTGGTTGAACGTGGCATGGATACGGTCGTCGGGGCCCACCTCGGCCAACAGCGACAACCCGTACGTCGACCGGAGCTTCTCGACCTCGCGATACCGGAGGAGATGGTCGATGATCGGGTGCTGGCCCTGCAGCTTTTCCAGGGTGGCCTGGTCGGTCGAGAAGCCGGTCTTGGTCTTCTTCTGGGGACTGAGCTCGAGCTTGTCGAACAGGATCTCCCGCAGCTTCTTGGTCGAGTTCACGTTGAACTCCTCGCCGGCATCGACCTGGATCTGGGCCGCCAGCTGATCGGCCTCGGCCGTCATCTCACCGTTCAGGGCCTCCAGCGCCGCCCGGTCGACGCCGACCCCGAGGTGCTCCATCCTCGCCAGCACCCGCACCAACGGCACCTCGATCTCGGTGTTGAGCCGGTCGAGCCCATCGGCCTCGAGCGCCGCCTGCAGGGCCGGCGCCAGCCGGCCCGCGGCCAGGGCCACCCGCGCCGTTCGTAGCGCCGGCGACACCAGCTGCTCGCCGAAGTCGAGCTGGCCGTCGGGCGCCCCGTCGTCGTCCGGCATCCGGTAGCCGGTGTTGAGGGCCAGGAGCTCGCCGAGGGGATAGGCGTTGCCGGAGGGGTCGAGCAGGTAGGCGGCGAGCGAGGTGTCGAGCCGGAGACCGTCGAGATCGAGGTCGAGGGCCATCAGGGCCCTGACGAGCGGCTTGGCGTCGTGGGCCACGATGCCGGGTCCGTCCGCCGCTACCAGCCTGGCGAGGGCGGTCGCCACGGGCGGATCGGACAGGACCGCCGACGGGATCCAGGCGACCGTCGACGAGGGCTCGTCGAGGACGACGCCAAGTCCGGCGAGCCGGCCCGACCCGCCCTCGAAGGCTCCGCCGACGGCGACGGGTACACCGGCCGCGCCGGCGGCGTCGAGGGCGGCGACGGCGTCGGCCGTCGAGCTGACCTCCGTGACCTTGACGACGAGCTCCTCACCGTCGTCCGCCAGACCGTTGCCGGGTGAGAAGGCCTCGTGGAGCCGCTCGTAGAGGGTGCGGAACTCGAGGAAGTCGAAGAGCTTCTTCACCTCGTCGGCGTCGTAGGGCTCGATGCCGATCAGGTCCTCGGCCCGGATCTCGAGGGGCACGTCGCGCAGCAGGGCCATGACGACCGCGTTGATGCGGACCTCGTCCTCGCTCGACGCGAGGTTCTCCCGCAGCTTGGGCGTCTGGTCGTGGAGGTGTTCGTACAACCCGTCGATGCCGCCGTAGGCGTTGATGAGCTTGGCCGCCGTCTTCTCCCCCACCCCCGGGACTCCGGGCAGGTTGTCGGAGGTGTCGCCCCGGAGGGCGGCGTACTGGACGTAGTCCGACGGGGTGACCCCCGTCCGCTCGACGATGCCGGCCTCGTCGTAGACGGCGTAGTCGCTGACGCCCCGCTTGTTGTAGACCACCTTGACGTGGGGATCCTCGACGAGCTGGAAGCTGTCGCGGTCGCCGGTCACGATCAGCACGTCGAGGCCTGCGGCCGCCGCCTCCCCCGAGAGCGTGGCCAGGATGTCGTCGGCCTCGTAGCCCGCCAGCTCGATCTGCGGGATGCGCAGCACGTCGAGCACCTCCCGCACGATCCCCATCTGCTGGCGGAGGATGTCGGGGGCGGCGGAGCGGTTGGCCTTGTAGGTCTCGACGGTGGTGTGGCGGAAGGTCGGCTCGGGGCGATCGAAGGCCACCGCCACCCCGTCGGGGCGATGATCCCGAACGAGGTTGACCAGCATCGACGTGAATCCGAGGACGGCGTTGGTCACCTGCCCGCTCGACGTGGCCAGGTCCTGGGGTAGGGCGTGGAAGGCCCGATAGGTCAGCGAGTTCCCGTCGACGAGCATGAGCGTGGCCATCGATGCGAGCCTACGCCCCCCGACGGTGGACGCATGGGGATTGGCGGCGCCGCCTCAGTCGGGGGTGAGCTCGCCGTCGAGGACCGCCTGGGCGACGTTCCTCATCGAGGTACGCCGCGACATCGCCGTCTGCTGGAGGAACCGGAACGAGGCCTGCTCCGTCATCTGGTGCCCGTCCTGGAGCCTTCCCTTGGCCCGGTCGATGACCTTCCGGGCCTCCAGCCGGTCCGACAACGATTCGGCCTCCCGGGCCAGGATCTCCATCTCCCGGAAGCGGGCGACGGCCAGCTCGATGGCAGGCACGAGCTCCTCCCGCTGGAAAGGCTTGATCAGATAGGCCATCGCCCCGGCGTCGCGAGCCTGCTCGACGAGATCGCGCTGCGAGTAGGCCGTCAGGATGACCACCGCGGCGAGACGGTCGGCCATGATCTCGCGCGCCGCCGTCAGGCCGTCGACCCCGGGCATCATGACGTCGAGAATGGCGACGTCGGCGTTGTTGTCGCGCACCATGGCCACCGCCTGGGCGCCGTCGGCCGCCTCCCCCACCACCTCGTAGCCCTCTTCGACGAGGCACTCCTTGAGGTCGAGCCGGATGAGGGCTTCGTCCTCCGCCACAACCACACGAGGTCTGGTCACGAGATCACCTGCCCCAGTTGGTCGAGCAGGGCGTCCTGCTTCGACTCGAGTTTCGCCAGCCGCTTCAGCTTGGCCTCGCGGTCACGCCGCACCGCCGCCACCGTCCTGGCCGCCTCGCGATGCTCGCTGGCGGCGAGGGGCGTTTCGGACACGAGTGAGCGGAGCCGGGCGTCGTCCGCCTCGTCGACCACGAAGCGGAGCTGCTCGTCGACGACCTGCAGCTCCGCCCTCAGTGACCGGACCTCGATCGTGAGGTCGTTCAGCTTTCGTTCGATGGATGATCGCAACATGTGGTGCTCCGAGGTCGACGCGGCGCGCCGACCCGGTCGGGGAGGTACTGGTGCCTGACGTCTGGTTACGTGGTGCCCGGGGTGGGATTCGAACCCACACGCCCTCTCGGACAGCGGATTTTGAGTCCGCCGCGTCTGCCGTTCCGCCACCCGGGCGAGGGCGTCAATGGTACATCGTGCCGGGCCGGGAGGGCGGATGTAACCAGCCAGCGGGGGGCTGACGGTCGCTGCCACAAGTTTTCGGCCCGGTGTGAAACCTTCTGGCCGCCGCCGTGGTCAGACGATCGTGACTTCGGTGATGATTGCCTTCACGTTCCCCGGACAAGGTTCCCAGACTCCCGGCATGGGCGAGACGTGGAGGAACCACCCCTCCTGGGAGCTGGTCGAGGAGGCGGCCGAGGTGTCGGAGCGAGATGTGGCCCACCTGCTGTTGGAGGCCGACGCCGACGAGCTCAAGCAGACCCGCAACTCCCAGCTGGCCACGTACGTCTCGAGCATGATCGTCCTCGACGCCGTCGAACGGACCGGGATCGAGCCCGCCTTCCACGCCGGGCACAGCCTGGGAGAGTACTCCGCCCTCACCGCCGCCGGCGTGCTCAGCTTCGCCGACGGCGTCCGCCTCGTGACCGAGCGGGGCAACGCCATGCAGGACGCGGCCGACACCACGCCGGGAACGATGGCCGCAGTGCTCGGCCTCGACGACGACAAG
Source organism: Acidimicrobiales bacterium (assembly GCA_050330635.1). GTDB lineage: Bacteria > Actinomycetota > Acidimicrobiia > Acidimicrobiales > SZUA-35 > CADEDH01. The sequence goes on along the minus strand of JBHJNQ010000068.1, from coordinate 12,840 downwards.
GTCGACCTGGCCTGCCGCCGCACCGACGGCGACGTGTGGGTCGCCAACTACAACGCACCGGGACAGGTCGTGATCGCCGGTGATCCTGCCGCCATCGAGGCGGCAGGCGCCGCGGCCAAGGAGCTCGGAGCCAAGCGGGTCATGCCGATCAGGGTCGGCGGGGCGTTCCACACCCCGTTCATGTCGCCGGCCCGGGACCGTCTCCGCAAGGCGCTGACCGACATCGACCTGCGGACACCCAACCGACCCACGTTCGCCAACATCGACGCCCACGCCCATCCGGAGGCCGAGTCGTGGGCCGGCCTCCTGGGCGCCCAGCTCACCTCGCCGGTGCTGTGGCGTCAGACCCTCCACGCCCTGGCCGACGCCGGGGCCACGGTGTTCCTCGAGCTCGGTCCGGGAACGATCCTGACCGGCATGGCCAAGCGCACGATCAAGGGGGCGACGACGCTCTCCGTCGGCTCACCGGCCGAGGTCGACAACCTGCTCGAGGCTCTCTCCCACGCCTCGGAGACCGGTGGGGTCGTCGAGGGCGAGATGCTGTACGCCGTCGAACGGCTCGTCGTCAGCCCCGTCAACGGCGTCTTCGAACCCGACGCCTCCCTCACCGAGCAGGCCCCGATCGAACGGGGCCAGGTGATCGGAACCGTGGGCGGCGCTCCCGTGCGCTCCGCCTTCGCCGGGTCCCTCCAGGGTCTGTTGGCCCTGGACGGTGAACGGGTGACCACCTCCCAACCGCTGGCCTGGCTGCGAACGGCTACGGTGGGTGTCGTATGAGCACTGCACCGTGGGGGTTCAAGATCACCGGGATCGGCTCGGCGCTGCCCGACAAGATCCTGACCAACGACGACCTCACGGCGTGGATGGACTCTACCGACGAGTGGATTCGGGAGCGGACCGGGATCGGTGAGCGCCGCATCGGTGGTACCACCTCCGGGCTCGCGGTCGAGGCGGCCCAGAAGGCGTTGACCGACGCCGGCCTGGACGCCCGCGAGATCGACCAGCTCATCCTGGCCACGACCAGCCCGGATCACATCTGTCCCGGCACCTCGCCCGCCGTCGCCCGGGAGCTGGGCCTGACCTGTGGGGCCTTCGACCTCCAGGCCGCCTGCTCCGGTTGGGTCTACGGCCTGGTGATGGCCAACGGCCTGCTTCTCCAGGGCGAGCGGAGGATTCTGGTCATCGGTTCCGAGTCGCTCGATCGGATCACCGACTACCACGACCGGGGCACGGGCATCCTGTTCGGCAACGGGGCCGGCGCCGCCGTCGTCGAGGGCGACGACACCGGAGCCGGCCAACTCCTGGCCTGGGATCTCGGCTCCAACGGGAACTATGTGCACATCCTCTACGCCGATCACGGGGACACCCTGAAGATGGACGGCAAGGAGGTCTTCCGGCAGGCGGTGGCCGTCATCCAGAAGACCGTGACCGCGACCCTGACCAAGGCCGGGGTCGAGCCCGATGAGATCGCCCTCGTCGTCCCCCACCAGGCCAACATCCGGATCGTCGAGTCGGCATGGAAGAAGCTCGGGTTCTCGATGGACCGCACGGCCATGGTCCTGGAACGCACCGGTAACACCTCGGCCGCCTCGATCCCGCTCGCTCTGGCCGATGCTGCCGCCAATGGCCGCATAGCCAGCGGCGACCTCGTTCTCTTCGTCGGCTTCGGGGCCGGTATGACCTGGGCCAGCGCCCTGGTCCGCTGGGCCTGATCGAGCCGCCTACCCCGCCTCCTCTGACGATCGACCCTCGAGACCGACCATGGTGACAGACCCTCAACGCGTGGCGTTCGTCTCCGGCGGCAGCCGTGGCATCGGCCTGGCCTGCGCCCGCCAGCTGGCGGCCGCCGGTCACCTCACCGCCGTGGGCTCCCGATCCAAACCGGACGACCTCGACGACGGCCTGCTGTGGGTCGAGTGCGACATCACCGACACGGCCTCGGTCGACGCCGCCTTCACCACGGTCGAGCAGGAGCTGGGCGGCGTCCAGATCGTCGTCGCCAACGCCGGCATCACCCGGGACATGCTGGTCCTGCGCATGAGCGAGAACGACTTCGCCGCCGTCGTCGACGCCAACCTGACGGGGTCCTTCCGGGTCGTCAAACGTTCGCTGAAGTCGATGATGAAGGCCCGATGGGGCCGCATCATCCTCATGTCGTCCGTCGTGGCCTCGCTCGGCCAGGCCGGGCAGGCCAACTACGCTGCGTCCAAGGCCGGCCTGGCCGGTCTCGGGCGCTCGCTGGCCCGTGAGTTCGCCTCCCGCGGCATCACCGCCAACCTCGTCGCCCCCGGGCCGATCGACACCAACATGCTGGCCGCCCTCGGCGACGAGGCGGTGGCGGCCATGACCGCCGCCGTCCCCGTGGGCCGCATCGGCCGGGCCGACGAAGTGGCGGCCGCCGTCTGCTTCCTCGCCTCCGACGCCGCCGGCTACATCACCGGCGCGACCATACCCGTCGACGGCGGGCTCGGAATGGGGGCGTAGCGCTGTCCGTTCGTCGCCCGTCCGATAATTTCGTAGTGTCCGACGACCACGTCGGAACCCCCCCCACCGGCCGGCTCGGCCGGCCACCGACCGGAACGCCAGGGTCCCCCACCGGGGTCCAGGGCGAGAGCCGGAACCAGGTTCCAGGAGGACCACAACACAATGAGTGATGATCAGAAGTTCGAGGCCTTCAAGAAGTGCGCCGTCGAGGTGCTGTCGGTCGAAGAGGGTCAGGTGACGCGCGAAGCCCGCTTCGCCGAGGACCTCGACGCCGACAGCCTCGATCTCGTCGAGCTGGTGATGGCCCTCGAGGAGGAGTTCGGGGTGTCGGTCGAAGAGGAGGAGCTCGAGGGGATCGAGACCGTGGGCGCCGCCTACGACCTGGTGGTCGGCAAGCTCTGATGTCGGAGCGGACCGTCGCCATCACGGGCATCGGCGTCGTCGCACCGTGCGGCATCGGTGTCGAGGCGTACTGGAACGGGCTGCTGACCAAACCGGCCGACGGCCGGACGCGGCCTGTCCCCGACTGGGATCCCTCACCCTGGTTCGACAACCCCAAGGACGCCCGCCGGGCCGACCCCTTCACCCAGTTCGCCCTCGCCGCGGCGGCGATGGCCCTCGATCAGGCCGGTGACCTCAACGCCGACCCCGCCCGGGTCGGCGTCATGGTCGGCACCGGCGTCGGGGGGATCGGCACCAACGAGGCCCAGATCGTCGTCCAGCACGAGCGCGGCGACCGCCGCGTCTCCCCGTTCCTCGTGCCGATGATGATGCCGAACGCCGCTGCGGCGTCGGTATCGATGCGGCACGGTTTCGCCGGCCCGTGCGAGGCGACGGCGACGGCGTGTGCCGCCGGCACCCACTCGATCGGCAACGCCGCCCGACTCGTGAGCAGCGGCCGCTGCGACGTGGTGATCGCCGGGGGCAGCGAGGCCCCCCTCACGCCGACGTCGCTGGCCGGCTTCGGCAACATGACGGCGCTGACCCGCTCGGGGATCTCGATGCCCTTCGACGCCCGACGCGACGGCTTCGTCATCGCCGAGGGAGCCGGGATCCTGGTGCTGGAGGAGCTCGAGCGGGCCACGGCCCGCGGCGCGACCATCCTCGGTCTCCTCCTCGGCTCGGCCAGCACGGCCGACGCCCACCACATCACCGCCCCCGCTCCCGGCGGGGCCGGTGCTGTCCGGTGCATGGAGCTGGCCATCGACGATGCCGGGCTCAGTGCCGACGAGATCGTCCACGTCAACGCCCATGGCACCTCCACCGCGCTCAACGATGCGGCCGAGGCCGAGGCGCTGGCCAAGGTCTTCGGCACGTCGTCTGGCCCCATCGTCACGTCGACCAAGGGGGTGACGGGTCACGCCCTCGGCGCTGCCGGGGCCCTCGAGGCGGTGGCCGTCGTCCTGGCCATGCAGCACCGACTCATCCCCCCGACGTTCGGCCTGGAGCAGATCGACCCGGAGCTGCCGGCCATCGATCTGGTCATGGGCGAACCGCGGCCGTGGGAACCCGGACCGTCGATCTCCAACAGCTTCGGTTTCGGCGGTCACAACGGGACGATCGTGATCGCACCCGCCCCCTGAGCGCCTGATCATCAATCTCACCGTCGGGATGGCTCAGGGGCCGGCGTCGGCGTCGGCGTCGACCAGCACGAACATCAACTCGGCCTGGGCCGCGGTGTCATCGCCGACACTGGCCCGGGCCGAACCCTTCCCCGCCCTTGACCCGAGCCGGCCCATCGTGACCTCGAGATCGAGGCGATCCCCTGGGACGACCTGACGGCGGAACTTGACCTTGTCGGCGCCGCCGAACAGGGGCAGCTTGCCCCGATGCCGGTCGTCGGCCAGCACGGCACAGGCCCCGACCTGGGCCAGCGCCTCGAGGATGAGCACCCCGGGTAGCGTCGGCCGCCCCGGGAAGTGGCCGGAGAAGAACCACTCCTCGCCGGTGAGGGTCCAGCTACCGGCGACCCGCACCCCGGGCTCGAGCGCGGTCAACCGGTCGACTAGGAGGAACGGCGGACGGTGCGGCAGCAGCTCGTCGGGACGGGGCAGATCGGCGCTGGGGGTCGTCATTGGCGGACAACCTAGCCGGACGACGGTACCCGGGCCCGGAGGACCGGGTCCCGTCGTCGCAGCCGGGTACGCTCCATCGATCAGCTCGGCGGGGTCTCCGATCCCTTGGCGTACGCCTTGAGCTTGTTGCCCGCCGTCACCTTCACCGCCGTCGACGCCGGGATGGTGATCGGCTCGCCGGTCTGGGGGTTGAAGCCCTTGCGAGCCTTGCGATCGACCTGCTCGAACGACACGAACCCGGGGATGGTGACCTTGTCGCCACCCTTGGCGACGACATTGGAGACCTCGGTGAAGAGGCCATCGATGACGGCGCCAACGTCCTTCTTGGATACACCAGTGCGCTCGGCGATCTGGTCGATCAGTTCCGTCTTGTTCATTGCGAACTCCTTACTTCCGTAAGCCCGCCTCAGTGGCGGACGAGCCAAAGTGGAGTCGCAGCGAATGACAAAGTCAAGGATTTCGGCATCTTTGCACCCGCCGCGACCCGCCCCAGAAGTGCGTTCTCGCACCTCAGCGGCAAATCACACGGCCTGGTTGATCATGGCCAGGCTGGCCTGTTCGAAGTACTGCTCGAACAACGAGCGGGCCTCGTCGGGCGCGCCCGACGCCTCGACGGCGGCCCGCATGTGACCGAGCCAGGCGTTGCGCTCGGCCATACCGACGACGAAGGGGGCGTGGCGCATCCTGAGGCGGGGATGGCCCCGGTGCTCGCTGTAGCTGCCATGACCGCCCCAGTACTGGATGAGGAAGAGGGCGAGCCAGCGCTTCGAGTCGGTGAGGTCATCCGGATAGCTGGGCCGGAGGAGCTCGTCGGCGGCCACCCGGTGGTAGAAGTCGTCGACGAGGGCCACGAAGAAGTCGTCGCCGCCCACTGCGTCGTACACGGTTCGAGGATCCACGCCCGAAACCCTAACGCTGTGAGGGGCCGCAACTTTGCTGCCAATTTTACCCGGGCCCGTGTCAAGATGGTCGGACGAAGGAATGCATCGGCACCCCCTCAGGTTTGCCGGAGAGATGGTGGCGTTGATGGCAGGCCCAACCGACACGCACGCGGCCTTCGAGCAGCACGTGCTGCCCGAGCTCGACCTGCTCTATCGGACGGCGTGGACGCTCACCCGCTCCGACGCCGACGCCCAGGACCTCGTCCAGGAGACGCTCCTGCGGGCCTTCCGGGCCATCGACCGCTTCGACGGTCGCTATCCGCGGGCGTGGCTCCTGACCATCATGCGCAACGCCAACATCAACCGGGCCCGGAAACGCAGCCCCGAGTTGCTCGACGATCCCGACGCCACGTTCGAACGGTCGACGAAGTTCGCCGAGCGGGTCGGCCCGGAGGAGCGAGTCCTCGAGACCCGCTTCGACGCCACCGTCGAGGAAGGGTTCCGGCTCCTGCCGGACAAGTTCCGGGAGGTCATCGAGCTGGTCGACCTCGACGGCCTGACCTACCAGGAGTCGGCGGACGTCCTCGGGGTTCCCGTCGGCACGATCATGAGCCGTCTCCACCGGGCCCGCAAGCGGATCCGCCGCCACATCGACGCCGTCGGTCTCGATGCCCTGCAGGTCGACCAGTGATGGGCAGGCTGTTCCCGTGGCGGGCCCGGCGCCACCAGATGTCCTGCGCCGCGGTTCTGGAGATCCTCCAGTCGTACGTCGACGGTGAGACCGACGCCGCCGACGCTCGCCGGGTCGCCCTGCACCTCGAGCGCTGTGGTCTGTGCGACGGAGAGGCGGCGGTCTACCGGCGGATCAAGATGAGCCTGAGCCGGCAGCGGGCCGTCGTCGACCCGTCGGTGCTCGAGGCCCTGACCCGGTTCGGTGAGCGGGTGGCCCGTGGTGAGAACGCCTGACGCGTGATGCGTCGCCCCGGCGGGTCGGCTCGATCAGGGGCGTCGCCAACCGTCAACCGGTCTGCTACCATTTGCGGCATGTCATTGCTCCTCGCGCTTCGACTTCTGGGCCCGGCCGCTTAGCCAAGCGCGCCGGGTAACCCCGTCGGAGTCCGAGATGAGCAGCCCGACTGAGAGTCAGCGGCCGCCGCGGCCACAGCGCTTGCACACCGCACTGCACCACACAGCACCGCACAGCGCGTAACCGCACCGCACCGCAGCCCGCCAACTCACAGCGGAGCCGACGTTCACCGCTCGTCCAGGCGCTCCCCGTCCCCTACGCCCCATCCGAGTGACCGAGAACGCAACGCCCGCAAGGAGCCCTCCCATGACCATCAAGCCGATGCCGATCGAGAAGTACCAGGCCTTCCCCCAGATCCCCATCCCGGATCGCACGTGGCCCGACGCCGTCACGACCAAGGCGCCCCTGTGGTGCAGCGTCGACCTACGGGACGGCAACCAGGCCCTGATCGAGCCGATGGACCCCGAACGCAAGACGATCATGTTCCACAAGCTGATCGAGATGGGGTTCAAGGAGATCGAGGTCGGCTTCCCTGCCGCCTCCGACACCGATTTCGACTTCGTCCGCCAGATCATCACCGACGGCATGATCCCCGACGATGTCACGATCCAGGTCCTGACCCAGTCACGTGACGAGCTGATCGACCGCACCTACGAGTCGATCGAGGGAGCCCCGACCGCCATCGTCCACCTCTACAACTCGACCTCGACCGTGCAGCGGCGGGTGGTGTTCGGACTCGACGAGGCCGGGATCGTCGACATCGCCGTCACCGGGGCCGAGCGGTGCAAGGCCAACGAGATCCACGTGCCCGGCACCAGGGTCCGCTACGAGTACTCGCCCGAGAGCTTCACCGGCACCGAGCTGCCGTTCGCCAAGCAGATCTGCGAGGCGGTGATGGACGTGTTCCAGCCGACCGTCGCCGACCCGCTGATCCTGAACCTGCCAGCCACGGTCGAGATGAGCTCGGCCAACATCTACGGCGACATGATCGAGTGGTTCCACCGCAACATCCGCCAGCGCGAGGCCATCGTGCTGTCGCTGCACCCCCACAACGATCGGGGCACGGCGGTGGCGGCGGCCGAGTTCGGCGTGATGGCCGGCGCCGACCGAGTCGAGGGCACCCTGTTCGGCAACGGCGAGCGCACCGGCAACGTCGACATCGTGACGCTCGCCCTCAACCTGTTCAGCCAGGGGGTGGCCCCCGAGCTCGACCTCACCGAGATCAACGAGCTGCGCCGGGTGGCCGAGCACTGCAACCAGCTCCCGGTCCATCCCCGCCATCCCTACGTCGGTGACCTGGTCTACACCGCCTTCTCCGGCTCCCACCAGGACGCCATCAAGAAGGGGTTCGAGGCGACGGAGCGAACCGGTCAGACGCTGTGGGAGGTCCCCTACCTTCCGATCGACCCCGAGGACGTGGGACGGAGCTACGAGGACGTCATCCGCGTCAACTCCCAGTCGGGCAAGGGGGGTGTGGCCTACCTGCTGAAGACGGAACAGGAGCTCGACCTGCCCCGCCGACTGCAGATCGAGTTCACCCGGGTCATCCAGCAGATCACCGACACCACCGGCAAGGAGATCACCGGCAACGAGATCTGGGAGGAGTTCCGCAACCACTACCTGGCGCCGAGCAAACCGTTCGAGCTGGTCGCCTTCACCACCTCCCAGAACGCCAGCGGCGCCGACCGCAGCATCGTGTCGGCCCGGGTCCGGGTCGACGGCGAGGAGGTCACCATCGACGGTGAGGGCGGCGGCGCGGTCGAGGCCTTCGTCAACGCCATGCGGACCCAGCGCGACCTGGACATCCGGGTCCTCGACTACCACGAGCACGCCATCGGCGCCGGCACCGACGCCAAGGCCGTGAGCTACATGGAGCTGAAGGTCGGCGATCGGGAGCTGTGGGGTGTCGGCATGCACTCCGACATCACCACCGCCTCGCTCCGGGCGATCGTGTCCGGGATCAACCGGGCCAACGAGTAGCCCACCGCCCGACGCCCTGGGGCCGGTCAGTCCTGACCGGTTCCCGGGGTGGTGCGCTCGCCCCCGACGCCCGTGTAGCGGGAGAGGGGGCGGGAGAACCGCTTGTTCCACCAGCCGTGATCGCGGGCGTGGGCGTGGAAGTGCTCCGGCACCTGCCGCATCGTGGTGTCCAGATCCCAGACGCCCACCCCGAAGCGCTCGTCGGCCACCCGCGTCAGCTCGGCCACCAGCCGATGGCGAACCTCGTCGGGAGCCGTGGGCCCGTGATCCCACCACACCAGCATCGGTACCGAGCACACCTCACAGTCGGCTATCCATCCGTCGTCGGTGACGGCGTACCAGTGGGTGTAACGGTCGGCCCGGCACAGCTCGCAGTCGGGTTCGGAGGGCGGGAACGGGCGCTCGACCCGTGGATCGGGGGCCGGCCCGTCAGACACCGTCGAGCCCGGCCCGCAACTCGGCGACGAAGGCCACGGCATCGTCGACCGTCCCCCCCTCGAGCATGCGGCGGATGATGGCCGACGCCACCACCACCCCGTCGGCCACCTCGGCCACCTCGGCCGCCTGTTCCGGTGTCGATACCCCGATCCCGATGATGACGGGCTTGTCGGTGATCGCCTTCAGGCGGCGGGCCATCTCGACAGCGGAGGCCGCCAGCTCGGCCCGCTCGCCGGTGATGCCGACGAGGCCGACGCCGTAGACGAAGCCCCTGGCCCGCTCGGCGATGCGGGGCAGCCGCTCGTCGGGGGCGGTCGGGGCGGCCAGGAGGACCGTCTCGATCCCCTCCTGGTCGGCGGCCCGGGCCCACGGCTCGACCTCCTCGAGCGGCAGATCGGGGAGGATGGCGGCCGAGAACCCCGCCTGGCGGAGGGAGTTGGCGAAGCGCCGGTGGCCCATGCGGAAGCAGATGTTGTAGTAGGTCATGGCGATGAGCGGAATGCCGGCATCGATCTTGGCCACCTCGTCCATCACCACGAGGGGGTTGGAGCCGGCCGCCAGGGCGAGGGTCGAGGCCTCCTGGATCGTCGGACCGTCCATCACCGGGTCGCTGAACGGGATGCCGACCTCGATGGCATCGGCCCCGGCGGCGGCGAACCCCTCGATCAGGCGGGGCCACTCCCCCGCCGGATAGCCGCCGGTGACGTAGGGCAACAGCAGCTTGCGGCCCTCGGCCCGCCGGGCCCGCAGGTGGGCCTCGAGGGGGATGGGGGTCGGCGTGGCGTCGCTCATGGCCGCATCGTCTCCAGCCCTCGGGGCTCGCCGGCCCGGATGGCCTGCACCTGGGCCACATCCTTGTCGCCCCGGCCCGACAGGTTGAGCAGCACCGTCCTGCCGGCCAGCTCCCGCCGGGCCTTGACCATCCAGGCCAGGCCGTGGGCCGACTCGAGAGCGGGAATGATGCCCTCGGTCCGGGCCAGGAGCTCGAAGGCGTCGAGGACCTCGGCGTCGGTCACCGGCTCGTAGCGGGCCCGACCGATGTCGGCCAGGTGGGCGTGCTCGGGCCCGACCCCCGGATAGTCCAGGCCGGCGGACACCGACTGGGCCTCCTCGACCTGGCCGTACTCGTCCTGGAGGAGGAACGACATCGATCCGTGCACCACCCCGGGTATCCCGTGGCCGATGGCGGCCCCGCCGGCCGGCTCGACCCCGACCAGCTCGGCCGCGGTGTCGGCAAACCCGCTGAAGATGCCGGCGGCGTTCGAACCACCCCCGACACAGGCCACCACGACGTCCGGGTCGGCTCCGGTGAGGGCCCGGCACTGCTCCCGGGCCTCCGTGCCGATGACACGATGGAACTCCCGCACCATCCACGGGTAGGGATGGGGACCCATCACCGAACCGAGGCAGTAATAGGTCGACTCGACGCTGGCCACCCAGTAGCGCATGGCCTCGTTGACGGCGTCCTTCAGCGTCCGGCTGCCCGACAGTGCGGGTCGGACCTCGGCACCGAGGAGCTCCATCCGGAACACGTTGAGCTCCTGGCGGGCCATGTCGACCTCGCCCATGTAGACGACGCAGTCGAGCCCGAAGTAGGCGGCGGCGGTGGCGGTGGCCACGCCGTGCTGACCGGCTCCGGTCTCGGCCACGATACGCGACTTGCCCATGCGACGGGCCAGGAGGGTCTGGCCGAGCACGTTGTTGATCTTGTGGCTGCCGGTGTGGTTGAGGTCTTCCCGCTTCAGCAGCACCCGGAAGCCCAGCCGCTCCGACAGGTTGCGGCAATCGGTGAGGGCCGAGGGGCGGCCGGCGTACTCGTCGAGGAGGGTGGACAGCTCGGTCCGGAACCCGGAGTCGGCCCACGCCGTCCGGAACGCCTCCTCGAGCTCGGCGCAGGCGGGGACGAGCGTCTCCGGCACGTAGCGCCCGCCGAACTGGCCGAAGCGTCCGTCGACGGGCTCGGCCATGATCGGCCCGTCGGGCGGGGGTCGGTCTGCTAGTGCCATGTGGTCTCTTCCCAATGGTCGACGTCGGACGGAGCCGCCTCCCGGACGGCGGCGATGAACTGGCGGAGCCGGGCCGGGTCCTTGACGCCGGGAGCGGTCTCCACTCCGGTGGCGACGTCGACCCCCCACGGTCGGACGGTGGCGATGGCGTCGGCGACGTTCGACGGATTGAGGCCGCCGGCCAGGATGTAGTCACCGCCGGTCGGCGCGCCCTCGAGCACGGCCCAGTCGAACGGCTTGCCGCTGCCCGGCGTCGTCGAGTCGATGAGCAGGCGGGTGGCGCCGTAGTCGGCGGCCCGTAGGAGGTTGGGATCGGTGGCGGCGAAGGCCCGGATCACGATCGGTACCCGCTCGGCCACCCACCGCGTGTCCTCCGGCGTCTCGTCGCCGTGGAGCTGGACCGCCCGCAGCCCGATCGTGTTGGCCAGCTCTGCCACCCGTTCCCGACGCTCGTTGCGGAAGACCCCGACGGGGAGGATCTCGGGCGGGAGGCGGCGCACGATGTCGCGGGCCTCGCCGGTGGCGATACGGCGGGCCGAGGCGGCGAAGATCATGCCGACGGCATGGGCGCCGAGGCCGGCCGCCAGCAGGGCGTCCTCGGTTCGGGTGACACCGCAGACCTTGATGAACATCAGGTGGAACGGTATCGGGCACGGGCGGCGGCCACCGTCGATTTCACGCGATCGGCAGGCGGCGCCACGGTCGTCCCGCCGGCGACGATCGGCGGGGTTACAGGGACCTCGACGGGCCCACCGTCAGGTGATGGAACGGAGGGCGGCCACGGCCGCCGCCGGGTCGCCACTGACCATGAGCGACTCACCGACGAGCACGGCGTGGTACCCGGCGGCCCGGAGCGCCTTGGCGTCGGCCGGGCCCCGGATCCCCGACTCGGCGACCCTGACCACACCCGCCGGCAGGCCCGCCCCGACCCGGACCGCCCGCGACTGGTCGACCTCGAACGTGACGAGATCGCGCTGGTTGACTCCGATCATGGAGGCGCCGACGGCCAGGGCCCGCTCGATCTCGGCCTCGTCGTGGGCCTCGACCAGCACGTCCATCCCCAACTCGACGGCCAGATCGTGGAAGTCGGCCAACTCGACGTCGTCGAGGGCGGCGACGATGAGCAGCACGGCGTCGGCCCCCATCAGCCGGGCGTCGCACACGTCGCGGGCCGAGACCGTGAAGTCCTTGCGGAGCACGGGCAGGTCGACGGCGGCCCGGGCCGCCGCCAGGTCGTCGGGGGATCCACCGAAGAACTCGACGTCGGTCAGCACCGACAGGCATGTGGCCCCGCCCACCTGGTAGGCGGCGGCCCACCGGGCCGGATCGACGTCGGGGTTGATGGCGCCGTTCGACGGGGAGCGCCGCTTGACCTCGCTGATCACGGCGAGGCCGTCGACGTCGAGCAGGGCCTGCCGGAACGGGCGGCCCGGCTCGACGGTCGACGCGGCGTCGATCAGCTCGTCGAGCGGTCGATGGTCACCGGTGGTCGCACCACGGTGGGCGGCCAGGATCTTGTCGAGATAGGTGGCCATGGCAGACGAGGCCACCTGGTCAGACGTCGAGCCCCTTGGCCGCCACCGGCTCGAGCGAGATGACGTCGGGCCGGCCCGCCAACAACCCGCCGAGCGCCCCCATGGCCGCCTTCATGCCGTCGCCCTTGCCGTGCACGTCGAGGGCGGCCCGATCGGTGTACATCTCGAAGAAGTAGAAGACGTTGGCGTCGGAGGTGTCGGCGTGGACGCTGTAGACCTCGAGCCCCGGCTCCTCGTCGGCGGCGCCGATGAGCGCGCCGAGAGCGGCCCGGAGTTCGTCGGCCTTGCCGTCGGCTGCGGTGAGTTTGGCGATGAGTACGGGTTTCGACATGCCATGGAACCTAGCTGATACCTGGCCTGTCCATCACCCGCAGCCGGACCCCTGACCCCGCACCCCCGACCCCGACCCCGACA
>JBHJNQ010000067.1:0-28559 GCA_050330635.1 Acidimicrobiales bacterium | reverse complement strand
GGCGCCGGCCCCGGCGCCCCAGGCTCCCCCCACGCTGCGCCCTGCGGCCGAGGCTCCGGTGGCCGACACACCTCCGGCCGCGCCGGACGCTCCCGCTCCACAGGCCCCCGCGCCCCAGGCAGCCGCGCCGCAGGCCCCTGCCCCCCAGGAGGCGCCCGCACCCCAGGCCCCGGCGGCCGAAGCGCCCGTTCCGGTCAGCACCCCGTCGGCCGAACACGCTGCGGCACCGCAACCTCCCGGGGGCGACGCCCCGATCCAAGCTCCCCGCGGTGACGCCCCGGCTCAGCCCGCGGCCGCCGCGCCCGGTTCGGCCCCACCCCGACCCTCGGGTCAGCCGCCGTCCGGCCCCCGCGGTCTGGGCGGCAAGCCGATCCCCCCGCCCCCCGGTCCACCCCGTACCCGCAGCGGCAAGCCCATTCCGCCTCCCCCCGGCGCCGGCCCCCGCCGTGCCGGCGGCGGCGCCCCCGGCGCTCCTGGCGGTGGCGGCGGTGGCCGTCCCGGCGGCGGTGGTGGTTTCCGCTCCGGCCCTCCCGGTGGTGGTGGTGGTGGCCCTGGCGCCGGTGCCCCCGCTCGCGGTGGTCCCGGTGGCCGTCCCGGTGCCGGTCCTCCCAATCGTGGTGGCCCTCCCGGTCGCGGTGGCCCCAACCGGGGTCGCCCCCGCCGCAAGAGCCGTCGTCGTCGCTCCATGGAGGAGCTCACGCCGATGGACGTGCCGACGTACTCGGCCGAAGACGCCCCCATTCCCGAGGGCGAGATCGTCATCGAGCGCGCCTCCACCGCCCAGGATCTCGGCCCGAGGTTGAACCGCACGGCGGCCGACGTCGTCCGCTTCCTGCTGACCAACGGTGAGATGGTGACAGCCACCCAGTCGCTCACCGACGACATGATCGAGCTGTTCGCCCAGGAGATCGGGGCGACGATCCGTCTCGTCGACCCCGGTGAGGAGCAAGAGGTCGAGCTCCAGAAGATGCTGGAGTTCGAGGAGATCGACGAGGAGATCGAGGCCTCGTGGCCGGTCCGGCCCCCGGTCGTCACCGTGATGGGTCACGTCGACCACGGCAAGACGCTGCTGCTCGACCGGATCCGCTCGGCCAACGTGGTCGAGGGCGAGGCCGGTGGTATCACCCAGCACATCGGCGCCTACCAGATCGACCGCGACGGCAGGGCCATCACCTTCCTCGACACCCCCGGCCACGAGGCGTTCACCGCCATGCGGGCCCGGGGCGCCGACGCCACCGACGTGGTGGTCCTGGTGGTGGCGGCCGACGACGGTGTGATGCCCCAGACCCTGGAGGCGCTCGATCACGCCCGGGCCGCCGACGTGCCGATCGTGGTCGCCATCAACAAGATCGATCGCGAGGGCGCCGATCCCCAGCGGGTGATGTCCCAGCTGGCGGAGCGCCAGCTCATCCCAGAGTCGTGGGGCGGCGACACCGTGATGGTCGAGGTCTCGGCCATGACCGGCGACGGCATCGATGAACTGATCGAGAACCTCCTGGTGGTGGCCGAGCTCGAGGATCTGCGGGCCACCGCCGACGACCGGGCCCACGGCACCGTCCTCGAGGCCCATCTCGACATCGGCCGGGGCCCGGTGGCCACGGTCCTCGTGCAGCGTGGCACCCTCAACGTCGGTGATCCGCTCGTCACCGGGGCCGCCTGGGGCCGCGTCAGGGCCCTCATCAACGACCGGGGCGAGACCGTCGACTCCGCCGGCCCGTCCACTCCGGTGCAGGTCCTCGGGCTCAACGACGTCGCCGACGCCGGCGACCCGTTCGTCGTCGCTCCTAACGAGAAGGTGGCCTCCAAGGTCGCCGACACCCGGGAGCACTGGCACCGGCTGGCCAGCCTTGGCCGCGACGCCTCGGCCACCAGCGGTGGGGCCAAGCTCGAAGACATCTTCAAGCAGATCCAGGCCGGTGAGGCCACCACCCTCAACCTCGTGATCAAGGCCGACGTCAACGGTTCGCTCGAGGCGGTCAGCGACAGCCTCAAGAAGCTGGAGCGCGATGAGGTCAAGCTGGCCTTCGTGCTGCGGGGCGTCGGCGGCATCGCCGAGAACGACGTGCAGCTGGCGGCGGCGTCGAACGCCACCATCCTCGGCTTCAACGTCCGGCCCGACCGCAAGGCCCGCGAGCTGGCCGAGCAGGAGAAGGTGGAGATCCGTACCTACGAGATCATCTACAAGCTCCTGGAAGACATCGAGAACGCCATGCTCGGCCTGCTCGAACCCGAGACCGAAGAGGTGGTCACCGGTGAGGCCGAGGTCCGCGAGATCTTCCGGGTCCCCCGGGTCGGTGCCATCGCCGGCTGCATGGTCACCAACGGGGTCATCACCCGCGGCTCCAAGGTCCGCTTCCTGCGGGAGGGCACGGTCATCTGGCACGGCTCGATCCAGTCGCTGAAGCGCTTCAAGGAAGACGCCCGTGAGGTCAGTTCCGGTTTCGAGTGCGGCATCGGCCTCTCCGACTTCCAGGACCTCAAAGAGGGCGACGTCATCGAGACCTACGAGGAGCGGGAGATCCCCCGCACCTGACGCCTGTCGTGCACGTCCTGCTGGTACGGGCCGAGCTCCACCTCCCCGCATCGAACTCGCTCAAGGTGAAGCGTTCCATCGTGACCCCCCTCATCCGACACCTCGATCAGATGGCCGGCGTGGCCGCGGCCGAGGTCGACTTCCACGACAAGTGGCAGCGGACAGCGGTGGGGGTCACCGTGGTCGGCAATCAGGTGGGTCACGTGCAGGCCGTCGGCGACACGGTGGAGCGCTATGTGTGGTCGCGCCCCGACGTCGACGTGATCGAGCTGGAGACGGTGTGGTGGGACTGGAACGGAGCGTGATGACATGGCACGACGAAACGCCGACAAGCGGCGCCCCAAGCCGGCGACGAAGCGCCAGTTCCCCCGAACGGCCCGCCTGAACACCCTGCTGCAGCAGATCATCGCCGATCACCTGGAGCGGGTCGACGACGACCGGCTCGGCTTCCTCACCGTCACCGGGGTCGAGGTCGATGCCGACCTCAACAGGGCCCAGGTGTGGGTCTCGGCCCTGGCCGACGAGAGCCAGGACGCCGAGATCCTCGGGGCGTTGGAGCAGCACCGCAAGCCCATCCAGGGTGCCATCGCCCGCTCGGCCCGCCTCCGCAAGACCCCCGAGGTCGTGTTCGCTTTCGACCCTGCGGTCAGGGCCGGAGCGCGCATCGAGTCGATCCTGTCCCAGATACGCACCGACGACCCGGGCGAGGCGGATGCCCCCGGCGAGGCCGGCGGCCCCGAGGTCGGCGGCCCCGAGGTCGGCGATGCCGCCGCATCCGAGGCCGCTGCGTCCGGCGAGGTGGGCGCGCCCGAGGTCGGCGATGGGTCCGGTGAGGCCGGCGATGGGGGCGGTCGGCCGTGAGCCGGCGGGGGAGGGGTCGACCCGATTCGGGCGTATCGGGCTGCGTGCTGGTCGACAAGCCGGCCGGGTGCACCAGTCACGATGTCGTCGACCAGGTCCGCCGGGCTCTCGGGACCCGCAAGGTGGGCCACGCCGGCACCCTTGATCCCGACGCCACCGGCGTGCTCGTCCTCGGCGTCGGCGCCGGCACCAAGCTGCTCCAGTTCGTCACCGGGGCCGACAAGACCTACGAGGGCCGGGTCCGCCTCGGGGTCGAGACCTCCACCCTCGACGCCGGCGGTGAGGTGACCGCCACCCATGACATGACCGTCACCCCCGACGAGGTGGCGGCCGCCGCCGAACGTTTCGTCGGTGCCATCGAGCAGATCCCGCCCATGGTGTCGGCCGTCAAGGTCGACGGGCGCCGCCTCCACGAGCTGGCCCGCGAGGGCAAGGAGATCGCCCGAGAGCCCCGGCCCGTTACCGTGCGCCGCTTCGACGTCGGCCCCACCGACGACCCTCTCGTCTACGACGTGACCGTCGACTGCTCGTCCGGCACCTACATCCGGACCCTGGCCGCCGATCTCGGCACGGCCCTCGGGGGTGGGGCCCACCTGGCCTCCCTCCGGCGCACGGCCGTCGGCCCGTTCCCGATCGACGACTGCCGCCCCCTCGACGACGTCGAGCTCCGTCCTGTCACCGACCTGCTCCGGGGCATGACGGTGATCGACGTCGACCAGACGGTGGCGGCCCAGGTCCGGAACGGTCGCCCCCTGGGGCCGGCCCCCGGCTCGGGCCGGCTGGTGATTCGGGGTCCGGGCGAAAACCTGCTCGCCGTCTACGAGGCCCGCAACGGTCAGCTCGTCCCCCTCAAGGTCCTCGCCGCCGACTGACAGCCCCGCCGCCCCTCCGAGGCTCCTCGAGGCTCCGCCACCGGCCGCCCTCCGCCCCCTCCGGGCTCGTTTCCTCGTTCTGGCCGGGTGGGTTGCCGTTTCCGGGAGCCTTCGGCGGCTGGTTGCCTGGGGCGGGGCCGGGTTCGGGTCTGACGGGGTGACCCCGGTCCGGGTAACCTCGGGCCCCTGTGGAGATACATCGCGACCCTGACCACTGTCCTCCCTCGGCCACCGGTCACGCCCTCACGATCGGCATGTACGACGGCGTGCATCTGGGCCACCAGGCGGTGATCCGGACCACCCAGGCCATGGCCGATCGCCTGGGAACCAAGATGGCGCTGGTGACGTTCGAACCCCACCCGGCCCAGGTCCTGCGGCCCGAGTCGGCTCCCCTGCTGTTGACCGACCTGGACCAGAAGCTCGACCTGTTGGAACGGTGCGGGGTCGACACCGTCCTGGTGGTGCCGTTCGACTCGGAGCGGTCGACCGAGACGGCCGAGGATTTCGTGGCCCGGGTGGTGGTCCGCATCCTGGGGGCGAAGGCGGTGGTAGTGGGGGCCGACTTCCACTTCGGCAAGAACCGGGCCGGCAACGTGGAGCTGTTGACCGAGCTTGGCCGTCGCCACGGGTTCGAGGTGGAGGGCATCCGGCTCCTGGCCGGCCCCGGCGACGACACCGAGTCGGTCTCGTCGACCGCAGTCCGCCGGGCCCTGGCCGCCGGTGACGTGGCCGGCGCCGCCCGCCTCCTCGGCCGTCACCACGAGATCCGGGGGCCGGTCACCGAGGGCGACCAGCGGGGCCGCACCATCGGGTTCCCCACCGCCAACGTGGCCGTGGCCCACACGATGGCCATCCCCGCCGACGCCGTCTACGCCGGCTGGTATGTCCGGGACGACGGAACGCGCCATCCGGCGGCCATCAACATCGGCAAGCGACCCACCTTCTACGCCAACGCCGAGTACTCGTTGATCGAGGCCCACCTGATCGGGTTCGACGGTGATCTCTACGGTGAGCGGGCCCGGGTCCAGTTCGTCGAGCAGCTCCGCCGCGAGCAGCGCTTCGACGGCGTCGAGGCGCTCGCCGGCCAACTCCAGCGCGACATCGCCCGGGCAGCTCAGGTCCTGGCCGCCGGCTGAGCCGCCCGGGCTGACCGACGCCGCTCGGCGCCCTTACACGAGCCGCCCAGCGAAGACCGCCGCTCGACGCCGTCCGGCCGCTCAGCGGATGCGTCGGCGTGTGTCGCCCCGCCGACCGATGCTTGCCCCACATGTCGCTCGCCGATGCACCAGCCGCTGCCTCATCTCGGATGTGGATGGTGTGGCGGCGACGGCGAGAGGGCCGACAGCCCTACTGCCGACTGGGTCGTTACACGGCCTTAACCAACTCGCAACGGGATGATGTTCCCCGCCACGGAAATGCGCCCATACCCTCGCCTTCGTGCAACACCGCCACGAACCGGCCCACCGCAACGGTGCCCGGGTCACGGTTTGGCGGTAAACGGGAGGTAACCCATGACAACCAACCTGCGCCGCCTACTGGCGCTGCTCTTCGCGCTCGTCCTCGTGACGGCCGCCTGTAGCTCCGATGACGACGGGGACGACGGGGGTGACGAGGGCGACGACACGAGCGAGACCACCGAGGAGGAGGGGGCGACCGACGGCTCCGACACCACGGTCGAGCTGACCCAGGGCGGCGGCCGCCTGGCCGAGGTGCGCGAGCGTGGCACCTTGAACTGCGGCGGCAACGACACCCTGCCCGGGTTCGGCATCGTCGACGACGCCGGCGAGTTCTCCGGGTTCGACATCGACTTCTGCAAGGTCGTGGCCGCCGGGGTCCTCGGTGACGCCGAGGCCGTCGAGTTCATCCCCCTGACGGCGGAGGCCCGTTTCACCGCCCTCCAGTCGGGCGAGATCGACGTCCTCATCCGCAACACCACCTGGACCGCCACCCGTGACGGCCAGGAGGGCGCCAACTTCCTGTTCACGACCTTCTACGACGGTCAGGGCATGATGGTCCCCGCTTCCACCGGCTACACCTCGATGGAAGACCTGGCCGACGCCAACATTTGCGTCCTGTCGGGCACCACCACCGAATTGAACCTCACCGCGGTCTTCGAGGCCCGCGGTATCCCGTTCAACCCGGTGGTCTTCGAGGACAACACCGCCCTGCGACCTGCCTACGAGGAGGGCCAGTGCGAGGCCTGGACGTCCGACGCCTCCCAGCTGGCGGCGTTCAAGACCTCCATCGAGGGTGAGGGTGGCGAGGAGCAGCTGATCCTGGACGAGATCTTCTCCAAGGAGCCGCTCGGCCCGGTGGTCGCCGACGGTGACACCGAGTGGGCCCAGGTCGTCAACTGGTCGGTCATGGCCACGGTGCAGGCCTGGGAGTTCGGTCTCGACTCGTCGAACATCGGCAGCTACGACGGCGACGACCCCAACGTGTTGAACTTCCTCGGCGCCGACGGCTTCGATCCGGGCTTGGGCCTCGATCCCACGTTCGCCATCACGATCGTGGAGCAGGTCGGCAACTACCAGGAGATCTACGACGCCAACATCGCGCCGTTGAACCTCCCGTTGGAGGGCAGCGTCAACGATCTGTGGACGGAGGGCGGCCTCATGTACGCCCCTCCGTATCGCTGATCCGGCTCCGGCCCACCACTCGACGCTGATGTCGTACGACCGAGGCGCCCGGCTCCCACCGGGCGCCTCGGCCCGTCAAGTCCCTGCTTGCTCCCGCCGGCGCCGGAGGTCGCGCCGTCGCCGCGGGCCCCGGTCCGCTGACCAGGGGCCGCAGGGCGGTCGGTTATCGTCGTGTTACCGATTCGTGGAGGTCGGGAAGCCTCCCGGCCTCGCGGTGTAGGGTCGTCGCCCAATGGACGGCGACCGGCTGGAGGCGCAGGCATGGCGGTGACACAGACACGCCCGCCGTTGTGGCGCGACCTGCGGGTGCTGCGCATCGCGGGCCAGGTGGCGGCCGTCGTCCTGGTCGTGCTCACCGTCCGCTGGCTGATCGGCAACCTGACCTCGAACCTGGGGGCCCAGGGCATCGACACCGGGTTCGACGTACTGAACCAGCCCACCAACTTCAGCGTGCGTGACGATCCCGGCTTCGACAGCCGGAGCTCGCTATGGCCCAACCTGATCCTGGTCGGGGTACGCAACACCGCCATCGCCGCCTTCGTCGGGATCGCCATGGCCATGGTGCTCGGCACCCTGATCGGCGTGGGTCGGCTATCGGAGAACTGGCTGGTGGCCAAGCTCAGCCAGGTCTACGTCGAGGTCTTCCGCAACATCCCCCCGCTCGTCATCATCGTGTTCTTCGGCTTCGCCGTGTTCACGTTCGGGCCGCTGCCGATCTTCAACCCCCGCAACCCGCCGTGGCAGTACCGCCTGCCCTGGTCCGACGACGTCTTCCTCATCCTGTCCAACGACCGGTGGGGGATTCCGTCGTTCGCCACCGACGGTGACACGGGGATCTTCTGGCTCGTCGCACTGGTGGGCCTGGTGGCCGCCGCCGCCGTGTGGTGTTGGCGGACCCGGGTCAATGCCGCCACCGGTGCCCCCCATCACCGGGTCGTGTTCTCGCTCGCCACGCTCCTGGCGGTCACCGCCGCCGGTTTCGTGGCCCTCGGCGGGCCCTACCGCGTCAGCTGGCCGGCGGTGTCGGAGAGCGGCCGGATCATCGAGGGCGGGTTCTCCACCAACGCCGGCTACCTGTCGGTCACGTTGGCCCTCGGTCTCTACACCGCCAGCCACGTCGCCGAGATCATTCGGGGCTCGATCCTGGCCGTGCACCGGGGCCAGTCGGAGGCGGCCAACGCCCTGGCTCTCAGCGGGTTCCAGCGGTACCGGTTCGTGGTCCTGCCCCAGGCCATGCGCATCGCCATCCCCCCGATCATCAACCAGTTCCTCAACCTCACGAAGAACACGTCGCTCGGTGTGGCCGTGGCCTACCCGGAGATCACGTCGCTGATCAAGACGGCGATCGGCAACGGCAAACCGGCGGTCCAGCTCCTCGTCGTCCTGATGGCCGTCTACCTGTCGTTCTCGCTGGTGTTCTCGTTGCTGCTCAACCTCGTCAACCGTCGATTCCAGCTGGTGGGGAGGTAGCGGTGACCGACACGCTGGTGACCGTCGGCGAGGACGGCCGCGTCATCCTGCCCCCCGACGACGGACCACCCTCGGAGAAGCTGCCCCCGGGCCTGTGGATACGGCGGCGCCTGTTCCCCGGCCCGATGAACTCGGTGCTCACCGTGGTGTTGGGTGCCATCACCCTCTACGTCGCCTACCGGAGCCTGCGGTTCGTGTTCGTCACCGGCCGCTGGGACCCGGTCGACCGCAATCTCGAGCTGTTCATGGTCGGCCTGTTCCCCCGGGAGGAACGGTGGCGGATCGTGGCCCAGTTGCTGGTCATGGCGTTCGGCATCGGCCTCGTCCTCGGGTCGTTGCGGTCGGCCCGCCGCGACGTGGCCGTCGACACCGATCAGCCGTTCCTGACCGAGCGGTGGACCGTCTACGCCGGCTCGTACTGGTCGATCGCCCTGTTCTTCGCCCTGACCCTGGGAGCGTTCGCCTCCACCCCCGGTCCGTGGCTGCTGGCGGCCGGGGTCGTCGCCCTGGCCGCCGTCGGCTGGTTCATCGCCGGCCGGCTACCCCGGCCGTTGCGCATGGCCGGCTGGTCGGCGGCCGCCGTGGCCGTCGTGGTCAGCTTCCAGCTCCTGTCGGGCACCCTGGGCTGGGCCTGGTTCTTCACCACCGCGGCCCTGGTGCCGGTGATCAACGACGCCGTGGGCCGGCTCCCCGCCTCGGTGTTCGGCTGGCTGTCGCCGACGGCGATCGTCGCCGGCCTCGTCGTGGGGGTCGGGACCGTCCTCACCGAGTCGCCGGTGGTGGGGGCGGTGGCGATCGCCGTCGCCGTCTACGCCGGGTTCCTGTGGCGCCAGGGTGACCGGCTCGACCCCACCCGGATCGGACTCGTCATCGCCGCCGGGGCCGTCGTCACCGTCGTCTACCGGCTGATCGGCCTCGGGGGTGTCGACTGGGCCAACTGGGGTGGCCTCCACCTGAACCTGGTGGCCACCACGTGCGCCATCTTCCTCGCCTTCCCCATCGGCATGCTCCTCGCCCTCGGGCGCCGCTCGTCGCTGCCGGCGGTGCGGGTCATGTGCGTGGCCTACATCGAGTTCTTCCGGGGGGCCCCGCTGATCACGTTCCTCCTGGCCGCCCAGTTCTTCCTCGGCTTTTTCCTGGACACCGGCACCCCGTTGTCGCTCATCACCCGGGCCATCGCCGCCGTCACCCTGTTCGCCGCCGCCTACATCGCCGAGATCATCCGGGGCGGCCTCCAGGCGGTGCCCCACGGTCAGGTCGAGGCCGGTCAGGCGTCGGGCCTGAGCCCGGCCAAGATCACCCGCCTCATCGTCATTCCCCAGGCCCTGCGGGCGGTGATCCCGGCCATGGTCGGCCAGTTCATCTCCCTGTTCAAGGACACGAGCCTGTTCGCCATCATCTCAATCACCGAGTTCCTCGACGTCCGGGCCCTCGTCCACGGCCAGGAGGCGTTCCGTGGGTTCGGTATCGCCGAGACCCTCACCTTCGTGGCCTTCGGGTTCTGGGCCTTCGCCTTCTCCCTGTCGCGCGAGAGCCAGCGCCTGGAGCGCCGCCTCGGGGTGGGGCTGCGATGATGGGATCGGCACGGTGAGCGCCAGCACGGCGGTTGGGATGACAGCACGAGGAGCACGGCGATGACGATGTCGACGGTCGACCGCGACGCAACCAACATCGGTGACCGGGAGGTCATGATCGAGCTGATCGGGGTCGACAAGTACTTCGGCGACTTCCAGGCGCTCAGTGGCATCGAGATGCGGGTCGGCAAGCAGGAGGTGGTGGTCGTCATCGGGCCGTCGGGGTCCGGCAAGTCGACCCTGATCCGCTGCATCAACCGCCTCGAGAAGCACAGCGCCGGGCGGATCGTGGTCGACGGGGTCGAGCTGTCCGACGACGTGCGCAACATCCAGGAGGTACGCCGCGAGACGGGCATGGTGTTCCAGAGCTTCAACCTGTTCCCCCACCTGACCGTGCTCGACAACATCACCTTGGCGCCCCGTCAGGTCCGCAAGTTGCCGAAGGCCGAGGCCGAGTCTCAGGCCATGGACCTGCTGACTCGGGTGAAGATCCCCGAGCAGGCCCGCAAGTACCCGGGGCAGCTCTCGGGCGGCCAGCAGCAGCGGGTGGCGATCGCCCGGGCTCTGGCCATGAACCCCAAGGTCATGCTGTTCGACGAACCGACGTCGGCCCTCGATCCGGAGATGATCAAGGAGGTCCTCGACACGATGCACGATCTGGCCACCGAGGGCATGACGATGATCGTCGTCACCCACGAGATGGGGTTCGCCCGGGAAGTCGCCGACCGGGTGGTGTTCATGGCCGACGGGGAGATCGTCGAGGTCGGCACCCCCGAGCACTTCTTCACCGACCCCCAGGAAGACCGGACGAAGCTCTTCCTGTCGCAGATCCTCTGATCGCCCTCTCCGCCCCCGCCTCGGCCCGGCGACCGGGAGGTGTCGTGGCGGCGGTGGCGGCCGGGGTGGTGGCCGGGGTGGCGGTGGTCCTCGGTTCGGGGGTGGCGCTGGCCCTCGTCGGACGCCGTCACGTGGTGCGACGGGCCCGGGGTCGGGTCGTGACCGACGTCGACGCCGTCGACGCCGACGTCGCCGTGGTGCTCGGGTCGGGCCTGCGGGCCGACGGGACCCCGACCCATCTGCTGGCCCGCCGCGTCGAGGGCGGGGTGGAGCTGTGGCGACGGGGTCGGGTGGAGCGGCTGGTGATGAGCGGGGCCAACGACCACAACGGCGACGAACCGGGCGCCATGGCCGCCGCCGCTCTGGCCCTGGGGGTGCCGGCCGAGCGGATCGAACTCGACCCGTCCGGCGTCGACACCGCTGCCACCTGGCGGTGGATGGCCGAACGGCACGGCCGCCGCCGCCTGGTCGCCGTGACCCAGGAGTTCCACGCCGCCCGCACCGCCTACCTGGGCCTGCGGGCCGGCCTCGACGCCGTCGTCTACGCCGTCCCCGACGCCGAGGTCCGGCCCCGGGCCCTGCGTCGGGCCCGCCTGCGGGAGTTGCCGGCGTCGATCAAGGCGATCGTCGTCGACGTCTGCTGACCCCGGCGCCCCCGGGCCCCCGGCGCGGGCCCCTGGCGCCCCCGTCCCTCCGGCGCCCGATCCCGCCGGCGCTCGCAGCCCAGGCCTCTCGGCGCCCCGGCGCTCGGCTTCGACGTGCCGGCGGCGGTGCCACCGCTACCTCGGACACCATGTGCGCCGTACCCGCCGGTCATTAGGCTCAGCGGTGTCCGGTTGAGCGGTGCGATGCAGCACCCGCCGGGCGGACATCGAAAGGACCACGTCAATGAGCACCAAGCCGTTTGAAGCCGCCATCGCCACCACCCGATCGGTTCTGGCCAACGTCACCCCCGACCAGCTCGACCAGGCGACACCCTGCGCGTCGTGGAAGGTGCGCGACGTGATCAACCATGTGATCGCCGCCCAGTGCTTCTTCGCCGCCGGGATCAAGGGCGAGCCGCCGACCGGTGAGCAGGACGTCGCCTCCGGCGACTTCCTTGCCGCCTACGACGCCGCCACCGCCGATGCGTTGGGCGCCCTGTCGGGCGACGGCGTGATGGAGACCACCTACAAGCTGCCGTTCGGCGAGATGCCGGGTGCCGCCATCGCCGGGCTGGCCGCCACCGACACGTTCACCCACGGGTGGGACGTGGCCAAGGCCACCGGCCAGTCGACCGATCTGGCCCCCGAACTGGCGGCCGGGCTCCTGGCGGCGTCGAAGCAGATGATCCAGCCCGGTTTCCGGGGCGAGGACGGTAAGGCCCCGTTCGGGCCCGAGCAGTCGGCCCCCGACGGTGCCCCCACCGCCGACCGCCTCGCCGCCTTCCTCGGACGCTCCGTCTGAGCGGACCGCCGGAGGCGAGCCGAGCGCAGCCGCGCCGAGCCGGTGCCGCCGCCGCCCGTCCCGATGGGGGGCGGGCGTGGCGGGGTCGGGGCGGCGGTAGAGTGGTCGGCTGCTGTCGAGCCGGGTACCGGAGCGATGGCCGGGCCCCAGGTCCCAACTCCGAGGCGGCGCCCGCCGCCCGTTTCACCTCTCACACGGAGATCCGCACCATGAGCAAGCCGGCATCCAACCTTCCCCCCAAGGCCCCGACGATCGAGAAGTACCGCAAGTCCGACGCCGACACCGGGTCGCCCGAGGTGCAGATCGCCCTGCTCAGCGACCGGATCACCCACCTCACCAACCACCTCAGGACCCACAAGAAGGATCACCACTCCCGCCGTGGCCTGCTGATGCTGGTCGGTCGTCGCCGCCGCCTCCTCGACTACCTGGCCAAGATCGACATCGAGCGCTACCGGGCCGTCCGCGACGAACTCGGCCTCCGCCGCTGAGCACCCCGCCGCCGGGACCCCCCGGCTTCGGCCCCCCGGCCTCAACCGCCCGCCGCTGAGCTCGACCCGGCGCAACGCACGACCCCGGCCCCATCCGGGGTCGTTCCGCGTCCCCACCCAGCCCCGTCTGGCATCGTTCCGACCCTGCGGGCTCCCGGAACCTGGAGTCGACGGTGCCAGAATGGCGGTGGGAACGTGAACGGGGTATGTCAACACCTGTCGACCGACACCGATAGGCTCTGAGGAACGTGTCGGGCACATGGTGCCCGACTGCACGAGGTCAGCTGCCAGTTTCCGGCTCCTCAGCCTGCGCCCCGTTCGCCGCTCGTCTGGGTGGTCGAAATCTGGGATCTGGCCCGTGTCAGCTCGAGCGATGGTCGCTCGCGCAGTCACAACAGAACCCAAGGAGTTCCCCTATGGCGGAAGCTGTTTCCGTTACCGGGACGATCACCAGTGGTGATGGTCCCGACCTGTACCTCGAGACCGGCAAGCTGGCCGGTCTGGCCGGCGGCTCGGTGCTCGCCCGCCACGGCGACACGAGCGTGCTCGCCGCCGCCACCGGCGCCGGCTCGCCCCGCGAGGGCATCGATTTCTTCCCCCTGACGGTCGACGTCGAGGAGCGATCCTACGCCGCCGGCAAGATCCCCGGCTCGTTCTTCCGCCGGGAGGGTCGGGCGGCCGACACCGCCACCCTCACCTGCCGCCTGATCGACCGTCCCCTGCGCCCCTCGTTTCCCGACGGGTACCGCAACGAGACCCACGTCGTGATCACGGTCCTGTCGACCGACATGGCCCACCCCCACGACGTGCTCGCCATCAACGCCGCCTCGGCCGCCCTGATGGTGTCCGACATCCCGTTCAGCGGCCCGATCGGCGCCGTCCGCCTGGCCTACACCAGCGAGGGCGAATGGCTTCCCCACCCCACCTACGCCGAGGGTGACGAGTCGTCGTTCGAGATCGTGGTGGCCGGCCGCCAGCTCGACGACGGCGACATCGCCGTCATGATGGTGGAGGCCGGCGGCACCGAGAGCTCGTGGACCAACTACGAGAACGGTGCCCCCAAGGTCGACGAGTCGGCCCTGGCCCAGGCCCTCGAGGAGTCCAAGCAGTACATCCGGGAGGCGATCCTGCTCCAGCTGCAGCTGGTGGAGGCGGCCGGCGGAGCCAAGCCGACGATGTCGTTCCCGTCGCTCGCCGACTACAGCGACGAGCAGTTCGCCGCCGTGTCCGAGGCCGCCGACGCCCGCCTGGTCGAGGTGATGGGGATCGCCGACAAGACCGAGCGATCCGCGGCCGAGTCGGCCCTCAAGGCCGAGGTCATCGATTCCCTGGTGCCGCGTTTCGCCGGCGACGACGAGGGCATGGCCCGCAAGCAGGTGTCGGCCGCCTTCCGCAGCGTGGCCAAGGCCGTCGTGCGGCGCCGGATCGTCGAGGACAACATCCGCATCGACGGCCGCAAGGCCGACGAGCTACGGCCCCTGTCGGCCGAGGTCGGGGTCCTGCCCCGGGTCCACGGGTCGGGTCTGTTCCAGCGGGGTGAGACCCAGGTCCTCAACGTGACCACCCTGGGCATGAAGCGCATGGATCAGATGATCGACGGGATCGACCCGACGACCCGCAAGCGCTACCTCCACCACTACAACTTCCCGCCCTTCTCCACCGGTGAGACGGGCTTCATGCGGGGCCCCAAGCGCCGCGAGATCGGGCACGGCCTCCTGGCCGAGCGGGCCCTGGTGCCGGTCGTCCCCTCGATCGAGGAGTGGCCCTACACCCTGCGCCTCGTGTCGGAGGTGTTGTCGTCGAACGGGTCGACGTCGATGGCGTCGGTGTGCGGTTCGAGCCTGTCGTTGATGGACGCCGGTGTGCCGATCAAGGCCCCGGTGGCCGGCATCGCCATGGGCCTCGTCTACGCCGAGGGCAAGTACACCACCCTCACCGACATCCTCGGGGCCGAGGACGCCTACGGCGACATGGACTTCAAGGTCGCCGGCACCGCCGATTTCGTGACCGCCCTCCAGCTCGACACGAAGATCGACGGCATCCCCGCCGACGTCCTGGCCCAGGCCCTCGAGCAGGCCAAGGTGGCCCGCCTCCAGATCCTCGAGGTCATGGCCGGCGCCATCGCCGAGCCCCGCCCCGACGTGCGCGAGGGTGCGCCCAAGATCATCTCGTTCGAGATTCCGGTCGACAAGATCGGTGACGTCATCGGCCCCAAGGGCAAGGTGATCAACTCGATCCAGTCCGAGACCGGGGCCGACATCAGCGTCGACGACGACGGGGTGATCGGCACGGTGTCGATCTCGGCCACCGACAAGGAGATCGTCGACGAGGCCGAGCGGCAGATCCGTCTCATCCTCGACCCGCCGACCGCCGACGTGGGTGCTGTCTACAACGGCCGGGTGGTGAACATCACCAAGTTCGGTGCGTTCATCAACATCCTGCCCGGCCGTGACGGCCTGCTCCACATTTCGAAGATCGGTGGCGGCAAGCGCATCGACCGGGTCGAGGACGTGCTCGAACTTGGCCAGGAGGTCGAGGTCGAGGTCGAGGACATCGATCCCAACGGCAAGATCTCGCTCCGCATGGCCGGCGACGAGTCGTCGTCGGGCGGCAACGGTGACGGTGGCGGCCGCTCCCGCGGTCGCTCCGGTGGTGGCGGCGGCACCGCCGTCGCCACCCGGTCCGAGCCCGACGTGTCGGCCGACGCCGTCGAGCTGACGTTCGAGGAGTCCTTCGACGACGTGGCCGGCGACGGCTTCGGCGACCTGGGCCCGGAGAGCGCCCCCGCACCGGTCGACGACGACCGTGGTCGTGGTCGGGGTCGCAGCGGCGGTGGTGGTGGGCGCAGCGGTGGTGGCGGTGGTGGCCGTGGTCGCAGCGGGGGCGGTCGAGGCCGCAGCCGCGGGCGCGACTGACCCTCGCCGAAACAGCTTCACAGTTTCACCGGTTACCGCCGGCGGTCTCCCCCTCACGGGTGCGGGACCGCCGGCGGCGCCGCGTCGGAGGGGCCGTGTCACGGCGACGAGGTCGACGGGTGAGGAGCCGGGGAGTCGGCTGGGTCGATTTCGACGGTGCGACGCCACTGGCCCCGACGGAGGTGACAGGATGTCGGCCATGACACGGATCTGGGCGTTGGTGTCCGTCGTGGCGCTTGCCGTCTCCGCCTGTGGCGGTTCCGACGACGTCGAGGCCGGGAGCGGGGAGGGGCTGTCGTCACCGATCGCCGAGTTCCTCGGACAGGAGCAGTACTCGTTCGGCGGCGACAACGAGGCGGCCGAGCAGAGATTCATCGAGGACGAGCGGGCCCGCCAGGAGCTGATCGCGGCGTGCATGCGGGAGCAGGGCTTCGAGTACACCCCGGTCGACCCGGCGGAGACGATCTTCTTCGGCCCCGGGGGCGAGGATGAGTGGGGCTCGGAGGAGTGGGTCGCCGAGTACGGGTTCGGCTACACCACCCAGTGGTTCAGCCAGTCGGAGGTCGGTCCCGAGCTCGTCGGCTACGACGACGCCCAGATGCAAGAGCAGGAGGTGAACGATCCGAACCAGGAGGCGATCGACGCCATGTCGGAGAGTGAGCAGGAGGCCTACTACGCCGCCCTCTACGGCGACCCGGACGACTTCCCCGCCTTCGACGAGAGCATGACCGAGGAGGAGATCGAGGCCCAGATGGAGGGCTTCGAGTTCGAACCGTCGGGGTGCCAGGGCGAGGCGTTCGCCGAGGACGAGACCAGCGCCTTCTACCAGGAGTTCAACGACGAGATCTCCGAGATGTACGAACGGATCGAGAGCGACCCGCGCATCATCGAAGCCCAGCAGGAGGTGGCGTCGTGCGTCACCGACAAGGGGTTCGACTTCACCGACGAGCAGGCCTTCTACGAGGAGATCGAGGGCGAGCTGATGGCCATCGACCAGCGGGTCAACGAGTCGATGCCGACGTTCTCGGACGAGGAGATGGCGGACATGACGCCGGAGCAGATGGACGAGCTGTTCAGCGGGCGCACCCTCACCGACGAGGACAAGGCCGACCTGGCCGAGCTCCAGGCCCGCGAGATCGACGTGGCGGTGGCGGTGCACGAGTGCGGGGGCGGGTTCGGCAACCAGCAGCAGATGCTCATGGAGGTCGTGGCCGAGTACGAGCAGCTGTTCCTCGAGGACAACGCCGATGCGGTGGCCAAGTACCGGGCCGAGAGGTGAGCGAGTCGCTCCCGGGCGGCGCCCGGGGGCCCCCGACCTCGACCTTCGGGCCGGCCCGGATGGGGGCGGTAGGCTCGTGGTCATGACTGGAGCGTGGCGATGACACAGGGCTCGGGGACCCGGCGGCGGGTGGGGGTGCTCGGCGCCGGGGGTCGGATGGGCCGCGTGGTGTGCGCCGCGGTGGCCGCCGAGGCCGATCTGGAGCTGGTGGCCGCCGTCGACCCGGCGCGCGCCGGGGCCGACGTGGGGGAGCTGGCCGAGATCGGCGGGTTGTCGCTGACGATGGCCGGGTCGAACGACGCCCTGGTCGAGGCGGGGGCGGAGGTCGTCGTCGACTTCACCCAGCTGGAGGCGGCCCGGGCCAACATCGACTTCTGTGCCGACAACGGCATCCACGCCGTGGTCGGGACGTCGGGGTTCACCGAGGACGACCACAAGGCGATCGCCGCCCGGTTCACGTCGTCGAACTGTCTGATCGCCCCCAACTTCGCCATCGGGGCGGTGCTCATGATCCGTTTCGCCGAGCTGGCCGCCCCCTACTTCGACACCGCGGAGATCATCGAGCTCCATCACGACGGCAAGGTCGACGCCCCGAGCGGGACGGCGGTGTCGACGGCGGAGCGGATGGCGGCGGCCAAGGGCGAGTGGGCCCCCGACCCGACGACGTCGGAGACGATCCCGGGGGCCCGAGGGGCGAGGGGTCCGGCGGGGATTCCGGTGCATTCGGTGCGGATGCGGGGTCTGACCGCCCACCAGGAGGTCATCTTGGGCACGGCGGGCCAGACGTTGACGTTGCGGCACGACTCGTTCGATCGGTCGTCGTTCATGCCGGGGGTGATCATGGCGGTCCGCCGAATCCCCGACGTGCCAGGGTTGACGGTCGGCCTCGACGGGATGCTCGACCTGTGATGCGCCGCCGGCGCCCCACCGACGCTTCGAGCGGGCCGACGACGCCCGTGCCGCCGGCGCCGGTGTCGTCGCCGGTACCGCCCGTGCCGCCGGTGGCGGTGTCGCCCGGGCCGCCCGCCCCGGTGCCCGGGGAGGGCATGCGGCCGCCGGTGCGGCCATGGGCGGGGCCGGGCTCCCGGTCGGGGTCGGATCGGGCCTCCGGGTCGGGGCCGATCGCTGTGGCCGCCGCCACCGCCGAGCGTGACGAGGTGCTGGCCGACCTGGCGACGGTCCACCGCGGCGATGTCGAGGTGATCCTCCACCGGGCGATCCGGCTGGCCGACGACGACTCGGCGTTGGGGGTCCACCGCCACACCCACATGCCGGTGGCCGGGATCGAGCAGGTGGCCGCCGAGTTGCACGTTCCCGTGGGGGCCGTGGCCGACGCCCTGGCCGAGTACCGGGCGGGGGCGTTGCCCCGTTCGGCGGGGTCGGAGACGATGCTGCGGATGGCGACGCCGTCGGCCCACCGCCGGGGCGTGCTCGATCGCCTGGTGGGTCCCCGGTCGGTGCAGGTCCTGCACCGCACGGGGTTGTCCGACGAGGAGGCGACGGCCGGTCTCGGCGACTGGCTCCGTCGCCGCCACCGGCTCGAGGTGCGGGTCGACGCTCAGGGCACCGTGGTCGGGGTCCGGCGGCGGGGGATGCTGTCGGGGGTGGCCCGACAGGTCCGCTCGGCGGCCGGGCGGTCGGGGTTGTCGGGCGTCAAGGAGGTCCGAGGTGCGGCGGTGTCGGCCGACGCCGGGTTGACGTCGATCTGTGTGGTGGTCGACGTGAGCGGCCAGCGGGCCCAGTCGATCGCCACCGGTACGGCGGTGGCCATGGGGGGTTCGGCCGTGGTGTCGCTGGCGGCGTTGTTGACGGCGCCGGTCACGTTCGTCGGGGTCCCGGTGGCCGTCGGCGCCGGGTGGGCCACGTCGCGGGTCATCCACCGTTACCGGGTGCAGCGCATCTCCCAGGAGGTCGAGATCACCGCCGACCAGGTGGCGGCGGGGGCGGCCCCACCCACCCTGGTCCGCGAGCTGGGTGGGCGTATCCTGGGCGCCGCCGGCGCCGTCAGCTCGTCGTCCCGCCGCCGCTGACGTCGTCGTCGAGCCGGTCGCCGGGCGGCGGGTCGCTCCCCGTCGTCCGGTCGCCGTCGCCGCCCGCTCTCCCGTCCCCGCCGGCTCTCCCGTCGCCGCCGGCTCTCGTGTCGTCGGGGTCCGTCCGGTCGTCGCTGGTGGGGGAGTCGTCGCCAACGACGGCGGTGGCGTGGTGGTGGGGAGGGTGGTGCTCGGGGTCGAACACCTCGTCGGGGTGTTCGAGGGCACGGAGGGTGCCGAGATCGGAGTCGGAGTTGCGGAACTCGCCGAACAGGGTCCACGCCACGGCGATGGCCGACAGGATCAGGATGGGTATGCGGTACTCGGCGATGAAGTCGACGATGCGTTCCAGGGGCGACTGGAACTGCACGCCGACCTGGCGCACGAGAACGAGGCGGAACACGGTGCCGCTGAGGTTGAGGCCGACGAAGGTGACGAGCCGGACCCCGGTGGCGGCCGACATGGCACAGATGATGTTGTTGGGGGCGAGGAAGATCAGGGGGTAGGCGGCCCGCCGGAACCACCGCTCCCCGTCGCGGATGAGCGGGCCGTAGGTCCGGCTGCGGCGCTCGGTCCAGGCGATCGCCCGCTCGCCGTACCAGAAGCCGAGGAGGTAGTAGAAGGGGTCGGAGGCGACGAGTCGGAGGAACCCGACCAGGTAGTAGACCTCGGCCGACAACTGGTTGGTGGCCAGCGCCAGGTTGCGGTTGCGGGGGTTGAGGGCGATCAGCAGGGCGGGGTTGCGATCGACGATGCCGGCCAGGGCCAGGTCGCCCAGCAGGGCTGACAGCTGAGAGATGACCACGAAGACGACGACGAGGCGCACGATCCAGGTTGCGGGCGGCTTGCCACGCTCGATTGGCACTCCCTGAGTGTGGCAGGGCGGCCGTCCAGCCACTACCCACCGGTCGATTGGGTCGGCGCCGCCCTACTAGTACGGGCAGGGCTCAGGGCACGGCGTCGGCCCCGTCGTCGTCGTGGGCGATGTGGCGCAGCTCCCGCCAGATCAGCACCACGAACAGCGCCGACCCGGCGAAGGCGAACCAGAAGGGGGCGGTCACCCCCCAGCGTTCGGCCAGCACCCCGCCGAGCAGCGACCCGACGACCAGGCCGCCGGTCACCCCGACCCGATTGACCGAACCCACCCGACCCTGGAGATGCATCGGCACGGCGCGCTGGCGCACGGTGGTCGACGTCGTGCCCCACACGAAGGCGTGGGCCCCGAAGACGAAGAAGATCGGCATGGCCAGCCGCGGGCTCCGGGTCAGGGCCAGGCCCAGGTGGGTGAGGGTCTCGATGACGAGGCCGATCCGCATGAGCTGGCCGAGGGTGAGGCGACGGCTCAGCCAGCCATAGGACGCGGTGCCGACGATGCCCCCGACGGCGGAGACGGTGGTGACGAGCCCGAAGCCGATCTCGCCCAGGCCGAGCCGCTGGGTGGTGTAGAGCACCAGCACCGCCCAGGCGGCGCCGAAGGTGATGTTGAACGTGAAGACGGTGATGACCAGGGTGCGGACGGCGGGGTGGTGGAGCGTCCAACGGAACCCTTCGGCGATCTCGTGGCGGAGGCGGCCTGTCCTCTCGACGTGGCGGCCGTGAGGCGGGAGCGCGAGACGGGAGACGAGGCCGACGGCGAGGGCCAGCACCGCCGCCTGGGCGCCGAAGGGCACGGCCGCACCGGCGGCGAAGAGGGCAGCGCCGAGCGGGGGGCCGGCGAGTTGGTTGAGGGTGAGCAGCCCGGTCTGCAGGCGCTGGTTGCCGGCCGCGAGGTCGCGCCGGCCGACCAGCATGGGCAGCAGGGTGGCCGAGGCGTTGTCGGCGAACACCTCGGCCGTTCCCAGGGCGAACAGGATGACGAGCACGAGGAGGATGGTCACCCGCTCGGTGAGCACGGCGGCGGCCAGACCGGCCAGGAGCCCCACTCGGGCCACGTTGACGGCCATGATCAGGCGGCGGCGGTCGAGTCGGTCGGTGAGGGCGCCGGCCAGTAACCCCAGCAGCAGGGGTGGGAGCCACTGGAGGGTTGTGGCAAGGGCCACGAGGAATGCCCGGTCGGTCAGCGAGGCGACCAGCAGCGGTCCGGCGGCCAGGGCCAGACCGTCGCCGAGGTTGCTGGCCCACGACGAGGCGATCAGCCAGCGGAACGGTCGGCCCAGCCGGGGCGGCAGGGCGATGTCGACGAGGTGTCCCACCGCGGGATGTTAGGCGCCACCCGGCGGGGCGGTGACCCCGGGGCCGGGCCCCTCCCCCCGTACACTCGATTCGTGACCAACGACTGGTCGTTCGCCCGGCGGCCCTTCTGGATCTTCTCCCACCTGTTCGCCCTCGCCGTCGTCGTCAGCTTCGTCTTCTTCGGGTGGTGGCAGCTCAGCCGTCACTACGAACGGGCCGACCGCAACGCCCTCATCGAGGAGCGCTCCACGCCCCCCGCCGCCTCCGTCATCGAGGCCCTCGACGAGCCCGCCGACCAGCTCGACTTCCGGTTCGTGACCGGCCCCGCAACCTATGTCGACGACGAGGTCGTGTCGGTGGCCAACCGCAGCCAGGGCGGGGTGGCGGGCCGCTACGTGGTCGGCCTCGCCGAGCTCCCCGGCGGCCGGCTCCTGCTCGTCAACCGGGGGTTCGTACCCCTCGACGAGGAGGCGGTCGAGATCGAGCCCGCTCCCACCGGGCTGGTGGAGGTGGAGGGCTGGCTACGGGCCAGCGTCGCCCGGGGGGCGTTCGGTGCCGCCGACACCGGCCAGGGCGACCTCGTGCCCCGCCTCGACGTCGACGCCATCGCCGAGCGGTTGGGCGGAGCCGACCTGGCCCCGGTGTGGCTGCAGCTCGCCCCCGACCCGAACCAGGCGACCGCCACGTTCCCCGACCCGGTGCCGTTGCCGGCCGTCGACGGGGGACCGCACATCAGCTACATGCTCCAGTGGTTCACGTTCGCCACCCTCGGCGTCGTGTTCTACGGGGCGCTGCTGCGCCGTAACGCCCGGCACGACCCCCGGGTCGAGCGGGTCGCCGTCACCGATGGGTGACATCCTCCTCCGGTCGCTGGTGGCCTCGGTGGTCCTCACCGTCGTCCTCAACGTTGCGGTCCGCCTGTTCGCCTCGTCCCGCCGCAACCGGGAACCCCACGGCGGCGGCCCCGATGGCGTCGGCCGGGGTGCCGGCCCCGGCGCTGCCGGCCCCGGCGCTGCTGGCCCGACCCGCACGCCGGGCCGGTCCGAGCTGCCGACCTGGTGGCCGTCCGGAGCCGACGATCGCCACGGCGGCGGCGGTCGATCCCGGGTCGAGATCTTCTTCCCGTGGAAGGCGATGCTGATCGGGTCGATCGCGTTGACCGTGGTCGTGAACGTTGTGGCCGTGCTGTTGTCGTGACGGGCCGAACGGTGTGACCGCAACCGACGACGGCGACTCGACCGGGGTGGTGCCGTGACCGATGACGTGACGTTCCACGACGAGATCGAGGGCTACTGCGGGCGCCTCAGCTACCGACCAGAGGAGGTGGCGGCCGTGCACGTGTCGAGCCGGGCCGACCGCTACGACGTCGAGGTCCACCGCTGGGGAGCCGAACGGCGTCTCGTGTGGGAGGGTCGTGACCTCGCCGGCTCGTACGTCGCCCCGCCGCCCGACGCCGACGCCAACGGCTGCGGGTGGCCCGTCGGGGTGGAGGTGCCGATCGGCGACGACTGGTCGTCGGGGTTCTACCTGGTGACCCTGCGGGCGGCGTCGGGTCCGCCCGGCCGACGCGAGAGCCACGCCGGCTTCGTCGTCCGCCCCGACCCCACCGAGCCCTCTGCGGGTGCGGGGCCCGCCCCGTCGATGGTGCTGGTGCTGGCCACCAACACGTGGAACGCCTACAACACGTGGGGCGGGCGGAGCCTCTACACCGGGGGCCGGGAGGTGTCGTTCCGGCGGCCGTTCGGTCGGGGCACCCTGTGCCGACCCGAGGTCGAGCGCGACGACCGCAAGGCCCGGCCGGTGCGATGGGGCGAGGAGGCCGACGTCGAGGGCGATGCCTTCCAGGCCTACCGCATGGCCAACGGGTATCCGGCGGCGATCGGGTCGACCGGCTGGTTCGCCCACGAGCGACGTTTCGTCGAGTGGGCCGAGGGCCGGGGCTACCGGTTCGACTATGCGGTGTCGTCCGATCTCGACGACGACCCGACCGCCCTCGACGGCTACCAGGTGATGGTGTCGGTCGGTCACGACGAGTACTGGTCGGCGCCCCAGCGGAACGCGGTGGAGGCCCACGTGGCCCGGGGCGGGAACCTGGCGTCGTTCTCCGGCAACACGATGTTCTGGCAGGTCCGGCTCGAGGCGAGGGGCGACGGCGGTGGCGGCCGGGCCGGTGGCGATGTTGCCGGCGGCGGCGGCGACACGATGGTGTGCCACAAGTACACCGCCCATGTGACGGATCCGGTGGTGGCCGACGGTCGCCCCGAGGACATGACCGGCATGTGGTGCGATCCGATGGTGGGGCGGCCGGAGTGGTCGGTGCTGGGGGCGGGGTCGGCGTTCGGGCTCTACAACCGGTTCGGTCGGGCGGTGGCCCGGGGCAGCGGGGCGTTCACGGTGTACCGCCACGATCACTGGCTCCTGGCCGGCACCGGACTGGGCTACGGCGACCTCCTGGGCGCGGCCGACGGGGTCGTCGGCTACGAGACCCTCGGATGCCGGCTCGACTTCGACGACCTGCAGCTGCCGGTGGCCCGACCCGTCGACGGCATGCCGGCCGATGTGGAGGTCGTGGCGTTCGCTCCGTCGTCGAACCTGGCGGTGGGGGAGTATCCGGCGTCGATCTCGGCCCTGAGCGACCAGGGCGACCTGGAGTTCATCGCCGAGCGGGTGTTCGGCGGCGGCGACGAGGTGGCGAGAGCCAAGGCCCGCTACGGCAACTCGGTGCTGCTGGTGTGCCGACCGTTCGACGGTGGTGGCGAGGTGGTGACGGTGGGGACGACCGACTGGGTGTTCGGCCTCGCCGGCGATGCCGCCGTGGGCCGGGTCACCGCCAACGTCATCGACCGCCTCACGAACCCGTTCTGACCGTCCCGCTCCGACCGGCCCGCTCCGACCGGCCCGCCACCGGGTCTGTCACGGTCGAGCCGGCCGTCGCGCTTGGGGGACGTGTGCTCGGCTGGTCGGTCGGACCACAGTCTGCGGCGGGACGGTGGGCGACCGACCAGCCGGGCCGTGATCGTGGTTGTCGGCGGTTGGCCGGCCGAGGCCACGGTGTCTGGCTAACGTGGTCCCCGGCCCTGGGGGTCCTGGCCATCGGAGGAGCAGTGGTGTCGGGCGAGCTGAGTACAACCGTGCGTCGGGTCGTGATCGCGGTGTCGCTCGGCGTCGTCGCCCTGGGGGCGGCCGCCTGTTCGGGCAGCGACGAGGAGGCCCCCGCCACCACCGAAGCCGCCGCCACCCCGACCACGCCCACCACCCCGGTCACCCTGGCCACCTCCACGGTCACCTCCACCACCGAGCCGACCACCACCACCACCGACCCCATCGCCGCCGCCGAAGCCGCCGCCGTAGAAGCTGTCCTTGAGCACGGGGAGAACTGGCGAGAGTGTGTTGCTGACATCCCGGGCTGCGATCCAGCGATTCTCGAACGGCATACGGCGGGTGAACTTCTTGCCCGTCTGACTACAACTCTCGCCGATTGGCAATCAGCCGGCTATGAGAGCCGACCGCCGACAGATCCTGCGATCAATCGCGAGGAAGCTTTGAATGTTGAGCTACTTGAGGGCGGAGTCACCTCGGCCAAAGTCAGTGTTTGCCAGGTCGATGGTACGAAGCTCGTGGATCCCAATGCTGGGCCTGACGGATCCGATGTCATTTTGAACGATCGAGTCTCATCAACCCTCGCTCACGTATTCGCAGAGCTTGACGAGGATGGAGTCTGGCGGGTGCAAAGGAGCGAAGTCATCGACCAAGTTGAAGGAGGCGACGGGTGCTCCGATTTCGAGTCGGCTTGATCGCAGCGGCTCTGTCCGTTGTGGGCTTTGGCCAGCCGGTTGCGGCCGACATCGGCGCGTCGCACGAAGTTGGCGAGTCTGGTGGCGAGTTGCGGGCGAGCGTTTCCCGGGGCGAACGGGAGGGCAGTTCGGGTTCCGGGTGTTCGTGGGCGTCGGTCGACGAGTCGGGGGGGACCGGGGATGGGCGGGCCAGCGGGGCACAGACGACGGCGTCGGCCGACGGGCTGACGACGCTGGCCCTGTACCGGCGGGTGTGCACCTCGGGCACGTCGCTGGTGTGGGTGCCGCTGGTGACGGCGACCGACCTGTTGCCGGCCCTGCGCGACGAGATGGTCCGTCGCCTCCACCACCCGGCTCCCGTGTTCGAGCCGTTCGACGACGAGCTCGGTTGGGTCTACGTCAGCGTCCCCATCGACGTGCGCACCGAGGCCGCCACGTGGGAGCCGATCGTGTTGACGGCGTCGATCGATGGTCCGCCGGGCCTCGCCCCCTGGGTCACGCTCACCGCCACCCCCGTCGAGCTCCTGTTCAGCTCGGGTGATCCGACCGACCCGGGGGTGGTGGCCCGCTGCGGTGGCGACGCCGCCGTCGCCGCCTATGTGGCCGACGCCCCGGGTGCGTGCTCCTACACGTGGTACAACGCCTCGACCACGGTCGCCGGCGACGTGTTCGCGGCCGAGATGGGGATCGCTTGGGAGGTGACGTACGCCTCGTCCGACGGTCCCGGCTCGCTCGACGTCGAACCCACCGTCACCCCCGTTCCCGTCCAGGTGGCGGAGATCAAGGCCCTCGTCACCTGCACCGGCCCCGATCCCGCCCAGGGCGGGTGCTGAGCACTGCGTCCGCCACCGGCCCGGACCGACCCCGGGCCACCGGCCAGGCGCAGGGGCGCCGGGCGACCGGGCCGAGTGAGTCGACCATGACGGGGTGGACCATGATGGGGTGAAGAACGTGGAACACGGTGGGGGAGCGGCCCCCGTCGGTCGGTAACGCCCCGCCTGCGGTCTCGGCCCTGGTCGCCCCGGCGGCACCGACGGCGGGGGTGGACCACGGCGGCCATGACGGCACGCGCCACCGCCAGCCACCGCACCGGTTCGTACGATCCCATCCGGTCGACCGGCGTGCCACCCGTCCACGCCCCGATGAACGCCCCGAGCCAACACCGTCGCCGCGGCGGTAACGGTCGGGGCGGGCGGCGCGCCTGGGTGGTCGTGGCCCCTCCCGCTCGTCGTGTCCCCGCGGCGCCGTGAACGTCGATTTCGACTACGACGGCGCCCTCCACCTCGCCCGTGAACTCCACGCCGCCGCGGGTGAGCTGGAGCGCCTGGCGGCGGAGCGCCGGGCCGTGATCGCCGCCGCCCTGGCGTCGTGGCGGGGCCCGTTCGCCGACGACTTCCGGGTCAGGGCCGACGTCGAGGCCGACGAGACCCGCCGGGTGGTGGCGGCCCTCGTGGTCGAGGCCCTCGACTGGGCCCAGGCCTGGTCTGACGCCGTCAACGAGCACAACCGCCGCGCCCGCCAGCGCCGCCTCGACGAGCTCGACGCCGCCCGGGGCGCCGGCGACCGCCTCGTCGACTGGCTCACCGGCGGTGACCCCGCCGTCGGCGACTCCGCCGTCGGCGACTCCGCCGTTGGCGACTCCGCCGTTGGCGACGTCGTCTGGGTCGCCCCGCCCCGCTCACCCGACTTCCTCCCCACCGGGGGTCCGCAGGCCCTCTGACTCGCCCCGGGGCGTCCCGGTCCCGCCGCCCGCCGGCCGACCCTGACTCCGCCCGCCGACCCGACCCGTCCCGTCCCGGCCCTGGCTTCGCCGTCCAG
Source organism: Acidimicrobiales bacterium (assembly GCA_050330635.1). Lineage (GTDB taxonomy): Bacteria > Actinomycetota > Acidimicrobiia > Acidimicrobiales > SZUA-35 > CADEDH01. The sequence continues at coordinate 1,831 of JBHJNQ010000067.1, read as the reverse complement.
GGCGACTCCGCCCGCCCCGGGCGTCCCGGTCCCGGCGCCCACTCGGTGCCGCCGCCCGTTCGGAGCTTCTCGCTCCCGTCACCCGCCCACCCCCGCCGGGGCCGGAGCACGTCCGGCCTGGCCCGGAGACCCCGATGTCCGATGTCGTGATCGACACCGCGGCCGTCGACGCCGTCGTCGACCTCGCCGTGCCCCGCAGCCCCTTCGACGCCGAAGCCGACCGTCTCCTCTCCCTCCAGGCCACGGTCGCCGCCGGCAGTCCCGAGTTCGGGGTGGCCGCCACCTCCGTGCCCCGATTCCAGGAGCTCCTGGGCGAGATGGCCCGCCTCGAGAGCCGGGCCGCCGTCGTCGTCCACAGCGCCCGCCTGGCCGACGGGTCCGCCCCGACGGAGACGACCGCCGCCCCCGCCGGCGCCTCGACCCTGATCGCCGCCCTCCTCCGGGTCGCTCCCACCGGCACTACGTGGGCCTACGACCCGGCGATCGCGGTGGTCGCGGCTGAGGAGGCCCTCACCTACGAGCAAGCCTACTTCGCCGTCCGCACCGCCCAGATCGACGCCGTCGAGGCCCGCATCGAGACGTGGCCGGGCACCGGCAACGAGGCCGCCTTCGACCGGTTGGTCACCGAACGCGACGCTCTCGTCGCCGACCTCGCCGGCGACGACCCGGCCCTGGCGGCCGCCATGATCGGCCTCCTCAACCGCAACGGCCCCGGCTACTCGTCGGCCGAGGCAGCGGTGGCCGCCCCCGGTGTGGTGTGGGCCGACGCCTCCATCGGCGACCTCCTTGTCGCCATCGAGTCCCGCCACCGGGCGGCGGCCGAGGAGACGACGACGGCGTTCGACCCGTTCCTCGTGGGGCTGGTGTCGACGCTGGCGGTGCGGTTGGAGTCCTCCACCGGGGCCAACGCCGCCACCGTCGATCCGGCCATCGCCGCCGTGGCCGAACGACTCGACCTCACCTACAACGAGGTCGTCGCCCAGCTCCGCCGCGACCCCGCCGGCCCCTCCGCCGACCCCGACTCAGCGGCCGACCCCACGGCCGACCCCGACCCAGCGGCCGGCCCCGCGGCCGTCGCCGGCCTCGAAACCGGCCTCGCCGCCGGTGCCTTCGGTGTTCCCGGCCGGGCCGGGGTGGCGGCGCCTGCGGCCCGCCCCGCCTACCTCGACGTGGCGGTTTCCACCGAGGCCGAGGCCGTCGCCCTCCTCGGCGACCTCCACGTGTTCCGCCAGATCGAGACGGCCGAACCGGGCGGGGTGACCAGCGCCTACGACGGACTGCTGGCCGAGGCCAACCTGCGGGCCGTCGTCGACGACCCCGACCGCTTCGACCCGACGGCGGTCAACGTGGCCCGGTTCCTGTTGGCCAATCCCGCCGTCGTCGACCGCCTCGACGCCGCCCGCAACGGCACGGCCCTGCGCAACCTGGGGGTCGGCCGCTACCACACGGGCCGCACCGACGGGCGGGTGTCCTACGCCGACGTCGACCAGTACGCCACGAACCGTTGGGTGTTCGACACCCTCGTGGCCGACCTCGACGCCCTCGACGCCGACGGTGACGGCGTGGTGGACGAGGACGAGTTCCAGCGCCGCCTCGACGGCCTCCGCCTCGCCCCCGAGGTCAGGGCCGCCCTCGACTACGCCCTCACCGCCGACCTGGCCGACGGGGGCGACGACCGGCCCCGGTGGCGGCGGGCCGGTTCGAGCCTGTGGCGGATCTCGAGCCTGGTGCCGTCGTCGCCGTCGGGTGCGTGGCGTCTCCACCACGACGCCCCCGCCTACGCCCACGATCAGCTCGCCGCCCTCGAGGGGGCGGTGGGGGCGGTGGGGGC
>JBHJNQ010000066.1:0-6473 GCA_050330635.1 Acidimicrobiales bacterium | reverse complement strand
ATCATCACCACACGCACCCGGAATCACAGGCCCCGATCACTCGGGCCCCACCACCGCACGCCACCAGCTGTCTACATCACCCACCACCCACAACGGTGGACCCGCTAAACAAGTACCCTACGAGATTGCCTTCTTACCATGACCCCTCCTGGGTTCGTTTGACGGCTCTCGTTCCCGGCCGATGCCATCGGACTTCGTCTCGCTTCAGCCGGCCGGGCGCATGCCGCGCCGCCCGACGATAGAGGCGACGAGCAGGGCGGCCGTGAAGATGAGCGACATGCTTGCCACACGAGCCCACGAGCCCGACGACCACTGGTTGTAGATCACCACCGACAGTGGTCTCGTGTCCGGGGTGTAGAGGAACAACGCCACCGTCACCTCCCGGAACGCCAGGATGAAGAGGAGCACGCCAGTGGAGAAGGCGGTGGAGCGAAGCAGGGGCAGGGTGATCGAGAACAGGGCCCGCCACCGGGGTGCACCGGCGGTGACCGCGCTGTCCTCGAGTTGCTCGTCTATCTTTACGAGCGTCGAGGCGAAGTTCTGGAATCCTTGAGGAATGAAGCGGGCGACATAGGCGATGACGAGGATGGCCATGGTGCCGAACAGGGGAATCGGTAGCCGCAGCCAGAAGGTGACGAACGACAGCCCCAGCAGCAGGGCTGGCATGGCCACGGGAGCAAGGACGATGTACTCGATGGCGCTGGCACCTCGGATGGCTCGACGCTTGGCGGCATAGGCCACCACGAAGTTCAGGACGACGCCGACGAGGGCCGCTGCGGTGGCGAGAATGACGCTGTTGCGGAGCCCCAACTGGAACGGTGGGTAGGCCATGGCGGAAGTAAAATGCGACGTGGTGAAACCGGCTGGATCCGTCAGGTCGGCGAGGTCGCGATAGAAGGCGTTCTGCCGGAACGCGCCGAGGGCCAGAGCGATGAGGGGTAACACGGCGGCGAGCATGATGTAGAGGACGGCAAACCCGAACGCTGGCCACCGCCACCGGCCGAGGCGGATGACGTCAGGAGCGCCACCCTTGCCTCCGACGGTCACATAGCTGCGCCGATGTACATAGCGGCTCTGGAACCAGATCAGTGCCATCAACACCACGAGAGCAAGCACCCCGAGTGCCGCCGCCTCGCTCATCCGTGGCGGTGCCTCGTTCACCAAGCGGAAGATGTGGGTGGGAAGGAAGTTGATCCGGGCGAACGAGCCGAGGATCTCGACGACCGGGAAGTTCTCGGTCACGATGATGAAGATCAAGATCCCAGCCGCCACGATCGAGGGCGCCACCAGGGGGAACGTGATGGTGGTGGCCGTCCTCCACGCCGATGCGCCGTGGACCCTGGCCGCTCCCTCCTGTTCACCCGAAGCCAGGCTGAACCCAGCGAAGATGAGGATGTAGGCGAACGGTGAATAGTAGACCGTGAGGACGAAGATGATGCCGGGCAGGCTGTAGATGTTGAGCGTGATCGGCAGGCCGATGGCGTCGAACACTGAGTTGAGGTAGCCGGTGCGGGGCGAGGCCAGCGCCGCCCACGCCAGGGCCCCGACGATGGCAGAGAAGAAGAGCGGCACGAACCCGGCGATCTGCACCATGGCCCGGCCGGGGACGTCGGTGCGGGCAACCAGCCAGGCCAGCCCACCCCCGACGATGAGAGCGCACAGGGTGGCCCCGACACCAACCGCCACGGAGTTCAGCGTGGCCTCGCGTATGGCCGGGGTGGCGATGGCCCGGTAGTTCGCCAAACCCAGACCGCCCGTCTGGTGCCTGTTCGGGCTGAACGACTGATAGAGCAGACCGAGTATCGGCCCCAGCACCAGCATGAACAGCACGCCGTGGAGAACCAGGCTGCGCACGTTCAGACCGAGCGAGCCGACACTGCGCCGGAGCAGCGAAGCGCTCATCAGGGGTCTTGCTCCCGGCCCGGCTCGTGCCCGTCGGGCGATAGGACGAGCACCTGGCTGGCGGGCACCGAGATCGAGCACGGATCTCCGGGTTGGAGCAACGCCGCGTCGGCGGAACACTCGGCGAAGATGTCGACCTCGTCGGTCAGGCTGACGTGGTAGCGGAGGCGGCTGCCCTGGTACTGGCGGGACAGGACCGCACCGTGGAGGGTGTTTACGATGTCGTCCCCCTCGGTGCGGTGGCCCGCTTCGACGGTGACACTTTCGGGACGGATGCAGACCACGGCCCGAGGGGTGTGGTCGCTTCGATGGTCGGCACCGACGAGGCGAAAGTGGGTGGTGTCGATGGCGACCGTGCACTGGCCGGCCTCCCGGTCGTCACCCGTGCTCGACACAGTGCCACCGAAATGGTTGGCCATGCCCAGGAAATCGGCCACGAACGGTGACGCCGGCGTGCGATACAGATCCTGGGGGGTGCCGTCCTGGGCCACCCGCCCGTCGCGCATGACGACGATCCGATCAGCGAGACCCAGAGCCTCGTCCTGGTCGTGGGTGACATAGATGGTCGTGACCCCCACCCGCTGCTGGATCTCCTTGAGCTCATGGCGCAGGTGCACCCGGAGCTTCGCGTCGAGGTTGCTGAGGGGCTCGTCGAGCAGGAGGATCTGGGGGTCCATCACCAGGCTCCGGGCCAGGGCGACTCGCTGCATCTGCCCTCCGCTCAGGGTAGTGATACTCCGATCTTCGAACCCGTCCAGGCCGACCAGGCCGAGAGTCCCGGTCACCCTTTCCCGGATCTCGGCCCGTGGCGTGCGTTTCATCTTCAGCGGGTAGGCGACGTTACCGAACACCGATTTGTGGGGCCACAAAGCGTATGACTGGAACACCATGCCCATGTTGCGCTTGTTGGGTGGCATGTTGACGAGCCGGGCGGCGTCGAAGAGAAGCTTTCCGTCAACTACGATCGTTCCCATCAGGGCAACGACGGCCCGCCCGCCGACCCGGTCGCCGCTCCACGCCCGCCCGGTCCGGGTCCCTGGGCAACCCGAGCCACTGGCCCCATCCCAGCAACCGGCTGGCCCACTCCGCCGCAGCCGATCTGACCGGGTCATCGCCGGTGTCAACGGTGGGCTTGGCCGGCACCTCGGTGTCGACCCACTGTGGTTCCGGATCGCCACCGTCATCCTGGCTGTCAGCAGCGGCCGCCGGCATCATCCTCTACCTCGCGGCATGGGTCCTGATCCCGGAGGAGGGCACCGACACCCCAGCGGTTCACCACGCGGTGCCCAACGATCGGGGTGCGATCATCGGCGGCCTCATCCTGGTGTCGATCGGTCTGGTCCTGTTGCTCAACGTGCTCCTCCCGTGGTTCATCCAGGTCATGTGGCCGCTGCTGCTGCTGCTGCTGCTGCTGGTGGCGGCGGGCGCTGCGCTCGTCTTCGCCGGGAGCCGCCGCTGCCACGAGGGCACGGCGGACACCCTCCCGGAGGGAACGGCGGGCACCGCCAACTGGGACGGCCCCACCAGGTGAGGCAGTATGAGCCCCATGGTCAGCCACCTCGATGCCCACCTCCACGCCGCCCCGATGATCGACGGGCCCTCGGGCCCGCTCCAGGGTCTACGAATCATCGACGTCACCCACGCCCTGGCCGGACCGTTCAGCGCCATGTTCCTCGCCGACATGGGTGCCGACGTGATCAAGGTGGAGTCGCCGGAGGGCGACATGACCCGCTTCGGCGGCCCCTGGACCCGCGACGACGAAGAACGTGCGCACTACTCGGGTGGTTACGGGATCCGGAACCGCAACAAACGTTCCATCGTGCTGGACCTGACCTTGGAGGCGGACCGCGAGGTGTTCCTCGAACTCGTCGACACCGCCGACGGGCTGATCGAGAACCTGCGGGCCGGGGTCCTCGACCGCCTGGGTGTCGGCTGGGACGTGCTCCATGCCCGCAACCCGAAGCTCGTGTACGCCTGTATTCGCGGGTTCGGTGATCCCCGCACCTCCGACAGCCCGTATGCCTCGTGGCCGGCTTACGACCTGATCGCCCAGGCCATGGGCGGTGTCATCGCCGCTACCGGCTCGGGCCCGGACGACGTGATGAAGGTCGGGCCGGCCATCGGCGACACCGTGCCCGGCCTCATGTCGGCACTCGGTCTGCTGGCCGCCCTGTTCCGGGCCCGGGAGACGGGCGAAGGCCAGTTCGTCGACGTGGCGATGGTCGACGCCATGATGGCGGTCTCGGAGATGAGCCAGATGATGTACACCTACATGGGCCGCTCGATGACGCCCATGGCCACCGCCGTCGACGGCTCCAGCCCGTACAACATCTATCCCACCTCCGACGGCCACTGTGTGATCGCCACCCCCACCAACGCCCACTGGAAGATCCTGTGCGAGCTGATCGACCGGGCCGACCTGATCACCGACGAGCGAACCCACTCCAACCGGGTCCGGGTCCGCAACCGCGACGTGGTCGACGCCGCCCTGGGAGCGTGGACCGGGGCCCGGCCCACCGCCGAGGTGGTCGAGGCGCTGGGCGGCAAGGTGCCGGTGGGACCGGTCTACGGGCCCGAGGATTGGATCGAGGACCCCCACGTCGCTGCCCGCCAGATGCTGGTCAGGGTCGACCACGAACAGCATCGGCCGACCGTGTACCTGAACTGCCCTATCAAGTTCAGCGACACCCCGTCGGGCATCCACCGGGGCGTGCCCCGGCTCGACCAGCACGGCGACGAGATCCGAGCCGAGTTGGCCGCCCGCCGCCAGACCGGGAGCGGCGGACCAGCCTGAGCGGGGTCAAGCGGGGCCGAGCCATGTCGGATCGTTCGGCCTGCGCCACGACCTCCGCTCGGAGGGGTGCCCGCTTCGGATCCACGCTGGCGTCACAGGACCCCGACCCGCGGCGGGTGCTGGCGGTCGGGCCGATCCGGTCCGGGCGCCGGGCGCCGGGGCGGTGAGCAGGCCTCATGCCGTGGTACTACAGCCGTAGCTGTGGCGGGGCGGGGGCCGCCTCGGCGTCGGTAGTGGGCTTGTCGGGCTCGGTGCTGGTGTCGTCGTCGCCAGTGGGACCAGGCGAGGGGGTGGGCCAGGGTGTGGAGGTGGCGGCGGGCGCGGGTCGCCGTCAGGCGACGCAGCGCCCCCATCGACCGCACCGGCCGAAGCTCGGTCACGAACCCGACGATGGTGTTGATCACGAGCACGACCGCGACAGCCGCCGCTTCGACGACCTCCCCGATCAGCACACCGGCCACGACGACAGCAGCAAGCAGGACGACATCCGTGCTGCGAACCCGGTCGTAGAGGATCTGCCAGCCCGAGAGCTGCTTGGGCTCACGCAATGCGTTGCGGCCCACCTCGGTCCGCCGGCGGGCAGCCTCGTCGCCCGACAGGCCCCGGCCCGGCTCGACCTGGAGCACCTCGAGCACCTCCGTCAAGGGCAGCGCATGGGGTTGATCGACATGCCAGCGTGGTGGCCGTGCCCCGCGGTGCAGTCGCCGGGAGGGGCCTCGTCGCCCCTGCGGCGCGGAGGCGGTCATGACCCCACCCCGCCAGCGGCCGGGGGCACCGGGCCGGTGGACATCAGTCCTCGGTCACTTCCTCCGGCCCGGGAGCGGCTTGCGGGTGGGCGGGGTGGCGGGGTGGCGGGTGATGCGGACCTCGGTGATGGCGCGGTCGTCCACCGCGGTGACTGTCAGTCGCCAGGGCTCGACATCGACCACGTCCCCAGGCTCGCTCGGCAGGTGGCCGAGGGCTGATAGCACGAACCCGGCGACGGTGGCGTAGTCCCCGTCGGGCACCTCGATGCCCACGTCGGGGAGGTCGTGGACCGGGGGCGTGGTCGTAGCACTTCGTGAAGCGTCCGCTCGGCGATCTCGAACGCGCCGCTGATGATCGTGCGCTGTTGCGCGGAGAAGCTGACCTGCGCCGCCACCAGGTCCCGCAGCTCCTCGGAGGTGATCTCCCCGCGTTCCCGGCTCGGGTCGCCACCCAGGACGCGGACCACCACGTCAGTCGAGCGCGACAGCAGCCACACCACCGGGCGCGCCGCCCGGGCCATGCCTGACAGGGGCCGGAACACGAACATTTCCCACCGCTCGGCGCGTTGCATCGCCAACCGCTTCGGGACCAGCTCGCCCACCACCAAGGTCACATAGGACAGGACCAACGTGACTGCCAGGATCGGCCCCGGCCGGGATACATACCCCGCCGAGGAAGCCCAGGAGTCCCTCGAGCGGCTCGGCCAACGCCACCGCCGCCGAAGCCGATGCCAGGAACCCGGCCAGGGTGATCCCGATCGTCGGCGCGAGTGCTGGTCTCAATCTGCTGCTCGACGAGGTGCGAATCGACTACGGGCACACCGCGATGGGACCGGAGGACGGACAGTCCGATTCGGCTGACCTGCCGCGCACTCGATGCCGGCCCGCCACCGGGCCCCGAACTCGACATTCGATCTTGCCCCGGCGGACCTTCTCGTCGGATTCCCGATGCCTGGGCGTCATCCCGGCCCAGGAACACAACCGTTTCGGGTTCGGGAACCGGTTCACGTCACCGATCTCGGCGACGAACA
>JBHJNQ010000065.1:0-75852 GCA_050330635.1 Acidimicrobiales bacterium | reverse complement strand
AGTGACAGGGTCCTCCTCAGTGACAGGGTCCTCCTCAGTGACAGGGTCCTCCTCAGTGACAGGGTCCTCCTCAGTGACAGGGTCCTCCTCAGTGACAGGGTCCTCCACGTAGAGGGCCCTGTCCGGGCAGCGGATGCGGGTTGTAGCGTCAGGAGCGATGTTCACCCCGCTCCGCACGGGGCGGCTGGTACTGCGCCGTCCCCAGCTCGACGATCTCGAGGCGCTCGTGGCCCGCCGCAACGAGCCCGAGGTGGCCCGCTTCCAGTCGTGGTCCCTCCCCTATCGGCGGGAGGCGGCGCTAGAGCTCCTCACCGCCGCGGCAGCGATGGAAGGTCCCGTCGACGACGGCTGGTGGATGGCGACGGTGGCGCTGGCCGGCCCGTCGGCAGCTACGGGCACTGGGGGCACAGGGCCCGAGGGGGAGATCGTCGGCGACGTGGCCGTCCGCCTCTCGTGGGGGCGGCGGTGCGCCGAGATCGGGGTGACGATGGCATCCGCCCACCAAGGGCGGGGCCTGGCCACCGAGGCCGTGGGGGCAACGATCGATCACCTGCTGGCCACCGAGCCGGTGACCCGGATCGAGGCCCGCCTCCATCCCGACAACCACCCGTCGGCCCGCCTCGTCGAGCGACTCGGCTTCCTCTACGAGGGACGGACCCGACTCTCGTTCTGGGAGGGGGAGGGTGAGACGGCCGTCAACTCCGACGACCTGATCTACGGCCTCACCCGTGACGACCGTCGCGAGTGGATAGACCGCCCCCGGCACCGACCCGACGAGGTCGAGCTGGTCGAGATCACCGAGCACAACCTCGGCCCCACCCTGGCCATCCACCCCCACCGGTCCCAGGAGCGGCTCGTATCGTCGGTGGCCAAGAGCCTGGCCGACGCCTACGTGCCGGAGACGTACGAAGGGGCCCCCGTCGTGCCCTGGCCCCGGCTCATCGTCGCCGACGGGGAGCCCGCCGGTTTCGTCATGCTGGCCCTCGTCACCGATCACCACCCCGACCCGTTCCTGTGGCGGTTGCTGGTCGATCGCCGCCACCAGGGACGCGGTATCGGCCACCGGGTGCTCGACGTCATCGAGGACCGACTGCGGGCCGAGGGGGCGACCAGGCTGTTCGTCAGCTACGTCCCGGGCCCCGGCTCGCCGGGGCCGTTCTACACTGCCCGGGGGTTCGTTCCCACCGGCAACACCCACGACGGCGAGATCGAGGCGGTCAAGGCCCTCACCTGAGGTGATCCCAGGCCCCACCCGAGGTGATCAGCGGGATCGCCGACGGGCGCCGTGCCCGCCGTTCGACCTACGTTGTGGTCATGTTGTCGCCCTATCGGGTCATCGATCTCAGCGACGACCGGGGGCTGTTCTGCTCCCGGCTGCTGGCCGAGCTGGGGGCCGAGGTCATCCACGTCGAGCCACCGGAGGGATCGGCGGCCCGCCACCGGGGACCCTTCGCCGGCGCCGTGGCCGACCCCGAGCATTCCTTGACGTGGTGGGCGTTCGCCCGCGGCACCCGCAGCGTCGTTCTCGACCTCGACGACCCGGTCGGACGGGAACGCCTGGGGGCCCTCGTGGCCACGGCCGACATCGTCGTCGAGTCGGCCGACCCCGGCCACTGGGAGGCACGGGGCCTCGGCTACGAGACGCTCAGCGCCGCCAACCCGGCCCTGGTGTGGGTGTCGATCACCGCCTTCGGCCCCGACGGACCGAAGGCCAACTATGCCGCCACCGACCTGATCGTCCAGGCCGCGTCGGGGGCCATGGCTCTCACCGGCGAGGGCGATCGGCCCCCGCTCCGGGCCTCGGCCGTCCCGGCGTGGACCCATGCCGCGGCGGAGGCCGCCGGCGGGGCCCTGATCGCCCTGCGAGGGGCCCAGCGGTCGGGCCGGGGCCAGCGGGTCGACGTGTCGGCCCAGCGGGCCACCAACCTCACCAGCCAGTTCACCCTCCCCGCGGCCCAGCTCGGACACCGTCCGATGCAGCGGGCGGGGGGCATCAACGTCTACGGCGTCGACATCCCGTTCGTGTGGCCCACCCTCGACGGCCACGTCTCGCTAACCCTGGCCATCGACCCGGTCAACAAGCCGTTCCTCGAGCGTCTCTTGGCCTTCATGGTCGAGGAGGGCCACGGTGCCGAGGGGATCACCGATCGCGACTGGGTCGCCCATCTCCGGCTGATCCGGTCCGGTGACCGACCGAGCGACGACTTGGTGCCGCTGCGGGATGCCGTTGCCGCCTTCCTCGCCACCATGACCAACGCCGAACTGTTCGCTGCCGCCCTCGACCGCAAGCTCCTGCTGGTTCCGGTGGCCACCTTCGACGATCTGTTCACCAGCCCCCAGCTGGCCCACCGGCGCTTCTGGGCCTCGGAGATCCTGCCCGACGGGTCGACGGCCCTGCTGGCCGACCACCTCGTGCGCTCGACCGTGGCCCGGCCCGGGGGGCGGAACCCGGCACCGCGGATCGGCGAGCACACCGACGAGATCCTCGGGCCGCTGGGCGACGGCACCGACCCTCGGCGGCGGCCCGGCGAGGGGCCGCAACCCCGCCGGGGGTCGACACCCGATCCGACCCCGCCAGGCGACGACGAACCGCTGCCGGCCGTCGGGGGCGACCCCCGGCCCGATCTTCCCCTGGCCGGGCTCAAGGTGCTCGACATGATGTGGGTGATGGCCGGTCCCTACTCGACCGGCGTGCTGGCCCAGTACGGGGCCACGGTGGTGCGGGTCGAGAACGAGGCCCGCCTCGACACCGGTCGCCTGCTGGTGCCCTGGTACGAGGGCAAGGTGGGCAAGGAGCGGTCGTTCGGTTTCGCCAGCATCAACGCCGACAAGCTCAGCGTCACCGTCGACCCCAACACGTCCGAGGGCCGCGACGTGATCCGCGATCTCGTGCGGTGGGCCGACGTGGTGACGGAGTCGTTCTCCCCCCGGGCCATGACCGGTTGGGGTCTCGACTACGAGTCGCTGCGCCGGATCCGTCCCGATCTCATCATGATCAGCTCGTGCCTCATGGGTCAGGACGGACCCCACGCCTACGTCGCCGGCTACGGCACCATGGGGAGCGCGGCGGCCGGCCTGGTCCAGCCGACCGGCTGGCCCGACCGCAAGCCCAACGGCCCCTACGGGGCCTATACCGACTACTGCGCCCCCCGCATCTCCGTGGCCGCCATCCTGGCCGCCGTCGATCACCGGCATCGCACCGGCGAGGGCCAGTACCTCGACCAGTCGCAGATCGAGTCGACCCTGGCCTACGCCATGCCCGCCCTCCTCGACCACCAGGTCAACGGCACCACATGGGACCGCCTGGCCAACACCGACCCCGAGTTCACCCCTCACGGGGTCTACCGGGCCGAGGGCGACGACGCCTGGGTGGCCATCGCCTGCCGCCACGACGACGACTGGCAGCGGTTGGCCACCGTCGTCGGCCGTCCCGACCTGGCGGGCCTCGACGCCGCAGACCGGCGGAGCCGGGGCGACGAGATCGACGCCGCCGTCACGGACTGGACGTCGACCCGCCACCCCCGGGAGGCCGAGGAGATCCTCCAGGCCCAGGGGATCCCGGCCCACGCCGTGGCCACCACCGCTCTCGGACCCGACCCCCAGCTCACCCACCTCGAGCATCAGGTGACGGTCTCCCACCCCGATCTGGGTCGGGTGCCGGTGGAGCGGACGCGGATCGAGCTGTCGCGGACACCGGCCCGACCCCGCCACTTCCCCAAGCTGGGTCAGCACACCGACGAGGTGCTCGAATCCATCCTCGGCTACGACCGTAACCGGATCGACGAGCTCCGCCGGTCGGGGGCCCTGGGCTCGGGCCGGCGCGACCGGTGAGCGCCGGCGACGCCAGCGCCACCGGGTTCCATGCCCTCCACGAGATCGTGGCCACGGCCCGCACCCGCCTGAGTGACGGTGTGTGGGGCTATCTCGTCGGGGGGGCCGAGACCGAGACGACGCTGGCCCGCAACCGGGCGGCCCTCGACTCGCTGGCGTTCCGGCCCCGGGTCCTGCGCGACGTGTCGGCGATCGACACCACCTCCACGCTCCTCGGTCACCGAGTCAGGCTGCCCGTGTTCGTGGCCCCGGTCGGGCAGCTCGACCATTTCGATCCGGGAGCGGCGGCCACCGTGGCGGAGGCCGCCGCCAGCTTCGGGGTCCTCCAGATGGTGAGCTCGGGCTCGCCCCCGAAGGTGGAGGAGGTGGCGGCCGCCGCCGGGCCCGACCGGCTCCTCTACCAGCTCTACGTGTCCGGCGACGCCGACTCGGTCCGTCAGCGCATCGAGCGGATCGAGGCGGCCGGCTGCGTCGGTTTCTGCCTCACCGTCGACGTGGCCAAGTACTCCCGGCGCGAGCGCGACATCGCCAACCGGTGGGGCATCCGCTGGCAGGCCGGCGGGTTCGCCGGGGGCGAGCACCTGGCCGCCCTGAGCTGGGACGACGTGGCCCGGGTGCGGGACCAGTGCACGCTGCCCCTCATCGTCAAGGGCATCGCCACCGTGGAGGACGCGGTGCTGGCCGTCGAGCACGGCGTCGATGTCGTCTATGTCTCCAACCACGGCGGCCGCCAGCTCGATCACGGGCTCGGGTCGATGACGGTACTGCCGGACATCGTCGATGCCGTCCACGGTCGGGCCACCGTGGTGGTGGACGGATCGATCAACCGGGGAACCGACGTGGTCAAGGCCCTGGCACTGGGGGCCGACGCCGTCGGCATCGGCCGCCTGGCCTGCTACGGGCTGGCCTCCGCCGGGGCTCCCGGTGTGGTGCGGGTGCTGGAACTGCTGGAGGACGAGATCCACCGGGCCCTCGGGCTGTTGGGGGTGACGTGCTGGGACGAGCTGGGACGCAGTCAGGTCGTCCCCTGCGATCCGGCCCCCGGGCTGCGGCCCGGGGCCCTCAGCGCCTTCCCCCTCCTCGACCGCCGGGTCACGGGCGACGGCTAGTCGGCGCCTGCCTCATGCGGCTCGGGGCAGGGTCATCGGCCGTAGCCGGCTTCTCGGGCGAGCAACATCGTATGGCTGCGGTCGACGGCGTGGATCTTGGTGAGGATGTTGGCGACGTGGTTGGCAATGGTCTTGCGGGAGACACCGAGCGTCACGAACAAGACGCGGGTCTCGGGCTGCTCGGCACGGATGGCGTGGGCGGCGTCGAGCCACTTCCCGGGCCCAGGCCGATGTCCATGACGACGACGTCGGGCGCTGCGGTCCTGCGACTGCGACGGCTTCGTCTGCGGTTGCGGCCTCGGCGACGAGTTCGATCTCGGGTCGGGCTTCGGCCAGGAAGCGGAACCCTTACCGCACGAGTGGGTGATCGTCGACGATCATCACCCTGACGGGCACCGTCATGCCTCGCTGAGATTCGTCGCCGCCGGTAGCGGCCCCGGTGCTGCATCACCGTGGGCGAGCGTCTGCCTGGTCGTCTGCGGGCAGGATGGGGATTACCCTCCATGCTCATCGGCCTGACGATGAACCGCGACGACGCCGGCGGAGGCGTGTAGCGCTGACCCGGGGCGAGCCCCGATCAGTACACGAGGGCGGCCAGGAGCACGGCGAGGGGAAACACGATCACAACGAAGGCGGAGGCCAACCGGACGGCGACGTCCTGCGACGAGGGCCGGTACTCCGGCGGGTTGAGCGGATCGCGGACGGTCCACAGGGTCCACTCATCGTGACCGCATCCTCTGTCCGGATCCGTCCCCGAGGAGACATTGCCGGTTGTACTGCCCGCTACCCGACCACGGTCGGCGAGATCGTCGCCGGGCGCCACTCGTCAGGTGACACCCAGTGTGTCCGTCGCGAGACCGTTACCCTCCCTGTTTGCGCTGCGCTGGGTAGGAGCTGGGTTGCGCCGACCTGTCGGTCGGGCTCAGCCGGGCCGAGCACCCCGACGCCCAGCTCGGTGACCACCTTGAGCACCTGGTGGCGATCAGGTCGGAGATCGACGCCGTCCTGAGCTGAGGGGGCCGGCCAGCGGGAGATGGCACGCCACCGCTCGAGCCGACATCGGAACGGCCGTCTCAGCGTCCGGTGAAGCGGGCCGGTCGGCGTTCGAGGAAGGAGGCCACACCCTCTCGGTGGTCGTCGGAGGCGAAACAGCGGGCCATCACGGCACGGTTGGCATGCACGTGGGCCGCCCAGTCACGGCCAATGCCGTCATAGAGCAGGCGCTTGGTTTCCTGCACCGCGAACGGTGAGCCCTCGGCGAACCGGCGAGCCACCGCCGTTGCCCGCTCCACCACGCTCTCGCTGGAGGACACCTCCGAGACGAACCCGATCCGGGCCGCCTCCGCGGCGTCCACGATGTCACCCGAGAACACCAGCCGGGCCGCCTGCTCCACCCCCACCAGCCGAGGAAGGAGCCACGTGCCGGCCCCGGTGTCGGGGACCAGGCCCCGGTGCACGAACACCCAGCCGAACCGGGCCCGGTCGCTGGCGACCCGAACATCACACATCGAGGCGAACTCCACCCCCATGCCCACCGCGGCGCCGTCGATGGCGGCGACGACCGGCTTCGGGCAGTCCATGAAGGCGTGGCGACCGAGGCCACCGTTGGCCCGCTCGTCCTCCGGGGTGGCATCGAGATCGGACAGATCGGTACCGGCACAGAACGAGCCAGGGACCCCGGTGAACACGATGGCCCGAACCTCGTCGTCGTTGGTAGCCGCCTCGAAGGCCCGACCGAGCTCACCGAGCATGGCATAGGTGATGGCGTTCTTCTTCTCCGGTCGGTCGATCGTGATCGTGCCGACACGATCAGCCACCTCGAGCGAGATATAGGACATGGCGCATCCCCGTAAGCCGTCGAACCGCACCTCGGTTCGTCCCCGTGAACGCTCGACCACCGACTCCCCACCCGTCAAACCGGAGCTGCTGTTCGACCGATGTTCGACAGTCCGCATCGATCGTCCCTCCGTCCCCGGAAACGGGCGGGCCGGGGGTGCGGTCCGGCAGCCCTTTGTTGGCTGGGGCAGGCCGGGAACCAGGAATGAACATCGAGCGACCAAGGGTTCCGATGGTGATCTCGACTGCCTCCCCCCGGCCGGCCCGCCGCCTCGCCGCTGCCGCCCTCGTCGGTGCCGTTTTCGGCCTGACGGCGGCCTGCGGAGGAGACAACGGCCCCGAACTCTCGGCGCCGGCGGCCGAGGGCCGGGAGATCATGCGCAACTCGGGATGTGCCGGCTGTCATGGCCAGAACGGTGAGGGCGGCGTCGCTCCCAGCTGGCACGATCTGTACGGCAGCACGGTCGAGCTCGACGACGGCGACACGGTCACGGCCGACGACGACTACCTCCGGCGTTCCATCACCGACCCCCGGGCCGACCAGGTTGCGGGCTACACCCTGCTCATGCCGACCAACAGCCTCTCCGAGCAGGAGGTCGACGCCGTGATCGCCTACATTCAGGAGCTGGGATGACACCACGGCGCTACCTCCGCAACGGCATCGCCGCCGCCGTGGCGGTTGTCACCATGACGATCGTCCTCGGCGGCTGCGGCGACGACGAGCCGGCCCCGTTCGCCGGGTTCGAGCGGTCGCCTGCGCCGGTGGTGGCCGACCTGTCGCTCCCGTCGGTCGAGGCCGACGGCAGCGAATCGGAGTTCTCGTTCGCGGCCAACGAAGGCGACATCCTGCTCGTCTACTTCGGCTACACCAGCTGCCCCGACGTGTGCCCCACCACCCTGTCCGACGTGCGTCGGGCCGCCGACCGCATCGGCGACGACCGCGCCCGCATCGACCTGGCGATGATCACCATCGATCCCGACGTCGACACCCCCGACGTGCTCAGCGGCTACGTCCGGTCGTTCCTGCCGGAGGCCACCGCCGTCCGCACCACCGACGACGCCCGGCTCCGGGCGGTGGCCGACGTGTTCGGGGCCGACTACGGCGCCCTGGCCGGCGACGGTGAGCGGCAAGTGTACCACACCGGCTCCCTCTACGCCGTCGGCAGCTCCGGCGAGCTGCTCCTGACGTGGCCGTTCGGGGTTCCGGTCGACGACCTGGAGCGTGATCTGTCACGCCTCCTCGACGAGGCGGTGTGACATGACGGCCGACAGGCGGACCCGACGGGTGCGAGCGGGCATCGTCGCCTTCGCTGTGGCGATCCTTCCGCTGGCCGCGGCCTGTGGTGACGACCCCGAGGTCGGTGTCGTCGAGGCCGACCCCGATGCCGCCGCCGACCACCACTTCGTCATCCCCGCCGGCTCGGGCGACGCCATCGACCGGGGCGAGGCCCTCGAGATCCTGCCCCCGGAGCTGAGCCTCGAGGTCGGCGAGGTGCTGGAGATCGTCAACGACGACGACCGCGGCCACCTGGTCGGACCGTTCTTCGTCGGTGCCGGTGAGACGCTGCGCCAGCGCTTCGCCTCGCCCGGTGAGTACCAGGGAATCTGCACGGTCCACCCCAGCGGCGAGTTCACGCTGACGGTCACATGAACCGGTTGGCCGTGCTCGCCGTGGCCGCCCTGATCGCCGTCGTGGGCTGGGCGTCACCGGCCTCCGCCGACCCGGCGGGACCGACCGACTACCGCAGCGAGGTCACGAGCGTCGAGCCATCGACGCCGGAGGTGGCGGTGCGGATCGTCGGCGGCGACAGCTTCGTCGTGCTGGACGTCGATCCCGGAACCGAGGTGCTCGTCGTCGGCTACCGGGGTGAGCCGTACCTGCGGTTCGAGGCCGACGGGACGGTCCGCCAGAACGAGCGCTCACCGAGCCGATGGCAGAACGACGACCGCTATGGGACGTCGGAGGTTCCGCCCGAGGCCACACCGGACGCCATCCCCGACTGGGTGGTGGTGGCCACCGACGGCTCGTACGCCTGGCACGATCACCGGACCCACTGGATGAATCCCGGCCGGCCGATCGGGGCCGAGCCGGGCGACACGATCCTCGAAGCGGTCATCCCCCTCGTCGTCGACGGCGACGAGGTGGCGGTGGCGGTCAGCTCGACCCTGCTCCCCGCCCCCTCCCCCGCCCCTCTGGCGATCGGCCTCGGGGCCGGCGTCGCCGCCGGTGGGGCTGCCCTCGCCGCCGGACTCCGGCGGCGACGGCCCGGGGGCGGGCCGGCGGCCACCGCCGCCCGACCAGGCTCCCTCCAGCTCGGCCCGCTGATGGTGACCACCGGCGTCGTGGCCGCCACCGCCGCCGCATTCGGCTGGTGGGCGTACCGCAGCGTGCCCGCCGAAACCGGGCCCAGCCCCCTACTCTGGTTGTTGCCCGCCGTCGCCCTGGTGGTCATCGCTGGAGCGGCGACGGCAACCCGGCGGCGCCTGCTGGCCCCCCCTCTGGGCCTCCTCGCGACGGCGGCCGCGGTCGCCGTCGCCGGCATGGAGCTGGCGCTGTGGTCGTGGATCCGCCGCCATGCCCTGGTGCGGGCCCTCATCCCCAGCGACGCCCCGGCGACGATCGATCGCGTGGTGATCGCCGCCGCCGCCGTGCTCGGCGTCATCGCCGTGGTGGCGGCGGGAGTAGCGGTCGTCGGCTCGACGATCAGGGCGCCTCGTCCCGCACCTCGACATCGATGACGATTTCGTCGCCGGCATCGGTGACGAGGGTGAGGTCGAACGTCTCGCCGGCCTCCAGGGGGTCGGGGAGCTCGAGCAGCATCACGTGCATGCCACCGGGCTCGAGGACCACCTCGCCACCGGCGGGTACATCGATCGACGAAACCTCCCGCATCATCATGGCCATCTCGCCCTCGGCCATGTCACCGTCAGCCATGTCACCGTCGGCCATCTCATCCTCGGCCATCTCATCCTCGGCCATCTCATCCTCGGCCATCTCATCCTCGGCCATCTCATCGTCGGCCATCTCATCGTCGGCCATCTCATCGTCGGCCTCGTCGACCGGCACCGTCTCGTGCAGCTCGACCGAACCCGCCACCTCGGCGGGAGCCGAGGCGGACACGATCGAGACCGCCTCGTCCGAGGAGAGGACCATGTAGGCGGCTCCGGCGTCGGCCATCATGGGGCTGGTGCGGGCCCACGCACCGGAGGCCTCGATGCCGCCGCTGCCGTCGTCGGAGCCACAGGCTCCCACCAGGCCGAGCGCCAGCACACACGGTGTGACCAACGTCAGGGATCGGAACGTGGGCATCAATGTCCTCCTCGCCGCGGGTCGTCGGCGACCCGCCTTCGAGCTGCAAGGTCGCCCGAGTCCCGTGCCTGGTTCCCGACGGGCAGGAAACGGTCAGGCCGTGCCCTCCGACGGGTCGTCGGCCACGACCCGGAGCAGTTGCTGCCGGGCCCGCGACACACGCGACCGAACCGTTCCCACCGGACAGCCGAGAACGGCCGCGGCGTCCTCGTAACCGCAGCCGGCGAGCTGCGTGAGCACGAAGGCCTCACGCCGATCGGGGTCGAGGCCGGCGAGGAGGTCGTCGACGAGGGCCCGGTCGGGGTCGACGTAGCTCAGCTCGTCGGGCTCCTTCGTCGACAGGTGCCGCCGCCGCCGGATGCGCTGCCGGGTGGCGTCGGCGCAGGTGCGCCGGGCGATGCTGAGCAACCAGTTCCGGGCCGTGCCCTCACCCCGGTAGCCGCCCAGGGACCGGAGGGCCCGGGCGTACACGTCCTGCACGAGGTCCTCGGCGTTGTCGGCGTCACCCAGGTTGCGGCACATGACCCACACGTCGCGCTGGGTGCGCCGCACGAAGGCATCGAGAGCGTGCTGGTTGCCGTCGCGGGCATCGAGCAGCAGCTGGCTGAGCTGATCCACCGGGCAAGTGTGCCCGGGCGGGAACCGGATGGGGTTCCCCGCCGACCAGGGACACATGGACTGTGACGACGCTCGCACCTCGATCTCGGCTCGTGTCGACGGCGAGCTGCCATCAGCCCTGGACGACGTGCTCGACCATCACCTCGCGGGATGCCCGGCGTGTCGAGGGTGGGAGAACCGGGCGTTCGCCCTCCGGCGCTCGTTGCTCATGCGGCACGACCCGCACCCGCCCGACCTCGCCGACCGTGTGCTGGCCTCACTGAGCGTGCCCCACGCCGGCACTGGCGAGTGGGTTCGCTACGGCCTCGGGGTGGTCGCCGCCACCATCGCTGCGCTCCATCTCCCCCTCCTGCTCGGCCTCGGGGCGGGGGCCGACCACGACGCCCGCCACATCGGCACCTTCGGGGTGGCGCTCGGCGTCGGCCTGCTGTGGGCCGCCCTCCGCCCGGAGCGGGCGATCGGCCTCATCCCCCTCGCCGCCGCCCTGGCCGCCGCCACCCTGGTGGGAGCGGCCGTCGACGTCGGGGCCAGCCGGGCCACGGTGGCGGCGGAGTCGACCCACCTGCTGGAGCTCGTCGGTCTCGCGCTGCTCTGGTACCTCTCGGGTGGTATGGCCCGCCTCCGGGGCCGCACCCAGACCCTGCGGCCCGGTCACCGGCCCCGGGCGGTGTGAGGAGGCCGCGATCAGGCCATGGACTCGAACACGACGTTCAGATCGTCTTCCGTGGTCCGGGGGTTCACGAAGCAACACCGGAACACCGTCTCACCCCGCCACTCCGATGGCAGGAGGAAGGCGGTGCCACCGCGCAATGCCTCGTCACTCCACGTGTAGTAGTCGACGCTCGACCAGCCCCTTCTCCGGAAGAGAACCACCGACAGCTGCGGCTCGACGACGACCTCCAGGTGACCGGAGTCCCGGATCATGTCGGCGGCTCTGGCAGTGAGGTCCAGCGTCCGCTCGATCGTCTGCCGATAGGCCGCCGTGCCGTGAGTCGCCAACGAGAACCACAGGGGCAGACCACGGGCCCGTCTCGTGAGGTGATACGCCAGGTCACTGGGGTTGACACCCGAGTCGTCGAGCAGGATGGGATCGAGATACTCGGCGTGTTGCGTGTGCACGTGCCGAGCGAGCTCCGGGTCCCGGTAGATCAGAGCGCACACGTCGTACGGGGCGAACAACCACTTGTGGGGGTCGACGATCACGCTGTCGGCCCGTTCGATCCCCAGGAACAACGATCTCGTTCTCGGCGACAGCATCGCCGCCGCTCCGTAGGCCCCGTCGACGTGGAACCACGCATCACAGGCGACGGCGAGATCGGCAGCCGCCGCCAGATCATCGACGGTGCCCGTGTTCGGTAGGCCCGCCGTCGCCACCACGGCGAACGTGGCGGCACGGGTCGTCTCGTCGATCGTCTCGGCAAACGACCGCAGCACCGCCCTGTCCAACCGTCCCTCGGCGCCGGCTGGGAGGGCGTGGACGTCGACGTCGAGAATCTCGGCAGCCTTGTGTACCGACGCATGGGCTTCCTCCGAGCAGATGAGGACGGGGCGGTACCCTCGGCCGCTCGGCTGTCGGGCCCGCCACCGAGTTCGAGCTACCACGAGGGCGCTCAGGTTCCCTGCGCTCCCCCCACTGACGAACACACCGCCGGCGCTGTCCGGGAAGCCGGTGAGGTCCGCCAGCCAACGCAGGGTCTCGTTCTCGGCATGCACGGCGCCACTGCCCTCGATCCAGGAGCCACCGAAGATCGCCGACACGCCGAGCACGGCCTCGAACAGGGAAGCGGCGGCAGTGGGAGCGCCCGGTATGAACGACAGGAACCTCGGATGATCCGTGGCCAGACACGCTGGCGCCAGCACGTCAGTGAAGACCCTGAATGCCTCATCGGCCCCGATTCCGTCCTCGGTCACCGTCGACCCCACGAGGGAGGCGAAGTCGGCGGCGGGCGGGGGAGGCCGGAGCGGGCCGGGGCCGTTCCGGAGACGGTCGGTGACCCACCGGGCGATCGTCTGCGCCATCGCCTCGATGGCGGCGTCAGGGGTGTGCATCCGAGGCTCGTTCAGTGTGGTGATTTCGGCTCGGCGGCCCTACGTGCCGCGTCGAGCCGGGCACGGACCTCAGGGGGAGGAGCCGTGCGGCTCCGCCTCTCGGGGTGGACGAAGACGGAGGTGAGATCGATGGCCGCACACCGGTCCGAGCCGGTGCTCAACTCGACGGTCATCCGGTACGACGTCGTACCGACCGCAGTTATCCGGTAGGAGAGGACGATGAGATCCCCGATGAACATCGGCCTCGAGAACACCGATCCCAGGTTCCGTATGGTCGAATCCAGCGCAGTCGACACGAGCGGCTCTACATCACGATTCCAATGCAACTCCCGTACGCACTCGGCAAGGCAGATGACCGAGGTGTACGAGAGTTGCCGCTCGTCATCCACGGTCCACTCGTCCTGGACGACCACGGCGACAGCAACATCGGACACCTTCGTGCCAGCCACCGCAACGAGCTCGGTCAGCGTGCGAGGAACCGTGGTCAGCTCCGAACCTCGTTGAAGTGGATCACCTCTTTCAGGAGATCCCTGGTGAAGTCCTCCCGAGCCCGGTAGGTGCGGCCTTCGTCTGCGAGGCCTTCGGTGGAGAGACCGACGTACGTGGGAATCCCCGACGATCTTGCTTCCTTGGCAACGGACAGCACGTCGGTGAGTCTCGGCGGACGGTAGAAGCTACACGACAAGGCGTTATCGCTCCAGGCCGTTCTACGGGCGGCGTACATGGGGTTGATTCGCAACGTCAGAGGGATATCGCGGCCGGACGTCTGCCGATGGAGGAACTCGATCGACGCTCGAGCTTCGTCGATCGCCTCCTCGTCCGACATCGTATAGTCTGGCTTGAAGAGTACATACGACGTTAGCGAGAGACCCTGCTCCCCGAGAAGGTCGAGCCCTGAAAGGAAGACCGATAGTGACTCACGCTTGAAGAGAACCTCGTCTCGAATCTGTTGGTCAAGGGTTTCAAATCCGGTGAGGATATCGATCCGCTTGTTGCCGACTACGTCCTTGATTTCCTGGATAGCATTCTTCGTGACGAACTCGAGTCTGGTCTCCAAAGAGACGACTCCGAGCGTCGGCAGTTGTGCCGCAGCGCGACAGATCTCCCTCAGCGCTGGCGAGGGAAAAGTGGGGTCATCGAAGACGGATCCCTCGTTGCTCAGCGTGAGCCGACTGACGACCGAAAGTCCGTGCTTGGTCTTCGCTAGTACTCGAGCGAATTGCTCCTCGAGGTCCTCTGCGCTTATCTCAGTTCGCGTACTCTTGGCCGGCAGGTCACAGAAGTGGCACTGGTAACGACATCGCCGACTGTTGAAGATGACGAGCAGGTCCACCTGGTCCAGAAACCGTCGGATCAGAAAGAAGTGTGGGTCACGTTGATCTGCCGCACCGGCACCGATGGGCTTGCTCGGTCCACCCTGGGCAAGCATGGTCTTTACTAGATCAACGAGGCTCGGTGTCGTCATTGTTGGCGGCTCCTTTGTTGTTGGTCAGTCGACGTGGGGGCAGGACGGTTGCTGCGCCTTGCGATTGACGGCTCGACTCGGTTTTGGCCTGGTTCGAACCGCCGACAGTCGGAGTCAGCCGAGGTTCACCGGCGAGAAGCCGCCGATGTAGCTCTCTCGGCGATGACTCGGTGACGTCCACGGTCGGGAGTTCCGTGCCCCCCCGACCACCCGGGTCGCGGTCGACGACGAGCCGCCGGCATTCGTCGTCGCTCGTGGCGATGATCGAGAAGTACTCGCTCACGGGGCTGAGAGTCGGTTGCATCAGCCCGTTGAAATCGACGGGCTCCAGCTTGGCCAGCCGCTCGAAGGGGAAGCCCAACATCATGGTGAGCACACGAAGGACCTTCGGATCGAGAAGGTACATCGCATGCGTGGCCCCGCTGTCGACGACGAGGTGACAGAAGGCTGCGGACAGCGCCCGCACGGGCCACCAACGATCCCGGGTCCGGTCGCCGGGCAACACGGCCAGCGTCGCTGCCTCGATGATGCCCAGATCCGGCGAGAGCCCGTGAGCCTCCATCGCATCGTGGATCGAGATTCCCCAGAAGCGCTGGAGGTCGGAGGCGATCTTCAACCCGGTCAATGGCCCGACCACGGCGCGCACCGCGCCGACCATGCGTCCCTGGTGTCGAATCGTCACCCACACCGTGCGATCGTCGTAGGGAGGAAACTCCGCTTCCCACAGTGCGCGGTCGCAGTCGAACGCCTCGGCGAAGACGACCTGTTCGATCCGTTCGGCCTCGTCCACCGCAGGATCGCCACTGGACGCGACGACGTAAGCGAGCGACCACGGAGGACTGGACGGGGACATGGACACGAGGCGGCGGGCTCTCTCGGGTCGGTGACGTGCGGCGGCGATCTGTCGTTTCCTTCTACACGGTAGCAGCGCGCCCGGCCCTGTGAGCAACTGGGCTCATCTCGGGGTCGCTCGGACCGATCGGTTCTCACATGGTTCGCCTGAATCGCTCGGCCCGAATCGTCGTTGCCTTGGCTGCAACTACCGTGCTCGCAGCCGTACCGCCGTTGGAGAGCGCTGCCGGCGCCGTCATGCTCGTCTTCCTTGGCGGCTACGTGGTCGCCAGCTGGTCGAGGCGGGGCGAATGGATGTCCCTACCGAGGTCGCTGCGCTGGACCCACATCAGCATCGGCATCATCGTGCTCGGCACTCTGGTTCGCGGGGCCGAGACTGCGGCGTCCGACGGCCACCTCACGGTGCCCTCGTGGGCAGATCTGATCTCCATCCCTGGACTGATCGGCATGACTATCTCGCTGTTCGCTGCGGCTCGTGCCCGCGCCGCGACATCCCGCCTCAACGATGTGGTCGATGCCGTCACGACCATGCTGGTGCCGATCACCGCCGTGGCTCTCGTCGGTTGGCCGTATCTCGTTGGCGGCACCGGCGCCCCGGTCGCCGAGCGGGTCGTGGCTGGCGGCGTGTACATCGTCGACATCGTATTTCTCACCCTTGTCCTGCTCATGGTGTACGGGCCGGGCTCCAGATCGAGAGCAGCGGTGTGGCTCGGCCTGAGCGGCGCCCTCGGATCGTTGTTCGACCTGTCGCTCTTCTACGGAGTCGCCACCGACGCCTGGTGGAAAGACCAACCGGTACGGATCCTCGCCTTGCCCCTCGTGACCTACGCCATCGCGGTCAGCGCCAGCGACTACGGCGAGTTCGCCAAGCCGGGAACGAGAGAGCAGAAGTACCGCTGGCAAATCTATCCGGTGGCGCTGTGCTCGATCGGATACCTGGCGCTCATCAGCCATCATCTCCTTGCCATTGTCAGCTTCGTGGCCGTCACCGCACTGTCGTCCGTACGCATCAGCCTGGCCGGTCAGACCGCCCTCCGACTGACCGACATCGTGCAGGTCCAGTCACGGCTGGCCGAGGAGCTGTCGAAGGCCAGCACGATCGGGGCCGCGATCGAAGCGGCAAGGGGTGCGTGTCGATCATTGCTCGGCGACCGGTCGGTCGTCGTGCTCGCGCAGCCCGCTCTTGTGGAGGAGCTCGACTTGTCGGCCGCCAGGGATCGCACGGTCATCAAATCGGCACTCGCCAATGTGGCCATTGCGATCAACGGTGGGGTTCCTCCCCATCTCTATGTCGCCATCACCCAGGTGGCAAATGTGCTCGACCCGGCGCTCGCATCAATCGATGAGCGAGCCCGTCGCATGGAGCTCGAGGCCGAAGCCAAGGCTGAAGAGGCCTGGAATGCCCTGGCATCGGCCAGCCGAGAGGTCGGGCTTCGAGCCGTCGACGGGCGGATCATCAAGGCCACTCCCAACGCCGCCCGCGAACTCGGATTCGACCCCGTCGGCCGGCTCGTGGGCCAGGTGACCAGCCTGTCCCACCCGTTGGCCAACGGCGACAGCGCCTACCAGGACCCCTACCGCCACGGCCGTTGGATAAAGACGACCTCCACCGACCAACCCGATGGATCCACCATCTTCACCATCCGCGACGTGACGGCCGAGCACCGGGCGGCTCGGACAGATCCCGCAACCGGACTCCCCAACCTGGTCGACTACAACCGTAGCGACGAGCTGACCGACGTCGTGGTGACCGTGCTCTATTTCCACGACGTCGACCGCGCTCGGGAGACATCGGGCGCGGGTGACGACCTGTTCGGTGAGCTGGCCACCAGGACCATGGCGCGATTCCGACGAGACGAGGACCAGATCTGGCGCGGTGAAGGCGCAACGCTCATCGTCGTCTCTCCCGGAACGACGTCCGTCGAGTGGATCGAGAACCGACGTGCGGAACTGGCGGCCGACGTCGAGGAACTGCTGCCAATCACACCATCGGTGACAGCTGGCGCCGTACGGGTCGAGGATTCGATGTCACCCGCTGGCGCACTCCTGCGGGCGGACATGGCCGTGAAGCACGCCCAGATTCACGCTCCCGGCACGACGACGTTCTTCACCGCCGAGCTACAGGAGCGCATCAAGCGAACCTGGCAGATCGAGGCCCGGCTCACCTCGGCGCTCAACGACTCTGACCCGGGCGAGCATGGTTTCAGGGTGGAGTACCAGCCGATAGTCGACGCCCGGTCCCGGGTGGCGACGACGGCCGAAGCACTCGTTCGCTGGACCCACCCCGACCTCGGCCCGATTTTCCCCGACGAGTTCATTCCGCTGGCCGAAAAGCACCGGGTTGTCGATCGCATCGATCGCTTCGTCCTGCGTACCTCACTGCGCGACCTACGCGAGTTCCGTCGTTACCATCCCGACTTCAAGGTCCACGTGAACGTCTCGCCTGCCGGTTTGGCACCCGAGAAACTCGACCGTCTGTGCGGTGAGCTGCAGGCCGATTCACTCGCCGGCCACATCGTCATCGAGATCACCGAGGCATCCCTCGGCTCCCAGAACCTGCCCGAGCTCGCAGCTGCGTGCGAACGCATCGCCCGGGAGGGTGTCCTTCTCAGCATCGATGACTTCGGTACCGGCGAGTCGAACTTCACGCGCATCTCCCAGCTCCCGGTGTCGGAGGTGAAGCTCGCGCGTCACTTCGCCGAGTCGAAGGACGCCTTGATGGTCGAAAGCGTCGTCCAGACCCTGCACACCCTCCACAAGTCGGTGGTGGCGGAGAACGTCGAGACGGAGGAACAGGCGCACATGCTCACCTCGAGCGGTGTCGACGACCTCCAGGGCTATCTGTTCTCCAAGCCCCGCCCGTTCGTCACCGTTCTCGAATGGCTGACCGAGCAGACCAACCGACCGCCCCTCACCGACGGACATCATGTCGGCGCTCCGTGCCAGGACGGACCGGGCCAGGAGCACGAGGCGTGCCTCGGCTGGTGGCAGCCGAAGATGGGCGACGCCATCACCTGCGCTTGTCCGTGCCACGCCAGAACTGGGACATGGACGGGTTGGCACGGCTACACCCTCGATCTCAGCAACAGACTCCTGTAGCCACCTTCGTCACCGGCGAGGGTGAACCCTCACCAAGCGGCGCTCAGGCGTCGACCAGGTCGGGGTAGTGGGAGGCGACCATGTCGGGGTAGCTGCGGGAGAAGTAGTTCCACAGTTGTTCGCCATAGGTGGACGGCTTGTGGCTGCTGGCCATGTCGCCCACCCCGGCGTCGGTCTCGCGGCGCAGCGCCATCCACCCGGCGTTGGCGTGGCGGGGGCTGGCGGCCACGGCGTCGAGCAGGGCGGGAGGGAGTGGCAGCGGGGTGAGCGGGGTGCCGAGCGACGGGCCGTGGAAGTAGCCGGCCGAGTACCGCTCCGCCTCGGTGATGACGCGGTGGGCGGTGGCCACGAAGTAGTTGGCCGTCATCCCCTGGAGCATCTCACCGATGTTGATGACGAACGACCCGGGCCCGGCCTCGACCCCGACCCAGTCGCCGTCGGGGTTCCGGACCTGGAGGCCGGGCGTCTCGCCCGGGGCCAGGATGGTGAGGAAGCCGGCGTCGTGGTGGGCGTTGACCCCGGCCTGGCCGGGTGGCGTCGGCGGATAGTGGATGAGCTTGGTCAGCGACATCTGCTCGTCCCCGAAGCGGCCGTCGATGTGATCGGGTTCGAGCCCGAGACCGACGGAGAAGACCTGCATCAGGGTGCGGGCCAGGTCGCCCATCCGCTCGAACCAGTCGATCAGGAGCTGCCGGTAGCCCGGCAGGACCACCTCGGGGAACCACTGGTTGGGGCCGAGGAGGTGGAGGTAGGCGGGATCGGCGCCCGGGGCCCGGGCCGGGTGCTCCGACCACAGGTCGACCTGCTCCCGGAAGTCCGGTCGGTTGTTGGTGTACTCCGAGCCGGTGGCCTCCCACCCCCGGAAGTGGGGGGAGCGGCGCTTGTCGATGAGGAGCTTGTCGGCCTCGGGCAGGGCGAAGAGGCGTCGCATCATGGCGAACACGTCGTCGACGAACGCCGTCTCGATGCCGTGGTCGACCAGCACGAGGAAGCCGACCTCGTGGCAGTGGGACCTGACCTGGTCGGCGAGCCGTCGCCGGTCGTCGTCGGACCCGGAGGTCCACGGTTCGAGGCTGACGATGGGAATGGTGGTGAAGGCGCCCGTCACCTCCCCAGCTTGCTCCCGTTCCGCCCCGAATGCGATCCCGCCGACGCCGGCCGGGCGGCATGGGCGCGCGGGCGGCACCGCGTCGTCAGCCGACGCCGGGATCGATCGGCGCGTCGGCGATGACCCTGGCGGCCCTCAGGTCATCGATCTCCACCGCGCTCAGGCCCAGCTCGGTCAGGATGGCGTCGTTGTCCTCGCCGAACCACGGTGACCGGCGCATCTCGTGCGGCGGGGGGCCGTGGACCCGCCATGTGGGCCCGCTCTGCCGGTAGGGCCGCATCTTGGGGTTGGGGACCACCCGGAAGAAGTGGCGGTCGACGAGCTGGGGGTCGTCGTGGACGGCGAGCGTGTCGACCACCGCCCCGGCGGGGACGCCGTCGCCCTGGAGGATCTCCGCCGCCTCGTCCCGGTCGACGGTGGCGGTCCAGGCGGCGATGGCGTCGTCGAGTTCGTCGTGGCGGGCCAGGCGGTGGTCGTGATCGAGGGGGGCGAGATCGGGGCGGCCGATGCGGTGGGCCAGGGCGGCCCACTCGTCGTCGGATCGCACGGAGAGGACCACCCATCGATCGTCCCCAGCCGACGGGTAGCACCCCTGGGGGACGTAGCGGGGGTCTCGGTTACCGACGTGCGTGGGGTTCTCACCCCGCAACGAGGCGGCCACGAAGGCAGGGCCGGCCAGGGTGGCGGCCGTCTCCCGCTGGGCCAGGTCGACGTGACGTCCGGCCCCGGTGCGGTCTCGTTCGAGCAGGGCCAGCGCCACCGCGGCCACGGCGTTGGCGCCACCGACGGGGTCGCCGTAGGACACCCCGGTCTTGTAGGGGATGCCGTCGTCGCCATAGCCGGTGAGCGACATCAGACCCGACATCATCTCGATGATCGGGCCGAAGCCGACATGGGCGGACAGGGGCCCGGACTTGCCGAAACCCGCCATCGACACCAGCACGACGGCGGCGTTGGCCTCCCGCAGCACCTCGTAGCCGAGGCCGAGGTTGTCGAGCACGTCGGCCCGGTAGTTCTCGATCACGACGTCGGCGTCGGCCACGAGCCGGAGGAACACGTCGCGGCCGGCCCCGGACGCCAGGTCGAGGGTGAGCGAGCGCTTCGAGTGGTTGTACTCGTTGAAGTAGTAGGCGGAGTTCCAGGGGTCGGGGATCGCCGGGTCCTGGGGGATGAGGGTCCTGATGTTGTCCCAGGCGCTCGGCGATTCGATCTTGATCACGTCCGCCCCCGCCTCGGCCAGCAGCTTGGTGGCGTAGGGGCCGGCCCACATCATCGTCAGGTCGAGCACGCGGACACCGGCCAGCGGGGCGGGCCGGCGACCAAGTCCACCGTCACCGAGCGGCGGACCGGGGGCCGGTCCCCAGCCCGGGGCCTCCCAGGCGACGTGGCCGTGGGTCGGACCGTCGAGCCGCAGCGCCGGGGTCCAACCCAGGCCGGGGAACGGGCGCCCGGGAACGACGGCGTCGCCGTCGTCGGTCGCCACCCGGTCGAAGAAGCCCCGGAGGGCGAAGGTCTCGTCGTCGAGCAGCTCGCCCGGCGTCCGGACCGCCCCGAACGGGACCCGGTGCACGGGCGACAGGGCGGCCAACTCGTCCTTGGTCCGCTCGGCCATGAACGACAGCACGTGGGCCAACAGCTCGTCGTCGTGCTCGACCCGGGTCACCGGATCGGCGAAGCGGGGGTCGCTCACCACTGGCTCCCCCAGGAGCTCGAAGAACGACCGGACCTGACGTTCGAGGCAGCACACGCCGGCGAAGCCGTCGGCGCAGTGGTAGACGCCCCACACGGCCCGGACCGAGTTGCCGGCGCGGGGCACGGGTTCGCCCAGGTCGTACTCGCTCTGGGCGGCGTACAGCTCCGGCATGGAGGCGGCGATCTCCTGGAGCGACAGGTCGAGCCAGGCACCGCGCCCGTGACGGGCCCGGTCGAGGACGGCGACCGCGGTGGCAGCGAAGCCGTGGAGACCGCCGAGCAGGTAGGCCTGCTCGCCGCCGGTGACCAGCGGTTCCCGGTCGGGGTCGCCGGTGAGCGACATGAGGCCGCCGACGGCGAACTGGACGGCGTTGGTGGTCTGCCACCCGGCCCTCGGTCCGGTGTGGCCGAACGGTGAGATGGAGGTGATGATCTGGTGGGGTCGGACCTCCAGGTTGGCCTCGGGGTCGTAGCCGATGGCGGCGAGCACGCCCGGGCCCTGGTCTTCGATGATGACGTCGGCGTCAGCCAGGAGGTCGACGAGGGCCTGGGCGTCGCCCAGCACGACCCGGTGGGCGCCGGCCACACAGAACAGCCGCTGGTCGTCGGTCAGGTGATCGACCACGGTGGGGACGCCGACGGCGATCTCGACCCGGACGGTCTCGGCCCCGAAGCCCCGGAGCTGGCGGGCGCAGAAGGCGGCGGGGAGCCCTCCGGCAAGCTCAACCACCCGCAACCCGTGGAGGGGACCGACGTCATCGGTTGGGGGAACCGCGTCCTCGTTGGTGGCCGTGACCATCACCTCATTCGTAGACGAGACAACCGTCGTCGAGATCGGCGGCGGGGATCACGTCCTTCTCCATCCAGTAGTCCTGGCTGTGCACCCAGGGTTGGCGGTCGCCCGACTTGGGCATCAGATGGAGACTACGCATCAGGTAGCCGGGATTGAAGTTCTCGGGGTCGGCCCACGGGAGCAACGCCGTCTCCTCGTCCTCCGGCGGAGAACCCGGTGGCGATGGGGGCGCTGGTCCACGGCTTGAAGGGCGGTGTCGGTCATGGGTGTCGAAGGTCCCATCGTCCGGCCGTGCCGGTGCCCCGCTCAGCTCCGACCGCGGAGGCGGGGGACGCCGAGCCGGCGGTAGGCGGTGTAGGCGTGGGTGGCGGTGCGGAAGTCGTTCGAATAGCCGAGCTCGGTCCGGTGTCGGAGGTGGAGGGGCACCGTGACGGCGGCCACCACGAACATCACCCAGCCGAGGCCACTGGCGGCGATCCCCGACTCGGTGATCGACACGAGCAGGGTGGTGGTGAGGAACACCAGCGGCCAAAGGCCGATGGCGCGGGGGACGATGACCACCAGCTTGATGGCCCCCGAGATGACCCGGAAGTAGAGCACCAGGAACAGCACGACCCCGATGAGCCCGATCTCCAACGTCGTCTGGAGAAGGGCGTTGTGAGCGTGGCTGGGCTTCCACTGGTTCTGGATCCACACCTCGTGCACGGGCGAGAAGAAGCCGCCGAACGTGGCCCCGTACCCGTAGCCGGTGAACGGCCGATCCAGAGCGATCGGCATGAGGGTCTCCCACAACGGCACCCGCCCGGTGAGCGACACGTCCTTGTCGAGCCATTTGGCCAGGAGGGCGATGTTGGCGGTGGCGAAGGCCAAAGTGAAGACGGACATGCCGGCGAGGCTGATGATCACGGCACCCCGCAGGGTGCTCCGACCCCGAAAGCCCCGGTACACGACCGACAACGCCACGGGGCCCACCGTGCCGACGAGCATGGTCTTCGAATCGGATCCGACGAGCAGCACGAGATGGGCCACCGCGCCGAGGTAGAAGAACGGTCGGAGGAAGGTGCTCTCGCGGCCGGCGACGATCATGGCGGGCACGGCGAGGGCGGCGGCGAACCCCAGCCCGTTCTTCTGGGAGAAAACCCCCGTCCACTGGCCGTCGGCATCGACCCCGTAGTCGGGGAAACCGAACACGAAGGCCAGGTTGAGCACGGCGCCGATGCCGAACATCAGCGCCAGCAGCCGGAGGGTGCGTTCGAGGGGGAACCGCATCACCAGGTACGACCCGTAGGCGGTGAGGGCGAGGAAGCCGATCGAGCGCTTGATCGTCTCGCCCGGATCGGCCGACCAGAAGATGGAAGCGAAGGTGATGCCGGCGTAGAGGTAGACCAGCGGCTCCGAACGGGCCATGGCGATCAGATGGTCGATGCTGCCGGCCACCCGGAGGAAGGCCATGCCGATGAGGCCGAGCTCGACGATCACGAGGATCGGGTTGGACGAGTCGAGGAGGAAGTCGGCCCGGCTCCGGAACCAGATGTTGGGGGTGCCGTGGAGGAGGATGAACGTGGTGATGACCACGAGGGCCTGCTCGGTGAGGCCCGGCTGGGGGAGCGCCGGCCTCGGCCGCCACCGGGGCGCCACGTCGACGGTGTCGAGACGGGTGGCCGGTCGTCGACTGATCGTGGAGGTCATCGGCGGCCGGCCGGATCGATCTGCATGGCCATCATTGTGGACGCAACCAGCGTCGGCGCCCACCCACCCCCAGCGTGTGCTCTCCTCCACTGTCACCCCTCGCTCCTACGTTGGCCCCCATGGGACAAAACAACAAGCAACGAAGGAAACTGAAAGCAAAGGAGCGCCACCAGCGACGGGATCGCGAGCGACGACAACGGGCGGCCGCCGACCCGCTCGGCGGTGCCGACGAGGCCCAACTCGATGATGACCAGAGCGGGTTCGAGGACGTGCAAGCCGAGGAGCGGCTGGCGGCGGAGCTGATCGAGCGAGACCAGTGGGCCCGGGCCACGGGCGACCGGGTCCGGCGACGCCAGGTCGCCGTCCTCCTCGACCAACTGATCCCCGAGGTGGTGGCCGCCGAACTGGAGGCCCGTCTGGCCGACGCGGTGGCCCGGGCGTGGGCCCTGGGGTGGCTGCCGGGGGAGGTGTTGCGCCAGTGTCGGCGTTCGATCTCCGCCCATGCGGAGCAGTTGGCGGCGGTCGCCCTCGCCGCCGACCACGCCCGTCGCTACGGAACCACGTTGCACCCCCGGTGGCAGCGCCACGTCGAGAGGTTGGGGTTGGCCGAGATGCCCGGATGGGGCTGGTTGGCGAAGATGCCACCCCTGGCTCCCTCGGTCGACCCTCCCCCCTGGCCGGACGTCGTCGAGCTGGGCGGGGCGGTGCTGTTCGAGCTGACGCAGCTGCGCCAGGTGGGGCCGGTCATCCCGCCACCCGGGTCACCCGGGGCACTCGACCGGTCGATGGTCGACCTGGCCGGCCAGGAGGCCAGCCCGGCGATGACCCGGGTCCGGCGGCTGCTGGCCAAGGCCGAGTCGACCACCTACGAGGCCGAGGCCGAGGCCTGCATGGCCAAGGCGCAGGAGCTGATGGTCCGTCACGCCATCGACGAGGCGATGCTGTGGGCCGAGGCACCGTCGGCGGCGAATCCGACGGCGGTCCGGTTGCCGGTCGACGACCCCTACGCCCGGGCCAAGGCGTCGCTGGTCACGGTGGTGGCCGGGGCGGCCCGGTGCCGTGCCGTGATCGATGTCGAGTACGGCCTGGTGACGGTCATCGGCTTCGACCACGACCTGATCTGGTGCGAGACGCTCTACACCTCCCTGCTCGTCCAGGCCCAGCGGGAGATGCACCGCGCCGGGCGGGGCGAACCGGCGGGAGGTCGACGCCGCAGCCGGGGGTTCCGCTCGTCGTTCCTGTCGGCCTACACCTTCCGGGTGGGTCAGCGGTTGAGCGAGGTCACCGCCGAGGTCGAGCGCCGATGGACCGACGACCGTCCCCCCTCGGGCCAGGGCCCATCGGGGTCGCTGGTGCCGGTCCTGGCCGACCGGAAGCGGGCGGTCGACGAGGCGGTGGAGGCGAGCTTCGGGTCGCTGAGGTCCTTGAGGTCGAGCGGCGGGACCGACCCGCAGGGTTGGCACGCCGGACGCCACGCCGCCGACCGGGCCGACCTCTCACGCCCTCAGGTCCGGCCCGACGGGAGATCCAGCCCGCCCCGGGGCGAGTTGCGGGGCCTCGTGTGAGCAGCGTCGCGGTCTCAGGCCTGCTCCTCGGCGGTGTGGCGGGACGGCACGACCACGATGGCGTGACCGGGGCAGGTCTTGTCCCCGTCCTGGTTGACCACGTCGACGTCGAGGACGAGTTGGTGCTCGCCGTCGACCACGCGGGTCTCCGTCACCTGTCCGACCACGGTCAGGACGTCGTTCTTCTGGTTGATGGCCCGGAACTGGCAGCCGATCTCCCTAATCTGGGCCTCGTCGCCGATCCAGTCCTGGAGGGCGTTGACGATGTAGGCGTAGCGGAGGTTGCCCATCCCGAAGGCCCCCTGGTCGTTGAGCGCTTTGCGGCCGGCCTCGTCGTCCATGTGGATGTACACGAACTCGTCGTTGACGGCGGCGTAGCGGTTCCAGCTCATGAAGTCGGTCGTGCGCGACCATCCGGGCAGGGCGTCGCCCACCGTCACATCCTCGAAGTACACGTTGGTTGCCATCGTTACGTCTCCTGTCTCGACCTCGTACTCGTAGTCGTAGTCGCTGACTCGGCCCCGTGGCGCGGCCAGGGGCCGGGCAGCGGAGCGGGTCGGCCAGCCGTTCCGGTCAGTACCGGATGGCGGTCGACACCCGCCGTTTGACCAGCTCGCCGTTCTGGTTGTGCCATTCGGTCTCGTGGTTGGTGAACAGGGTGCGACCGAGTCGGGTGTCGCGTTCGTCCCAGTCGCGAAGCCGGTTGCGGGCGGTGATGACGTCGCCGGGGCGGATGGGCACGCCGTAGGTCTCGACCTGGCCGCCGTTCATGCCCCGCAGCCGCCGCTTCGACCGGTCGCGCTTGTTGTCGGTGGCAGTCCTCGGGGTCCGGATGGGCCAGGCGAAGGGGTTGAAGTCGGGTGGGGCGACGATCCCGCCCCAGCGGGTGGTGGCGGCGTAGTCGGCGTCCCAGAAGATCGGGGGTGGCGTCTCGGGCCAGTGGACGGCGATCGCCCAGCGGCGGATGTCGGACTCGGCCACCGGGGGCGAGGTGACCTCGTCGCCCCACACTCCCTTCCGTTCGTGCATGTCGGGGGTAACGAGGCTCTCGCCGTCATCGCCGGGCGTGGTCCCGCCGGATTCGCGGTCGTCGGTAGGGGTGCTCCCGCTGGTCGTGCTGTCGCTCATCGTGGTGTCTCCGTCCGGTCGGTGGCGGGCCGGGGGTCAGGGGCGGTCGCCGCACGCTGGGCGTTGGCCGGCAACTCGTTGAACGGGGTGTCACGGGGGTGTCCGGGCTCCTTGGGCAGGCCCAAGCCGCGCTCGCCGATGATGTTGCGCTGGATCTGATCGGTGCCTCCGTAGATGGCGGGGGCCGGGGAGAACAGCAGCATCTCCTGGAACCACCGTTCGTCGACGGCGCCCTCCTTCCACAGTTGGGCGTCCGGGCCGAAGAGATCCTCGCCCAGGTCGCGTGCCCCCAGGAGGGCCTCGGTCATGGCGATCTTGGCCAGCGACCCCTCGACGCCCGTCCGGCCGCCGGCCCCGCCGCGGGCCCGCCGGGCCGAGAGACCGAGCACCTGGACCCTGGTGTGGAGCTCGGCGAACGTCTGGCGGACGAGGGGATCGTCGAGCCCGCCCCGCTCCTGGCCGATCGCCCGGAACCGGTTCATCGTTCCCGGCGAGACATGGGTCTGCGACATGACCTGGTGGCGGGAGCCGCGCATGAACTCCCGGCACGGGCGGGTCAGGTGGCCGGCGATCGGCCCGGCGGCGGCCCGGCTGAACCCGCCGGAGGCCACGCCGATACCGGCCCGTTCGTGGGTCAGGGTGGTGTTGGCCACCCGCCACCCCCCGTTGACGTCGCCGAGGCGGAAGGCGTCGGGGACTCGGGCGTCGTCGAGGAAGACCTCGTTGAACACGGCGTGACCCGTCATCTCCCGCAGGGGCCGGATGTCCACGCCGTCCTGCCGTACCGGGAACAGGAAATAGGTGATGCCCTGGTGCTTGGGGAGGTCGGGGGCGGTGCGGGCGATGAGGATGGCGTAGTCGGCGTACTGGCCGGTGGAGGTCCACACCTTCTGACCGTTGACCACCCACTCGTCGCCGTCGCGCTCGGCCCGGGTCTGGAGGCCGGCCAGGTCGGAGCCGGCACCGGGCTCGGAGAACAGCTGACACCAGCCCTCGCTGCCGTCGAGGATCGGGGGGATGAAGCGGTCGATCTGCTCGGTGGTGCCATGGGCGAAGATCGTGGGCAGGGCCAGGGAACGACCGATACCCGACGGTGGCCCCATCGCCTCTCTGGCCCGGAGGGCGGCGAACACGGCGGCCGCCTCGTCTCGGCCGTAGCCCCAGCCGTGGGGCGGGTCGAGCTCGGCGTGGCTGAGCCCGGCCCCGGCCAGGCGACCCCACCACTCCCCCACCGTCATCTCGGGATTCCAGTTGTCGTCGATCCAAGCCTCGACCTCGGCCTGCACCGCCTCCGGTGTTGCTGCCATATCGTCCCCCCCCTCGAGCCGACGCCAACGGTCGTCACCCGGTGGTGACGACCCTAGCCACTGTCTCGGCCAGGAGCCCAAGTGCACGACGGTGGTGCCGCCACATCGGTGGCCGCGGTGGAGCGACCGGCCTGGGATGACGTCGGGTCACTGACTGACAGGCGCTCGTCGCCGGCCGACCGGCGACGGGCCTCATAGCGGGCAGGCGCTCGATGCCGGCCGCCACGGCCAGCCGCTCCTAGTCGCTGGCGACGTCGAGGCGGAGTGCGGCGGCGAGACGACGCAACAGGTCGGCCTCGGGCGGGCTGATCCGGACACCGCCCTCCTTGGCGGCGTTGGCGACGTCGTTGGCCACGGCCAGGAGCCAGGTTGTGAAGCCGGTCGCCTCCTCGGGGAGGGCGCGGGCGATGAGGGCGTCAGCGGCCTCGGCGCACGCCGTCACGGCCAACTCGGCCCACGCCTCGGGCCCGATCGTGTCGCCGACCGTGAGCCGCTCGATCAGTTCGGTGACGTCGGCGGCGGCGGCCGCCCGGATCAGATCGGCCGCCGGGCTGCCGGTGACGTCGGGTTCGAGCGCCGCCATCACCGCCCGGCTCTCGCGGTAGCTACCGAAGCGGCCGCTGTCGGCGGCCCGGGCCATGGCGACCCCGACGAGCACCGGCGCCGCGCTCAGTGCCTCCCACTCGTCGTTGGTGAAGTCGAACTGGTTGGTCATTTGCCTTCCCCTCCCGGGCCGTGGCCCGGCGGACGAGTCCGGCCGAGGGTATTGGCAACCGACCGGGGTCGACACCGATCGACGTGGCGGATGACGCGGCGTCAGGCCGGTGTCGGCCCCCGGCACCGCCTCAGGGGCTGTTCAGCGTTTGAGCCGAGGGCGGGGGTCGGCGATGGAAGCGGGCGATCGCCTTCTCGGACAGCATGTAGACACCGAGCCCGAGGACGACGATGACGGCGGCGGGGATGAGCCACAGGCCGGCGGCGGCGGCCACGATCCCCGCCCCGTACTGCCTCCCCCACAGCAGGGCAGCGCCGATCGGGAGGGTGACGGCCACGAGGGCCCATTCCAGCGGTCGATCCCACGATCCCAGATCACCGAAGAACGCCAGCGCAGCCACCACCCCCGACGCCACCCCGATCACGCCGAGCAGTCCCCACAGGATGAGTGACAGGCGGCGGTAGCCGCCGGCCACCCACCGGGTGCGGGCGGCGACGGCGGCCCACATCAACCACCGCTTGAACAACGGCACGCCGGCCACGCCCATCATGTCGCGAAAGAGGCTGTCGGAGAGGATGTCGTTGCCGAGGTCACCGCCGTTGGGTTCGTCGACGATCAGCTTGTCGTGGAGGATGGCAGCCAGCGTGTGACGCCCGTACGGATCCTCGAACCACGCCACGAAACGCGGGATCGACGCCAGGTCGGTGATCGATTCGTCCGGCGTCAGGGCCCTGGCGTCGTCGAGCATGATCTCGGCCTGCTCGGGGGAGGAGCCGGCGCCGACGAGACGGTGGCGGTAGTGGTCGAGGGTGGGCTGATCGATGAAGCGGAACGGCGTGGCCACGGCGAAAGCGTCCACGCCGATCTGCGCTATCGACACCCGGCCCCGCGAGTTGGCCACCTCGAAGCCGGAGTACCCGGCGATGGCGGCCCACGGCGCCCAGGTCACGCCCCGGTCGGCGGGCTCAACCGGTGCCGAGACGCCCCCGGGGCGACCGGGTTCGGCACCGTCGGTCGTGTCGTGCGATTGCTCCATGTCCCCTCCCCTGTCGGTGTTGCTCGACGCCGACGATCAGTCGGGCCAGACGGCCTGCCGCTTCTCGACGACGATCCGACCGTTCTACGCCCCGCTGCGGCGGCCGTCCACCCCAACACCCGCCCGCAACGTGACGCGTCGCACAGGAGAAAACCTTATTGCCTGACTATCAGCTTTGCTGTCGACACCGGTTAGACTCGTGGAATGAAGCTGATGGATCTCGCAGCAGTAGGTGTGGAAGCCAACGTCGGAGCCCCGATCGTGGTGCTCCGGGAGCACGATGAACCCCACCGTCTGCTCCCCATCTTCGTCGGTGCACCCGAGGCGGACGCCATCGCCATGGCGGCCACCGGGCAGGAGACCGAACGACCGATGAGCCACGACCTCATGGCCATGCTCCTCCTCCAACTCGGCGGTCGACTGACGGCGGTGGAGGTCACCGGCATGGACGAGGGCACCTTCGTCGCCGAGCTCAAAATCGAAACGTCGACCGACCAGCGTCGGGTCGACGCCCGTCCCTCGGATGCCATCGCCCTCGCGGTACGCCTCGATGCCCCCGTCTTCGTGAGCGACGACGTGCTCGACGAGATGGGCGCCCTGCCGCTCGTCGCCGAGAACGTGCCCGACCAAACCACGATCGACGAGGAGGTCTCCGACTTCCGAGCCTTCCTCGACGATCTCGATCCCGCCCGGTTCGGCCTCGACGACCCCGACGCCGGCCCCGAGACCGACGGTCAGAGCTGACTCACGAGCCGTCGACGATGACATCGACGATGCCCAGCGTCACCGCCTCGGCGGCCCTGTGGGCGCGGCCCCGATCGATCTCCCGGGCCACGATGTCGTCGGGCTGGCCGGTCGCCGCCACCAGAGCCGCCACATAGCGGTGGCGTTGGCGGGCCAGCTCGTCGGCGGCACGGACGAGATCGTCGGCCGTGCCCTCGATCGACTGCCTGCTGTCGAGCCGGAGCGAGAACTGGGCGTGGGCCGCAGCCCGACGCACGCCCCGACAAGCCGCCACCAGCGCCACCGCCGTGCCGCCGACGGGCTCCGACATCGAGCCGTCCACCGACCAGGCGATGTGACCACGTCCCGTCATCGTTCAGTCCTTCGTTCGATCGTGCACGGCGTATCTGATGTCGACGTCGAGGGCGGCGGCGTAACGGGCCAGGGTGGAGACCCGGATGTCGGCCAGCCCGGCCTCGAGGCGGGCCAGCGCCGACTGCGACGTCCCCATTCGGGCCGCCACCTCGGTCTGCGACAGGCCACGACTGCGCCGGAGTTCGCTCAGCCGGCCGATCAGCTCCCCGGGATCGTCGACCAGGTCGGCGAAACCTGGAAAGACCGAGCCGCCAGCAACGTCATCCACACCTGCCATACCGCCAACGATATCTCGAACGAAGTATAGGTGCGACCTGCCGCTGTTCCTGTTCGCCGCCCCGGGCTTGAGCGACTCGCGTTGCGAGGCTCGTGCAGGCCCATCACCACGACCGCACCACAACACGGTGGTGCAGCGCATCGGCCGGCACTGAAGTCACTGGCCGATGGCGAGGAGCTCCTCCGGAGTGAGGCAGGCGATCAGCGCGGCCTCGAACGACGGCGGCGGATCGGAGCCGGTGATGAGCGCCTGGGCCACCGCCGGGTCGGACGAGAAGGCCTCGTCGATGCAGGCGATCGTTGCCTCCGACAACTGCACGCTGCCCTCGAACTCCTGGGCCACGAGGGCTCCGAATCGCATACATCCCAGGATCGGGTTCATGATCTGGCTGAGATCGTCGGGCGGCAGGGTGTCGAACTCCGCCCCGGGGTTGTCGACCAGCGGGGCCCAGAAACTCCTGAGGTTGTCGACGTTGCTGTAGGTGGTCTCGAGGCACGCCGCGTCGAAGGCGCCGGCCGTCTCCGGGTCGGCGGTGAAGAAGCCGACGAGGACGGGCCCCGGGATGCAGGTGACGAGCGTGTCGAGCACGGGCTCCCGGGTCCCGGGCGGCAGGGGCTGGTCGGCGTCGAGGGCGAGGAAGCCGAGCACGACCTCCTGACCGGAATTGCCGGTCATCCGCTCGGCGAAGCAGCGCTCGACGTCGGCGCTCATGGCTTGGGGCGACGTCGGGTCGAGACCCTCCGAGATCGAGTCGGCCAGGGCCGACCCCAGCTCGTCCTGGGGAACGCATTCGACGAGGGCGGCGGAGACGGTCGCTTGCTGGGTCTCGGTCAGGGCGGAGATGTCGCTGCCCGATGCCGTGGCCTCGGCCAGACCCGGATCGCCGGCGAGGGCGGTGGCGATGCAGGCCTCGGCGTCGGGCGACAGGTCCGCCCCCACGAGGCCGAGCACCCCGCTGCCGGCGAGAGGCCCGACGGTGGCGTCGGTCGACCCGCCCGTAGTGTCCGCCCCGCTGGCCTGACCCGCCCCGCCGGCCGTGGTCGTGGTCTCACCGCCGGCGATGCCGGCGACCCCACCCCCGTCACCGGAACCACACGACGCCGCCACGAGCACCACCGCAACAACGGCAAGGGTGACGGGCAGGCGCCGCCGATGCCACCGCGGGCGATGGCAACTCGACGGCGGGCGATGAGACGAGGTCGGCGGGCGTGTCGGGCCGGCGAGCATCCCCGGACCCTAATCGCCCGGCGTGCCGGCCCCCGGTCGCCCCCGCCTCGCGCTGCTGGCTGCTGTCAGGTGGGCAGCACGTCGGTCGGCTCGTCGGCGGGGCCGGCGTCGAGGTCCCACGCCCCTCCCCGCTTCACGAAACGCCACCACTGGCCGGTCCGCGACAGGCGGAGCTGCTCATCGTCGACCGTGATCCGGTTGCGGTCGACCGTGATCCGCCGGTGCCCGTCACCCCACTCGATCAGCTCGTTCCGGGCCGAGGCCATCGTCAGCGGATCGGGCCGCCACGGTGGTTCGTCGAGGGCGTTCACGCCGGAGGAGCCGGCCAGCTGCCATGCGATGGCCCGACGGGCCATCGATCTCGGGGTCACGCCAGTCAGTCGTGACAGACGGGCCAGCTCGTCGGCGGAGCCGGTCGCCCGGAGGCCGACGGCGGCCCGGCGGGCCAGATCGTGGTTCGGCGACAGGCCGAGATGGAGGTCGGCGTCGCCGGTGAGGGCCGACCAGGCCCTGGTGGCGGCGTCGGTGGCCAACGCCTCCAGCCCGTCGGCGGCGAACGGCGCCGCCGGGGGCGGGTCGCCGACCATCGGCGCCGGTCGGCCGGGATGGAGACGGGGCGACGGCACCTCCGGCAGCGGCCCGAGCGGACGGGTCCAGGCGTCGCCGGCCCGCACCCCGGGATCGTCGGCCCCGCCCGCAACCGGGCCGCCGGCCGGAGTCGAGCCCGACGCCACCGTCGCCGAGCCCTCGAGGCGCCGGCCGCCATCCGCCGGTTCGGTCAGCCGGGCCCGGAGCGACCGAACCCCGTCGAGCACCGCCTCCCGCCGCCGGCCCCGGAGCTGCAACAGCACGAAGGGGTCGGCGTCGAGCTCGTCGGCCACCAGGTAGCAGACGGCGGCCGAGTGCTTACAGGGGTCGGCCACGTCGGGGCACGAGCACCGGGGCCGCAGCTCCCCGGCGTGGGGCAGGAGCTGGATCCCGGCAGCGGCGGCGTCGTCGACGAGGCCGGGGTCGAGCTCACCGTCGAGCAGCGCCGCCACCCGATCGGCCCGGGTCACCATCACGTCGAGCAGGGCGGCCCATTCCCGGTCGTCGAAGGTGCGGAACCGGATGTCGACCCGGTACGGGTGGCGGCGCCGGCCGCTCACCGCAGCCCGGATCGAACCCGCACTGGTCTCGACCGACACGACGTGGCCGTGGCGGGCGTAGGTCCGGCCCCGGGGCAGTCGGTTCGGGTCGAGGCTGGCCCGGTTCTCCACGGCGTCGACCCACGCCCGCCCCCACCAGGTCGCCCCGTAGCGGCGGGCCATCACGAACCCCCGCCGGCGGCGCCGGAGAAGGCGACGAGGGCCGCCAGTTCCCGGTCGTCGAGCTCGGAGATCCAGGCCTCGCCCCCGCCGACGACCCGCTCGGCCAGCTCCCGCTTGGTGCGGAGCAGGTCGGCGATCCGGTCCTCGATCGTACCCTCGCACACCAGCCGGTGGATCTGGACCGGTTTGTCCTGACCGATCCGCCACGCCCGGTCGCTGGCCTGATCCTCCACGGCCGGATTCCACCACCGGTCGTAGTGGACGACGTGCGACGCCCGGGTCAGGTTCAGGCCGGTTCCCCCGGCCTTCAGCGACAGGATGAACACGTCGATCTCGCCCCCCTGGAAGCGGTCGACGAGCTCCTGGCGGCGGGGCAACGCCAGCGACCCGGTGAGGAACCCGACCCGCATCCCGCGGCTCTCGAGGTGGGAGCGCAGCAGCTTGCCCATCTCGACGTACTGGGTGAACATCAGCGCCGCCTCGCCCTCGTCGGCCACGATCGACACGAGCTCGGTGGCGGCGTCGAGCTTGGCCGACCGGTGGGCCAGCGGGCTGGGCTGTTTCAGGTAGTGGGCGGGATGGTTGCAGATCTGCTTGAGCTCCGTCAGCAGCTTCAGCACCAGGCCGCGGCGGTGGATGCCTTCGGTGGTGGCGATGAGTTCGAGCGACTCGTCGACCACCGCCTTGTAGAGCGTGATCTGCTCGGTGGTGAGGGCGACCACCCGGTCGGTTTCGGTCTTGGGTGGCAGCTCGGGGGCGATGCCGGGATCGCTCTTGCGGCGACGGAGGACGAACGGTCGGATCAGGGTGGCGAGCCGCGACGCGGTGTCGGCGTCGCCGTGGCGTTCGACGGGTATGGCCACGTCGCGGCGGAACTGCTCGAGGTCGCCCAGCAGGCCCGGTGTGGTCCAGTCGCACAGCGCCCACAGCTCGCTCAGCTGGTTTTCGACGGGGGTGCCGGTGAGGGCGAAGCGGACCCCGGCGTCGAGGTGGCGCAGCGAACGGGCCGAGCGGCTCAGCGGGTTCTTGACGGCCTGGGCCTCGTCGGCCGCCACCACGCCCCAGTCGACGGCGGCCAGCGCCTCACGGTCACGGCGGACCACGCCGTAGGTGGTGACGACGATCTCGCCGGGCCCGAGCTCGGCGAGACTGCGGTCGCGGCCGTGGTAGCGGCGGACCACGACGTCGGGGGCGAACTTGGCCGCCTCCCGCTCCCAGTTGGCCAGCAGCGTTGCCGGACACACGACGAGGGTGGGTCGGGCGGGGCCGGCCCCGGGTGGCGCCAGGTGGAGGTGGAGGTGGAGGGCCAGCAGCTGGATCGTCTTGCCCAGGCCCATGTCGTCGGCCAGGATCCCGCCCAGACCCAGGGTGGCCATCTCCACCAGCCAGGCCAGGCCCCGCCGCTGGTAGGGCCGCAGCTCGGCGTTCAGGTCAGGCGGCTCGAGCTGGCGGCGGTCGGTGTCGAGGGCGGCGAGGCGGCGGCCGAGCTCGGCCAGGGGGCCGATCACCTCGGCCTCGATCGCCTCCCCGTCGACCACGATGGTGCCGCCGAGCGCCGCTCCCAGGGCGGGCCCGGCCGGCAGCGACCGTCGCTCGGCCAGGCGCCGCAGCAGCTCGGGATCGGCTCGGACCCACCGGCCCCGCAGCCGCACCACGCTCCGCTTGGCCGAGGCCAGCTGCTCCAGCTCCTGTTCGGTCAGGTCGACGCCGCCGACGCTGGCCCGCCAGGCGAGGACGACGTCCAACGTGAGGCCGGCGTCGGCCTCTCGCCCCACCGACGGCGACGAGATCTGGGGCCGGACCTCGAGGGGTGCCAGCAGCTCGGCCGGCCACTGGACCCAGAGCCCGGCGGCGGCGAGATCGTCGGCGACGGGGCCGAGCAGCTGGTCGCATTCGGCGTCGTCGAGGACGAGGCGGACCGGTCGGGCCTGGCGGAGGAGACGCTCGACGGGCGGCCAGACCCGAGCCGCACGACGCAGGGTCAGCAGCACGGTCGCCTCGGCGTCGGCGAAGTGGCGCATGACCACCTCGGGCCCGCTCCACAGCTCGTCGGCGCCGACCACGAGACTCGGGTCGTCGGCGCTCTGGAGGACGAGCTCGGCCGAGAAGGGCTGGTCGCCGTCCGGACCGTCGGGGTCACGGCCATCGGCGGGGTCGACCAAGTCGTCTAGGTCGGGGTCGTCTAGGTCGGGGTCGTCGAGGTCGGGGTCGCCCGGCGGGCAGAGGCGGAGGATGACGGTGGCGTCGTGGCGACCGGGCCCGGCGGCGGTCAGCCACTCGGCGTACCCGGCCACCGGTTCGGGCTCGGATCCGGCGAAGGCCCGATGACCGGCCACCCGTTCGGCCGCCGCGGTGCGGGGGCAGCTGTCGGCCACGGCGTCGCCGAAGGCCCGCACCATCTCGTGGGGGCTGGGCAGCCGCAGGGGGGATCCGGTCCCCACCGGCCGGCAGTAGCCCTCGGGCGGGAGGGCGGCGGCGAGCTCGGCCCAACGGCGCAGGTCGTCGGGATCGAACGGTCCGAGATGCCAGGCGTCGTAGCCGGCGGCGGTGACACCGGGGGCGAGGCGACCGCGGGCCACGAGGTCGAGGGCGAGGCGGGCGGCCACCGACCACATCCGGACCGACCGCCCGACGGGGGCCTCGGCCGGCAGGGTCACGAGGTCGACGAGGAGGTCGGCGGCGGGCACCGACCGGACGGGCACGGTGCGACGCCGGACGGTGGACCCCGCCGGCAGGACGAGCGTCGCCGACCCGTCGGCCCCGGGAACGATCCCGTCGGGCGACCACAGGGCCAGCCACGTCAGGCGCGGAGGATCGGCCGGAACGAGGGTCGCTTCCAGCCCGGCGAGACGGTGATGGTGGGCCTCATCGACACCTGCGCCGACTCCTGCCTCCGACGATCGTGCACCAGCAACCACCACGGGAACCGACTCTATCCCAGCGATGTCGGGCCGGCGGCGGGTGCCGGTCGAACCATGTCGGCCACGGGCCCCCGGGCTTCGAGGCTGTCAGGGGCCCTGAGTAGCCTGGCCCGATGCACCTCGAACCCCGGCTCTGGGCCTTCACCGAGGGATTCCGGCTCCGGATCGTCTGGGCGGTGATGATCGGGCTGGCCGCCGTCGCCCTGGGGGTCACGAGGCTGATCCTGCTCGGTTGGCTGATCGGTCAGGTGTTCGCCGGGCGCCCGGTCGGTTCGCTGGTCACACCGATCGTCCTCATCGCCGCCGTCATGGTGGCCCGGGGGGCGTTCGAGCACTGGCGGTCCATGGTCGCCCACGAGACCGCGGCCCGGGTCCAGAAGCGCCTGCGTCGCGCCATCTACGACCGGGTGGCCGCCCTCGGGCCGGGCACCGTGGCCCGGCGGCGCTCGGGGGCCATC
Source organism: Acidimicrobiales bacterium (assembly GCA_050330635.1). Classification (GTDB taxonomy): domain Bacteria; phylum Actinomycetota; class Acidimicrobiia; order Acidimicrobiales; family SZUA-35; genus CADEDH01. Next base: position 39,359 of record JBHJNQ010000065.1, on the reverse strand, counting down.
ACCCTGTCGCTCATCGACGGGGTGGAGCAGCTCGAGACCTATTTCGGTCAGTACCTGCCGCAGCTCCTCGTCTCGCTGTTCACCCCGATCCTCATCTTCGCCGTCGTCGCCTTCATCGACCTGCCGGTGGCGGTGGTGATGCTGGTTTTCGCCCTCGTCGCCCTGGTGGCCCCGGCAACCTGGCACCGCCTCGAGGTGCGCAAGGCGATGGATCAGCAGCGGGCCTACGCCGGTTTCGCCGCCGAGTTCCTCGACTCGATCCAAGGCCTCGCCACCCTGAAGGCCTTCGGTCAGAGCACGACCCGGGCCGCCGCCCTCGAGGTCAGGGCCCAGACCCTGTTCCGGGAGACGATGTGGGTATTGGCCACCAACGTGCTCAGCCGGGGCATCACCGACAGCTCGATCGCCTGCGGGGCCGCCGCCGCCCTCGCCGTCGGCGCCTACCGGGTCGACAGCGGGGCCATGGAGTTGAGCGCCCTGCTGATCATCCTCCTCCTCGGGGTCGAGATCTTCCGCCCCATGCGGGAGCTGCGGACGGTCCTCCACCAGGGCATGGTCGGCATGTCGGCGGCCCAGGGCATCTACGAGCTGCTCGACGACAAACCCCAGGTCGTCGACGCCGAACCGGCCGACCTGACCGCCCCCCTGACCCCCACCGTTCGCTTCGACGACGTGCGGTTCCGCTACCCCGGCAACCACAACGACGTCCACCGGGGCCTGAGCTTCGAGCTCCGGGCCGGTGAGCGGATCGGCATCGTCGGCCCGTCGGGGGGCGGGAAGTCGTCGATCGTGCGCCTGCTACTGCGGTTCTACGACCCGGTCGAGGGCGCCGTCCGCCTGGGCGGCCACGACCTGCGGGAGCTGTCGGCCGCCCAGATCCGGTCGATGATCTCGGTCGTCAACCAGGACACCTTCCTGTTCCACGGCACGATCGAGGACAACCTCCGCATCGGTCGGCCGGACGCCACGGCGGCCGAGATCGAGGCGGCGGCCCGGGCCGCCAACATCCACGACTTCGTCGCCTCCCTGCCCCACCGCTACGAGACGGTCATCGGGGAGAAGGGCATCAAGCTGTCGGGTGGCCAGCGCCAGCGGGTGGCGATCGCCCGGGCCCTGCTGCGCGACACCCCGATCCTGGTGCTCGACGAGGCTCTGTCGGCCGTCGACGCTGAGAACGAGGCCGTGATCGGCGAGGCCCTCGACCGGCTGATGCGGGGCCGGACGACCCTGATCATCGCCCACCGCCTGTCGAGCGTGATCGACTGCGACACGATCCTCGTGCTCGACGAGGGCCGCATCGTCGAGCGGGGATCCCACGGGGCGCTCCTGGCCGCCGCCGGCACCTACGCCACCCTGATGGCCGAGCAGGCGACGGAGCCGACCCTCGACCCGACCATCGATCCGACCATCGGCGCCCTGGAGCGTCCGTCACTCGAACCCGTCGTCGATCTCAACGCCGTCGATCTCACCGCCGGCGGTGTCGGCGACGACGGGCCCAGTCGTCCCGTCGTCGGGATCGCCGGGCCCGGCCGACCCGACCGGCCCGTCCCCGCGGTCGACGCGGTCCACGTCGTCGACGCCCCCACCGAGGGGATCATCAGGGCCGAGGGCCTGGGTTGGGGTCGGCTCGTCGTCGAGCTGGTGAAGCTGGCGGCGGCGTGGCGGGGTCGCCTCGTGGCCACGTTCGTGTTCGGCGTGCTGCGGGTGGTGGCCTTCATCGGGGTCGGAGCCCTCAGCGCCCTGGTGGTCCTGGCCATCAAGAACGGCGAGCCCTACGGGTGGCTGCTAGTGGCCCTGGCCGTCGTCGCTCCGCTGTCGGGGGTGCTGCACTGGCTCGAGTCGTGGATCGCCCACGACATGGCGTTCCGCCTCCTGGCCGAGATGCGGATCGCCACGTTCCGCCGGCTCGACGCCCTGGCCCCCGCCTACCTCGTCCGGCGTCGCACCGGTGACCTCATGGCCTTGGCCACCCGCGACATCGAACTGGTCGAGTACTTCTTCGCCCACACCATCGCCCCGGCGTTCGTGGCGGTGCTGGTGCCGGGCGCCGTGCTGGCCATCCTGGCGTCACAGAGCCCGTGGATGGCGCTGGCCCTGCTGCCGTTCCTGGCCGCCGTCGCCGTCACCCCCGTCCTGGTCCGCCGGCGGGTCGACCGGCTGGGCTCCGAGGCCAGGGAGGCCGCCGGTGAGCTGGGGGCCTTCGCCGTCGACTCGGTCCAGGGCCTGGGGGAGATCGTGGCCTTCCAGCACGAGGGCGAGCGGGGCGATGGCCTCGATGCGCTGTCGGATCGTCACATCGCCCTCCGGTTGCCGTTCTTCCGTCAGTTGACGATGCAGCAGGCCCTGTTGGAGGTGCTGACCGGTCTCGGCGGGTTGGCCGTGGTGGTGACCGGGGCGGCGCTGGTCACGCGGGGCCGGCTCGATGACGGGGTGCTGCCGCTGTTGACGCTGCTGGCCATGGCTGCCTTCCTTCCGGTGTCGGAGATCGCCCAGATCGGCCGCCAGCTGGCCGACACCCTCGGCGCCACCCGCCGCATCTACGCCCTGGCCAACGAGCCCGTCCCGGTGGTCGACGGGCCGGGCGCCCCACCGCCCGACGGTCCGGTGTCGCTGGCGCTCGAGGGTGTCGGGTTCGCCTACCCCGGCCAGAACCGGCCGGCCCTCGACGATGTCAACATCGAGATCCCGGCCGGTCGGGTGGCGGCCCTGGTGGGCACCTCGGGGGCGGGCAAGACGACCACGGCCCTGCTGTTGATGCGGTTCTGGGATCCCGACCGGGGGCGGATCACGATCGACGGGGTCGACCTTCGCCGCCACCGCCTCGACGACCTGCGGCAACGGATCGCCCTGGTGGCCCAGGACACCTACCTGTTCAACGACAGCCTCCGGGCCAACGTGCTCATCGGCCGCCCCGACGCCACCGACGCCGAGCTCGAGGAGGCGATCGAGCAGGCCTCGCTCCGCGACCTGGTCAACGGCCTGCCCGACGGTGTCGACACGGTGGTCGGCGAGCGGGGCACCACCCTGTCGGGAGGACAGCGGCAGCGGGTGTCGATCGCCCGGGCGTTCCTCAAGGACGCCCCGGTGCTGATCCTCGACGAGGCCACGTCGCACCTCGACGCCATAAACGAGCAGACCCTGCGGCGGTCGCTGGATCGGTTGCAGACCGACCGGACCACGGTCGTCATCGCCCACCGGCTGTCGACGGTCCGCAACGCCGACCTGATCGTCGTGCTCGACGAGGGCCGGGTGGCGGAGACGGGCACCCACGAGTCGCTCCTCGCCGCCGACGGTCTCTACGCCCGGCTGGTGTCCCGCCAGCTGGCCTCCGCCCATGCCCCGACCCCTGGGGGGTGACCAGCGGGACAGCTGCAGGCCGTGCCGGTTCGGGGTCGTCCTGCAAGACTCCGCTCATGAGCGAGCACCCACTCGAGTTGTCGACCCGCCTGATCGACTCGGGCGTCGTCGACACCCCACCCAACCGGGTCACCCAGGAGCTCAGTGAGCTCGCGACGGGGGTGGCACTGATCGAGTCGTTCAGCCACGTGGCCGTGGTCGAGACCGATGACGGTCTCGTGGCCTTCGATTCGAGCGGTCCCCGGTCGGGGTCCGAGGTCGTCTCGGCCCTGCGGGCGTGGCGCACCGACCCGGTCCACACCCTCGTCTACACCCACGGCCACGTCGACCATGTCGGGGGCAGTCGGGCCTTCGCCGCCGACGCCGAAAACCACGAGCGGCCGCTACCGCGGGTAGTGGGCCACGAGCGCATCGGCCCCCGGTTCGACCGCTACGAGGCGACCGCCGGCTACAACCAGGTGATCAACCACCGCCAGTTCGGCGGGGCGGCGAAGGCGGCGGCCACCGTCGACCGGCCGTTCCTGCCGGCGGGGACGCTCCGTCCCGACGTGAGCTACCGCCACCATCTGGCCGAGACGATCGGTGGGGTCGAGTTCGAGTTCCACCACGCCATGGGCGAGACCGACGATCACACGTGGACGTGGATCCCGGCCCATCGCATGATCGCCGCCGGCGACCAGTTCATCTGGAACTTCCCCAACTGCGGGAACCCCCAGAAGGTGCAGCGCTACCCGCTCGAGTGGGCCGAGTCGCTGCGGGCCATGGCGGCCAAGGAGGCCGAGCTGTTCGTCCCGGCCCACGGGCTACCGATCGCCGGGGCCGACCGGATCCGGACCTGCCTGGAGACGGTGGCCTCGACCCTCGAGACCCTCGTCGGCGACGTGGTCGGCGCCATGAATGCCGGAGCCACCCTCGACGAGATCGTGCACTCGGTGTCGGTGCCGGCCGAGACCCTCGAACTGCCCTACCTCCGCCCGATGTACGACGAGCCGGAGTTCGTCATCCGCAACATCTGGCGCCTCTACGGCGGCTGGTGGGACGGCAACCCGGCCCGGCTGAAACCCGCCCCCGACGCCGTGGTCGGCGCCGAGGTCGCCCGCCTGGCCGGTGGGGTCGATGCCCTCGTCGACCGGGCCGTCGCCTGTTCCGAGGCCGGCGACCACCGTCTGGCCTGCCACCTCATCGAGTTCGCGGTGGGAGCCGAACCCGAATCCCACGCCGTGCACACCGCCCGCACCACCATCTACCAGGCCCGCCGGGTCGCCGAGACCTCCCTCATGGCCAAGGGCATCTTCAACTCGGCCACCGCCGAGTCGACCATGGCCCTGACCGGGGAGGCCCCGCCGGTGCGGATGGTCCTGTCCATCGGCGAGGACTGACCAGGCCGGCGGCTGCGCTCAGAGCCACCCGGTGCGGCGGAAGGCCCGGTAGAGGAACAGCGAGAGCAGGGTCATGAGGATCAGGGCCGACGGGTAGGCGAACGGCCAGGTCAACTCGGGCATGTTCTCGAAGTTCATGCCATAGATCCCGGCGATGAGGGTGGGCCCGACGGCGATGGCCACCCAGGCGCTGATCTTGCGCATGTCGTCGTTCTGCTGAACGGCGATCTGGGCCATGGCCGCGTCGAGTGCGGCGTCCAGCAGGTCGGAGAGCGACTCCGCCCGGGCCACGACCCGAGCGAGCTGCTCGTCGGCTTCCTGGAGCATGGTGACGACGGGTTCCGGCATGGTGCCCTCGGCCCTCCGCACGAGCCGGGCCAGCGGCTCTTCGAGGGCGGCGACGGCCAGGATGAGGGTGCGGATGTCGCGCTTCAGCTGGTAGAGGCGCCGGACCGGTCGCCGGAGGCGGACGTCGAAGACGTCGCGTTCGACGTCGACCACCTCCTCCTCGAAGCGGTCGAGGACGGGTCGGTAGCTCTCGATGACCTCGGTGATCACCGACGCCATCACGGCCGACGGCCCCAGCGCCAGCCACTCGGCCTGGTCCTCGATCCGGTGCCGGAGCTCACCGAGAGGGCTGGCGCCGCCGAAGCGCACGGTCACCAGGGCATTGTCGTTGAGGATCACCGTGAGCTCGCCCAGTCGGGCGGCCCGGGACCGGGCGTCGAAGTTGGCCGTCCGGATCACCAGCTGGACGGCCTCGTTCTCGATCGCCAGCACGGGACGCTTGTGCGGCGCCACGACCTCGTCGAAAGCGAGATGCGGTCCGCCGATGGCGGCGCAGACCTCACCCAACTCCTCGGCGCTGGGCATCCTCATCCCGACCCAGCCGAAGGCCCCATCGTGGGCGGCCACCGCCCGACCGATCTCGGCCAGGGAAGACTCCCCCGTCTCGAGCCGTCTGCCCTGGTGGTAGACGGCGGCGTCGACGATCATCCTGCCTCCCGATGCGCAGTCCCCGGTGGTGGTCGCACACCAGCGTTCTACCAACCCGGTCACCGCGGCGCGCCCTGCGTCGCCGCGAGCGCACCTTCCGGATCGTCGGCGGGTGGTTGATCTAGTGTCGGACGCCATGGACATCGGACTCCTGGCCTTCCCCTCCGACATCACGATGCACCCGGCCGAGCTGGCCAAGGAGGCCGAGGACCGGGGGTTCGAGTCGATCTTCTACCCCGAGCACAGCCACCTCCCGGTCGACTCCGGCCCCTGGCCCGGCGGTCCCGTGGTCCCTGACCACTACGCCCATGGGCTCGACCTGTTCGCCGCGCTGGGGGCGGCAGCTGCCGTCACCAGCCGGATCACGCTGGGCAGCGGGATCTGTCTCGTCCCCCAGCACGACGCCATCTGGCTGGCCCGCCAGGTGGCCACGATCGACCACCTCGCGCCCGGGCGGTTCGTGTTCGGCATCGGGTTCGGTTGGAACAAGCCCGAGCTGGCCAACCACGGCGTGGCGTTCGCCGACCGGCGGGACATGACCCGGGAGCACATCGCCGCCATGCGGGCCCTGTGGGCGCCCGACGAGGTCGTCAGCTTCGAGGGCCGGTGGACGAGCTTCGGGCCGTCCCGGGCCTTTCCCAAGCCGGTGCAGCCGGGTGGCCCCCCGATCCTGATCGCCGCCGGGGCCGGCCCGAAGCTGCGGGCGGCGGTGGCCGAGTACGCCGACGGCTGGGCCCCGATCCAGGGCCGGAACCCGATCGTCGACGAGCTGCCCGCCCTGCGGGAGGGGTGGGCCGCCGCCGGCCGCGACCCGGCTGCCCTCCAGATAACGGTGTTCGGGGCCGACCCCTCCCCGGCCAACCTGGAAGCGCTCGAGGCGGCCGGGGTGCAACGGGCCGGGCTCGGCCTCCCGGTGGCGGGGCGCGATGAGATCCTGGCCGCCATGGACCGCCACGCCGCCCTGCTCCATCGTTGAAGCGACCGGGCACCACCCCGGTCGTCCCGCCCCCGGCGTTTCGGCCCGGTCGGCGACCCTTCGATAGTGTCGGAGCCGTGCCCGACGTCCGTGCCCGGTATCCCCAGCTGATCCGCCTCGGCGGCGACGACCGGTCGCCGCCCGTCATCGTGGGCCAGGAGTGCCTGGCCTGCGGTCGCCGCTCGTTCCCACCCGATCCCTACGGGTGCGAGGCGTGCGGGGCCACGGTCGACCGCCTCACCCCCACCGAGCTGGCCGCCACCGGTGTGATCCATGCCGTGGCCACCGTGCACCGCCACCACCACCCCCGACCCGAGACCCCGTTCACCGTGGTGACGGTGGTGCTCGACGACGGGGTCACCCTCAAGGGGGTCCTGGCCGGCGACCCGGCGGCGGCCCGAGTGGGGGCCCGGGTGCAGGGGGTGACGGTGCCGTGGGACACCGACGACGACGGCACCGAGGTGGTCGACCTCCGCTTCGAGGTCGTCGCCGACCGGAGCTGAGCGGGAGAGGACGAACACCGATGGGACGCAACCTGCTGGCCGAGCGGCCGACCTACGTGGTGGGCATCGGCCTCCACCGTTACCAACACAAGACCGACACCACCTACGTGCAGCTCGGCCTCACCGCGGTGCGGGAGGCCCTGGCCGACGCCGCCATCACCTGGCCCGACGTGGAGACGGCCTACACCGGCACCGCCCTGCTGGGCATGGGGGCCAGCCGGATCATGCTGAGCCGCCTCGGGGCCACCGGCATTCCCATGGTCCAGGTGGAGAACGCCTCGGCGTCGGGGTCGACCGCCGTGGCCCAGGCCTGCCTCGACGTCGCCTCGGGCCGCACCGACGTGGCGCTCGCCCTCGGGGTCGACAAGCCGCGGGGCGGTCTGCCCATGGCCCCGTCCGAGGCCGGGATCTCCAACCTGGAGGGCGGCACGGTGGTGCCGTTCACCCACTTCGCCCTCCTGGCCAGCGAGTACATGGCGGCCCACGGCGTCACCCCCGAGCAGGTGGCCGGCGTCGCCCTGAAGAACCACCGCAACGGGGCCCGCAACCCCCACGCCCAGCGGCAGCAGGTCCGGACGATGGAGGAGATCATGGCCGACCCGATCTCGGGGTCGATGACCCGCCTCCAGTGCTGCCCGGTCGGCGAGGGAGCATCGGCGGTGATCATCGCCTCCGACGACGGAATCGACCGTCTCGGCATCGACCGGAGCCGGGCGGTGCGGGTGCTGGCCTCGGCCACCCGCAGCGAGGGCCTGTACCCGCCGGGCGTCGGCATCGACGCCGCCCTCACCGTGGAGACGGCGCAGGCCGCCTTCGACCAGGCCGGCGTTGACCCCCTCGACATGGACGTGCTCGAGGTGCACGATGCCTTCAGCATCGAGGAGCTGCTCTACACCGAGGCCCTCGGGTTCTGCGAGCCGGGCCGGGCGGCGTTCCTGGTCGAGTCGGGCGAGTTCGACCTCGGCGGGCGGTGCGCCGTCAGCCCGTCGGGCGGTCTGCTGGCCATGGGTCACCCCATCGGTCCCACCGGCAGCGGCCAGGTGGCCGAGGTGACCCGTCAGCTCCGGGGCGAGGCCGGCGACCGCCAGCAGCCGGGGGCCCGCCTCGGCCTGACCCACATGGTGGGCGTGGGCGCGGTGTGCGTGGTCCACGTCCTCCAGCGCCCCCGGGCCTGACCGGCTCCCCGGCGGCCACCATAGATCGAAGCGACACCCGACGAGAAGCAAGGGGAGACCACATGGAGTTCGGAGTGCACCTACCCGACGCCGGGGCCATGGCCCAGCGGGAGCCGTTCCTGGCCTACTGCCGAGCGGCCGAGCGGCTCGGCTACGAGTCGGTGTGGTCGAGCGACCACATCGCCTGGCCCGACGTGGAGTCGATCTCGTCCCAGTATCCCTACGGCGACACCTCGGGGTTCCCGTCGCCCGGCAGCCCCTGGCTCGACTGCATCGGCTCGCTCACCTTCGCCGCCGCAGCCACCGAGCGGGTGCGGCTCGGCACCACCGTACTGATCATCGGGTACCGGCCCGCCATCCAGCAAGCCAAGGCATGGGCCACGCTCGACGTGCTGTCGGGCGGGCGGGCCATCCTCGGTGTCGGCGTGGGGTGGATGCGCGAGGAGTTCGAGGCCATCGGCATGCCGTGGGACGAGCGGGGCGCCAGGGCCGACGAGTTCCTCGACATCTTCGAGCAACTGTGGGCCGATGAGCGCGTCACCCACGACGGCCGGTTCGACCGCTTCGGCCCCATCGGGTTCGCCCCCAAGCCGGTGAACGGCCGGATCCCGGTGTGGGTGGGCGGCCACACCCGCCCTGCGTTCCGCCGCACCGCCCGCTACGGCGACGCCTTCCACGCCGCCTTCACCCCGCCGGCCGAGCTGGCCGCCATGTTCGACGCAGTGGCCGCCGAGTGCGAGGCCATCGGGCGGGACCCGTCCGAGGTGGAGCGCACGATGCTGCACCGGGTGCTGTTCGACCACGAGGCCGACGGCGTCATCAGCGGTTCGGTGGACCGCGTCGTCGACCAAATCGGCGACTACGCCGCCCTCGGCGTGAGCCACATGGCCATCTTCTTCGTCCAGCGGGGCGGGGTGGAGGCCCGGCTGGAGGCCGTGCAGCGCTTCGCCGAGGAGGTCCGGCCCCGACTCGGCTGAGCACCAGGTCCATCGAACCCGTTCAACCGGCGGCCCCGCAGGGCTCACCGCTCGATCGGTGGGCGCTCGGCCGGGTCCCGGTTGAGGGTCGGATCGGCGGCGATCCGTTGGCGCACGTGCTCGGCGATGCGGGCCCGGCCCCGGTCGCCGGCGGCGTCGTCGGCCAGAACGTGGACGGCCCGGGCGAGGAGGGCCTGCAGTTCGAGGTTGCGTTCGTGGGCGGCGTCCTCCCCGTCGACCGGTGGACGGTCCGACGCCGCCGCCACCTCGTGGGCCAGGGGGCCGAGATCGGGGGCGAGCTCACCGAGGAGCCGAATCGCCCGCCGGTTGTCGTCGACGAGGAAGGGCTGGCGCGCCGGCCAGGAGCGCTCGAGGCGGCGGAGGAGCCGGACGGCGTCGGTCAGGAGGTGCGCCGAGCCGGCCGCTGCGTCCGGGTCGGCCTGGGCCCGTTCGATCAGGTGGCGGACGGCCCGCAGGTGTTCGGTGGGGGTGGGGTGCATCAGGCCCCGATCAGGTCGAGCAGGGTGAGGAGGACCTCGGCGGTCGGCCGGTAGAGCACATCGGAGCGGTTCTCGACGAACGAGCGGAGCCCGCTGACCTGCATGACGGCCGTCTTGTAGCACGACATCACGTTCCACCAGGCGACGGCGTCGCGGTCGACCGGTCGCCCCGTGCTCCGCTCGTAGTGGGCGAGGAGGTCGTGGCGCTCCCAGTGGCCGGTCACGTAGTGCTCACGGGTGCGCAGCGGTTGGGTGACCCACCCGAGGTCCTCGTGGGCGTCGCCGAGATGGGCCAGCTCCCAGTCGAGCAGGGCCACGATCTCGTCGCCGTCGCCCAGCAGCACGTTGCCGACCTTGAAGTCGCCGTGGACGAGCACCGTGGCCGCCGAACGGGGGGCGTTGGCCCGCAACCACCGCACGGCCAGCTCCAGCTCCGGGTAGGGCTCCAGTTGGTCGCGCCGCAGGATCGACTCCCACTGGTCGACGGCGGCGGCTGCGGCGTCGGGACCCGGATCGTCGAGCACCGATCCCAGCCCCGCCGCCCGCCAGTCGACCTCGTGGACGAGGGCCAACAGGTCGCAGAGACGGCGGGCGAGGTCGACCCGGCGGTCGGCGGGGCGGCGGTCGTCGTCGAGGACGAAGTAGTCGCAGATGCCGGGCTCGCGCACCATGACCAGCGACGGCCGCCCCAGGTAGGTGCCGTCGGGGTCGAGCCAGCGGGCCGGGGGGGCCGGGACGTCGGTCGCCTCCAACGCCCGGAGCACGGCGAACTCGACGCCCCGGTCGGTCTCGAGCAGGCCACCCTCCGGGTCACGGCGCACGATCAGCGGCTCGCCCACGACCCGATCGCCGTGGCGCCAGGTGGCGTCGAAGAGCCAGTTCTCCCTCGACCGGCCGACGCCGACGCGCACGACGTCGTCGACGGCGACGTCGGCCCCCTCGCCGAGCTGGGCGACGAGGAAGGCCCGGATCCGCTCGCCGACGGTGGCGTCGCTCATGGCCCGTCATCCTCCTCGATCGGCCCGAGGTCCCGCAACGCCGAGCCTGTGCGCAGGACTGCCCGGTGAGCCCGGGCTGCCCGGTGAGCCAGGGTGCCGGGGGTGCCCGGGGTTCCCGGGTGCGATTCGGGCGGGGGCCGGCCTTGAAGCGGCGCCGCCCGATGAGCGAGGGTAGGACCGCCGGTTCGCCCGATGCGGGCGAACCCCGCGAGACCAGGGGAACGCCACATGAGCGAGGCCGACGGCCAGCCGAAGCTGACGATCGACGACAGCCCCCACTTCGACGAGCAGTACCCGCTGGCACCGATCGACGACTTCATGATCCATCAGACGATCGACCCGATCCGGATCATGATGGCGAGCGACCCGAAGGCCTACGAGCGCTACTGGATGGTGTGTCACGACACCGCCAGCGAGGTGCTCGTGGCCACCGGGTGCAGCTTCTACCCCAACCTCGACCGGGCCGAGGCCTACGCCATCGTCAACCATCAGGGCATCCATCGCACCGTCCGGGTGTTCCGGCCCCTCGGGGTCGACCGGATGGACCTGCGTTTCGGCCCCATCGCCCCCCAGGTGATCGAGGGGCTGCGCCACTGGCGGTTCGTGGTGGAACCGAACGAGTGGGGCATCTCCTTCGAGCTCGACTTCCGGGACACCACCCGTCAGGTCTTCCGCGAGCCGACACTGCCGATCGACCGGGGCTACCCCCGCGGTCGCCGCCCCGACGTGACGACCGGGTTCGAGAGCTTCGGCGACGTCGAGGGATGGATCGACGTGGAGGGCACGAGGATCGAGGTCGAACCGGGGGCGGGCCGGGGGACCCGTGACCGTCACTGGGGTGTGGGGCGAGGCGTCGGCGGGCCGGAGCTGGCCCTCGGCGGGCGGATGCACGTGGGGGTCAACGGCAACAGCTTCGTCGCCTTCCCCGACTTCACCATCTGGGGTGACAAGGTGTTCTACCGCTTCGGTGACGAGCGGCCCGGCGCCGGGCGTGTCGTCGACGTGGTCCGCCGAATGCGGTTCGAACCCGACACCCGGATCTTCGTCGAGGGCATCGTCGACTACACGTTCGACTCGGGGGAGACCAAACAGCTGCACTACGAGCGGATCGGCAACCAGACCGCCTACCTGCGGTGCGGGATGTATGGCGGGACGCCCGACAAGGGGATCCACCAGGGGGCCTACGACGGCGACGACGAGCTGATCGAGGGTGACGTGTTCGACGTCAACCAGCCCGACGTCCGGGCGTCGCTCATGGGGCTCGACGAGCACCTGTGCCGCGTGACGTGCGACGGGGAGACGGTCACCGGGCTCATGCAGCCCATCGACCCCAACGCCTACAACGCCTGTGCCTCGCCGACCCGCGAGGGCTGGTCGTTCCTGGAATGAGGGGGCGGCGGCGATGAGCCGGGCGGCCGAGGTGGCCGACGGGCTGACCCGGTTCCTGGCCAACGAGCTCGGACCGGTGGCCGAGCTCTCGGTGTCCGACGTCGGGCTCGTCTCGTCGATCGGCAACGCCCGGGAGCCGTGGTCGTTCACCGCGTCGTGGCGCCGGGGCGACGACACGTCGGGTACCGTGCGGACCGAGCGCTGCGTGTTGCTGCTGCAGGCGGGGGCCGGTCAGCTCGAGACCGAGATCGGTCCGGAGTTCGCCACCATCCGGGCCCTGGGCGACGCCCCCGTGCCGGTGCCCCGGGCGTTGTGGTGCGACCCGAGCGGCCGGTGGTTGGGGCAGCCGTTCTTCGTCACCCGGTACGTGGCGGGGACGGCGAGCATGCGGCCCCTGCGGGTCGAGGCCGGGGATCCGGCACTGCGATCGGTGGCCCTCGACCTGGCCCGGGCCGCGGCCCGGCTCCACCGCGTCGACTGGGCGGCGACCGAGCTCGGTGCCCTCGCCCCCGTCACCGTCGACGAGGTGGCCACCGCCCAGCTGGCGTTGTGGCGGGAGCGGTTCGAACGCCAGCGCCTCGAACCCCACCCGGCGCTGGTGTGGGCCTTCGACTGGCTGGCACGTCACGCCCCGACGGCGGAGCGGGTGTCGATCGTGCACGGCGACCTCCGCTTCGGCAACGTGCTCTACGACGGCGACCGGTTGACGGCCCTGCTCGACTGGGAGATGACGCATCTGGGCGACCCCGTCGAGGATCTCGGCTGGGTCTACCGCGACCTGTGGAGCCCCCGCCATGCCCTGTCGTTCGAGGGGTTCCTGGCCGCCTACAGCGACGAGCTCGGCTCGCCCGTCGACCCCGACAGCCTCCGCTGGTATCAGGTGTTAGGCGAGGTGAAGCACAGCGTCATCTCGTTGACGGCGGCCCGTTCCTTCGACGACGAGGCGACCCGCAACCTCCGCCACGCCGACCGGGCCGAGACGGTGCCCGCCTTCGTCGACCGACTGTTCGAGCTCGTGCCGCTCGAGGGGGGTCCGCGGTGCTGAACCCGACGCCGGGCCGTCTGCTCGCCGGGGTGGCCGACGCCCTCGACGAGACCGTGCTCCCCGCCCTCGAGCGGGGCCCCGCCCGCGATCAGGTCCGGGCCGCCGTCGGGATCGTGCGACGCTGCGCCCGGGCGATCGACGCCTTCGGGCCGACCGTCCACGCCGACTGCGTCGACGTGGCGGGGTCGCTGCGCGCCATCGCCGCCGCCGACCCCGACCTCGTCACCGATCGGGTCGGCTTCGACGTGGCCCTCGACGGGGCGGAACGGGTGCTGGCCCAGAGCTACCCCCCGGTGGGCGACCTCGTCGAGGTGGCGTTGGCGTTGCATGCCGTCGTGGCCGACGTCGCCGTCGCCGTCGAGCGGCACGGGTCGGACCAGCGGGCCGCGGTCCGCGCCCTGCTGCAGCGGATGAACGACCGCCAACGCACCCTCGACCTGTCGCCGTGGTGAGCGCCGGCGGGACCCGCTACGTCCCGGGGACCCACCTGCGTCGAGTGCCCAGCGCGTCGATCGCCCGCTACCAGCACGTGGTGGGCGAGCGCCGCCACGCCGGTCCCGCCGGCACGATCCTGGTGTTCCACCACGGCCTGCGGCACGCCGGCGACGTCAACCCCAGCGACAGCGAACGGTGGATGTACAAGCTGCGGCTGGAACCCGGCCGTGCCCCAGGTGCGGCTGTGGGACACCACCGACCTCGACCCGATCCTGGCCGCACCGCCCGAGCATGTGTTCGCCGCGGCCGACCCGGGGTCGGTGGCCGCCATCCTGCGGCGGAGTCACCCGTGGCAGGGCACCGACGCCCGGCGCCGCGGGTGACGACACCGTCCCGGGGGGCGACGGCGAGCCGCCCTACCGGACCGGGCTCGACGCCTTGACCGACGGGTGGCTGCCGCTCCAGACACCACCCCCGCTCGACCCCGACGGGGTCACCGGCGAGCTGGGCGCCGAGTCCGTGTTCGAGCGTCGGGCCCGGCCTGCCGGAAGCTGAGAAGCGTCACAGCTCGAAGCGAGTCAGCTCGCTCCGGGGCGAACGGTCCGAGAGTGTCACCGTCGACCCCTACGCTGGTGGATATCGGCGGGCCCGCGGAGAGCACGACCTGTGAGACTCGATTACGACACGATCACGACCCTGCGAGACAAGCACCCGGCTTGGCGGCTCCTGGCATCCACCAACGCCCCACTCGTGGTCGCCTTCCTCGATCGGGTCTTTGTCGAACCCAACGCCCGTGAGCTGCGCCAGGCCGACCTGATCGAGGCCCTGGAAGACGATCTGCTCGTCCTTCGCCGCCGCCTCGGCGACGACCACCACCCCCGCACCGCCCGGGCCTACCTCGACGACTGGGCCGCCCCGGAACAGGCCTGGCTGCGCAAGTACTACGTGGCCGGCTCCGACGAGGCACGCTTCGATCTGACACCGGCTGCCGAGCAGGCCATCCGATGGTTGGGCTCGCTGAGCACTCGTTCGTTCGTGGGGACGGAGTCGAGGTTGCTCACCCTGTTCGAACTGCTCCGCCAGATGCACGAGGGCAGCCAGACCGATCCGGAGGTGCGCATCGCTCACCTCGAGCGGCGGAGGGCCGAGATCGACGCCGAGATCGCCGCGGTCGAGGCCGGCTCGGTGCCGATCCTCGATCACACCGAGCTGCGCGACCGGTTCCAGCAGTTCCTCCAGACCTCCCGGGAGTTGTTGAGCGACTTCCGCCAGGTCGAACAGAACTTCCGCGATCTCGACCGCACCGTCCGCGAGCAGATCGCCACCTGGACCGACTCCAAGGGCGAGCTCCTGGCCGGCATCATCGGCGAGCGGGACGCCATCGGCGACTCCGACCAGGGCCGGAACTTCAGCGCCTTCTGGGATTTCCTGATGTCCGGAACCCGGCAGCAGGAACTCACCGAACTGCTCGAGGAGGTGCTGGCCCTCGACGCCATCGCCGCCCTCGATCCCGACCCCCGCACGCGACGCGTCCACTACGACTGGCTGGATGCCGGCGAGCACGCCCAGCGAACCGTGGCCCGCCTGTCCAAGCAGCTTCGCCGCTTCCTCGACGACCAGGCCTGGCTCGAGAACCGCCGCATCATGGAGATCCTGCGCAGCATCGAGATCACCGCAGTCGCCATCCGGTCCTGTCCCCCGCAGGGAGACGTGATGACCGTCGACGGTTTCTCGGCCGAGGTCAACCTCCCCCTGGAACGGCCCCTGGCCGGACCCGACCGTTCGGTCGAGCTGACCAACCCGGTGATCGACCTGACCGATGACGAGGTCGACGACGGCGCCCTGTTCGGCCAGTTCGTGGTGGACAAGGCACGGCTCGAGGCCCGGATCCGTCGTGCGCTCCGGCAACGTCCCCAAATCAGCCTGGGTGAACTGGTCGAGATCGAACCGATCGAGCAGGGCCTGGCCGAGTTGATCGGCTACCTCGAACTGGCCCACGCATCGTTCGACGCGGTCATCGACGACGACCGGACCGACACCGTCACCTGGACGGTCGTCGACGAGCGGTCGGCCACCGGGGAGGCGATCGTCCGGACCGCTCGCCTCCCCCACATCATCTTCGTGGGGGCATCGTGATGACCGACACCGATCAGCCGATGCCCGATGCCATTCAGCGTGGCCACGAGTTGTCGATGGCGGTGGTCTCGCTGCTCAAGGGTCCCGTGTTCCGTGATCGCAAACCGGAGCTGTGGCACACCACCACCGGGGCCCTCCAACCACGGGTACGAGATCACGTCGCCGTGCTCGGCCTCGACCTCGTGATCGACGAGGCCGAGGGCTACGCCTTCCTCCGCTCCGTCCCCGCCGACGGCGACGACGAGGCGGCGTCGACCATCCCCCGGCTGGTGCCCCGGAGGCCACTCAGCTTCGAGGTGAGCCTGCTGCTCGCTCTCCTGCGCCGCCGGCTGGCCGAGCTCGACGGAAACGAGGGTGGCGCCGATCGGCTGATCCTGACCACCGACGACATCGTCGAGATGATCCGGCTGTTCCTGCCCGACACCACCAACGAGACCAGGCTCCTCGGTCGGATCGACAGCCACATCACCAAGGCCACCGAACTGGGCTTCCTGCGGCGGCTCGACAAGCGAGCCGCACCCGGACGGCCGGTTCGCTACGAGGTGCAGCGGATCATCAAGGCCTTCATCGACGGTCAATGGCTGGCCGAGTTCGATCGCCGACTGGCCGACTATCGCCGACGGCTCCGGTCCGAGGACCCAGCAGCGTCCGGCCCACCGATCGACGGAGACGACGATGAGTGAGCTCGTCCAGAACGAGCTGGAGCTCCTGGCCGACGACTCGAGGGCCGGTTACCGCCTCGAGCGCTTGGAGATCTACAACTGGGGAACGTTCGACCAGCGACCGTGGGTCATCCCGCTCGACGGGCGCAACGGGCTGCTCACCGGTGAGATCGGCTCCGGCAAGTCCACGCTGGTCGACGCCGTCACCACCCTCCTCGTGCCAGCCAACCGGGTCGCCTACAACAAGGCCGCCGGGGCCGAGGCCCGCGAGCGGTCGCTTCGTACCTACGTGCTCGGCTACTACAAGTCGGAACGCAGCGACACGTCGGGGTCGTCGAAGCCGGTCATGCTCCGAGACGAGCGGCACTACAGCGTGATCCTCGGGGTGTTTCGCAACGAGGGCTACGGACAGACGGTGACCCTGGCCCAGGTGTTCTGGTTCCGCAAAGCCGATGGGGCCCCGCCCGCCCGGTTGTTCGTCGGCTTCGAGGGTGACCTCGGTATCGCCAAGGACTTCACGGGCTTCGGCTCGTCGATGAGCGACCTGCGCCGCAACCTCCGCCACGCCGGGGCCGAGCTGTGGGACGCCTACCCGCCCTACGGTGCCTGGTTCCGACGCCGATTCGGTATCGAGGACGGCCAGGCCCTCGACCTGTTCCACCAGACCGTGTCGATGAAGTCGGTGGGGAACCTCACCGACTTCGTCCGCAGCCACATGCTGCAACCGTTCGACGTGGCGGCCCGCGTCGACGCCCTCATCGAACACTTCGACGACCTCAACCAGGCCCACGAGGCGGTGCTGCGGGCGAAGCGCCAGATCGGTCTCCTCGAACCGATCATGGCCGACGCCGACCGTCACGTGACCGAGGCCGCCACGGCCGCCGACCTGCGAGCCGACCAGAACGCGCTCAGCGCCTTCATCCAGACCGAGCGGGTCCGCCTTCTCGACCGGCGCCTCGAGCTCCACCGGGGCCAGCTGGCCAGAGCCGAGGCTCACCTCGCCGACACCAGGGCCGAACGGGACGAGCGCCGCAAACAGGTCAACACGTTGACCCAAGCGATCGCCGATCAGGGCGGGGGTCGGATCGAACAGTTGCGAGCGGAGATCGAGTCGGCCGTCGAGGAGCGGGATCAGCGTCGAGGCAGAGCGAAGCGGTACGCCGGATGGCTCGAGGAGCTGGGCCTGGCTCCGGTCGACGGGCACGACGCCTACCTCTCGGCCAGGGCCTCGCTCGATGGTCTCCACTCGACATTGACGACGGAGAGCGACGATCTGACCAACGACCGGGCCCGCCTCACGGCCGAGATGAGCGACGGGCGGGAACGGCACCGCGACATCGGCGCCGAGATCGATCACCTCCGTCAACGACAAAGCAACATCCCGTATCGCACCGTCCAGCTCCGTCAGATGCTGTGCGACGCGCTCGGCCTCGACGAGGAGGAACTGCCCTTCGTGGGCGAGCATCTCCGGGTCCGGGAGTCGGCGGCCGACTGGGAACCGGCGGCCGAGCGGGTACTGCACAACTTCGGTCTCTCGATGCTGGTCGCCGACCACCACTACGGGAAGGTGGCGGCCCTGGTCGACGTGACCAACCTGGGGAGTCGGCTGGTCTACTACCGGGTTCGCGCCGACGGGCCCGGCGGGCGGCCCGGACCGGCACCGGGGGCGGAGTCTCTCCCCGCCAAGCTCGAGATCAAGCGCGACTCGGCCTTCTACGACTGGATCGAGCGCGAGCTCCGACGGCGCTTCGACTATGTGTGCTGCACCGACCAGGAACGGTTCCGACGCGAAAAGCAGGCCCTGACCCTGGCCGGTCAGATGAAGGGCGGCGGGGGCCGGCACGAGAAGGACGACCGTCACCCCATCGGCGACCGCCGCCGCTACGTCCTGGGCTGGACCAACGAACCGAAGATCGACGCCCTCGAGACCGAGCGATCCCGGCTAGAGGCGGAGATCGGCCGGATCGGGGCCGACCTGACCGAGGTGATCGCGGCCCAGGCCGGGCTCGATCGGCGGCGGGAGACGCTGGCCTCGGCCGCCACGATCGAGAGCTTCACCGCCATCGACTGGGAGACGCCGACGGCCCGGATCGACGAGATGCAGGCACAGCTGGCGTCGCTCGAGGCGTCGTCCGATGTGCTCGCCGATCTGATGGCCCAGCGTGACGAGGCCACGGCGAGACGGGACGAAGCGGAAGAACGGCTCGACGAGTTGGGGGCGAGGGTGGCCGATCTCCAGGCCAGGATCGGCCAGGACAACGAGGCCCGATCCGAGGCGGCGGTGGCGGTGGCCGAGGCCGAGGAGGCCGGGCACGGCACCCGGTTCGAGTCGGTGTCCGCTCTCGTGGCCCAGCGCCAGAACGGCGAACCGCTTCAGCTGCCCCGACTGGGGGCGGTGGAGCAGGCCGTCCGTGAGCGGATCCAGGCCGACTACGACGCGGTGACCGCCCGGATGCGCCGGCTCCAGGACCGGATCGTCGGGGCCATGCAGACCTACTGCACCGACTACCCGGCCGAGACCAGCGAGGTCGATGCCTCGGTGGAGGCGGCCGACGCCTTCCGTCAGATGCTGACGGATCTGCTCAGCGACGGTCTCCCCCGGTTCGAGGCCAATTTCAAGGAGCTCCTCAACACCAACACCATCCGTGAGATCGCCGCCTTCCACGGGCAACTGTCACGTGAGAGTGCGATCATCGCCGAGCGGATCGACCAGATCAACGCCTCGCTTACCCAGATCGACTACAACCCAGGTCGCTACATCGCCCTGGTGGCCGAGCAGACGAACGATCAGGAGGTCAGGGAGTTCCAGCGAGAGCTCCGGGCCTGCACGGAAGGGACGCTGACCGGATCGGGGGACGATCACTACTCGGAGACCAAGTTCGCTCAGGTGAAAGCCATCATCGAACGGCTCCGGGGTCGTGAGGGTACGGCCGAGCTCGACCGACGGTGGGCGGCCAAGGTGACCGACGTCCGCAACTGGTACCTGTTCGGTGCCAGCGAACGTTGGCGTGAGGACAGCTCCGAGCACGAGCACTACACCGACTCGAGCGGCAAGTCGGGAGGCCAGAAGGAGAAGCTGGCCTACACCATCCTCGCCGCCAGCCTCGCCTATCAGTTTGGTCTGGAGTGGGGCGAGGCCCGCTCCCGGTCGTTCCGGTTCGTGGTGATCGATGAGGCGTTCGGGCGCGGATCCGACGAGTCGGCCCAGTACGGCCTTCGTCTGTTCGACCGGTTGAACCTGCAGTTGCTCATCGTCACCCCGCTCCAGAAGATCCACATCATCGAGCCCTACGTGTCTAGCGTCGGCTTCGTCGACAACAGCGACGGTCGAACGTCGAGACTGCGGACGCTCACCATCGAGGAGTACCGGGCCGAACGGGCCCGCAGGGCCGAGGATTCGGATCGGGACTCGACGCCAGCCGACCGGGCGCAGCCCGCATCGGCCGAGATGGGGGCCGAAGTGGGGGCCGCCGGGCGGGCCGAGTGACGGGGGCCGGTCGAACGAGAACCAGAGCGCCGTGGACAACGTCGGCCGAACTCCGAGCCCAGGTCGAGCGCCTCTGGGCTCGGGGCCAGCTCGGGCAGGCCGTCATCTCCGCCGCCGTCGGCGATGCCCCGGCCGACCCCGCCCTCCCGGCCGGAGCGGCGGATGGGCGGGACGGGGAGGGGGAGGAGCGGGACGACGATCACGTCGAGGCCATGGGCTTCCCGCTGCGCCTGCGCCTCCGCCGGCCGACGAGCCGTGAGCTGACCGACCGCTTCGACGAGGTCCGTCGCTGGATCGATGACCTCTCGACCGTTTCGGCGATCCGGATCGAGCGACGACGGGTCAACCATCGAGTCCTCGGGGCCAACGAGGTCCCGGCCGAAGCGTGGGTCGACTCCCTCGACGACGCCCTGGCCCTTGCCGGTCTCGGCTCGGCCGCCGCCGATCTGCGACGGATGGCGGTGGTGACCCAGCGGCGGCGGCAGGCAGCGGTGGCCCTCCTTCGGCGACGGCCGGTTGCCATGCTGGCCCATTTCGAGGTGTGGGAGCGGCTGCTCGACCTGGTCGACTGGATCGAGGCCCATCCGGCACCGGCGGTGTATCTCCGCCAGGTCGACCTTCCGGGTGTCGACACCAAACTGATCGAAGCCCACCGAGCGGTCCTGGTCGAGCTGATCGACCAGGCGGCACCGTCGGCGATCGTCGACGGCGAGGCGAGCGGGGTGCGCGGCTTCGAGCGGCGCTACGGCTTCCGGTCGAAACCGAACCTGGTCCGGTTTCGGGTCCTCGACCCCGACCGCCAGCCACCCGGTCTACGAGGGGCGACGGCGAGCGACGACGGCCAGCGCGGCCCGCTCCGGGAGGTGGCCGACGTGACGGTGGATGCCGCCACCTTCGCCCGCCTCGACCCCGAGGTCGCCACCGTGTTCCTGGTGGAGAACGAGATCAACTTCCTGGCCTTTCCCCTACGTCGGGCGGCCATGGTGGTGTGGGTCGCCGGGTTCGGCACCGAGCGCCTGGCTGCGGCCCGGTGGTTGGATCATCGGACCCTGTGGTACTGGGGGGATCTCGACACCCACGGATTCGCCATCCTCGACGAGCTGCGCCGACGGTTCCACCGGGTGGAATCGTTCCTGATGGATCGGCGAACCCTTCTCGACCACCGCCACCTGTGGGTCAGCGAGGGGCGCCAGGAACGCCGAACCCTGCCCCGGCTCACGGCCGAGGAGGCCGATCTCTACGACGACCTGCGCTGGGACCGGCTGGGGGAACGGATCCGGCTGGAACAGGAGCGAGTCGGGTACCGCTACCTCCTGGCCGCCCTCGACTCGATGGACCCCGCCGTCGACCGCATCAGCGGCACCGGCAGCTGATCGAGCCCACTGTCGATGTCAGCGGTCCCAGCCCGCCCGATGAACGGCCTGGTTGAGGGTGTACACGTCGAAGTAGGTCGGGTCGAAGCCGGGGGGCACCAGCTCGGCCAGGTCACCGGAACGTGAACGGTTCTTGTTCTTGAGCGAACGGAGGATCTCGGTGTAGCCGGGCCAGCCTCCGCAGTCTTCAGGCGGTCCGGCCATGGCTCCCGCCAACAGGGCGAACGAGCCCATGGGTTGGCCGGTCACGATGTCGGTTCTGGTGTCGACGTTCTCGGCCCCCTCCACTACCACCAGGTGCTCCCAGTTGTCGCCGAAGTCGTAGACGTAGACGAACTCCGATCCGGGGCCGACGGCGTCGCACAGCCGGAGCTTCTCCTCATCGACGCCGTCGGGGTCATGGAAGCCGAGCTCACCTCCGGTGGGACCGACCAGGCTGTCACCGATCTCGAAGGCGTGGAGGTGATACCCATACCAGCCGAAGACCAGCTGGAACAGATGGTGAAGCTGGGCAAAGGTGGCGTCGACCGGCACCCGCACCCGCCGCCAGATCTCCGGGCGAATGTCGGCCAGGCTGGCTCGGAGAACGAAGCAGTCTCCCCCGAGGGTGGTCGGATCGACCGAACCCGGTTGGGCCGCCCACGACGGCGGGATCGGCTGGTTGCCCGACGGTCGTGCGGGGGACCCGACCTCACCGGGACCACCGAGCAGGCCGGCGAGGCTCGACAGCAGGTCGCTGGTCGGCCCGGTCGAGGTCGAGTGCTGGTAGCGGGGCTCGGGTGGGAATCGGTCGGCGCCGAGCAGGTCGCGCAGGGTCCTGGCTTTGGTGGCGATGGTGGTCGGTGCTCCGGCCAGGCGAGCGGTGATGTCGGTTGCGGGCCGGGCCAGGGGGCTCCAACCGCCGGGTATCTCGTTGAGCTGGGCCACGGCGTAGACCGCAGCGGAAGCCCAGATCGGTGGCTTACCTCGTCCCAGGGGCGTGTTCTTGCGGCGGGCGGCATCGGCGATCAGCCGTCGTACCAGGGTGGCGAACTCGGCGTCGAACAGTTCAACGGCTCGCTCGGTGGCCTCGGCTGCGATCGCTCCCACCCGCTCCCGGAGCGCCACCGGGAGGCGTCGGTCGTCGAAGGGCTCGGGGTGGCTGCCGCCGGCGGGCGGCACGATCAAACCCGACTCTGCGTCGGAGGAAACCAGCTGGCCGAGGAGGCCGGCCAGGACTGCCGTCAGCTCCTCGCTCTCACCGGCCGGGCCGCAGTGGTCGCCCGCGGCCGGGGCCGAACCCACGCCAGCGAGCTCGGCCTCGAACAGCGGCTGGACCTCGTCGATGACCTCGAGGGTGGCTGCGGTCAGGTCGGCCGGCCAGCCCTTGGCATCGTGAGCCCACCGAACGATGTGCCGCACCAGGTCGGGAAGCACGGCCAGCTCGTGCGGTGGGGCCGACACCCGCTGGCAGCCCATCTCGAGGAACTCGACCACCACCCGGGCGCTCCACCGGCGAGGGTCGTCGGCGTTGTCGGCGGCGAAGTCGATGAGGAGAGGAACGAAGTCGAGGTCGTCGGCGTCGAACCCGTGCGGCACACCGTCGAGCCACCGGGTGAAGTCGCCGATGGCTGCCTCTCGCTCGCCGTCGTCGACCTCGGCCGGTTCGAACGTCGCATCGTCGGGGTGGCTGGCGACGAGCCGTTCGAGCAGGGGTCGGACGAGCATGAGGTCGCTGTCGTCGGGGAGGTCGGCCACGGCGTCCAGCGTGTGGTCGAAGATCCAGATGGCATGCCCCAACCGCGCCATGGCGTCGGGCGCCGACACCTCCTCGACTCGGACGAGCCCCCGGCCGGTTCGGGTCTCCTCGAGATAGGCGTCGATGTCCTCCAGGAGCATGACGTCGACCGGCCGGCGTCCGGCGAAGGTGTCGAGCAACACGACGAGGCCGACCCGGCCGGCGTCAGCGCCGCCGGTGTGGGGAGGATCGTGGGGGAACGTCACCTCCAGTGCCAGTTCCTCTTCGTCGCCGGGGGCGCTGGTGACGAGATGAGCGGACGCCACCGCGGGGGCCGGGCCGCCGCCCCACGGGCGGTCGAGGGCCCTGAGTTGGGCGGCGGCCGGCTCCTGGAACGGGCCGCCGTAGCTGGCCAGACTGCCGAGGACGGGCAGTAGATCGACGTGCCCGTCACGGACCAGCCCGGCCATCCACCCGACGACGGCGATCGGCGACCATTCGTCTTCCGTCGATGGGCGGTCACCCGGCGCCGATCCGAGCACCTTCTGGCTCGACCTGCCGATCATGCTCCGGTCACCGGCCATGAGCCGCAGGCTCGCGGCGACCGCGGCCTGCCGACAGGCCAACCCGAACGACGAGCCATCGGGATCGTCGGCCAGAGCCGCAGCGAGGGCGGCGGCGAGCTCGGCGATCTCGTCGGCCCCCGGCTCCAGAGCCGGGCCGCTGATGCCCACGAGTTCGAGGCGGAGCTGCTGCGTGTCGTCATCCACCGTTCGAGCCTAGAACGAGGAGCGAGTCGCCGCTGCCCTCCTTGCCCGGGTTCATCGGCCTGTGGACGGCCTCAACGGTCGAATCCGAGCATCCCCCCGCCGTGGCGCTCCCACCCCAAACAACTCGTCGACCACTTCTCCGATCTGCTTCGTTGAGCCCTCGACTCGTCCTCGATGCTGAGGCAGTTTCGGCGCTGGGCCAGCCCGGCTCTGACGGGTTCGATCGCGTCCGAGCAGCGCTCACCGCCGCCGATCGACTCGGACGCGACGTTGTCGTCGCCTGCGACCCCGTTGCTGAGCTGTACCGCGGGACAAGCCGGAGTCAGATCG
Source organism: Acidimicrobiales bacterium (assembly GCA_050330635.1). Classification (GTDB taxonomy): domain Bacteria; phylum Actinomycetota; class Acidimicrobiia; order Acidimicrobiales; family SZUA-35; genus CADEDH01. The sequence goes on along the minus strand of JBHJNQ010000065.1, from coordinate 15,154 downwards.
TCGATGCCATGCTCAGCGGGGCGTCAGGCGTTGCCCTCCAAGACACCGACCCGCTCGTTCGCCCGAATCGTCGGCGGGGTCCTCACCGCTGCCGGCGCAGGATCCGAACCACTTGCCGACTCCCATGCAGTCGCAGCCGCAATCGAAACCGACGGCGGACTAGCTCTGACATCCGATGTAGCCGACCTCGAGCGGCTCGCGGCACCCTACCCGAACGTCCAGATCAGCAAGGTCTGACGGGTGAAGAGGCATACCCCGTCCCAGCCAGCGCCTCGGCCAAGCGAGCCAGGAAACTCTCAGCGTAGATTGCCGACCGGGTCTCGCCCTCTACCGTCAGGGCACGCCAGTCGAGTTCGCTCACCGAGTCGAGGAGCGTGCGGCGATCCGGGCCACAACCTCATCGAGTTCGGGGGCAGGTCGGTCGTCCAAGGCGCGAAAGTGCGCGTCCCTGTCGGCTTCATTCCACCCGAGCAGCTCACCGACCTCGTCGAGGCTCATCGGCAGGCCGAGCCGTGGGTGGCGCTCCATGACCGGGATCATAAGAAGTAAGGCATCGCTCGGGGCCAACAATGCGGCCCGCTCCGAGGCGCCGTCGAGATCGGCGGCCGAGAAGGCGACGATCTTGTAGCGGCCGCCGCGTTTGGCTTCGGACAGTCCGGCATCGGCCCGGGCGAGCAGCAGATCGAGGTCCTCGGCCAGGAATCCCGGTGTCATTCCGAAGCTGGCGGTGAACGACGGCAGCCCCGCTTCCTTGATCGCCCGTTGCAGGTGCAGACGAACCCGTTCGAGGACTTCTGTCGCCGAGTGGGTGTCGCAGTCGGGCAAGGCGAGCGCGAACTCCTCGCCGCCACGTCGCGCTACCAAGTCATTGGCGCGCACGGCGCTGCGGAGCGTGTCGGCGAAGACGCGCAGGGCCCGATCGCCGGTCTCGTGACCGTAGGTGTCGTTGATCGCTTTGAAGCGATCGAGATCGGCCATGGCGATCACGCAGGGTGCGTGCGGTGAGCGATCGCGGAGTTGCAGGAACGCGTCGTCGAAGGCACGCCTATTGGCGAGCCCCGTCAGGCCGTCGGTGGAGGCTTGGAGTTGGGACTCGGCCATCACCCGTAGCATGCCCAGCCGGCCCCCAGCGTGATTGGCGAGCATGTGGGACCTTGGATAATGCCGTCGTCCAAGGGTGCGGTGGCGTCGCTGACGACATGGATCACCCCCACGGTCCGACCCATCACCGACACGGGGTCGGCTTCCGAATTCGCCACCCAACCTCGAGCCGAATCCTGGTACCAGGATGGTACGGCTGGACCGAGCTCACTCGTCGCCATCGGCCGGGACACCGATGCTGAACAAGGTCAGCTGGCCGACTTCGATCATGGCCAACACTCGTCGGGATCGCACGACGGCAACGTCGTAGCCGCCGGTCTCCAGGCGCCCGACGACGTCGACGTGGCGCCAAGCCTGCTCGGTCGGGTCCTCGATGAAAGCGGCGACCAGGTCATCAACGGCGTCGAAGTCAAGGGGAGCTAGCCCAGTCCAGGTCTGACGGGCCCGCTCGACGACCCGCAGGGTCACCCGGCTTCGGCGGCCTCACGCTCCGCCCGCCAGCCCTCGTACCATCGAATCGCCTCATCAGCCGACATCGCCCGGCCCGTCTCCCGACGGGCACGCTCGATCATCGTGAGCCGGCGAGCCTCCCCAGCAGGCATCACCCGATCGTTTCGAACATCGGTCATATTCGAGACTGTAACCGAGGCCGGTGACACTGGAGGATGGCCAGCCGCCGTCTGCATCAATAGCCGGGATCACCGACCAAGCGGGCTGCATCACGACGGCGAGCGCCACCAGGATGCCGACCGCCACCCATAGGTAGCGGTCGAATACGGCCTACTCAGGAAGCTGACTGATCACCCCAGCTGCGGGCAGCGTAGACCGCTGCAACGGCCCAAGACTCGCCAACCCGACTTTCCGAAGCTGGCGAGTCCCTCGCCCAGCGGGCCCGACCGAGATTCCGCTGGCGCCAGACTGGTACCGGCCGCGGCCCGCTCAGCCGCCGCAGCGGCGAGGGCGGCGGCGACATCGTCGGGGAGCTCGATCGTGGACCTGATTCCAAGGATAGAGCCGACCGGTGACCCCGGGGCCAACAGTGTCAAGGATCCCCCGCCCGCTCCGGGCGGCCAACAAACATCCCGGCGCTGCCTTGAGGTGTCTTGAGGGGTGACACCAGAAACCCCAACCACCCGGGGCAACTGATCGCATCTCGTCCACCCAAGACGCACCGACCAGGGAACACTTGGCGGAGAGAGGGGGATTCGAACCCCCGGTACCCTTGCGGGTACAACGGTTTTCAAGACCGACGCAATCGTCCGCTCTGCCATCTCTCCACCGATGAGCCTAGCAACCGACCCGGCGCTGACCCCCGGGTTCAGCCGGTGCGGGCGGCGCGCTCGGCCTCGTAGGCAGCGGTGGCGGTGAGCTGGGCGCCGAGGGTGGCGTCGACCCACCGCGAGCCGGCCCCCACCACTTGGTCGTAGCTGGCCTGGACGGGCGCCGCTTGGCCGGTGAAGTGGGGCATCACCTCGTAGGCGAACAGCTCGTAGCTCTCCTTCGTGGCCCGCCAGTTGGCCAGATCGGCCCCGAGGAACAGGTAGGTGCCGAACCCACCGGTCTTCTCATGCAACCGCTCGAGCTGGGCGATGGCCATCTCGGCGTGCCGATGACCATGCGACCCGTCTCGTTGACGTAGTCGACGAACCCGTCGTAGTCGGCGGGCGGCAGGGCGACGACAGCGGCCGGTCGGTCGGCTACCGGCCGTCGCCGTGGCGTGGGGGCACGGCCAGGTGGTGGGGGGTGCGCTGCTGGTAGGCGTGACCGGCGGCGAGGACGAGCCCGTCGTGGAACGGGCGACCGATGAGCTGCAACCCCAGGGGCAGCCCGTCGGGGTCGAGGCCCATCGGTACCGACAACGCCGGCATCCCCGTCGAGTTCCACGCCGGGGTCTGCAGGGCCCTGGTGGCGATGGCGGCCGGGTCGGCCCCGGTGAACGGGGTGGCCCCGTAGCCGGCGGTGGGACTGACCAGCAGGTCGATTCGCTCGTCGTCCATGAGAGCCAGCACGGCCCGGCGGGCGACATGGCGGACCCGTTCGATCTGCACCAGATCCCCGGCCGAGATCAACGCCCCCTGCACGATCGTCAACCGGGTCGGTCGGCCGTAGTCGCCCCACCGCGCCGCCAGGAACCGCCGGTGCCAAGCGAAGGCCTCGGCCTGCAACGCCAGGAACGCCCCGCTCGACAGCTCGTCGTAGAAAGGGACCTCGACGTCGACGATGCTGGCCCCGGTGGCCCGCAGGTCGTCGACCGCCTGATCGAACGAGGCCACCGTGGACGGGGCGCACGCCTCGCGCATCCGCTCGTTGACGATCACCCCCACCCGGCGACCGTCGAGGCCCCGGTCGATCCCCTCGAGGTAGTCCTCGGCGGGGCGGGTCACGGTGGTGCGGTCCGACTCGTCGGCCCCGGCCATCACGCTAAGCATGGCGGCGCAGTCCCACGCCGAGCGGGCCATGGGCCCGATGTGGTCATAGGTCAGCCCCAACGGCACGCACCCCGATTTCGGCACCAACCCGAACGTCGGCTTGTGACCGGAGATCCCGTTGTAGGCCGCCGGCAACCGGACGCTGCCCCCGGTGTCGGTGCCGAGCCCGCCCAGCATCTGGCCCGACGCCACCCCGCTGCCGGTACCCGAGCTCGACCCCCCGGTCCACCGCTCGGTGTTCCACGGGTTGCGGGGCACGGGGAACGGCTTCGACGGGTCGGGCCGCCCCACGGCGAACTCCATCGTCGTCGTCTTGCCCATGATCACCGCCCCCGCCTCCCGCAGGCGCCGCATGACCGGGCCGTCGCCCTGGTCGCCCCACGCCGGGTCGAGCACGAGACTCTGGGCCGTCGTCGGCCCCTCGTCGGTGGCGATGATGTCCTTGATCCCCAGCGGGATCCCGTGCAACGGGCCCCGGTCGCGGCCAGCGGCCAGCTCTGCGTCGGCCTCGGCCGCCCGGGTCATCGCTGTCTCGTCGAAGCGGGACAGCCAGGTCCCGAGCTCGGGGTCGAGCCGGTCGGCGGACCGGCGGGCCTCCTCGGTCAGCGCCACGCTCGTCACCTCACGCGACCGCAAGGCAGCACCGGCCGAGGCGATCGTCCACGGAACACCCGTCATCGGCCTGTCTCCTCGCCGCTAATCGACGCCCGGAACACGGCCGCCGGCACCTCGTCACCCACGTCGATGCCGTGGAAGCGGTCGACACCCCGCCGCAGCCCCGGGTACAGCCCGGCCAGCCGCTCCACCTCCGGCTCGGGCACCGTCAGACCGGCCGCCGCCAACAGCGCCCGCACCGTCGTCACCTCGTCCGACCCACCACCGCTCGTGTCGGCGTCACCCATCTCGGCGTCATCCATGTCCTAACCCCCTCGTTCGCTCGCTGTCGTCCGCCTGCTCTCGTCCGGCGCCGGGTGGCGGCCGGTCCCGGGGGTGGCAGGCGTGCTCACGACGCCACCCGCACGATCGTCGTTCCCACGGTGCTGCCGTTCAGCAGCTCGACGAAGGCCTGACCGGCCGACGTCAACCCGTCGAACTCGGTGGCCAAGGGCCGCACCTCGCCCGAGCCGATCCAGGCCGACATCTGGGCCCGGCCCTCGGCGTAGCGGTCGGCATAGTCGAACACCACGTAGCCCTCCATCCGCACCCGGTTGTTGACCAGCAACCCGGGGATACCCCTGGGGCTGGGATCGGGGGTCGAGGTGTCGTACTGGCTGACCGCCCCGCAGCACACGATCCGCCCGTGCAGCGCCATGCGGAACAGGGCCGAACCGAGGATGTCGCCACCGGTGTTGTCGAAGTAGACGTCGATCCGGTCGGGGGTGGCGGCCTTGAACCGGTCACGGAAGTCGTCGGCCCGGTAGTTGACGGCCTCGTCGAAGCCGAGATCGTCGACCACCATGCGGCACTTGTCGTCGCTCCCCGCCACCCCCACCACCCGGGCCCCGTGGATCTTGGCCATCTGGCCCACCAGGTGACCGACCGAACCGGCGGCGGCCGACACCACGAGGGTCTGACCCTCCTCGGGCCGGCCCAGCTCGTGGAGCCCGAAGTAGGCGGCCAGGCCGTTGGTGCCCAGGGGGCCGAGGGCGTGGGCCGGGTCGGTGTCGGCGGGGACGGCCTCGAGCTGGTCGGCCGCCATCGTCGGATGCGACTGCCAGCCCAGCTGGCCCCGCACCAGTTCACCCTCGGCCACACCGTCGGCCCGCGACGCCACGACCCGGCCGACACCGGTGCCGTCCATGACCCGGCCCGCCTGGGGCGCCCCGGCGTAGCTGGCCGACCCCTGGAGCCCGGCCCGTTGTCCGGCCCCGATCGTCAACGCCAGGGTCTCGACCACCACCTCACCGTCGCCGGGTTCGGTCACCGCCACCTCGTCGAGGACGAAGTCGTCGGCCGACAACGATCCGGAGGGCAGGGAGGCGATCATCATGCGTCGATTGGTGTCCATCGGACTCAGCCTCGCACACCACGACCGGCTTCGGCATCTGCACCGGGCGCCAGCGCTGATCCCGGTCAGAGCCAGCGCTGGGCCACCGGTCGCAGGGACGACCCCGGGTCAGAGCGACCGTTCGGCCACCGGGCGCAGCTCGGGCGACCCGTGACGAACGGCGACGGCCCGGTCGAGGCCCACCGTCACCCCACCGGCCCCATAGGTGAGGGTGGCGATGTTGTTGTCGAACACCGGCCCGTCGAGCAGGTCGAACGACACCGGGGCCGTCGACGCCGCCGAGCGACGGGCCACCCCGTTCATCAGGCGACGACCGAACCGGCTCATGACCAGGCGCCGGGCCCCCCGCTCGTGGGTCAACTCGACCTGGCGCAACGGCGACGCCACCACCTGATGGGCGGAGCCGGCGTCGGGCCCCAGATCGACCCGGGCCACGTAGGCGAAATGGACGTCGCCCGATAGCACCACCGTCGACGGTGGGGGACAAGCACGGCGACCGGCCCGGGCCAGGGTCTCCCGGAGCCGCTCGTAGGACGACCCGAAGGCCGGCCAGTGCTCGAGGTCGATGGCCCGCCGCAACCGCTCCCCCACCCACCGGGCCGGCGACGACCACCGCCCCGTCGTCCCCTCGTCGGCCAGGTGGCTGACCCACTCCTGCAGCCGGTGGATTCCCACGGGCATGGCCCACGGCACCGACGACACGATCAGCAGATGACGACCGGAGCCCGGCCCTGCGTCGGCCGGGCCCGTGTCGTCACCCGAGCCGTCGGCGTCGAGGCCCTGCCCCGCACCAACCGAGCCGTCGGCAAGCGAGCCGTCGACAGCCGAGCCGTCGACGAGCCGGTCGAGGAGGGCCCAGTCGGCGGGGGCCAGCATCGACCGGCGATCGGGCTGCAACACCCGGGCGTTGCGGCTGTCGAGCACGACGATGTCGACCAGGTCGGTCCGGTGGTGGTAGCTCCAGGTGTGGCGGAGTCGGTCGGTGGTGCCCGAGGCCAGACGGTCGGCCAGCTCGTCGAGGATCGCGCCCCCGTCGTCGGCCGCCACCACCGCCCGGTACACCTCGTCGGCGGCCCGTTAGCGGGGCGTGAGGTTGCCGCGGTGTTGGTAGACCCAGTAGGAGGCCAGGCCGGCCCTGATCCGGTGCGACCACCAGCTCGTGTCGGCCATGTGGCGCACCCAGGCGTCGGAGATGTTCCAGTCGTCGATGATGTCGTGGTCGTCGAAGACCATCAGCGACGGGATGCTCGAGAGCAGCCACCGGATCAGGGGATGCGACCAGGTCTGGAGGTAGAGCCAGGCGTACTCGTCGAAGCTGGTGATGCCGGGTTCACCGTCGGGCGGCTCGCCCCCACGGCGCCGGCGCAGGGCGTGGCGCACCGAGCGATGCTGCTCGTCGGCGTAGACCTGGTCGCCGGTCAACAGGAGCAGGTCGGGGGCGGGGCGCCGCCCGTGCTGGAGCTCGTGGGACAGGGTGGCCAGGGCATCCGGTCCGAGATCGCCGAACCCGGCCCGACCTCGACGCCACCACAGCGGGTCGGGAGCCTGCTGCCGGCACGATCCCGCCATGATCCGCAGGCCGGCGGGATCGCCGGCGGTGAGGACGGGGGCGGCGACGCTACCCGTCGCCGGGGGCCACGCCGTCCGACCGTCGATCTCGACGGCGTAGGACGACGCCCCGGGGACGGCGCCGTCGATCTCGACGAGGGCGTAGTGGTGGCCGTGGACGGCGAAGGTGGGAGCCGACGAACCGAGCACGTTGACCCGGGCCGGGCCATCGGTCTCGACCCAGACGCTGAGATGGTCGGGGTCGGCACCCCGCAGCATCGGGCCGAGGACGAGCGACGGGGGCGCCGGGGCGGGACCGCCGCCCCCGGTGCCGGGTGCGGTTGTAGACGAGACCCCGTCGCCGGCGGGACCGTTCGAGGTCGCCCCCTCGAAGCCGACGCCGGTGCTCGTTCCCGGTCCACCCATCGCTGCCGCCTCTCCTCCCACCGCCCGACGCGGCGTCCCCGGCCGAGGGTGGCGGCGGCATACCCCTGCCCGGCCCACCCAAACCGGCCGGCGAGGGGCCCGGCGCCATCCCGGCCGCAGCCCCCGTCGCAAGGATGCCCCGGCCCCGGGGAATGCTTCCCCCGGGGCCGGCCCCACAACGCTCTCGGCGGGCCGAGAGTGACGGTGAGCCTACTACCGCAACGCCGGAGCGGGCTCGGCCACCAACGCCGAGGCGCCGCACGGTGGCCCCCAGCACCCCGGGCTCCGGTTTTTCGGTTGTTCACCGCGGAATCGTCGATCGTGGCTGCGATCATTTCGCCCATGAGCATCTCCCGTCGGCTCTCGGAGCCGGTCCGGTCCCCCATTCGTCAGACCGTTCACCGCTACAGCAGCTTCTTCGAAGAATTGATCCACGCCGTGAAGAACGAGATGGTCGAGCTCGTCGAGCGGGTCGACGACCGCGTCGACGAGCTGCAGTCGACGGTGACGACGAGCCACGACACCATCAGCGATCAGCTCGCCCTGCAGGCCACCACGATCCGCAAGCTCGACGACGAGGTCGAACGGCTCCGCGTCGTGGCCGACAGCCTCGAGCGCCGCTACGTGTCGGGTCACGACGCGGGCATCGAGCGGGTGCTGACCCAGCTCCGAACCGATCAGGCCGCCTACCTCGGCGACCATCAGGTCCTGACCCGGCTGTTCACCGGGCAGAAGCTCTACGTCGACAGCCGCGACGCCTCGGTCGCCCCCGCCCTCATCCTCGACGGCCGGTGGGAACCGGAGACCACCGAGGTGTTCCTCTCCCTGTTGCGCCCCGGCGACAACGTCATCGACATCGGGGCCAACGTCGGCTACTTCGGGATCATCGCCGGCACCGTCGTCGACGAGCACTCCGGGGGTTCCATCCACCTCATCGAGGCCAACCCCCGCCTCATCCCCCTCATGTTCAAGTCGCTCAACGTCACCGGCCTCATCGGCCGTTCGACCGTCTCCAACCTGGCCATCAGCGACGCCGACGGCGAGCTCGAGCTCCACATCCCCGAGGATCTGTGGGGCAGCTCGTATCTGGGTTCGCTCGACGGGGCGCTGCAGGCCCAGACCGCACGGGCCCTCGACCGCCCCCTCGGCACCGCCGAGGTGGTCACCGTGGCGGCCACGACCCTCGACCGCTTCGTCGCCGATCGGGGGATCGACCGGGTCGACGTGGTCAAGATCGACATCGAGGGCCACGAGGAGCGGGCCTACCAGGGCATGGCCGGCGTGGTCGAGGCCAACCGCGAGCACCTGCGGATGCTGCTCGAGTTCACCCCCGGCCAGTACGAGGACCCGGTCGGGTTCTTCGACCAGATCCGCGACGATTTCAAGTCGCTCTACTGCATCGAGCCGGGCGGGGGCGGCGTGGCCGAGGCCACCGGCTACGACGAGGTGATGGAACGGGCGGGCTCGGGGTTCGCCATGCTCCTCGCCACCAACGCCGAGCTCGACTTCCCCGTTCGCTGAGCGATCCCCGCCGCCGTCTCCGGCGGCTGGCGGATCACTTCACGTGGGCCGCCCAGGCCGCGGACGCCTCGGCCGGCGAGGCGGTCGACCCGTCGATCGTGTAGCCCAGATCGTCGAACACCCGACGGTGGGCGTCGTGGAGGCGCTCGGCGATCGGGCGGGTGAGGAACTCCCGCCACCCGTTGGCCTTGCCCCGCCACCGGTGATGGTTGGCCAGGCCGAGCAGCGCCTGCTGGCGCAGCTCGTCGGCATCGGCGTCGACGAGGCGGCGTTCGAGGTCGAGCTCGGGCCCCAGGTCGAGGTCGGCGATCAGCGTCGCCATGACCGACGACGTGTCGGAAATGAGGTCCTCGTAGTAGATGCGACGGGTGTCGGGCTGGCGCCACCAGCCGTGGGTGACGCCCAGCAGGCGGGCCGCCCCCTTGCCGGCCGCCCAGTCGACGAACTCGTCGCTGGTGGGTGCCGCCCCGGCGAGGGTGTCGGGTGACGGGATCCCCGCCCCGTCGAGCCAGTCGAGGATCTGGCGTTCGTGGCGGCTGAAGTGGAGGATCGAGATGAGCACGTCGAGGGGGTGGCGGGCGATCGTCACCACCCGCGCTCCCAGCTGGTCGACGAAACGCTCCGCGGCACGGCTGTGGGGGGCGTGCATCTGGATGAACACGGCCGAGTCGACGCGGGAGACGTCGATGTCGTCGATCGTGGGGGCGCCGAGCACCGGGAACCCGAGCAGCTCGTGGAAGAGCCGCTGGAGGAGGGTGTTGCCGGACCGGGGCGTGCCGAGGAGGAGGACGGGTCGGCCGGGGGCGAGGCGGGCGCCGTCGGTGAGCACGAAGGCGCAGTCGTAGTCGGCTCGAGGGTGGCCACCAGGGCCTGGTTGAGGGCCCGCTCGTCGTCGGTCTCCGCCGGCATGCGGTGGGCGATGAGGGACGCCAGCTCGTGGGCCCTCACCCGTCGCCTCCCGGGGAAGGCCCGCTGCGTGTAGAGGCTCGGAGCCAACCGCTCGAAGGGTGGATCAGCCCCGCTTCTGCTTCTTCAACGTCCGGGCCCGATCGCCGGCGTCGAGGACGAGCTTGCGGATCCGCACCGCCTTGGGGGTCACCTCGACGCACTCGTCCTCGGCGATGAACTCGAGGGCCTGTTCGAGCGACAGCAGGATCGGCGGGGTCAGCCGCACGGTGTCGTCGGAGGCCGCGGCCCGCACGTTGGTCTGCTTCTTCTCCCGGCAGATGTTGACGTCCATGTCCTCGGCCCGGGGATTGATACCCACGACCATTCCCTCGTAGACCGGGTCGCCGGGGGCGACGAACAACGACGACCGCTCCTGGAGGGCCACGATGGCGTAGCCGGTGACGGTGCCGGTCCGGTCGGCCACGACGCTGCCGCTGGCCCGGCTCCGCAGCTCACCGGCCCACGGCTGGTAGCTGTCGAACACGTGCGACATGAGCCCGGTGCCGCGGGTCTCGGTCAGGAACTCGGTGCCGAAGCCGATGAGGGCCCGGGCCGGGGCCGTGTAGTCGAGACGGACCCAGCCGGTGCCATGGTTGGCCATGTCGTGCATCTGGGCCTTGCGCTCACCCAGGAGCCGGCTCACTGAGCCGACGTGCTCCTCGGGGATGTCGATCGTGACGTTCTCGAACGGCTCGTGGATCTTGCCGTCGACCTCGTGGATGACGACCTGGGGTTTGCCGACGGTCAGCTCGAAGCCCTCGCGCCGCATGTTCTCGACGAGGACCGCCAGTTGGAGCTCGCCCCGGCCCTCGACGGTCCAGGTGTCGGCCCGCTCGGTGGGGCGGACCCGGATCGACACGTTGCCCACCAGCTCCTTGTCGAGCCGCGACTTGATGAGCCGGGCCGTCACCTTCTGACCGTCCTCGCCGGCCATGGGGGAGGTGTTGGCCCCGATCGTCATCCGCAGCGTCGGCTCGTCGACGGTGATGACGGGGAGGGGTCGGGGGTCGGCGGGATCGCTCAGCGTCTCGCCGATCGTCACGTCCTCGATACCGGCGACGGCGATGATCTCGCCCGGTCCGGCCTCCTCGACCTCGACCTGGTCGAGGTTCTCGGTGATGTAGAGCGATCCGACCCTGGCCGACGTGACGGTGCCGTCGGCCCGGCACCAGGCGACGTTGGCCCCCCGACGGATCGTGCCGTTACGGACCCGACTCACCGCGATCCGACCGACGTAGGGGGAGGCCTGGAGGTTCGTGACCCACGCCTGGAGCGGATGGCCCGGCTCGTAGGTGGGAGCGGGGATGCGCTCGAGCAGGAGCTCGAACAGGGGGGTGAGGTCGGCCCCGGCGACCATCACATCGTCGATGTCGAGGGCGGCCCGGCCCTCCCGGGCGACGGTGTAGACGATGGGGAAGTCGATGTCTTCGGCGTCGAGGTCTACGAACAGCTCGTAGACCTCGTCGATCACCTCTGCCACCCGGGCATCGGGCCGGTCGACCTTGTTCACGACGAGGATCACGGGGAGGTGGGCGGCCATGGCCTTGCGCAACACGAAACGGGTCTGGGGCAGGGGGCCCTCGCTGGCATCGACGAGGAGAAGGACCCCGTCGACCATCGTCAGGGCCCGCTCGACCTCGCCGCCGAAGTCGGCGTGACCGGGGGTGTCGACGATGTTGATCTTGACCCCGTGCCACCGCACCGCGGTGTTCTTGGCCAGGATGGTGATGCCCTTCTCCCGCTCCAGGTCGTCGGAGTCCATGATCCGATCCTGGACGATCTCGTTGAGCCGGAACGCGCCCGACTGGCGGAGCATGGCGTCGACGAGGGTGGTCTTGCCGTGGTCGACGTGGGCGATGATGGCGACGTTGCGCAGATCGTCACGCGCTTCGAGCGCTGTGGAGGTCACAACCAGTGAACTCTATCGGCCGGTCAGCTCCCGGAATCGGGGCCAGCCGATATTCCCGCCCGACAGCACCACGCCCACCCGCAGCCCGGCCACCGGGGCCGCGGCCGACAACACCGCAGCCAGGGCGGATGCACCGCTCGGCTCCACCAGGAGGTTGGTCCGCTCGAACAGAGCGGCCATGGCGGCGGTGATCTGGTCATCGGTCACGGTGACGAACTGGGTGGTCAGCTTGTTGGTGATCGGCCACGTCAACCGGCCCGGGGTCGACACCTGCTGGCCGTCGGCGATCGTGACGGGGACACCGACGTCGACCCGCTTGCCGGCCCGACGGGAGCGCCGGTGGTCGTCGCCCGCCTCGGGCTCGACGCCGTAGACCTTGATGCCCGACGCCCTGGCGTGGGCCACGGTGGCGCACCCGGCGAGCAGGCCGCCGCCGCCGACCGGGACGAACAGGGCGTCGAGGTCGGGGTGGTCGTCGAGGAGCTCGAGGGCCACGGTGCCCTGGCCCGCCATCACCGCCTCGTGGTCGTAGGGGGGGATCATGGCCCGACCCTCGAAGTCGGCCAGGGCCTCGGCGATCGCCACCCGGTTCTCCCGGTAGCGGTCGTAGCGCACGATGCGGGCCCCCAGGGCGTCGACGGCCGCCACCTTCTCGAGCGGGGCGTCGTCGGGCATGACGACCAGGGCGCTGGCCCCCGCCGCCTTGGCCGCCGCCGCCACCGCCTGGGCGTGGTTGCCCGACGAGTAGGTGATGAGGCCGCCGTGGCGTTCCTCGAGGCTCAGCTGGGCCACGGCGTTGGAGGCGCCCCGGAACTTGAACGAACCCGTGACCTGGAGGCACTCGGCCTTGAGGAACACCTCGGCCCCGGCCAGGGCGTTGAGGCCCCGGTTGGTGACCACCGGGGTGCGCTCGACGAGACCCTCGAGCCGGACGGCGGCCGCTCTCACATCGCCGATGGACAACACCGGCGCCAGTGTGCCCCACGGCGGCCGGCCGTGCGACACGAGGGGGCGATCGCCCGGGGGCTCGTCGTCGGTGGACCTGACGGAGCGGCCGTCGGTACAAGCCACCGGCAGGGGCCGGAGGCCCCACCGGCGTTGCGAACGGGGTCCCAAGGTCGGCGGCCGCCCGCTACACTCGTGGATCCTTGGAGAGGTGACAGAGTACGGTCGATTGTGCCTCCCTGCTAAGGAGGTGTCCTCGCAAGGGGACCGTGGGTTCAAATCCCACCCTCTCCGCTCCTGGAACCCGCTCGCACCCCACCGGTGGAGCGGGTTTCTCGTTCACCCCGACCCGGCGTCGTCAGGCCCGGCTGCGGCGGAGCGCCTTGGGGCCCCGCAGCACCCGCCCGGGCAGGCTGAGCAGGGCGCCGAAGAGGTCGAGGATGGCCTTGACCGACACCCCCAGGATCCGGAACGGCAGGGCCAACAGCCACACCAGCGGGTAGAGGATCAGGGCCAGCAGGGCCAGCGGCCAGGCGAAAACGAGCAGAACCAGCCAGATCAGGAATGTGAGCATCGGGGCATCCTCCACCGAAGGGTCGTCGCCGCAGCGGCGGGCGGCAACCTCGGTGTTCCCGCCGACGCGAACCTACTGGGCCGCGGGCCGGCGTGGGGCCCGGCCGGTCAACCCGACCCGTTATCCTGGATGAGGGCGATGACCGGCACGTGGAACACCCGTTCGAGCCGTGACGGGAGATCGAGCTTCAGCCACCGCGACATGCCGGGCGGGAGGGTCGACACGATGATCTCGTCGAAGGTGGCGTACTCGAACACCCGGCGGGCGGCGCTCATCGGATCTCCCGGGCCGACCTCGCCGGTGAGGCGGGGCCCGAGGTGGGCGAAGGCGTGGCGGAACGACTCGAGGCGCTCCTCGGCCTCCGCCAGGGCGAGGAGCCGGTCGTGGTCGCTCATCGGGATCGACACGTCGAAGCCGAGGGGATCGACGAGGTGATGGGCGGAGACCCGGGGCCCCTCTGGGACGAGGATGTGGAACTCCGACCGGCCGTCGTCGTCGCGCTCGGCGAGCAGCTGATGGAGGGCCGGGCTGGCCAGCGTCTGGTTGGCCACCACGAGATAGCGACGGGCCCGGTAGGTCTCACCGTCGTCGCTGACACGGCTGCGGTCGAGCTGGAACAACGTCTCCAACTTCACCCGGTACACGACGCTGGCGCCGTCGATTACCAGGTCGGCCTGGATCACCTCGGCGGTGCGGAGATCGTGGATCGTCGTCGACGCCTCGGCCACCGCAGCCTGGGCCGCCGCCTCCCACGACTCGGTCGACGTGCCGACGACGCGGACGACCTTGTGAACCTGACCGTCGGCGGGCGTACTCACCGGTCGTTCACCCCCTCGTGCTTGAACGAGAGCCGGACCTTGGTGCGGTACAGGGCGACCTTGCCGTCCTCGATGACGAGGTCCTGCTGGATGACCTCCGCCACCCTCAGGTCGCGAAGTGTCCGAGACGCCTCGTCGACGGCGGTGGCAGCCGCCTTCTCCCAGGACTCGTCGCTGGTCCCTATCAGTTCGACCACGTTGTAGACGCTGCTCATGACGACCTCCTCTTGGCGTTTCCGTCCAAACTAGCTAGCGTTCGCTAAGTACGCAATGGCCGTCGGTCCTCCCGGCCCCGACCGCAGGACGTTTCACCCCGTGCCCTCCTCCCCACCAGCGCCCAACGCCACCCGAACGAAGCTGGAGCACGAGGCCATGGTCCGCTTCCTCGATCAGGGGTTCGCCGCCACCCCGGTGCGGGAGATCGCCGCCGCTGCCGGGGTCACGGTGCCCGCCCTCTACTACCATTTCGGCTCGAAGGACGGGCTCCTCGGGGCGCTCGTCGAACCCCTGATCGACGACGGTGAGCGGGTCATAGCCGAGCTCGCCGCAGGCAGCCCGGGCGCCGATCCGGCGCGGGCCCTGGCCTCCTACTACGACGTGGTCACCGCCCATCTCGACGTGTTCCGACTGGTGATGGTCGACCCGTCGGTCCGGTCCCACGACGCCGCCGGCCACCGGCTGGCCGAACAGGGCAACCGCTTCCTCGGGATCCTGACCGGGGGCAGCGCCGACCACGGGGCCGTGCTGCGGGCCAACGCCGCCCTGGGGGCGATCCGCCGCCCCCTTCGCCTCGACGATGTCGACGTCGTCGTCGACCGGGCCCAGATCCTGGCCTGTGCCGAGTGCGCCCTGGCCGCCCGCCCCTGAGGCGAGCCCCGGAACGAGATTCGGGTCCACGCTCCTTGCGACGCCGGGGCGGGGGCGGGG